>NZ_JBIUBE010000005.1:0-321110 GCF_044593395.1 Streptomyces sp. NPDC052301 | reverse complement strand
GCTCGCGCCCGTTCCCCACCGGGCCCTGCTCGCGCCCGTTCCCCACCGGGCCCTGCTCGCGCCCGTTCCCCACCGGGCCCTGCTCGCGCCCGTTCCCCACCGGGCCCTGCTCGCGCCCGTTCTCCACCGCCGTGCCGAGGACCGTCTCCAGGACCGATGCCCGGATCTCCGCGAGCACCGCACCGGCCGCCGTGCCCCGTACCGCCTCCGACACCCGGGCCGCACACCCCCCGCAGCCTTCCACGTGCTTCTCCAGGGACCAGGCGTCCGGCTCCGGCAGCGAGCCGTCGGTGTAGCGGGCCACGCGGTCCGCGGAGAGGTGCCAGATGTGGGTGTTGTCGTTCGTCATGCCGTGCCTCCCAGCGGCGACGGGTTCAACTGGGCCAGCGCCGCCCGCAGTTCGGCTCGGGCGCGCCGGGCCCGGGACTTCACCGTGCCCTCGGGTATGCCGAGCAGCCGGGCCGCCTCCCGGGTGCTCAGCCCGTCCACGACGGTCGCGCGCAGCACCTCGCGCAGCTCCGGGGAGATCCGGTCGAGCGCGGTGCCGACATCGCCGTACTCCAGCCCCACCAGCACCCTGTCCTCGGCGGACGGCGCGGCGGCGGGCTCGTGGGAGCCGTCAGGCGTCTCCAGCGGTGCCCCCGCCACCCGCGCGGCCCGCTCCTGGGCCCGCCGCGCGTCCACCAGCCGGCGCGCGGCGATCGTCCACAGCCAGCCGCCCGCCTCCTCCCCGCGGTGCCCGGCCGCCGACCGCCACACCGTGACGAACGTGTCCTGCACCACCTCGCGGACCAGCTCCGGATCGGCGCAGCGCCGGGTCAGCCGGGCGTGCAGCCACCCCGCGTGCCGGTCGTACAGGGCGGCCATGGCTCCCGCGTCCCCCGCGGCGACGGCCCGCAACAGGGACGCGTCCCCACCGGCCCCGTCGTCGTTCTCCCGATGGCCCCCCATGGGGCGGAACAGTCTCACACCCCCTCTATCGATCACCGGGCCGGCGCCGGATCACGATGCCCCCTTCAGGTGCTCCGCGGACCGTCACGCGTGCCGACGCCCTCACTGGGTAGGCCTGCCCTGACCCGACAGAAGCCGTCCCGACGACGCACCCACAAGGAGACCGCCGTGCCCGCATCGGCTCGCCTCTCGATTCCCGCCCAGTCCAAACCCGAGGCGGACCTGTCCGCCCATCTCCTGGAGACGGGGCTCTGCGTCTTCAGCTCGGAGAGCGCCTGCGTCCAGACCCCTCTGACCAGCGAACCGCCGCTGCCCGACGCCGAGCCCCTGACCAGCGAGCCCCCACTCGCCGACGCCACCCCGCTGACCAGCGAGTCCGACCCCGTCCCGGACTCCTTCGGCCCGGGGCTGTAGATGGCGGCAGCCCACGACGAGCACGCCGGACCACCCGCGCCGGAGCTGGCCCGGCTCGCCGAGCTGCACGGAGTCGCCACCTCCTACAGTCCCGCCCCCGACCGCACCGTCCCGGTCCCCGCCTCCGCCGTGGTCGCCGCCCTGGCCGCCCTCGGCGTCGACGCGGACGGCCCGGACGCGGTCCGTGCCGCGCTCGCCGACCGGGAGCGCGAGCTGCGCGCACGCCTGCTGCCGCCGACCCTGGTCCAGTGGGCCGGCGCGGAGCCGCCCACCGCCCTCGCCGACCTGCCCGCGGGCACCCGGCTGCAGGTGCGGACGGAGGACGGCGAGGACCGCGAGACCGCCGCCGGCCTGCCGCTCGGCGTGCACCGGCTGACCGCCCTCGCGCCCGACGGCCGTACGGCGACCGCCCACCTCGTCGTCGCCCCCGACCGGCTGCCCGCCCCGCCCGGCCGCTCCTACGGTCTCCTCGTCCAGCTGTACTCGCTGCTCTCCCGCCGCTCCTGGGGCATGGGCGACCTCGGCGACCTCGCCGAGCTGGCCGGCTGGGCCGGACGCACCGCGGGCGCCGGATTCGTCCAGGTCAACCCGCTGCACGCGGCCGTACCCGGCGCTCCCACCGATCCGTCCCCGTACCGTCCCTCCTCCCGCCGCTTCCCCGACCCCGTGCACCTGCGCGTCGAGGACGTCCCCGAGTTCCCGTACGCCGAGGACCAGGACCGGCTGCGCGGCCTGCTGGAGCGGGCCGACCGGCTGCGGGCGACCGTCCTCGACAAGGGCGCCCTCATCGACCGGGACGCGGTGTGGGAGCTGAAGCGGGAGGCCCTGGAGATCGTCCTGCGGGTCCCCCTGCCACCGGGCCGCCAGGCCGCCTACGACGCCTTCCGCGCCGCCCACGGCCAGGCCCTCGAGGACCACGCCACCTGGTACGCCCTCGCCGAGATACACGGCTCCGACTGGCACGGCTGGCCCGCCGGCCTGCGCGATCCGCGCTCGGCCGAGACCGCCCGCGCCCGCACCGACCTCGCCGACCGCGTCGCCTTCCACGCCCGCCTCGCCTGGCTCACCGACGGTCAGCTGCGCGCCGCCCAGCGCGCCGCCCGCGAGGCCGGCATGCCCGTCGGGATCGTGCACGACCTCGCCGTCGGCGTGCACCCGGGCGGCGCCGACGCCTGGGCCCAGCAGGACGTCTTCGCCGCCGGCACCTCGATCGGCGCCCCGCCGGACGCCTTCAACGCCCGTGGCCAGGACTGGGGCCTGCCGCCCTGGCGCCCCGACCGGCTCGCGGCCTGCGGACACGCCCCCTACCGCGACCTGCTGCGCGCCCTCTTCCGCTACGCGGGCGCCCTGCGCATCGACCACGTCATGGGCCTGTTCCGGCTCTGGTGGGTGCCTCAGGGCAGCCCGCCCACCGAGGGCACCTACGTCCGCTACGACGCCGACGCCATGCTCGCCCTCCTCGCGCTGGAGGCCACCCGCGCCGGGGCCGTCGTCATCGGCGAGGACCTGGGCACCGTCGAACCCGGTGTCCGCGAGACCCTGCAGCGGCGCGGGCTGCTCGGCACCTCGGTGCTGTGGTTCGAACGGGACTGGGAGGGCGACGGACACCCGCTGCCCCCCGAACGCTGGCGCGCCGACTGCCTGGCCACCGCCACCACCCACGACCTGCCGCCCACCGCCGCCCGGCTCACCGGCGAACACGTGGACCTGCGCGACCGCCTCGGCCTGCTCACCCGCCCGGCCGTCGAGGAACGCGCCGAGGCCACCGCCGACGCCGCCGAGTGGCTCGCCCTGCTGGGCAGTCTCGGTCTGCTGGACCTCACGGCCGCCGGGCCGCCCGGCTCCGACGAGGAGGAGGAGATCCGCGCCGTCCACCGCTTCCTGCTGCGCACCCCGGCCCGCCTGATCGGCGTCTGGCTGCCCGACGGTGTGGGCGACCGCCGCCCGCAGAACCTGCCCGGGACATGGGACCAGTACCCGAACTGGCGGCTGCCGATCGCGGACCACGACGGCCGTCCGGTGCCGCTGGAGGAGCTGGTGGCGTCGCAGCGGCTCAGAGGACTGCTGGAGGTGCTCAGGGAGGGGAAGACACCCTGAGCCTCCGCGACGGAACCCGGTGGCCGCCCCCACGGGACCCCGCAGCCTCCCTACGGGACCCCGGGCGCGCGGCCTTCCGGGTGATTCGCTAACTTGAAGGCGTGGACAAGAAGAACGCCCTGCGCGCCGGCGCCCTGGCCGCCGGTACGACGCTGATGATGCTGCTCATGTCGTCCCCCGCGCTCGCGCTGACCCGCGACGACGGCGACGACCCCGGCCCGGGCCTGAGCGTCGTCCAGACGCTGGGCCTGTACGTGCTGCTCCCGCTGGCGCTGTTCGTGGTGATCGCCGGTCTGGTCATGGCACTGGACAAGTCCCACAAGAAGAAGGACACCACCTCGTCCAACATCAACGTCAAGTCCGAGGCCAAGGCCTGACCGGACCGCCGACTCTCACGCCGAGGGCGCCCCTCCTCCCGCCGGTACGCGCGCACGTCGTACCCGGGTGAGGCCGGCGCCCTCGGCGTTTTCTCCTTCCCCGCCCCTCACGGGTGCGGCGCGGTCAGGTACCGCTGCACGGTCGGCCCGAGCCACGCCACCAGCTCCTCCCGGGACAGCGCCGTCGCCGCCGGCAGCCGCAGCACATAGCGGGTCAGGGCCATGCCGAGCACCTGCGCGGCACACAGCGCGGCCCGCGTCGGCACCTGCTCCGGGTCGGGACACACCTGACGGGCCACCGGCAGCAGCTGCTCCCGGAAGATGCCCTGCATCCGCTCGGCCCCGGCCTGGTTGGTGACGCCGACCCGCAGCACGGCCCGCAGCTCCTCGTTCTCCTCCCACAGGTCGAGGAAGTGGCCCACCAGCGCCCGCCCGACCTCCTCCCGCTCCACCCGCGCGAGGTCGGGCAACCGCAGATCGAGCGCGACGGCCGCCGCGAACAGCCCCTCCTTGCTGCCGAAGTACCGCATCACCATCGACGGGTCGATCCGCGCGTCCTTGGCGATGGCCCGGATGGTGGCCCGCTCGTACCCGTCGGCGGCGAAGCGCTCGCGGGCGGCGGCGAGGATGGCGGTGCGGGTGGCGTCGGAGCGGCGCGGCGGGCTGGTGCGGTGGTCGGCAGTCATGTCAACGAGCGTATGCCAACATTTGTAGGCCAACAAGCGTTGACCTTTCTGGCCGGGCCGCTCTAGGCTTGCCAACAAGCGTTGACCAACATCTGTTGGCACGGCACCCAGGAGGAGGCCCCTCATGAACGCCACCACGGGAAACACCGTCAAGAACGCCGAAGCCGTCGAAGCCGCCGAAGTCGTGGAGGCCGTCGAGAACGCCGAGAGCATCGAGAACGTCGTCGTCGTCGGCTCCGGCCCCACCGGCCTCCTCCTCGCCGGCGACCTCGCCACCGCCGGCGTCCCGGTCACCGTCGTCGAGAAGCGCCCGCACCGGATCAGCAACCTCTCCCGCGCCTTCGTCCTGCACGCCCGCACCCTGGAGCAGCTCGACGCCCGCGGCCTCGCCGACGCGCTCGAAGCCGTCGGCCGCCCCCTGGACCGCCTCGGCCTCTTCGGCCGGCTCACCGTCGACCTCGCCGCCCTCCCCTCCCGCTTCAACCACCTCCTGGTCCTCCCGCAGTACGAGGTCGAGAAGGTGCTCGAGAAGCGTGCGGTGGACGCGGGCGTCGACTTCCGCCACGACACCGAGCTGACCGGCCTGAGCCAGGACGCGAACGGGGTGACGGTCGAGGTCCGCGGGCCCGAGGGGGAGGCGCGGTCCCTGCGGGCCGGGTACGTCGTGGGCGCCGACGGCATGCGCAGCGCCGTACGGGAGGCGATCGGTCTGCCCTTCCCGGGCCGGTCGGTGATCCGGTCCGTCGTGCTCGCCGACGTCCGGCTCGCCGAGCAGCCCCTGACCCTGCTCACCGTCAACGCCGTCGGCGACGCCTTCGCCTTCCTCGCGCCCTTCGGCGACGGCTACCACCGGGTGATCGGCTGGCACCGGGGCCGTAACGTCCCCGACAGCGAACCGCTGGACCTGGCGGAGGTCAAGGAGATCACCCGGCTGGCCCTGGGCCGGGACTTCGGGATGCACGACGCCCGCTGGATGTCCCGCTTCCACAGCGACGAACGGCAGGCGCCCGCCTACCGGGTCGGCCGGGTCTTCCTCGCCGGGGACGCGGCGCACGTCCACACCCCGGCCGGCGGTCAGGGCATGAACACCGGGCTGCAGGACGCGGCCAACCTGAGCTGGAAGCTGGCCGCGGTCGCCGCCGGGCATGCGGGCCCCGGCCTGCTGGACAGCTACCAGGCCGAGCGGCACCCGGTCGGCAGGGCGGTGCTGCGCAGCAGCGGCGGGATCGTGCGCCTCGCCATGGCCAAGCGTCCCTGGACGCTGGCGGCGCGGGCCGTGCTCACCCGCTTCCTCGACGCGGTCGGCCCCGCCCGACGCGCGGTCGCCGCCCAGGTCACCGGCATCGGATACCGCTACCCCGCGCCCCGGGGCGCCCACCGTCTCACCGGCGCCCGCGTCCCCGACGTGGCCCTGGCCGGCGGCGGCCGTCTCTACGAGGCCCTGCGCGGCGGCCGGTTCGTGCTGATCACCCCGGAGCCGTACGAGGCGGGGGCCGGCCGCGCGAACCGGCTGGTGGTGGCGCGCTGGGCGAGCGACCGCCGTACGTCCGTGCTGGTGCGCCCCGACGGATACGTGGCCTGGGCGGCCGACACGGCCGATGTGACCCGGATCGGTGCGGCGGTGTCCGCCTGCGTCGGCGGCCAGGAGGCCTCGTCTGGATCAGCCCGGGTCCGCCCTGATTCGAACGAAACCCCCTAGTGATCCGCCCCCGGGGTCCCCGCGAGCAGTTCCCGCAGCAGGCCGGCCAGGTGGTCGGCCTGTTCGTCGTCGAGGGCGGACAGGGCCTCCGTCTGGACGGCGAGGCCCGCGCCGACCGCCTGGTCGATGATGTCCAGCCCCTTCGGGGTCAGCGTCACCTGGAGGCCGCGGCGGTCGTGCGGGTCGGGGGAGCGGCGCAGCAGACCGGCCCGTTCCAGCTTGTCGAGGCGGCCGGTCATGCCGCCGGTGGTCAGCATCAGCGTGGCCGACAGCCGGCGCGGGGAGAGGGTGTACGGCTCGCCGGAGCGGCGCAGGGTCGCCAGCACGTCGAACTCGCCGCGTGAGACGCCGTAGGGGGCGTAGGCCTTCTCCATCCGGTCGCTCATGGCCCGGGAGAGGCGGAAGATCCGCCCGAAGACCTCCATCGCCCTGGTGTCGAGGTCGGGCCGCGCGGTGGCCCACTGCTCGATGATCGCGTCCACGGGGTCCTTGCCTGCACTCATGGGCCGAGTATCGCCTCAGGGACGCTCGACGGCAAGAAAGTAGCTTGACGGAAAGTTGCTTAGGGCTAAGCTACTTTCCACGAAGCTACCTGGGGCAGTCCGAAGGGATCCCGATCGTGAAGCGACATGTCACCGTCCTGCTCACCGCCCTGGCGCCCGTCTCCTGGGGCACCACCTATGCCGTCACCACCGAGTTCCTGCCGCCGGACCGCCCCCTGTTCACCGGCCTGATGCGGGCCCTGCCCGCCGGGCTCCTGCTGCTCGCCCTGACGCGCGTGCTGCCGCGCGGTGTCTGGTGGGCCAAGGCGGCCGCGCTCGGCGCGCTGAACATCGGCGCCTTCTTCCCGTTGCTGTTCGTGTCCGCGTACCGGCTGCCGGGCGGGATGGCCGCCGTCGTCGGCTCGGCCGGACCGTTGTTCGTCGTCGGCCTCTCGGCGCTGCTGCTCGGCCGACGGCCGGCCCCACGCACCCTGGTCACCGGGGTCGCCGCCGCGCTCGGGGTCAGCCTCGTCGTCCTGGAGGGCGCGGGCGCGCTCGACCTCGTGGGGGTGCTCGCGGCGGTCGCGTCCACCGTCTCCATGGCCACCGGCACCGTACTGACCAAGCGCTGGGGCCGTCCGGACGGCGTCGGCCCGCTGGCGCTGACGGCCTGGCAGCTCACCGCGGGCGGCCTGCTCATCGCGCCGATCGCCCTGCTCGCAGAGGGCGCCCCGCCCGCCCTCGACGCCCGCGCGGTGGGCGGCTACCTCTACCTCGCCCTGGCGAACACGGCCGTCGCCTACTGGCTGTGGTTCCGCGGCATCGGCCGGCTCGCCGCCACCCAGGTCGGCTTCCTCGGCCCGCTCTCCCCGCTGACCGCGGCCGTCGTCGGCTGGGCGGCCCTCGGTCAGACGCTCACCCCCGTGCAACTGGCGGGCATGGCCCTGGCGTTCGCGGCGACGGTGGCGGCCCAGCTGGGAGGCCGGAAGTCCCGGCCGTTCAGCAGAACTGAAAAGAACGGTCGAAAAGATTCGATGGACCTGACAGGTTCCGGCTTGCGACGGTAGGGAACGGCACCCCCGCACCCCCGCCCGGAAAGGACCTCTGTGACCGCCGTCGTGCACCGGACGACCACCACGACCTCCACCGCCTCCACGACCACCACCCGGCTCTCCCGCGCCCTGCGCACCCGCGAGGCCGCCGCCCCCCTGCTCGGCCTCGCCTGCGCCGCGCTCGCCACGGTCGTCTGGTCCGGCAGCTTCGTCACCTCCCGCGGCCTGCACGACAGCGTCCCGCCCGTCCAGCACGCCTTCTGGCGCTGGGTGATCGCCCTGCTCGCCGTCGCCCCCTTCGGCGCCCGGCAGGCCTGGCGGCAGCGGGCGCTGCTTCGCCGGCACGGCCGCTACGTCCTTCTCGCCTCCCTGCTCGGCGTGGCCGTCTACAACACCCTGGTCAACCAGGCCGGGCTGACCACGCCGGCCGCCACCATGGGCATGATCATGGCGGCCTCGCCGGTGCTGATGGCGGCCTTCGAGCGGCTGGGCGGCGTACGGCTCGGCGGGCGGCGCACCACCGGGCTGCTCATCGCCTGCGGGGGCGTGGCGTTGCTGGTCGGCGGCGGCGCGGCCTTCTCGCCCGGCGACCTGTGGATGATCGCCGCGGCCTGCTGCTTCGCCGGCTACAGCGCGCTGCTGCGCCGCAAGCCCGCCGAACTGGGCGGCACGGCCTTCCTGTTCACCACGTTCCTGGTCGGCACCGTCCTCCTGCTGCCCGTGCAGGCCGCGAGCCTCGCCCTCCAGGGCGGCTTCAGCCCGGCCCCGGGCACCGTCCTGCCCCTGCTCTACGTCGGCGTGGCCTCCTCCGCCCTCGCCTTCTTCGCCTGGAACAAGGCCATCGCCCTGCTCGGCGCGACCCGTGCCGGCATCGTCTACTACCTCCAGCCGGTGTGCGTGGCCTTGCTGTCCTGGGCCGTCCTCGGTGAGACGACCGGCCTGCCCCAGCTGCTGTCGATGGCGCTGATCCTGGGCGGGGTGGTCCTGGGGGCGGGGTCCCGGCGGTGACGGCGGGCCGTGCCGCCGGGAAGGGACGGGCGCACGGTGGACCCGGTCGCCCGGCAGCGGTCACCGCGGCCGCGTGTACCGTGCGCGCATGGCCGAGTGGGACCTGAGGAAGCTGCACATCCTGCGCACCCTGCGCGAGCGCGGCACCGTGACCGCGACGGCCGAGGCCCTGCACATGACGCCCTCGGCGGTCTCCCAGCAGCTGACCAATCTCGCCGCCCAGCTCGGTGTGCCCCTGCTGGAGGCGCACGGCCGCAGGGTTCGGCTCACCGACGCGGCCCGGCTGGTACTGGCGCACGCGGAGGCCGTGTTCGAGCAGCTGGAGCGGGCCGACGCAGCGCTCGCCGCCTACGCGCAGGGGGAGGCGGGCGAGGTCAGGGTCGGTGCCTTCCCGACCGCCGTCCCCGCCCTGGTCGTACCGGCCGTACGGGCCCTGCGCACCACGCACCCGCAGGTCACCGTACGCGTGCGGGAGGCGGAGGCCGCCGAGGCCTACGACCTGCTGGCCGCCGGTGACGTCGACCTCGCCCTCTCCCTGGCGGCCGAGGCCCCGAGCGCGGCCGACCGCCGCTTCACCCATGTGCCCCTGCTGACCGACCCCCTCGACGTGGCTCTGCCGCCCGGCCATCCCCTGGCCGGCGCCGACGTCCTGAAGCTGACCGATCTGGCCGCGGAACCCTGGATCTTCGGCGGCAGCGGCCCCTGGTCGGACATCACCCGCCGCGCCTGCGAGGCGGCCGGCTTCAGCCCTCACCAGGGCCACTCGGCCTCCGGCTGGACGGCGATCCTCGCCATGGTGGAGGCCGGGATGGGCGTGGCCCTGGTCCCGCGGATGGCGGCCGGCCGCCAAGACGGTGTCGTCCTGCGCGAACTGACCGCGGACCGCCCGGTCCGGCACGTGGTGGCGGCGGTCCGCAAGGGCGGCGGGACGGGCCCGCCGGTGGCCCGGGTGCTGCGGGCGCTGCGGGACGCGGCGGCCCGGCCGCCGGCTCCCGGACGAGACTCCTGACAAGGGTGGGAAAAGGCGTGGGCGCCCGGTGCCGACAGCACCGGGCGCCCCGTCACCTCACAGCAGGCCGTACAGAGGGCCGTACGGAGGACTACTCGGCCGCCGCGTCCGCGGCCTGGGCCTTCAGGGCCCGCTCGACGCCCGCGCGGGACTCCGAGACGAGGCGGTGCAGGGCCGCGTTCGGCTCGGCCGCGGTGAACCAGGCGTCCGTCCTGGCCAGGGTGGCCTCGGACACCTGGACCGACGGGTACAGGCCCACCGCGATCTGCTGGGCGATCTCGTGCGAACGGGCGTCCCAGACGTCCTTGACGACCTCGAAGTACCGGTCCGCGTACGGCGCCAGCAGCTCGCGCTGGTCGGTCTGCACGAAGCCGCCGATCACGGCCTCCTGCACGGCGTTCGGCAGCTTGTCGGAGTCGATGACCGACGACCAGGCCTCCGCCTTGGCCTCCTCCGTCGGACGGGCCGCGCGCGCGGTGGCCGCGTGGCGCTCACCGGCGGCCGTCTTGTCCCGCTCGTACTCGGCGGCGATCTCCGCCTCGTCGAACCGGCCGACGGCCGCGAGACGCTCCACGAAGGCCCAGCGCAGCTCCGTGTCCACGACCAGGCCCTCGACCGTCTGCGTGCCCTCCAGCAGCGCCTCCAGCAGGTCCAGCTGCTCGGGGGTGCGCGCGGTCGCCGCGAACGCCCGCGCCCAGGCCAGCTGGTGGTCGCTGCCCGGCTCGGCCGCGCGCAGGTGGGCCAGCGTGGCGTCGGTCCAGCGGGTGAGCAGGGACTCGCGTGCGGCCGGGTCGGCGTACAGGTCGAGCGCCAGCTTGACCTGACGGTGCAGCGACTGCACCACGCCGATGTCGGACTCCTTGCCGATGCCGGACAGCACCAGCGAGAGGTAGTCGCGGGTGGGCAGCTCGGCGTCCCGGGTCATGTCCCACGCCGAGGCCCAGCACAGGGCGCGCGGCAGGGAGGAGTCGAAGTCGCCGAGGTGCTCGGTGACGAACGCCAGCGACTGCTCGTCCAGGCGGACCTTGGCGTACGACAGGTCGTCGTCGTTCAGCAGGATCACCGCCGGGCGGCGCTTGCCCGTCAGCTGCGGTACGGCCGTCAGCTCGCCGTCGACGTCCAGCTCGACCCGCTCGGTGCGCACCAGCTTGCCGGTCGCCTCGTCGAGGTCGTACAGGCCGATCGCGATGCGGTGCGGGCGCAGGACCGGCTCGCCCTTGGCACCGGCGGGCAGGGCGGGGGCCTCCTGACGGACGGCGAAGGCCGTGACCACACCGGCCCCGTCCGTCTCCACCTCCGGGCGCAGCACGTTGATGCCCGCCGTCTCCAGCCACTTCTTCGACCACGTCTTCAGGTCGCGGCCGGAGGTCTCCTCCAGGGCGCCCAGCAGGTCGGACAGACGCGTGTTGGAGAACGCGTGCCGCTTGAAGTAGGCCTGCACGCCCTTGAAGAACTCGTCCTCGCCGACGTACGCGACGAGCTGCTTGAGCACGCTCGCGCCCTTGGCGTAGGTGATGCCGTCGAAGTTGACGAGCACGTCGTCCAGGTCGCGGATGTCGGCCATGATCGGGTGCGTGGACGGCAGCTGGTCCTGCCGGTACGCCCAGGTCTTCATGGAGTTCGCGAACGTGGTCCACGAGTGGGGCCAGCGCGAGCCGGGCGCGGCGGCCTGGCAGGCGATGGAGGTGTAGGTGGCGAACGACTCGTTCAGCCAGAGGTCGTTCCACCACTCCATGGTGACCAGGTCGCCGAACCACATGTGGGCCAGCTCGTGCAGGATGGTCTCGGCGCGCAGCTCGTAGGCGGCGTCGGTGACCTTCGAGCGGAAGACGTACTGGTCCCGGATGGTGACCGCGCCCGCGTTCTCCATCGCGCCCGCGTTGAACTCGGGGACGAACAGCTGGTCGTACTTCGCGAACGGGTACGGGTAGTCGAACTTCTCCTGGAACCAGTCGAAGCCCTGCCGGGTCACCTCGAAGATGGCGTCCGCGTCGAGGTGCTCCGCGAGCGACGGCCGGCAGTAGATGCCCAGCGGCACGGACTGGCCGTCCTTCTCGTACACGCTGTGCACGGAGTGGTACGGGCCCACGATCAGCGCGGTGATGTACGACGAGATGCGCGGGGTCGGCTCGAAGACCCAGACGTTGCCCTGGGGCTCCGGGGTCGGCGAGTTGGAAATGACCGTCCAGCCCTCGGGCGCCTTCACGGTGAACTGGAAGGTGGCCTTCAGGTCCGGCTGCTCGAAGGAGGCGAACACCCGGCGGGCGTCCGGCACCTCGAACTGGGTGTAGAGGTACGCCTGCTCGTCCACCGGGTCGATGAAGCGGTGCAGGCCCTCACCGGTGTTGGTGTAGGCGCAGTCGGCGACGACCCGCAGGATGTTGCGCCCCTCCAGCAGTCCGGGCAGCGCGATCCGTGAGTCCTTGAACACCTCGGCGGGGTCCAGCCGGTCGCCGTTGAGGACCACCTCGTGGACGGTCGGGGCCACCAGGTCGATGAAGGACTCGGCGTCGCCGCGGGCGACGTCGAAGCGCACCGTGGACACGGACCGGTAGGTGCCGCCCTCCTGCGCGCCGGAGAGGTCGAGATCGATCTCGTACGAGTCAACGGTGAGCAGCTCGGCCCGCTGCTGCGCCTCTTCGCGAGTCAGGTTTGTGCCAGGCACGCGGTCATCTCCTCGTTATGTGTCGGTTGCGCCATCCTTCCATGCGATCGACGGGGAAGGCGATGTCCGGTTCCCGCCGGTGAGCGAGGCGGCGCGGCGGGACGCTTGGGGACATGACCACCTGCACCGCACGCCCCGTCACCCCCGAGGCCCTGAGGTCCCTGCGCGTCGCCGACGACGCGGGCCGGCCCCCGGTCCCCTTCACCGATGCGGAGGGCGGTGCTCCACTGCGCTGCTGCCTGCGCCACAGCACCGCCGGCGAGCTGATCGCCCTGGTGGCGTACGCCCCGCTGCGCCGCTGGGCGGCCGAGGCGGGCGTCGACCCGGGCGCCTACGACGAGCAGGGCCCGGTGTTCATCCACGCGCAGGAGTGCCCCGGTCCGGCGGACACCGCCCTGCCCTTCACCCACGCCCACCGCACCGTGCGCCGCTACTCGGCCGACGGCCGGATCCTCGGCGGCCGGCTGGTGGCGGACGGGGAGAGCTTCCAGGAGGCCTTCGCGCAGGCCTTCACCGACCCGGAGGTGGCGTTCGTCCACGTCCGGGCGGTGGAGTACGGGTGCTTCCTGTACGAGGTCCGGCGCGGCTAGGACGAGGGCCTGTGCGGGGTGCGGGCGCGGCGCCGGTAGGCCGTGGCCCGTACGGAGACGGTGACCGCGGCGGGCAGGCGGCCAGCACCGGCCAGGTCCGCGGGATCCACGTGGCGCGCGCTCGGTGTCATCCCCACCAGGTCGACGGCGTCCGCGGCGCCGAGGGGGAGCCGGTACTCGACCTCCTCGGTGACGGCGGGCCCGAAAAAGGGGGACAGGGCCTGCCGCAGCCGCTGTTCCTTGGCCGGGTCGACCGTGACCGTCCCCGGCACCCGGCCGCGCAGCTCGGCGAGGTGCCGGCCCGTGGGGCGTACGACCACCAGCCGGCCGGACGGGCGCAGCACCCGGTGGAACTCGGACGGGTTGCGTGGGGCGAACACGTCCAGCACGACGTCGGCCGCCTCGTCGGCCAGCGGGAAGGGACGGAAGACGTCCCAGGACACCGCGGCGGCCCTGTCATGGGCCCGGGCCGCCGAGCGCAGGGCGCGCACCGAGGTGTCCAGCCCCAGGCCCCGGGCCCGGGGCAGCCCGTCGAGGACGCCGGCGAGGTAGTAGCCGGTGCCGCATCCGACGTCCACGACGGTGCCCCGCCCGGGCAGGGCACCGGCCGCCAGGCGGGTCACCGCCCGCCGGACGGGGTCGTACCCGCCCGTGGACAGGAACCGGTCCCGGGCCCGGACCATGGCCGCGTCGTCGCCGCTGGTGGCCCGGGTGCCGGTGAGGAGGCCTACGTAGCCGTGCCGGGCGATGTCGAAGCTGTGGCCCGCCGGGCAGCGCAGGGCGCCGCGGCCGGGGCGGAGGCGGGGTGCGCGGCAGGACGGGCAGCGCAGCAGATCGAGGAACGGTTCGAGGGCGGGCGGATGCGACGCGGGCATGAGGCACTCCTGGCGAGGTGAAGGGGAGGAGTCGTGCCTGCGGGCGCGCGGAGGCGCTGCCTCGGGACGAGGTGGTTCAGGGCAGGCACGCCGAGGAGGGCGATGCCGTCCGGCGTCGCCCTCGGTGTCCTCCGGTCACAGGAAGCAGTGGTGCGGGGTGCTCAGGAATGCCACGCCGTGAGTCTAGGGGGCACGGGAGCCGCGCTCGTACGAGGGAGCCGCGACCAGCCGGGCTATGCATGACCATGCGAGATGTTGCATACTCTTTCTATGTCCAAGGTCCTCACTTCCCTTCCGGTCGGCGAACGCGTCGGCATCGCCTTCTCCGGCGGCCTCGACACCTCGGTCGCCGTCGCGTGGATGCGCGACAAGGGCGCCGTCCCGTGCACCTACACCGCCGACATCGGCCAGTACGACGAGCCCGACATCGCCTCGGTGCCCGGCCGTGCGACGACCTACGGTGCCGAGGTCGCGCGCCTGGTCGACTGCCGGGCGGCCCTGGTCGAGGAGGGGCTGGCCGCGCTCGCCTGCGGCGCGTTCCACATCCGCTCGGGCGGGCGCGCCTACTTCAACACCACGCCCCTCGGCCGGGCCGTCACCGGCACCCTGCTGGTGCGGGCGATGCTCGAGGACGACGTGCAGATCTGGGGCGACGGCTCCACCTTCAAGGGCAACGACATCGAGCGGTTCTACCGCTACGGCCTGCTCGCCAATCCCCACCTGCGGATCTACAAGCCGTGGCTGGACTCGGACTTCGTCACCGAGCTGGGCGGCCGCAAGGAGATGTCGGAGTGGCTGGTCGCCCACGGGCTGCCCTACCGCGACAGCACCGAGAAGGCCTACTCCACCGACGCCAACATCTGGGGCGCCACCCACGAGGCGAAGACCCTGGAGCACCTGGACACCGGCGTCGAGACCGTCGAGCCGATCATGGGCGTGCGGTTCTGGGACCCCGCGGTCGAGATCGCCCCCGAGGACGTGACGATCGGCTTCGACCAGGGCCGTCCGGTGACGATCAACGGCAAGGAGTTCGCCTCCCCGGTCGAGCTGGTCATGGAGGCCAACGCCATCGGCGGCCGGCACGGGCTCGGCATGTCGGACCAGATCGAGAACCGGATCATCGAGGCCAAGAGCCGCGGCATCTACGAGGCCCCGGGCATGGCCCTGCTGCACGCCGCCTACGAACGCCTGGTCAACGCCATCCACAACGAGGACACCCTCGCCCAGTACCACAACGAGGGCCGCAAGCTCGGCCGGCTCATGTACGAGGGCCGCTGGCTGGACCCGCAGGCGCTGATGATCCGCGAGTCGCTGCAGCGCTGGGTCGGCGCGGCGGTCACCGGTGAGGTCACGCTGCGGCTGCGGCGCGGCGAGGACTACTCCCTCCTCGACACCACCGGCCCGGCGTTCAGCTACCACCCGGACAAGCTGTCCATGGAGCGCACCGAGGACTCCGCGTTCGGTCCCGCGGACCGCATCGGCCAGCTCACCATGCGCAACCTCGACATCGCCGACTCCCGCGCCCGCCTCGAGCAGTACGCCGGCCTGGGCATGGTCGGCACCGAGCACCCGGCGCTGATCGGCGCGGCCCAGGCCGCCTCCACCGGCCTGATCGGCGCGATGCCCCAGGGCGGCGCCGAGGCGATCGCCTCCCGTGGCGAGGTCACGGAGGAGGACGCGCTGCTCGACCGTGCCGCGATGGAGTCCGGCACGGACTGATCCCCGCCCGCACAGCGCTCCCACGGCCCCGACGGTCCCGCACCGCCGGGGCCGTGCGCGTCCGGGGACACGGCAGGGGCGGCCACGCGACCGTGACCGCCCCTGTGCCGGAGAGCCGGACTACTTCTCGGACAGCTCCGCCGCCACCAGCTCCGCGATCTGCACCGCGTTCAGCGCGGCGCCCTTGCGGAGGTTGTCGTTGGAGACGAACAGCGCGAGGCCGTTCTCCACCGTCTCGTCGCCCCGGATGCGGCCGACGAAGGACGGGTCCTGACCGGCCGCCTGCAGCGGGGTCGGGATGTCGGAGAGGGCGACGCCCGGGGCCTTCGCGAGCAGCTCGGTCGCCCGCTCCGGGGAGATCGGGCGGGCGAAGCGGGCGTGGACCTGCAGGGAGTGGCCGGAGAAGACCGGGACGCGCACGCAGGTGCCGGAGACCTTCAGGCCGGGGATCTCCAGGATCTTGCGGGACTCGTTGCGCAGCTTCTGCTCCTCGTCGGTCTCGTTCAGACCGTCGTCGACGAGGTTGCCGGCCAGCGGCAGCACGTTGAAGGCGATGGGCCGCTTGTAGACGTTCGGCTCGGGGAAGTCGACCGCCGCGCCGTCGTGCGTCAGCTTGTCGGCCTCGGCGGCCACCTTCTGCACCTGGCCGTGCAGCTCGGCCACGCCCGCGAGACCCGACCCGGACACCGCCTGGTAGGTGGCGACGACCAGCGCCTCCAGGCCGGCCTCCTCGTGCAGCGGCTTCAGGACCGGCATCGCGGCCATCGTCGTGCAGTTCGGGTTGGCGATGATGCCCTTGGGACGGTCGGCGACCGCGTGCGGGTTCACCTCGGAGACCACCAGCGGGACCTCGGGGTCCTTGCGCCAGGCCGAGGAGTTGTCGATCACGACGGCGCCCTGGGAGGCGACCTTCTCGGCCAGCGCCTTGGAGGTGGCGCCGCCCGCGGAGAAGAGCACGATGTCCAGGCCGGTGTAGTCGGCGGTGGACGCGTCCTCCACCGTCACCCCGTCCAGCACGGTGCCGGCCGAGCGGGCCGAGGCGAACAGACGCAGCTCCGTCACCGGGAAGTTCCGCTCCGTGAGGATCCTGCGCATGACCGTGCCGACCTGACCGGTGGCTCCGACGATTCCGACCCTCACGGTGTCTCCCTCTGTGTGTCTCGTGCATGACCGGGGCTTTTCCATCATGCGGCCGACCCCGGTCCACCTGTCCAATTCTTTGCGAGGCGTGCCCGAAGAGTGGGACACGATCACCCGGCGGACGGTTGCGTACGTCCACCGGTCACCCCTCCTGAGCTGGAGAAATTACCTCCGCTGGACGCCCGGGCCGCAAGCTGTGCTGTCCCGTCCCTGCCCGTGCGGATTCCGGCCACACGGCGATGTGACGTACGCCTCTGCGGACCCTCGGGACGGGGTCGAACGTTTTGGCCCGCTGTCACGTCGAAGGGGAAACGCGTGAGGGGGGTGGCTGGTGCTGCGCGGAGGGGCGCGCCGCGACCAGGGGGCGTGCACCGGTGCGGACCGCATCGGTGACGATCCGCTGGACGCGGCCCAGGAACGCCGGGTGCGGGCGGTGCTCGCGCTCGGCGGGGTGCCGCAGTCGGACCTGCCGGACGGGGTGCAGCAGGTCCGGCTGCGGCTGCTGGAGCGGACCGCGAGCGGCAGGGAGGCACCGCGGGACGTGTCGGCGTGGGCGGCGGTGGTCGCCTCCAACCTGGCCATGGACTGGCACCGGGCCAAACGGCGCCAGGAGCGGCTCGGGGAGCGGCTGGCCGCGCTGCACGAGCCCGTGCACCCCTCCGGCGAGGAGACCAGCCTGCTCTCCCTCGCCGTCGCCCAGGGGCTGGACGAACTGCCCGCGCCCCAGCGGCAGGTGCTCGTGCTGCGCTTCTTCGCCGACCTGCCCGTCCGGGGCATCGCCGAGGAGCTGGGCATCCCCGAAGGCACGGTCAAGAGCAGGCTGCACACGGCGGTCCGCGCCCTGCGCGACCGCCTCCACGAGGACGAGGTGGTGTGACGTGACCGCCGAGCAGGGGGGCGCGCAGG
The DNA here is from genome assembly GCF_044593395.1 of Streptomyces sp. NPDC052301. Classification (NCBI taxonomy): domain Bacteria; kingdom Bacillati; phylum Actinomycetota; class Actinomycetes; order Kitasatosporales; family Streptomycetaceae; genus Streptomyces; species Streptomyces sp. NPDC052301. Next base: position 303,440 of record NZ_JBIUBE010000005.1, on the reverse strand, counting down.
GCGCCGGGAACGCCGGGGAGTACGGCGGTATGGACGCGCTGATGGCGGCGATCACCGGCGACCCGCTGCCGGAGGAGGCCCGCCGGGACCCCGCCTTCGTCGCCGAGCACCGGGCGGCCGAGGCCGACGTGACGGTGCTGAGGGAACAGCTGGCCCGGCTGGCGGAGGCGCTCACCGGGGAGGGGCGGGAACCGGAGGCCGCTGAGCCGGCCCGAACCGAGCCCCGTTCCGCGGACTCCCGGTCCACCGAGTCCCGTTCGGCTACGCGCGCCCGCGGCGGCAGGCGTCCCGCGAGCCCGGGCCGTCGTCCTCCGCGCCCCGGGCGGCCCTCCGGGCCCCGCCGGGCGGGGCGGACCGCGCTCGGGGCGCTCGCCGGTGCGGGGGTCTTCGCGCTGGCCCTCGGGTTCGGCTGGGTGGTGACGCACTCCGGCGCCGTGGACGACCGTGGCGGCGCCGTCAGCGCCGCGGACAACGACAAGCGGGCCGACGCGGCGGGGTCGAAGGCCTCCGGGGACGGCGTGCGGCCGTCGGACCCGGCGCTGGAGCTGGCCTGCTCCCGGCTGGTCGTGGAGGGCACCGTGACCGGGGTGGAGCCGCAGCAGGCGTCCCCCTGGAGCCGGATCACGCTGAAGGTGATCCGCTCCTACAAGCCCGCGCACGGACCCGCCGAGGTCAGCTTCCTGCTCGACGACGGCGCCCGGCCGGCCCCGCGCACGGGACAGCACGTGCTCGTCCAGGTCGGCGCGGGACAGCGGAACGCGAGCCTGTGGGCCGTCGGCGACACCCGCGTGGCCGCCGACCGCGCCTGGATCACCGAGGCGCTGCCCGAGTCCCGGCACACGGCCTGCCCGTCCGACGGGTGAAGAGACGGGCAGGGGCGGGCGCCCGCACGGACACCCGCCCCTCCCCGAGGCACCCCGTCGTTACGGCGTGACCTTCTCGATCTTCACGCTGCCGGTGCCCGCGACCGTGCCGCGCGCGTTCACGAGCTGCACCTGGCCGAAGAACTCACGGCCGGCCGGGGCCTGCGCCGCGGCCGTGACCTGCCCGGTGACCGTGGCCGAGTCGCCCGTGCCGAGCGCGACCGGCGCCGAGCCGTCGACCGTGACCGAGCCGAGCGTGGGGGAGAAGAACACGTCCCGGTAGTCGTAGTCGGTCGAGCCGGACGGGACCGAGTAGCCCACCACCCGGATGGTGTACGTACCGGCGGCCGGGGACGCGAGGGACACCGCCTCCTCCGAGTCGCCGTCGGCGGACTGGGCGACCTGCTTGCCGCTCGCGTCGTACACCGTCAGGTCGAGGTCGGCCGCCGTGTCCGAGACGCTCCCGATGGCGACGTCCAGGGACTTGGCGCCGGCCGGGACCTCCACCGTGGTGGTCTGCGTCTCGCCCTGCTTGATGGACGGCCGGGCCGTCTTGGCCGAGCCGAGCGGACCGCCGACGAGCTTGCCGTCGAGGGCCGCGTACGCGTTGGTGACCTTCCAGCTCGCGCCGGCCGGGCTGCCCACCTTCGCCTCGGGCACGGTCACGGTCTGCGGGTCGAAGGACGCGCCGAGCACGGAGGCGTCCAGCGTGTACGGGTTGTCCAGCAGCGGTGAGGTCCGGCGCGCCTCGACCTCGACCTCCCAGACGCCGGGCTGCGGGTCGGCGTAGGAGCGCACGTCGGGCTTGCAGCCGTTGCCGTCCAGGTAGTTCGCGTAGCAGTACGGGGTGCTGGTGTTGTCGACCGGGACGCCGTACGGGTGGATGGCGATGAACCGGGTCTGGCTCCTGTCCTTCAGCCCGCCGATCGCCACCTCCAGCGACTTCGCGCCCTCGGGCACGGTCAGGAAGTACGACCGCGTGCTGTTGCGCTGCACCGAACCCGACACCGAGTAGGTGTACCGCACGGGGGACGAGACCACGACCGTCGTCAGGATCTGCTTGTCGATGCCCTCGGTGCTCGGGTCGTCGACCTCCAGGATCGCGCTCTTCAGACCCGCAGACCCGGGGGCCGCCTGGACCTTGACGGTCACCGGCTGGCCCAGCGGCAGCCGCACCACGTCGTCGCCGACGATCCGGAAGGTGTGCCCGGCGTTGTTCTCGAAGTGCAGCTCGTGCCGGACCGCCTTGTCCGGGCCGGAGGTACGGGTGATCGTGACCTCGTACGTCTTCTTCTGGCCCGCCTGCAGACCGCCCTCACGGTCGTACAGGCCGGTGCCGAAGCCCGGGGTCTTCAGGGCGTGGTCGATCGCGGTGTCGACCGGGGCCTTGACGGTGTACTCGTGGGCGTCGGCGCCGTCGCGGATGGCGTCCCAGGCGTCCACGACGTCGATCAGGCCCGCGCCCTCCTCGTACGCCTGCACGCCCTTGATGTGGTCGGCCGTCGAGGTCAGCGCCGTGCGCAGGGTGGCCGGCGTGAGGCCGATGTGCTGCTGCTTCGCGGCGCTCAGCAGCAGCGCGGAGGCGCCGGTGGCCTGCGGGGAGGCCATCGAGGTGCCCTGGAGCATCGAGTAGCCGGCCGGCAGCGAGTAACCCGCCTCGGCGACCGGGGAGCCGGGCAGCCAGGTCTGGGTGCTGTTGATCGCGGCGCCGGGCGCGACCAGCGTCGGCGTGAAGCCGCCGTCCTCCCGGGGGCCGCGCGAGGAGAAGGGCATCATCTGGTACTTCTTCTGCACGGCCGAGCCGTAGTTCGCGGCCCAGGTCTCCTTGGAGACGGCCGCGCCGACCGAGATCACCTTGTCGGCGAGACCGGGGTCGCCGATGGTGTTGGCGCCGGGGCCGGAGTTGCCCGCGGAGATCACCAGCTGGACGCCGTAGGTGTCGATGAGCCGGGTGTACAGCTCGGCGCGCGCGTTGTTGCCGTCGTTCAGCGCGGGCAGGCCGCCGATCGACATGTTGACGATGTCGACGCCCCGGTTCGCGACCAGGTCGATCATGCCCTCGGTGAGGGCCACGTTGGTGCAGCCGCCGGTCCAGGTGCAGGCGCGCGAGGAGACGATCTTCGCGCCGGGGGCCGCGCCGTTCATCTTCCCGCCGAACAGGCCGTTGGCGGCGGTGATGCCGGCCACGTGGGTGCCGTGCTCGGACTCGATCACGCCGATGTTGACGAAGTCGGCCTTCTTGCCGGCCCAGGACCCGCCGTAGGGGTCCATCGGGACGTCCTTGCGGATCTGCACGACGAACGGCACCCGCTCGGCCACGTCGGTCCTCGGGTCGTCCGTGCCGAAGTAGCCGACCTGGTACCCGTCCTTGTACGGCTTCATCGCGGTGTCGTCGGTGAAGTCGTGGTCGTTGTCCAGGTCGACGGTGACCGTGCCGGCCGCCGGGTCGTAGAGCACGCCCCAGCTGTCGGTGGTGTCGCCGTCACGGTTCAGGTCGCCCTTCTCGTCGCCGCCCGTGGTCGCGGACTCCTTGAAGGTGCTGATCTCGTACGAGCCGGCGGGCGCAGTCCAGGTCGCGCCGCCGTAGCCGAAGCTCGAGCCGGAGACGGCGGTCACCATGGGGCGCCAGGTCGCGTCGCCGTCCGCTATCGGGTCGGTCGAGGTCACCCAGTCGACGATCTTCCGCTCGCCGGTGGTGGTCTGCTGCAGCGCCGGGTGGCCGAGGTCGACTCCGGAGTCGAGGATGCCGATGGTGACACCGCGGCCGTCCGCCTTCGGGTGCTCCCTGACGAAGTCGACGGCACCGGTCTCGAAGGACGGGTTGTAGGGGTTCTCGGCCGGGGTGTTCCTGCCGGGAGCGGGGTAACCGCCGGTCGCGTGGCCGCCCTTGAGGTCCCCGGCGGTGCCGGGCGCCGGATCGTCGAGGGGGATCTCCTGCCGCAGGTCGATGGCCTGCACCGAGGACAGCGCGGCGGCGGCCGCGATGGCCGAGTCCGCCCTGGCGGTCGGCACGGTGGCGCGGACGTAGCCGAGCTTGTCGTAAGTGCGGCCCACGGAGCCGCCCTTGACGGCGTCCAGCTGCTCGGCGACCTGCTCGGTCCGGCCGGGGGCCGTCGCGATCATCATGGTGACGGTCTTGTCACCGCCCGCCTTGGCCTCGGCGAGCAGGTCGGCGTCGTCCGAACCCAGCTTGTCGTGGGCGGACTTGACGCCGGTGGCGGGGGTGGTGACCGGTGCGTCCGCGGCGAGGGCGAGGGGTACGGGGCCCACCGCGGAAAGAGCGGCGACCACGCCCACGGCCACGGCTGTGCGGGCCAGGCGTCTCGGGCCGGGTATGGGATCGGGGGTGTGGGTCATCGGCATCCCTTGCAGGTGAGGAAACCAGTGCCGGACGAGCGCACAGCTTTACCCAAGGGACGGGACTTTGGTGTCCGTTGACCAGAACGAGATGCATGTATGGGGAAAACCCGCGATGGGTTCTGGGCGGATAAGTCCCCTGTGGAGGGGAATTCGCTCAGCTCTCCTTGGAGCGGGCGTAGTGCCGGGAGGCCTTGGCCCGGTTGCCGCAGGCGGCCATCGAGCACCAGCGGCGGGTGCCGTTCCGGGACGTGTCGAAGAAGTGCAGGATGCAGCTGCCGCCGGAGCAGGTGCGGATCCGCTCCGGGGCCCGGGTGATCAGCTCCAGGTAGTTCCGCGCGGCGAGCCAGGCCGGACCCCAGGACGGGTCGGCGAACTCGGGCTCCTCGGCGGGGCCCGCGACGGTCAGTCGCGCCCGGATCCGCCCGTGCGCGAGAACGGAGTCCACGAGCGGCGCGGCCTCCTCGGGCGACCCGTGCACCGCGGCCCGGAGCGCCTCGCGCGCCTCGCGCAGATGGTCCAGCACGTCCGCGTCGGCCGGATGCGCGCCGGCCAGCCCGTTGCTCGCGAGCCACACCGCCAGCCCCTCGGTGCCGGCGAGCAGGTCCTGGGTGACGCCCTCGCGGTTCCAGCGGGTGTTGAGCAGGTCGAGCGCGAGGGGCTCGCCGGTGAGCGGCCGGGGGTCGCGGGTGCTGGACATCGGGCACTCCTTCTCGGTCTAACCACTGAAGAGTACGTGACCGGTTGCGCCGGCGCATCTAACCGCCTAGTGTGACTGACGAAGGTTAGATACCTCGAAGGGAAGCGCCATGACCCCGCGCCTCGCGCACACCGGCCTGAACGTCACCGACCTCGACCGCTCGCTCGCCTTCTACCGGGACCTGCTGGGCTTCGCCCTGCTCGCCGAGGGCAAGGAGGACGACCGGCGCTACGCGCTGCTGGGGGAGAGCGGTGGACAGCCCCTCGTCACCCTCTGGCAGCAGGCACGGGGGCCGTACGACCGCGGCCGGGCCGGACTGCACCACCTCGCCTTCACCGTCGACTCGATCGACCGCGTCCGTGCCTACGAGACCGCGCTGCGGGCCGCGGGAGTGGACTTCGCCCATGACGGCGTGGTGGCCCACCGGGAGGGCGGCACCTCGGGCGGGATCTTCTTCCACGACCCGGACGGCACCCGGCTGGAGATCGCCGCCCCGCTCGGCCCGGAGGGTGCCCCGGCCCCGCACGCCTCGGCCCCCACCTGCGGCTTCTTCTAGCCATGAGCGTCTACCACGCGGGATCGCGGGCGCTGCAGGACCTGGTCGGCGTCCGCGACCGCGCCGACCATGTCGGCCGCTCCCTCGGCCAGGACATCAAGCCGGTCGCCGCTGCCTTCCTGGAACTCCAGCCGCTGCTGATCGCCGGTGCGGCGGCCCCGGAGAGCGGGAAGGTCTGGGCCTCACCGCTCACCGGCACCCCCGGCTTCGTCCGGGCCACGGGGCCCCGGCAGATGTCCGTCGTCACCGGCGCCGGGACCGGCCCGCTCGCCCTGGCCCTGAAGACCCCGCGCACCCCCCTGGGCACCATCGCCCTGGACCCCCGCACGCGCCGCCGTATGCGCCTGAACGGCCGGCTGAGGCCGACACCCCGCGGGTTCGCCGTGGAGGCGGACCAGGTCTTCTCCAACTGTCCCCGGCACATCCAGCGCCGGGAGTCCTACGAGACCGTCCCCGACCGCGTCTCGGGCACCCCCGACCGTGTCACCGAACTCGGGTCGCGGCACGAGGAGTTCATCCGCGCGGCCGACACCTTCTTCCTGGCCACGGTGCACCCCGGCGGAGCCGACGTCAGCCACCGCGGCGGCAACCCCGGCTTCGTCCGGGTCACCTCACCGCGCGAACTGCTCTGGCCGGACTACCCCGGCAACGCCATGTTCCTCTCCCTCGGCAACCTGCGCACCGACCCCCGCGCGGGTCTGCTCTTCCTCGACTGGGAGACCGGCACCACGCTCCAGCTCACCGGCGACGCCCGCACCGAGTTCACCGCCGCCGGCGAACGGACGGTCCGCTTCACGCTCACCGAGGCCCTGTGGACCCCGGCGGCCCTGCCGTTGCGCTGGTCGGCGCCGCAGTACTCACCGGCCGACCCGCCCGGCTAACGTCGTCGGATGCGACCGAAGTTGAGGGTGGCGGCCTACGCCGTGTGCGTCCGTGACGGACAGCTCCTGCTCGCCCGGTCACCGGCGCCCGACGGGACTCCCGAGTGGGTGCTGCCGGGCGGCGGCATGGAGCACGGCGAGGACCCGTACGACACCGTCCGCCGCGAGGTCACCGAGGAGACCGGCTACCGCATCGAGGTGACCGGTCTGCTCGGCATGGACTCGCACCGGCTGGTCAACGACCCCCGAGTCGGCCGACGTGTGGACTTCCAGGGGCTGCGGATCGTCTACGAGGGCGAGATCACGGGTGGGGAACTCCGCTACGAGACCGGCGGATCCACCGACTGCGCGGCCTGGCACGACCTGGACGCCGTACCCGGTCTGGTGCGCGTCCGGCTCGTCGACATCGGCCTGCGGCTGTGGCGCGAACGACCGGCCCACGGACGGCTGGAGAACCGTCCCCTACCCCGGCAGATGAACGAGGAGTGACCGCCCCACGGCCACTCGCGATCCACTCCGTGGCCGACCCCGGTACCCCGTGATCCACGTACGGTGATCGGCGCTGCGCGTTGCCGCCGCGTTCACGCGCAGGTCATCCCCGCTGCCAACCATCCAGAGCGAGCGGGGCGTTCACGCCTGTGACGCCCCGCGACCACTGCCGACGCGTTCGCACTCGGGGAGATCGCGCCATGTCGCGCATACGCTCTGTCGCCGCCTCCGCCACGGGGGTCCACCGCCGTACCGTCCTCGCCGCCGCCGGAGCGGTCTCGCTCTCCGCGGGCGTCGGCTACGCCCTGCGTCCCACCGACAGCCGGGCCGCCACCACCACGGCGGCCGGCGACGGCACCGCCGAGGCGCCCGTCGCCCACTCCGGGCAGGCCGCCACCACCTCGCTCGCCCCCTACACCAAGGGCACCACCCTCGCCTCCGTCGCCGCCCCGCGGAACAGCTCCGGCTACCGCAGGCTCGGGGACGGCCCCGGCTGGAAGCGGGTCGTGCGCAGCGAGCTGGCCGCACCCAAGTCCGGCCGCGCGGGGCGCCGTACGACGCTGGCCGCGTTCGTGCAGTTCACCGACCTGCACCTGACGGACGTCCAGCACCCGCTGCGCCTGGAGTACCTGCGTTCCGGCGACCCGCACTCCTGGCGCCCGCACGAGGCGCTCACCGTGCCCGGTGCCATCTCGCTGGTCGAGCGGGTCAACGCGCTGCGGGGCGCCCCGGTCACCGGTGCCCCGCTCCACTTCGTCATGACCACCGGGGACAACACCGACAACAACGCCCACTCCGAACTGGAGTGGTTCATGAAGGTGATGAGCGGGGGCCGCGTCACCCCCAACACCGGGGATCCCAAGCACTACGAGGGCGTGCAGAACAGCGGTCTGAAGCTGTTCTGGCAGCCCGACTCCACCACCCGCGACAACGACAAGGCGCTCGGCTTCCCGCACCTGAAGGGCTTCCTGGCCGCGGCGGTCCGCGAGGCGAAGAGCCCCGGCCTCAACCTGCCCTGGTACTCCACCGTCGGCAACCACGACAACCTCCCGCTCGGCTGCTACGGCTCCCACGGCGACCCCTACCTCGCCGAGGCCGCGATCGGCGGCAAGAAGCTGATGAGCGTGTCCGCCGCCGACGCCAAGAAGCTCCAGGCCGCCATCAAGAAGGCCACCGACCCCAAGGGCGCCGGCTACCGGGACTTCCTCAAGGCCCACGCCCGGTCCATGCACTCGGTCACCGCGGACGACAAGCGGGCCCCGTACACCCCGGCCGACTATCTGAAGGCCCACCTCGATCCGGCCCACCAGGGCCACGGCCCGGTCGGTCACGGCTACTCCTCGGCGAACCTGGACGCGGGCACCCAGTACTACGCCTTCCGCATCTCCGACGACGTGATCGGCATCAGCCTCGACACCACCGACGCCGGCGGCCACTACGAGGGCTCCCTCGGCACCGCCCAGCTGAAGTGGCTGGACAAGACGCTGAAGGACCACAAGGACTCCTACGCCGTCGTCTTCAGCCACCACACCAGCAAGTCCATGACCAACACCCGCCCGGACCCGGCCCGTCCCGGCGAGAAGCGGCACGGCGGCGCCGAGGTGGTCTCCGTGCTGTCCGCCCACGCCAACGTGCTGGCCTGGGTGAACGGGCACATCCACAGGAACGTCATCACCCCGCACAAGGCCTCCGGCGGCCGCTCCTTCTGGGAGATCTCCACCGCCTCGCACATCGACTACCCCCAGCTCGCCCGGGTGATCGAGCTGGTCGACAACAAGGACGGCACGATCTCGCTGTTCACCACCCTCATCGAGTCGGCCGCCCCGCACCGCACGGACTACGCCGACCTCTCCCAGACCGGCCTCGCCGCCCTCTACCGCGAGCTGTCCTACAACGCCCCCGGCGCGAACAAGGGCCTCGCGGGCAGCGCGGCCGACCGGAACACGGAGCTGGTGCTGAAGAAGGGCTGAAATTAGCCCAACTGGCCCAACAGAAGGCAACCTTCGCACCTCCCGCACCGGTTTCTTCCCCCGACCGCACCGAACACCACAGGTTGGGGGAAGACATGCGCGTGAGGACGACACTGGTGGGAGCCACCGCCGTACTCCTGACGGCGGCCCTCGCGGCCCCGGCGGCCGCCGCCACGGGGAGCCGTTCCGCCGGGGGCCACGCCGACACCCGCAAGGCCCACGCCGACACCGGCAAGGCCCACGCCGACACTCGCAAGGCCCTCGAAGCGGCCGTCGTGGCCGGGGTGCCCGGCGCGACCGCCACCGTGCGGGACGTGCACGGCACCTGGTCCACGGCCGTGGGCACAGGCGACCTGCGCACCGGCGCGCCGCGCTCGGCGGCCGACCGCTACCGCGTCGGCAGCATCACCAAGACCTTCGTCTCGACCGTCCTGCTCCAGCTGGAGTCCGAGGGCCGGCTGTCGCTGGACGACAGCGTGGAGAAGTGGCTGCCGGGCGTGGTGCACGGCCACGGCCACGACGGCCGCCGCATCACCGTCCGTCAGCTGCTCAACCACACCAGCGGCATCTACAACTACACCGAGGACGAGGGCTTCGGCCGGGACTACTTCACCAAGGAGGGCTTCGACCGGCACCGCTACGTCACGCTCACCCCGGGCCGCCTGGTGGCCATCGCCATGCGGCACGAGCCGGACTTCGCGCCGGGCACCTCCTGGCACTACTCCAACACCAACTTCGTGGTGGCCGGCATGGTGATCGAGAAGGTGACGGGTCGCCCGTACGCCGAGGAGATCACCCGCCGCATCATCGGGCCCCTGCATCTGAGGGCCACGTCCCTCCCCGGGACACGGGTGACCGTGCCGCAGCCGAGCAGCCGCGCGTACTCGAAATTCACCGACCCGAAGGGGCCGACGTACGACGTCACGAACCTGAACCCGTCCCTGGCCTCCACCGCCGGGGAAATGATCTCGAACTCCGCGGATCTCGATCATTTCTACAGTGCCCTGCTCGGCGGAAAACTCCTTCCGCCGCATCAGCTGAAGGAAATGAAGACGACGGTCGAGATCAAAGAAGCCCCGAACGCGGGAAGCTATGGTCTCGGGCTCATGGAGACCCCGCTGAGCTGCGGCGTTCACGTCTGGGGCCACGACGGTGGCATTCACGGATCGACCTCTGTGGCGATCACGACGGAGGACGGCCGGCATTCCCTCGCGTCCAATTTCAACGGTGACTGGACCGGGGACGCCCGTGCCGTGGCCGAAGCGGAATTCTGTTAGCCAACGTTTCATTCGCGTCGCTTCGTGTTAACACGTACGCAATGTCCGTACCGCCTCATATCGGCTAACCCGCGATGGACGGGGATGGCTCGATCTTCTCGATCATTTATGCAAGGCGGGTGGTCGTCGTGCGCGCTCGGCACGAACTGCGTGTGCTCTCGGTCTACGAGGGTTTCTTCTCCGGAGGAGCCCGGATCGTGCACAGTGACGTCGTCCTGGGACTGGCCGAGGGCGGCCAGTCCCACCAGGTACTCAGCATCCACGGAGAGGTCCACCGCGAGGCCACCCGGCAGCGCATGGAGGACGACCCCTGCTACCGCTCGCTCACGGCCGGCGGGGTCGGTGTCACCTCCCTGGGCCGCAGCGCGGGCCTGGTCGACGGCACGGTCGCGGCGAACGTTTTCAGCGGCCCGGAGCTGGCCGAAACGGCACGGGTGACGGCGGGCGCGGATGTGATCCTCTCCCTGAAGGAGCAGCCGCTGGCCCTCCTCAACCAGGCCGGCCTGCCCCGCCGCCCGGTCGTGGTCTGCCTGCACCGCTCCGACCCGGAGAACCAGGGCCCCGCGCTGGACGAGCTGAAGGCCGCGATCGCCGACGGCACGGTGGCGGCCTGCGTGTGCTGCGCGGAGTCGACGCGGGCGGCGTACGAGGCGGCCGGCATCCCGTCCCACCTGCTGCACGTCATCCCCAACGGCGTGGACCTGCTCCGGTTCCGCCCCGACGGGGCGGCCCGGCTCGCCTTCCGGTCGTCCCTCGGCATCGCGCCCGGGGCGCCGGTGATCGTCTTCGCCGCCCGGTACGCCGCGATGAAGAACGTCCCCCTCCTGCTCGCCGCCGCCCGCACCTGGCTGGGCCGCGAGGGCGGCGGGCACGTGGTGATGTGCGGGGCCGGCATGACGGACGCCAACCCCGCCCTGCGCGCCGACCTGGCCGACGCCTTCGCGGACGCCCCGGACCTCGCCGGCCGGGTGCACCTGCTGGGCGTACGGCAGGACATGGAGAAGGTGTACGCCGGGGCCGACGCCGTCGCCCTGACCTCCGTCTCCGGGGAGGCCGCCCCGCTGTGCCTGATCGAGGGCATGATGTGCGGCGCGGTCCCGGTGACGACCGACGTCGGCGACAGCGCGTCCCTCGTCGCGGGCCTCGGCTTCGTCACCCCGCCGGACCCGGGCGCGATCGCCCTGGCCTGGACGGCCGCGGTCGCGGGCCGCCCGGCCCTCGCCCCGGCGCTGGAGGCCGCCCGCGAGCGGTTCAGCCGTACGAGGATGATCGCGGCCTACGCGGCCCTGCTGGACCGCGTGCACACGGAGGCCGCGCCCGCACCGACGCTGCGGGAGCCGCGGTAGCGGCCGGGCCGCCGGCCCCGCTCAGGACACCCGGTCGAGGACGGGCAGGTAGCCGAGCTGCTGTCCCGGTGCCGTCGGGTGGTACGACTCGGTGACCGCGAGCACGTCGACGCTGTGCAGCCAGGGGCTGCGGGAGCAGATCTCGTGGCCCGCGAAGGCGGTCGTGACGTCGGCGAAGGTGAACCCGTGGTCGGCGGCGCGCTTGGCGATCACACCGTTGAGGTGGTCGACGGCGTCGTTGACGGCGGCGCGCTCGCTGTCCCGCAGGCCCGCCCGGCAGGTGCCGCCGAGCTGGTAGAGGTGCGGATAGCCGAGCACCACGACGTGGGCGGCGGGAGCCCGGTCCCGGATGGCCGAGTAGAGCCGGTCCAGGCCCTGCGGGAGGGAGCTGTCCATGGTGGTGCGGGCGTGCTCGACCGCGGACAGGCAGGGAGTGGCGCCGCCCAGCGCGCAGATCGTCATGACGGCGCCGAAGCCCGACTCGCTGCCGCCGACGGTCAGGCTGACCAGCCGGGTGCCGGGGCCGAGCGGGCCGAGCTGGTCGGCCAGGACGTCGCTCGCCCGGGCGCCGTTGCAGGCGGTGAAGGCGAAGGTCCCCGCCCGGTGCGCCGCCGCCCACAGGACGGGGTACGACCGGCTGCTGCGCTTGCAGCCCGCGGGGCCGGGGAGGTAGTCACCGGCGCCCACGCCGGCGGAGTAGGAGTCGCCGAGGGCCACATAGGCGGGGGTCACCGCCGAAGGCGCCGCCTGGGCCGTCGCCGGGCCGGCGAGGACGAAGGCGGCGGCGAGCAGGAGCGAGGACGAACACGCCACTATCCGGGACTGTCGCATACCTCTCGTGTAGCGCGGCCCGGCCGGTCCCGCGCGGGCCGGTCGCCCGTCCGGCGCCCTCGGCTGGCCGGACGCCCGCGGGCATGCATCGGCCGCCGCGTCCTGCCACGGGGGCGGTCCGGGTCCGGGCCCGTGGCGCGCGGCGGTCCGGCGGACTTCACCCGAAGGGCCGTCACCCGTTCGCCGTCACCCGCCGCGCACGAGAGGTCGCGGCCCGTACGGACAGCCGCGTACGGACGGGCGCGCACGAGGAGGGGCCACCGGATCGGCTCCGGTGGCCCCTCCTCTCCCCTCCCGATGCTCCCCCCGGCTGTCATTCCGGCCGTCACTACCGGGGCAGCACCACGACGTAGGCGGCCGGGTCGCGGTCGCCGGAGGCCATCAGCGCGGTGCGGATCACCGCCGCCTGCTGGTCCGTCGCGTCCCCGAGCTTCTTGGGCGTGATGTGCACGACCGTGATCCCGAGCCGCTCCAGGTGCTCCCTCTTGCGCGCGTACTCCGACCACACCTCGTCCTCGTCCTCCCGCTGGTCGTGGCGCGGGGCGCGGGTGTCGAGCTCGACCGCCACCGCCTGGTCCGGCCAGTAGGCGTCCACGCCGCCCAGGTGCGGTCCGCCCGGCAGGCGCAGGTCCACGTTCCACACCGGGTCCGGCAGGCCGTACTCGGTGACCATCCGGTAGAGGCGGTCCTCCGCGATCGACCGGCCCTCCGCCAGCAGCGCGTCCACCGCGTCCACCACGTGCGGGTGGTTCAGCAGCTTCGCCAGGGTCAACTCCTTCACCACGGCGGCCGGTTCGCAGAGGCCCGCGCGCACCGCCTCGGTCAGCAGCCGGCGTACGGCCTGGGCGTCCGTCAGCTCGGCGACCGCGTCCGCCAGCGCCCTCGGCACCGGTGCCACCGGCAGACCCGTCACCGTGCGCGGGGTGGGGAGCGAGGGGGTGCGCAGCACCCGCACGTAGCCCGTGGAGCGCAGCCGGCGCAGGCGGGGGACCAGGACGTCGATGCGCTCCAGCGCGAGCAGCGGCGGGGTGGAGGAGAAGCCGTACAGGGTCAGGGCCGCGAGACCCGTGATCATCGCCTCCGCGTAGAACGGGCGGTGCGGGCCCTCGGCCGTCGGCTGGACCGGCACGCCCGGCGTGGACTCGCGGGCCGCGTACAGCAGGGCCCCGTGCAGCCGCTCCTCGCTCGTCGGCGGACCGGGGTGCAGGAGGACCACGTTCGGGAGCAGCAGCTGCCAGGGGCCGTCGGCGCGGCACCGGTCGTTCAGCTCGGCCGTCGTCACGCCGTGGGAGCGGAGCTGGGCCGTGGACAGGACGCGGCGGTGGACCTCGGAGAGGTGGCGGAGGGGGCGGGGGGAGAGCGGGGTGTTGTGCGTCATGGCCTCGAAGTTCCCGCGTCCCGTCCCACCCGTAACCGGTGTTACACGGTCGTCGAGAAATGCGGACAACCCGACACTAAAGGTCATGTGTTCGGATGCCGATCAGGCAGGGAAAACCCCTGGTCCGTTCGGGTGCGGACCAGGGGTTACGGGTGCTATTGACTGGATTCCGTAACGGTCACCCGGTGGCCAACCTCAGGCCAAAGCTCGGGGGGCGGGGTCAGCGGTCGGCCGCCGCGTCGCACTCCTGTGCGCGCAGCGCCCGCGCCAGGTCGTCCCGCGACTCCAGGACGAGCCGGCGCAGGGCGGGCGGCGCGTCGGCGTGGGCCGAGAGCCATGCGTCCGTCGCGGCCAGCGTCTGAGGCGAGTCCTGGTACACCGGGAACAGCCCGCGCACCACGTCCATGCCGATCTGGATCGACCGCTCCCGCCAGATCCGCTCGATCGCCGCGAAGTACTTCTCCGTGTACGGCGCGGTCAGTTCCCGCTGAGACGGCCGGGCGAAGCCCGCGATCGTCGCCTCCACGAGGGCGTTGGAGAGGGTGTCCGACTCCACCACCTGGGCCCACGCCTGCGCCTTGACCGCCGCCGACGGGCGGGCCGCCAGACAGCGGACCTGGTGCCGCTTGCCGGACGCCGTGTCGTCCCGGGCGAGTTCGGCCGCCAGCACCGACTCGTCGGCCCCGCCGTGCGCCGCCAGCGGCTCCAGGAACGCCCAGCGCAGTTCCTGGTCCACCTCCAGCCCGTCGACCGTGCTCGTCCCGTCCAGCAGGTCCCTCAGCAGGGCCAGGTCGGTCTCGGCGAAGGCCACGGACGCGAAGAACCGGGCCCACGCCAGCTGGTGCTCGCTGCCCGGCTCGGCCGCCCGCAGCTCCCGCAGCGCACCCTCCGTCAGCAGCTGCCCGCCCGTCTCCCGCCACGCGGGCGCCGCATAGTGCTCCAGCGCGGAGTCCGCCCAGGCGTGCAGCATCTGCAGCACCCCGATCTCGGACTCGCGGCCCGCGAACCGCAGCACCAGGTCGACGAAGTCGCGCGCCGGCAGCAGCGCGTCCCGGGTCATGTTCCACAGCGCCGACCAGCACAGGGCACGGGCCAGCGGGTCGGTCAGGGCACCCAGGTGCGCCCGGAGCGTGTCCAGCGAGGTCTCGTCGAAACGGATCTTGCAGTACGTCAGGTCGTCGTCGTTGACCAGCACCAGCTCGGGAGCCTCGGCACCCGCCAGCTCCGCCACGACCGTCCGCGGGCCCTCCACGTCCGTCTCCACGCGCGCGTACCGCTCCAGCGCGCCCTCGGGCGTACGGCGGTACAGGCCGACCGCGACCCGGTGCGGGCGCTCCTCCGGATGCGACTCGGGGGCCTCCTGCAGCACCGCCAGCTCCGCCACCCGGCCTTCCGCGTCCAGCAGCACCTGCGGGGTCAGCGAGTTCACCCCGGCCGTCTGCAGCCACGCGCGCGCCCACGCCGACATGTCCCGGCCGCTGGTCTCGCCCAGCACCGACAGCAGGTCGCCGAGGCGCGTGTTGCCGTACGCGTTCCGCTTGAAGTAGCGGCGGGCGCCCTCCAGGAACGCGTCCTGGCCGACGTACGCCACCAGCTGCTTGAGCACCGAGGCGCCCTTGGCGTAGGTGATGCCGTCGAAGTTCAGCTTGGCGTCCTGCAGGTCGCGGATGTCCGCCGTGATCGGGTGCGTGGACGGCAGCTGGTCCGCGCGGTACGCCCACGCCTTGCGGCGGTTGGCGAAGGTGATCCACGCGTTGGTGAACCGGGTCGCGCCCACGTTGGCGAACGTGCCCATGAAGTCCGCGAAGGACTCCTTCAGCCACAGGTCGTCCCACCACTCCATGGTGACCAGGTCGCCGAACCACATGTGCGCCATCTCGTGCAGGACGACGTTGGCCCGCGCCTCGTACGACGCCTGCGTCACCTTCCCGCGGAAGATGTACTCCTCGCGGAAGGTCACCAGGCCCGGGTTCTCCATCGCGCCCAGGTTGTACTCGGGCACGAACGCCTGGTCGTACTTCCCGAACGGGTACGGGTAGTCGAAGTGGTCGTGGAAGAAGTCCAGGCCCTGCTTGGTGACGAGGAAGACGTCGTCCGCGTCGAAGTGCGGGGCCAGGCCCTTGCGGCACAGCGCGCCGAGCGGGACCTCCAGCTTCGTGCCGTCCTCGAACGTACGGGTGTAGGAGTCGGTGACGTAGTGGTACGGACCCGCGACCACGCACGTGATGTACGTCGAGATCGGCTTCGTCTCCGCGAACCGCCAGACCCCGTCGGTGTGTTCACCCGCGCCGTTGCTCCACACCGTCCAGCCCTCGGGGGCCGTCACCTCGAAGCGGTACGGCGCCTTCAGGTCCGGCTGCTCGAAGTTGGCGAAGACCCGGCGGGCGTCGGCCGGCTCGTACTGCGTGTACAGGTAGACCTCGCCGTCCTCCGGGTCGACGAAGCGGTGCATGCCCTCGCCGGTGCGGGAGTAGGCGCACCGGGCGTCCACCACCAGCTCGTTCTCGGCGGCCAGGTCCTCCAGCGCGATGCGGGAGCCGTCGAAGACCTCGCTCGGGTCCAGGTCCCGGCCGTTGAGCGACACGGCGGTCACGCTCGGCGCGATCAGGTCGGCGAAGCTCGCCGCCCCCGGCTCGTTGCAGCGGAACCGGATCGTGGTCACCGAGCGGAACGTGCGCGGCTCGCCGTTCCCGTCGCCGACGGCGGACCTGAGGTCCAGGGACACGTCGTACGCGTCGACGGACAGCAGGGCGGCCCGCTCCCGGGCCTCGTCGCGGGACAGATTCTCACCGGGCACGGACGGCACTCCCTTGTGATCGCGTGGATGAGGGCGGAACAGGACCGATCCTGCCATGCGCCCCTGACACGGGGCACCGGGGAATGGCGGAGCGGGCAAGGGTGTTTTCGCGGAAAAGGGTTCCTCATGAGGAGAGACATGTCGGAGAAGACCCCCGTCGACTTCTGGTTCGACCCGCTGTGCCCCTGGGCCTGGATGACCTCCCGCTGGGTGCTGGAGGTGGAGAAGGTCCGTGACATCGAGGTCCGCTGGCATGTCATGAGCCTCGCCGTGCTCAACGAGGACAAGCTCGACGAGCTGCCCGAGGAGTACCGGGAGATGCTCGCGACCAAGGCGTGGCAGCCGGTCCGCGTGGTCACCGCGGCCTGGCAGAAGCACGGCGCGGACGTCCTCGGTCCCCTCTACACCGCGCTCGGCACCCGGATCCACAACAACGGCGAGGGCCCCACCCTGGAGGCCGTCGCCGGCGCCCTCGCCGACGTCGGCCTGCCCGCCGAGCTGATCGACTACGCCGAGCAGACGGACTTCGAGTTCGACGCCGAACTGCGCGCCTCCCACAAGGAGGGCATCGAGAAGGTCGGCCAGGACGTCGGCACCCCGGTCATCGCGGTCCCCGGCCCCGACGGCGAGCAGATCGCCTTCTTCGGCCCGGTCGTCACCCCCGCCCCGAAGGGCGAGGAGGCGGCCCGCCTGTGGGACGGCACCATCGCGGTGGCCTCGGTCCCCGGCTTCTACGAGATCAAGCGGACCCGCACCAAGGGCCCCGACTTCAGCAACCTGTAAGTCCTGCCGGCCGGGCCCGGGCGCGTTCAGCGCCGGGCCCGTCGCCGTGCCCGCGCCAGCAGCTCCAGGTGCTCGTCGTACCCCTTCGTGTAGAACGCCGCCCGATCCGGGGCCGGCTCGATCACCCGGGTCGGCTCGGTCCAGGCGGCGCTGTCCAGCGGCACCCCGTACCGCTCGGCCGCCGCCAGCACCGCGCCCCGCGCGCCGACCTCGCCCTCCACCACCCTCAGCGGCCGGCCCAGCACGTCCGCCAGCAGCTGTGTCCAGGCCGGGCTGCGGGTTCCGCCGCCGCACACCGCGAGCGTCCCGGTCAGACCGGCCGCCTGAATACAGTGCCGGGCCGCGTAGCCGATGCCCTCGCAGGTGGCCCGGACCAGATGGGCGGGCCGGGTCTCCAGGGAGACGCCGAGCAGTTCGGCCCGCAGCCCCGGCTCCACGAAGGGCGCCCGCTCACCGGAGGGAGCGAGGTACGGCAGCACCCGCACCCCCGACGCGCCGGGCGGGGCCTCGGCGAGCAGGGCGTCCAACTCGTCGTGGCGGGCGCCCGTCGTGGCCAGCACCCAGTCCAGTGCCGCCGTGCCGACCATCGCGGGCATCGCGCGCAGCCAGTGGCCCGGCCGGTCGGTGGAGATGTACAGCCCGGCCGGCTCGCCGCTGAGGTCCAGCTCGGCGGTGGCGACCAGGCTCGCCAGGCAGGTGCCGACGATCAGCAGGCCGTCGCCGGGGGCGGTGACCCCGGCGCCGAGCGCGCACGCGGGCAGGTCGTACGGGCCGTTCGCCAGCGGAGTCCCGGCGGGCAGCCCCACACCGCTCGCCTCGCCCGTCGCGATCGGGTCGCCGACCGGGGGCAGCAGCCGCCGCCGGTGGGTCAGCCCGAGCAGCTCCACCACCCCGTTGTCGTAGCGCCGGGTGCGCGGGTCCAGGAACGGCATCGACGCGTCCGACACGTCCGTCACCGCCCGCTCGGCAGCGGTCAGCCGCTGGAAGACCATGTCCTTGCAGAAGACGGCCGCCGCCGCGCGGTCAAGCGACGCCGGCTCGTGCCGGTCCAGCCAGGCCAGCAGCGGACCCGGACAGCCCGGGAACATGGCGCTGCCGGTGCGCCGGAAGACCGTCTCGAAGGTGCCGTCCGCCATCCACTGGTCCACCAGTTCGTGCGCCCGGCCGTCCATCCAGGACAGCGCCGGCCGCACCTGCCGGCCCGCCGCGTCCACCAGCCACACCCCGTCGCCCTGCCCGGTCAGCCCGGCCAGCTCCACGGGCTCCTCCAGCCGTCCGGTCAGCTCCCGCAGCACACCGACGACGGCCGCGTACACCGCCCGCATGTCCTGCTCCACCGCCCCGTGGCGGACGCCGTACCCCACCGCACGCGCCTCGACGCCCAGTTGACGGCCGGTGCGGTCGAAGGCGGCGGCCTTCACCATGGACGTGCCCACATCGATCCCGACGAACACGACACCCTCAGATGTAGGCGCCGAGCATGAAGACGTCGTACGACGCACGCCCGCTGGACAGGTCGACGGTGAGCTTGTCGAAGTAGTTGTCCTTGGGGAAGACGTCGTACCGCACCTCGATGCCGGTCTTGTCGGTGAAGGACTTCAGGTCGGCGATCAGGGCGTCGGTGTACGGGTGCTTGTTGAGCAGCGCCTTGAGGGTGGTGCCCTTCTCCCGCTTCCGGTCGAAGGACCCGGTGACGTCGTCCGCGGCCGACCCGCCGCCCTTGTTCCCGTCGTTGCCGCCGAACCCGGTGCCGCAGGCGGCGAGCAGCGGGGTGGCGGTGAGGGCTCCGCCGAGCTGGAGGAAGTGTCGTCGGTCGTGCACATGCCTGTCCATCCGTGACCTCCGTCGGTGGGGCGGTGGGGTCGGGCGGGGTCAACAGGGTGAGTCGACTCGCCAACAGAGGGTGTAACGGCAGCCGAAGGCCGTCAATCCCCCGCGCACGCGGAAATCGGCGGCACATCGCAGCGGACAGTGGGAAGTTCACGGGGCGGGCCGCGAGGAGCGGGGTCGGGGGCGTGGCAGGAGTCCCCGCTCCATGGCCACCACCACCGCCCGGGTCCGGTCGTTGACGTCGAGCTCGGCGAACAGGCGCAGCTGACGGGTCTTCACGGTGGCCTCCGAGATGACCGGGCGGCGACCGGTCGGTGGAGTCGGAGGTGAGGAGAACCCCCGTGAGTCACGTCCTCACGGGGGTTCTCCGTTCATCCGCCTGCCGACGTGAAGGGTGAGAAGGCGATCACGAGGCAGGACGTCTGGGGGGGAGCCTGGGCCTCAGGGGGCGAGCAGCAGGGCGTTCGCGCGGGACGCGGCGGCCTCGTAGCGGCCGGCCACGTCCTGCCAGTTCACCACCTGCCACATGGCCTCGACGAAGTCCACCTTCTGGTTGCGGTACTGGAGGTAGAAGGCGTGCTCCCAGGCGTCGAAGACCAGGATCGGGGTCGCGCCCTGGCCGACGTTGCCCTGGTGGTCGTAGACCTGCTCCACGATCAGCCGCCCGCTCAGCGGCTCGTACGCGAGGACGCCCCAGCCCGAGCCCTGGGTGGTGGCCGCCGCCTTGGACAGCTGGGTCCTGAAGGCGGCGAAGGAGCCGAAGGACTCCTTGATCGCCTCCGCCAGTCCGCCCACGCCGTCGGCCGCCAGCGGCTCGCCGCCGCCGTCCTTCGGGCCGGTCATGTTCCGCCAGTAGATCGAGTGCAGGATGTGCCCGGAGAGGTGGAAGGCCAGGTTCCTCTCCAGGCCGTTGATCGACCCCCACATCTCCTTGTCGCGTGCCTCGGTGAGCTGCTCCAGGGTGTCGTTGGCGCCCTTCACGTAGGCCGCGTGGTGCTTGTCGTGGTGCAGCTCGATGATCTCGGGGCTGATCACGGGGGCGAGCGCGGAGTAGTCGTAGGGCAGGTCGGGCAGCGTGTAGACGGGCATGGGTGTCCCCTCCGGAACCTTATTGCAAGTCACTTGCAAGTACACGCTAGCAACAACAGTGGGCGGGCAACGGAAAGGCCCCCGTGTGTCGTGCACACGGGGGCCTCGCCGTCAGGGTGTCAGCGCCGGGCGCGGGCCCGCTGCCAGGCGTAGCCGACCGCCGCCAGGAACAGGGTCATGGCGCCCGTCGAGTACAGCTGGACCCGGGTGTCGGGCTGCCGGGCCATCAGCACGAAGATCGCGGCCATGCCGGCCAGCGCGACCCAGGTCAGCCACGGGAACAGCCACATGCGTACGACCAGCTTCTCGGGTGCCTCGCGCTCGATCCGGCGGCGCAGCAGGAGCTGGGAGACGGCGATGAAGATCCAGACGACCAGGATGACCGCGCCGATCATGTTCAGCAACCACTTGAAGACGCCGTTCGGGCTCCAGTAGCTGAACAGGACGCAGACGAACCCGAGGACGCAGGAGGTGAGCACCGCGATCCGGGGCACACCGCCGGACAGCTTCGCCAGTGCCTTCGGGCCCTGGCCGCGCTCGACCAGCGAGTAGGCGATGCGCGAGGAGCCGTAGATGTTGGCGTTCATCGCGGAGAGCAGGGCCACCAGGACGACCACGTTCATCACCTGGCCGGCACCGGGGATGCCCAGGTGGTCGAGCGTGGCGACGTACGGACCCTTCGCCACGACCTCCGCGGAGTCCCACGGGAGCAGGGTGACCACGACCGCCATCGAGCCGATGTAGAAGAGCGCGATGCGCCACATCGCCGTGCGCACGGCGGAGGCCACGCCCTGGACGGGGTTCTCCGACTCCGCCGCCGCGATGGTGACCGTCTCCAGGCCGCCGTACGCGAACACCGAGGCCAGCAGGCCGACCAGCAGGCCCTGGCTGCCGTGCGGCATGAAGTCGGTCAGGTTCGAGGTGCCCGGCGCGGGGGTGGAGGGCAGGACGCCCGCGATGGCCAGCACGCCCAGGATCAGGAACAGGCTGATCGCGCCGACCTTCAGCGCGGCGAACCAGAACTCGAACTCGCCGAAGTTCTTCACGGCGGTCAGGTTCGTGCCGAGGAACACCACCATGAACAGCGCCACCCAGGCCCACGTCGGGGTGCCCGGCAGCCAGCCGTGCACGATGTTCGCGGCGCCGATGCCTTCCAGGCCGACGGCCGTGCACAGCAGCACCCAGAAGGACCAGCCGGCGGCGAAGCCCGCCCAGGGGCCGATCGCCCGCTCGGCGTGCGCGGAGAAGGAACCCGACGACGGGTAGGCGGCCGACATCTCGCCGAGCATCCGCATCACCAGCATCACCAGCAGTCCGGAGAGCGCGTAGGCGACGACGATGGACGGGCCGGCCGCGGCGATGCCCGCGCCGGAGCCGACGAACAGGCCCGCGCCGATCACCCCGCCGAGGGCGATCATCGAAAGATGGCGCTGCTTGAGGCCGTGGGAGAGTGAGGCGCCCTGTTCCTGAGGCGGCGTCTGCGTGGAGGTGCTGCTGGGCATGGGGACGGCTCTCCCAGTGCAAGGGGCGGGTAAAAACCCCGTCAGTCTGGGCGGCCCGTCCGCTCACGCGGAGGGACCGCCCAGTATCCGGACACCTGCTGTACGCAGGGTCACGGACGGGTCACGCGGCGACCGGCGTGTAGTGCGAGGCGTCGCCCTCGACCGAGTAGCTCTCCTTGCCCTCGACGCCGACCGGGATGTCACCGGCGACGGTCACCCGGTGCAGCCGGCGCGGCCGGCCGTCGTAGTTGTCGATGGCGTAGTGCTGGGTGATCCGGTTGTCGAAGAGCACCAGCTCGTTCTCCGCCCAGCGGTGGCGCAGGACGTTCTCCGGGCGGGTGACGTACGCCTGGAACAGGTCGAGCACCTTGCGGGACTCACCGACGGAGAGTCCGACGATCCGCTGCGCGAACCCTCCGATGAACAGGCCGCGCTCCCCGGTCAGCGGGTGCACCCGCACCACCGGGTGCGCGGTGCGGTACTTGATCGAGGTGAACTCGGCGCGCTGGGCGGCCTGCTCCTCGTCGACCGCCTCGTCCGGCACCGCGTAGTCGTAGTCGTTGGTGTGCTCGGCCCACAGGGTGTCGGCGAGCCGGCGCAGCGGCTCGGGCAGGTCGCGGTAGGCCGCCGCCGCGTTGGCGATCAGGGTCTCGCCGCCGTACGGCGGGACGGTGATCGAGCGCAGGGTGCTGGCCTGCGGCGGGTTGAGGACGAAGGTGACGTCCGTGTGCCAGTGGTTGGCGCGGCCCCGCTCGCTGTCGACGGGCAGCACGTTCGGGGCGCCCTCGACGGCGCCGACCGTCGGGTGGGCGGTGGTCAGGTCGCCGAAGTGCCGGGCGAAGGCCTGCTGACCCGCGTCGTCCAGGCCGCCCGCGTCGAGGACGAGCGCCTTGTGGGCGTTCAGGGCCTCGCGGATCGCGGCGACCTCCTCCGGGGCGAGCGGCCGGGTGATGTCGACGCCGGAGACACGGGCGCCGATGCGTGCCGTGACCTTGGTGATCTCGAGGGACATGGCGGTTCCTTTCAGACGAGGGCGGGAGCCGGGGTGAGGTACTGGTTGGCGGGGCGGGGCAGGCCGTAGCGCTCCCGGAGGGTCCGGCGGGGGCCGTACTCGGTGCGGAACAGGCCGCGGGCACGCAGGCGCGGGACGACGTGCTCGACGAACGCGTCCAGACCGGAGGGCAGTACGGGCGGCATGATGTTGAAGCCGTCGGCCGCTCCCTGGGTGAACCAGATCTCGATCTGGTCGGCGACCTGCTCGGGCGTCCCGGCGAAGGTGAGGTGCCCGCGTCCGCCGCCGAGCCGGCCGATCAGCCGCCGGACGGTGAGCCGCTCGCGCCGGGCCAGCTCGACCACGAGCGCGTAGCGGCTCCTGGCGCCCTCGACGGCCGACTCGGGCGGCAGGTCGGCGGGGAGTTCCCGGTCCAGCTCCAGGGTCCCGGCCGGGAGCTGGAGCAGGTTCTCCAGCCGGGCCACCGAGTGGTCGTGGACGATGTGGTCCTCCAGCACCTGCTCCGCCGCCCGTGCCTCGGCCTCCGTCGAGCCGAGGACGGGCACGATCCCGGGCAGCACCTTGATGTGCCCGGGGTCGCGGCCGGCCCGTGCGGTACGGGACTTGAGGTCGGCGTAGAAGGCCTGCGCGTCGGCGAGGGTCTGCTGGGCGGTGAAGACCGCCTCCGCGTACCGGGCGGCGAACGCCTTGCCGTCCTCGCTCGACCCCGCCTGCACCAGGAGCGGGTAGCCCTGGGGCGTACGGGGGACGTTGAGGGCGCCCGCGACGCTGAAGTACGTCCCCCGGTGCCGGGGCGGATGGATCTTGCCGTCGTCGCCCCAGACACCGGCGGCCTTGTCGGCGACGATCGCGTCGTCCTCCCAGCTGTCCCACAGCTTCAGCGCCACGTCGAGGAACTCGGCGGCGCGCGCGTACCGCTCGGCGTGCGCGGGCTCCGCGTCCAGCCCGAAGTTGCGGGCCGCCTCCGCTCCCGCCGTGGTGACGATGTTCCACCCGGCCCGGCCGCCGCTGATGATGTCCAGCGAGGCGAACTTGCGGGCCAGGTTGTAGGGGGAGTTGTAGGAGGTGGAGGCGGTGGCGATCAGGCCGATGTGCTCGGTGGCCGTCGCCAGCGCGGTCAGCAGGGTCAGCGGTTCCAGGGCGCCGGCCGGGCGCTGCGCGAGACTGCTCCACAGCTGGGGGCCGTCGGCGAGGAAGAGGGAGTCGAAGGTGCCGCGCTCGGCGGTCCGGGCGAGGTTCACGTAGTGCTGGAGGTCGACGTGCGCGTACGGGTCGCTCTCCGGCAGCCGCCACGAGGCCTCGTGATGGCCGGTGTTCATGAGGAACGCGTTGAGGTGGAGTCTTCTCACGGTCACCGGTGGTCCTCCGTGACGCCCAGGGCGGCCAGGAGCCGCTCGCGGTACTCACCCAGCAGCGGCTCGCGGTAGGAGCGCGGGTGGGGATGGTCGATGGTCAGGTCGAGGCCGATGCGGCCGCGGTCGAGGACGAGGACCCGGTCGGCGAGCACGATCGCCTCGTCCACGTCGTGGGTGACCAGCAGCACCGACGGCCGGTGGCGTTTCCACAGGTCGCGCAGCAGGTTGTGCATCTTGATCCGCGTCAGCGCGTCCAGCGCCCCGAACGGCTCGTCGGCCAGCAGGAGTTCGGGCTCACGGACCAGGGAGCGGGCGAGCGCCGCCCGCTGGGCCTCACCGCCGGACAGCTCGCCCGGCCAGGCGCGCTCCCGGCCCTTCAGGCCGACCTCCGCGAGGGCGGCCCGGCCGCGTTCCGCGGCGTCCGTGCCGTCCGTTCCCAGCAGGACGTTGTCCAGCACCCGGCGCCAGGGCAGCAGCCGGGAGTCCTGGAAGACCACCGACACCCGCTCCGGGGCGGTGAGCCGCCCGCTGCCGGCGACCCCGTGGTCGAGTCCGGCGACCGCCCGCAGCAGCGTGCTCTTGCCCGAGCCGCTGTGCCCGAGCAGAGCGGTGAACTGCCCGGCGGGCAGATCCAGGTCGATGCCGTCGAGCACCGTACGGCCCTCGAAGGACCGGGTCAGGCCGCGGAGCCGGACGGCGGGCCGGGTCAGCTGCTGAGTGTGCGGCGCCATGACAGCACCCTCCGTTCGACGAGACGGACCACGCTGTCGGAGATCAGGCCGAAGACGCCGTAGATCAGCAGGCCGACCAGGATGACGTCGGTCTGGCCGTAGTTCTGCGCCTGGAACATCATGTAGCCGAGCCCGCTGGTGGCGTTGATCTGCTCCAGCACCACCAGGCCCAGCCAGGAGCCGGTCACACCGAGCCGGAGTCCCACGAAGAATCCGGGCAGCGCGCCGGGGATCACCACCTGGCGGATGAAGGTGAACCGCGACAGCCCCTGCACCTCGGCGAGTTCGACGTACCGGCTGTCGATGCCGGCCAGCGCGGCATGCGTGTTCAGATAGATCGGGATGTAGACGACGATCGCGATGACGGCGACCTTGAAGGTCTCCCCGATGCCCAGCCAGAGGATGAACAGCGGGATCAGACCGAGGGTGGGGATCGCCCGGTTGAGCTGCACGGTCCCGTCGATCAGCGCCTCGCCGGTCCGGCTCAGCCCGGAGGCGAGTGCCAGCAGCACGCCCGCCACCAGGCCGATCGCGAAGCCGTACGCGGCCCGCTTCAGCGAGGTCACCACATCGGTGGGCAGCGTGCCGTCGGTCCACAGATGACCGGCGGTCCGCAGCACCGTCCAGGGCGCGGGGACGGCGGCCGGATCGAGGGACCCGGCGGCGGAGGCGGCGGCCCACAGGGCGAAGAACGCGAGGGGGCCGATCAGCCGGGCGGCGGGCAGCCGGCGGCCGGGGGAGAGGCGGCGGCGCAGGCGGACCTGGGGCAGATCCCCGGCCGCCGTCGCCGGCACGGCGGTCGACGTGGTGACGGCGGTCATTTCCGGTACTCCTGGGGTACGGCCTTGGCGGCGATCGACTCGAAGCGGTGGTCGAAGAGCGAGGAGACGTCGAACTTCTTCACGAACCCGCCCTCGGCGAGCAGATCCGCGGTCTCCTGCTCCCACTTGATCGCCTCGTCCCAACTGGGCGGGAAGAGGGGCTTGTTGGCCAGCTTGGTGATGCTCTGCGCCTGCGCGAGGGTCAGGTTCTGCGTCTTGACGTAGAACTGCTCGTTCCACACGTCCGGGTGCTCGTACGCCCACACCTGGCCCTGCGCCCACTGCGGGATGTAGGCGGCGACCGCGGCGGCCTTCGCCGGGTCGCTCAGCACCGACTGCGGCGCCCACAGCAGGTTGAGCAGGTCGACGACGTCGGTGTCGATGGTGCGGGCGCCCTTCGCCCCGTACTGCTTGAGGTAGGCGGGCGCCTGGCTGATGGCGAGCGGGGCCACGTCCACCTGCCCGGACTGCAGGGCGGTGAAGAACTGGTTGCTGGTCAGCGGCACCAGCTTCACCTGGTCGTAGCTCAGGCCGGCCTTCTTCAGCGCCCGGAGCAGGACGACCCCCTGCGCCTGCCCCTGCGAGAAGGCCAGCCGCCTGCCCTTGAAGTCGTCGACGGTGTGGATGTCGCTGCCGGGCTTGGTGGCGAAGAGGTAGTTGGGCTTGCGGGTGAGGTCGATCGCCACGATCTTCGCGTCGTAGCCCTGGTAGTGCGCCTGGATCGGCGGGATGCCGGCGTTGTTGGCGAGGTCCAGCGACTTGGCGCGGAAGGCGTTGATGACATCCGGTCCGGCCCCGATGTTCAGCCAGTTGGACACCGTGAAGGGCAGCTCGGGCAGCTTCGCCAGCCGGAACTGCAGCTGCTGCTGACCCAGGTAGGAGGCGATCTTCAGGCTGGTGCCGGCCGGGACCTTGTCCGCGAGCGGCTTGGTGGCGGCGCCCTGGGTGGCGGCGGAGGACTCGCCCTCGGCGCAGCCGCTGAGGCCCGCCACGGCGGCGGACGCGCCCAGCACGGAGGTGAGAAAGAGACGACGGCGCATGGGAGTACTCCCGGGACAAAAAAGAGGGGAAAGGCAGAAGGAATTCCGGTGAGAAGGTCCGGAAGAAACAGCATTCACACAGCGGGAAACACGCGCTTCATGCGCGGCAATGTGTCAGCAACAGAGGGTGCGACAGCTGGCGAAGAGGCTCATGACCAGCATGTTCCTGACCAAGAGCACCCTCTGTCAACATTCGGAGGTTCTGAATTAAATATCCTCAGGTGAGGCGGACAGCGGATCCCGGAACAATGCGTCCAGCACCACGGATCCACCCGCCACCGCCAGCACGGAATCCGGGAAACTCGTCGGGAGGACGGCCGCCGAACGGGCCGTGCCGGCCGCCTCCCGCAGCGCGGCGAGGCAGTCCTCGAAGTGGATGACGCCCACCTCGGTCACGACGACGGTCTCCGGGTTGAGCACGTCGAGCAGCAGCCCGGCCGCCCGCCCGGTCGCCCGGGCCCGCTCCGCCAGCAGCCGCCGGGCCACCGCCTCCCCGGCCGCCGCCGCGGCCACCACACGCATCGGGTTCGCCGAGTCGGTCACCCCGGCCGCCCGGGCCCGGCGGCACAACGTCCGCTCGCTCAACTCCGCCTGGAGGCAGCCGGTACGGCCGCACCCGCACGGCTCACCGCCGCCCGGCACCGGCAGATGGGCGATGGCGCCGGCCGCCGAGCGGGGGCCGTGGTGCACTTCGTCGTTGGTGGCGAAGGCCGCGTCGACCACGTTGCCGACGAACAGGTGCAGCACACTGCGGCTGCCCCGGGCCCGTCCGAACAGCCGCTCCGCGTTCACCAGCGCCCGCGCGTGCCCGTCCACGTGCACCGGCAGGCCCGTACGGGCCCCGAGCAGCTCCCGCACCGG
Organism: Streptomyces sp. NPDC052301; assembly: GCF_044593395.1. Taxonomy (NCBI): domain Bacteria; kingdom Bacillati; phylum Actinomycetota; class Actinomycetes; order Kitasatosporales; family Streptomycetaceae; genus Streptomyces; species Streptomyces sp. NPDC052301. Next base: position 275,971 of record NZ_JBIUBE010000005.1, on the reverse strand, counting down.
CACCTCCCGCCAGCCCAGCAGCTCGTGCTCGACCACGGTGCCCGTCTCCCGGTCCACCCAGCCGCCGACCGCGACCCCGACCCCCAGCGGGCGGCGGCCCGGCACCCCGGCGAGCAGCCCGGCGAGCCCCTCGGCGGCCCGCGCCAGCACCCGTCCGGGATCGGTCCCTTCGTGCTTCAGCTCCCGCCGGGCCACCACCCGGCCGCGCAGGTCCAGCAGCGCCACCGTGGTGTACGGCACGGCCACATGCACCCCGCCGACCAGGAACCGGGTGTCGTCCAGGTCGACGGGGACGTGCGGCCGGCCCACCCCGTTCGAGCGGCGTGGCGCGGCGGACTCCCGGACCAGGCCCAGTCCGGTGAGCCGGGCACAGTGCTCCGTCACCGACGCAGGGGAGAGCCCGGTCAGCCGGGCGATGGTGCTGCGCGCCACCGGCCCGTGCTCCAGCACCGAGCGCAGCACGACACTGGCGCTGGTGCGCCGTCGGTCGCTGTCGGCGGCACGGAAGACGGGCGTGAGGCGGGGAACGGGGGAGACAGGAGCGGATGCCGCGGTACGGGGCATGGAGAACCGTCCTCGGGAACGGGGCCGACACGTCGCGGAAGGCGGGGGCGCGCCGAGCGGTCCGCCCCTACCCCGGGCGGCGACAGGTGGCCGTGCCCTGGCGTCGCAGGTCGACATGGCGACGCGACGTGAAGTACCGGGACTGGGCGACCATGGCTGGAAGGGTAGGCCAGGAAAGGTGAATCCGACCAGACGACCCGGATTCATTTGGTGAGACTCCACAGTCCGCGCGACGCCCCGCCGAGTGAGCCACACGTCCCCGCCTCAGTGACCAGTGTCACGCCCTGGTCGGTGTAACCCCCACTCTTTGTCCGGAGCCCACCAAGCCGTCGTTCCCCCCTTTGTCGAGCGCTGACGGTGATCGGCTCGCGGAGGCTGGGATAGCGTCACCGTGTCCCAGCATGTCCCCGTCACCCGCGGAGTCCCCATGAGCACCGCTGCCGCCACCGCCCGCCCCCGCGAGGTCCTCGCCGACCTGCTGCCCGCGTCCCGCGTCCGGGACGTGGCCCTCGTGCTCGGCGGCGCCGCGCTCACCGGCCTCGCGGCCCAGCTCTCGGTCCCCGTGCCGGGCTCCCCGGTGCCGGTGACCGGCCAGACCTTCGCCGCGCTGCTGGTCGGCACGACGCTGGGCGCGAGCCGCGGCCTGGCCTCGCTCGTCCTCTACGCGCTGGCCGGACTCGCCGGCGTCCCGTGGTTCGCCGAGGGCAGCTCCGGCGCCTCCGTCTCCTTCGGCTACGTCCTCGGCATGCTGCTCGCCTCCACCGTCGTGGGCGCCCTGGCCCGGCGCGGTGCCGACCGCTCCGTGCTGCGCATGGCGGGCACGATGCTGCTGGGCGAGGCGATCATCTACGCGATCGGCGTCCCGTACCTGGCCTACGCCGCCCACCTCTCCGCCTCCCAGGCCGTCGCGGCCGGCCTCACCCCGTTCCTGATCGGCGACGCCGTGAAGGCGGCCCTGGCGATGGGCGTCATGCCCAGCGCCTGGAAGCTCGTCGGCAAGCGCTGACGCCTGTGCGCTGACGCCGTAGTTCCTGCGGAAGAGGTTCGCCGGATCGTAGCTCTCCTTGAGCCCGGCGAGCCTCTTCCGCGTCTGCGGGCCGTACAACCCGGCGCCCCGGTCACCCGCCCGCCCCGAAGGCGACGTCGAGCGACCGGCCGCGCGTGTCGCCGGCCGTGAGTGCGGACGCCGGGTCCAGCACGGCCCGTGCCTCCTCCCGGTCGCCGACGGTCGACGGCCGCAGCAGGAACCGCCCTTCGCGGTACGGCACCGCGTTCGGCGCCGGCCGCGCCGGCGCCCCGTCCAGGTGGTCGAGCCGGCGGGACACACATCCGGTGGCTCTTGCGGGGAGGTCCGCGCCCAGGCCTCGCAGGCCCGCAGCGCGGCCGCCGGGTCCACTTTCCACGCATGGTCGGCCGCGTGACCGAACCGCCGCGTGCGGACGCCGAGCCCGCCGCCCGGCGTGCGCCCGTGCCCGGTGGCCTGCACCCCGGCGGGCAGACGGGACGGATCCGGGGGGGCATGGAACGCAGCATGGCCGCATGACCCGACAGGTGTCGTCAGGTCATGCGGCCATGTTCAGCCGGAGCAGGCTCAGCCGACGGAGACCTTGTCGGTCGGGGTCTCGACCGCGGGGGCCGGTTGGTTCTTGCTGAGCGCCTGCTTCACGAAGGCGATCACCACCACGACCGCCGCCACCGCGAAGGACAGCAGCACGGTCGTACGGCCGCTGCTCTCGCCCTTGGTGTCGGTCAGCATGTAACCGAGGACGAAGACGATGAAGGCCGCCGTCACCCAGGTGAGGTACGGGTACAGCCACATCTTCACGACGAGCTTCTCCGGCGTCTCCCGCTGGATGATCTTCCGCATCCGCAGCTGCGAGAAGCAGATCGCCAGCCACACGAACAGGGCGACCGCACCGCTGGAGTTGAGCAGGAAGAGGAAGATGGTGTCCGGGTACATGTAGTTGAAGAAGACCGCCACGAAGCCGAACACGACCGAGGACAGGATCGCGGCCATCGGCACACCACGGGCCGTGGTGCGGGCGAACGACTTCGGGGCGTCACCGCGCTGGCCGAGCGAGAAGGCCATGCGGGAGGCCGTGTACAGGCCGGAGTTCAGACAGGACAGCACCGAGGTCAGCACGATCACGTTCATGATCTCGCCGGCGTGCGCGATGCCGAGGGAGTCCAGGGCGGCGACGTACGAGCCGTTCTTCTGGATGGACTGGTCGTTCCACGGCAGCAGCGAGACCACGACGAGGATCGAGCCCAGGTAGAAGACGCCGATACGCCAGATGATGCTGTTGGTGGACTTGGTGACGGCCTTCTGCGGGTCCTCGGACTCGCCGGCCGCCAGGGTGGCGATCTCACTGCCCATGAAGGAGAAGACGACCAGCAGCACACCGGTGAGGATCGAACCGGGGCCGTGCGGCAGGAAGCCGCCGTGGTTCGCCAGGTTGCCGAAGGAGGCCTTGTCGGCGTGGACGCCCGGCAGCACGCCGAAGATGGCCAGCAGGCCGACGACGATGAAGGCACCGATGGCGACGACCTTGATACCGGCGAACCAGAACTCGAACTCGCCGTAGGAGCCGACGGAGACCAGGTTGGTCGCGGTCAGCACGGCCATCACGATGAGCGCCCAGCCCCACTGCGGGACGGCCGGCACCCAGCCCTCGAGGATCTTGGCGCCGGCGGTGGCCTCGACGGCCAGCACGACGACCCAGAAGAACCAGTAGAGCCAGCCGATCGAGAACCCGGCCCAGCGGCCGAGGGCACGGTCGGCGTGCGCGGAGAAGGAGCCGGAGGTGGGGTTCGCGGCGGACATCTCGCCGAGCATGCGCATCACGAGGACGACGAGGGTGCCGACGAGTGCGTACGACAGAAGGATGCCGGGTCCCGCGGTAGCGATACCCGAGCTGGAACCGACGAAGAGGCCGGCTCCGATGACACCACCGATCGCGATCATCGTCAGGTGGCGGTTCTTGAGTCCTGCTTGAAGGCCCGAACCAGGGGTCATGGACGGATTTCCTTTACGCCAGGCGGAGCAATTCGTACGAGCGGTGTACGAGACGGTCCAGTGAATCCGAGGCGAACGAATTCGGGAACCTCTGAATCCATATCGTTACTTGAGGTTCCCTTGAGGTTCTATGGTCTGCCTCACATCTCTCCGACCGCGATCGGCCCGGTCCGGCGCCGCCACCCGGGGCTGCTGCCCCGATGGGGGCGTGTCACACTCGTCCCATGCGCGTGTATCTCGGCTCCGACCATGCGGGCTACGAACTCAAGAACCACCTCGTCGAGTGGCTCAAGGCGGCGGGGCACGAGCCCGTCGACTGCGGGCCGCACATCTACGACGCCCAGGACGACTACCCGCCCTTCTGCCTGCGTGCCGCGGAGAAGGCGGCCGCCGACCCCGAGGCCCTCGGCATCGTCATCGGCGGTTCCGGTAACGGTGAGCAGATCGCCGCGAACAAGGTGAAGGGTGTGCGGGCCGCGCTGGCCTGGAGCGAGGAGACCGCCGCGCTCGGCCGGCAGCACAACAACGCCAACGTGGTGGCCGTGGGTGCGCGCATGCACAGCACGGAGGAGGCGACGAAATTCGTCGAGGTGTTCCTGAACACGTCGTTCTCGGGTGACGAGCGCCACATCCGCCGGATCGACATGCTGGCCGCGTACGAGACGACGGGCGACCTTCCCCCGATCCCGGCCCACCACCCGCAGCAGTAGGACCCCGAGGGGCTCCTGGGCCACCCCGCCCACCCGGCTCGGTGGGCGGGTGGGCAGAAGATCGGTCGGAAAGGACAGTTCAGCCTTGCCTGAAGGGCACACCATCCACCGGCTGGCCCAGGACTACGCCGAGCGTTTCTCGGGAAGGCCCGCCCGGGTCAGCAGCCCGCAGGGCAAGTTCTCCGACGCCGCCGAGCTGCTGAACGGCGCCGTGCTCACCGGCACCGAGGCTCACGGCAAGCACCTCTTCCTCCGCTTCCGGGACACCGACTGGGTCCACATCCACCTCGGCCTCTTCGGCAAGGTCGGCTTCGGTGACGCCCCCGCGCCCCCGCCGACCGACACCGTCCGGCTCCGGCTCGCGAACGACACCTCCTACGTCGACCTGCGCGGCCCGACCACCTGCGCCCTGATCACCGACACCGAGAAGCGGGCGATACACGGCCGCCTCGGCCCCGACCCGCTCCGCGATGACGCCGATCCGGCGTCGGCCTACCGCAGGATCTCCCGCAGCCGTACGACGATCGCCGCGCTGCTCATGGACCAGAAGATCGTCGCCGGCGTCGGCAACGTCTACCGGGCCGAGGTCCTCTTCCGGCACGGCATCGACCCGTACCGCACCGGCCGGGAGATCACCCCGCGCGAGTGGGACGCCCTCTGGGCCGACCTCGTCGAGCTGATGCGTGAGGGGGTCAGGAACAACCGGATCGACACCGTCCGCCCCGAGCACACGCCGGAGGCCATGAACCGCCCGCCGCGCGTGGACGACCACGGCGGCGAGGTGTACGTCTACCGCCGCGCCCCGCAGCCCTGCCACATCTGCGGCGACGAGATCCGCACCGCCGGCCTCGCCGCCCGCAACCTCTTCTGGTGCCCCACGTGCCAGGAGCGGTGAGCACGGAGAGAGTGACCGCGGAGGAAGTGACCGCGGAGGGAGTGGCCGCGGAGAAAGTGACCGCGGAGGAAGTGACCGCGACGACGGTGACCGCGGAGCTGGTGATCTAGAAGCCGTGCGGCAGCCACGGGGCCACCGGTGAGCCGAACGCCACCGACGCCTCCGCCGACGCCCCCGGCCGCACCTCCCGCACCCGCCCGGCCGCCGCCAGCGACAGCAGGGACACACCGCCGAGGTAGGCCGCCCCCAACTCCCGTACGCTCAGGGAGAGATCGGGCGCGTCGGCGGTCCGCTCGCAGGACGCGCCCTTGGCATCGCCCGTCAGCCGCCAACGGCCCGCGTTCCACGGGCAGAAGGGGTCCTCGACGTCCAGCACGACGTCCACGGGCGCCACATAGGTGCGCGCCGACAGGGCCGCACCCACGTCCACCAGGCGCAGGTGTGCGGCGTCCCGCAGCCGCAGCCGGCAGCGGCGGATGTCGGAGACCTGATGCTGCCAGGCCTCGTCGACCGGCCGTCCCCGCACGCTCAGTGTCGTCATCAGGTCGATGCCGAACAGGAAACGCCACAGTGCGGCCTCGGTCGCCGGATCGAGCCCGGCCAGGTCCTCCAGCGTCACCGTGCCGTCGTGCCCGCCCGGCCCCCAGCCCAGCTTGGTGCGGAAGCGGGCGTACCCGGTGACCTCGCCGTCCCGCTCGGCGACCACGCACTGCAGGGCCGACGCGCCGTCCCGGTCGCTCTCCGGGTCGAGCAGCCCGGCCCGCTCCCAGCCGGGCTGCCGGGCCAGCATGCCGGGGCGGCGGGGCACCAGGGCCGCGTAGACCGCCTCGCACTCGTTCAGGACGTCGGCGGGCGGGGCGTAGCGCACGCGGACCTCGTCGGTGCCCTCGGGCAGCGCCAGGGTGACCCGACCGGTGTCGATCTCGGCGTTGAGCTGCAAGGTCGCCGTGCCGTACCCGAACCGGCCGTAGATCGCGGGCTCCGAGGCGAACAGCGCCGCCAGCGGCTCGCCCTGGGCGCGGGCGTCGTCCAGCAGGCGCCGCATCATCGACGTCAGCATCCCGCGCCGCCGGTGCGTCGCGGCCACGCTGACCATGGTCACGCCCGCGGTGGGCACCACCGCCCCGCCGGGCACGGTCATCCGGAAGCTGAAGGCCCCCGAGGTCCCGACGACCGCGCCGGCGTCCCAGACGGCGAAGGAACGGTCGAACTCGGTGAGCGATTTGTCCAGTTCGCGCTCCTCGGGCGAGGCGGGACCGCCCCCGAACGCGCGGACCAGGTGGTCCCACCAGCGGTCGAACTCCTCCGGGCGCAGCGTCCTCAACTCGGTACCGCGGTCAGTCCCCATGCGCCATGCCTATCAGGGCATTGCGGGACGAGCCAGCGAATTTCTCCCGGACGGCGGCGCGATGGCCCCGCGTGCCGTTCACTGTGAGGACGAACCGCAGGACGAACCACAGGACGAACCGCGAAGTCGGACCTCGCACGGGGGACAAGTGGGACCTCCCGTGCCAAGCAGCCGGTGCGATGGATAGGGTCCCGAACTAATGGCAGCAGGACGAGAGCGGCGCGCGAAGGCCGAAACGTTCACGGCCCGGTGGAAGATGCACTGGCACCGGGCCCGAGTCGGGCTGCGCAGAAGCGCCGTGGACTACTTCCGCGGCAACGGCTCGGACTGGATCGCGTTCGCCGGACTGCTGATCGCCATCCCCGTCCTCGCGGCCATGACCCTCATGAACTCGGTGTGGTGCTCCCCGGCCACCCTGGTGCTGCCGATCGTCGCCGGCGGGCTGCTGCTGCGCCCGGCGAGCCTGCTCGGCCTGTACGCCGCGGGGGCCACCGCGCTGATCGTGGAGTCGGTGCGGCTCGGCCCGTACACCGAGGGGCCGAGCCGGGTGACTCCGGGTGTGGTGCTGGTCGTGGCCGCCTGCGGTTTCTTCGGCCTGCTGACGGCCCAGTTCCGCAGCCGGGTCGGGGTGCCCTGGCGGCGCGGCGGAACCATGCTGTTCGACCTGCGCGAGCGGATCCGGGTGCAGAGCAAGCTGCCGAAGCTGCCGCAGGGCTGGCACCACGAGATGGCGCTGCGCCCGGCGGGCGGGCAGTCGTTCTCCGGGGACTTCGTCGTCGCGGCCCGGACGAACGGCGGCCGGACGCTGGAGGTCGTCCTCACCGACGTGTCCGGCAAGGGCATGGACGCGGGCTCGCGCGCCCTGCTGCTGTCCGGCGCCTTCGGCGGACTGCTCGGCTCGCTGCCCCCGCACGCCTTCCTGCCCGCGGCCAACGGCTATCTCCTCCGCCAGGACTGGGACGAGGGCTTCGCCACCTCCATCCACCTGGTGCTGGACCTGGACTCCGGGGACTACGAGCTGTACACCGCCGGGCATCCGCCGGGCCTGCAGCTGAGCGCGGGCAGCGGGCGCTGGGAGGAGAAGGCCGCCGAGGGCCCGCTGCTCGGTGTGTACGACGGTGCGCAGTTCGACCCCGTGAAGGGCTCGCTGCGGCCGGGTGACGTGTTGATGCTGTTCACGGACGGTCTGGTGGAGACCTCGGACCGGGACATCGTGGAAGGCATCGACCGCCTCACCGGAGAGGCCGACCGCTATGTCGCCGGCGGCTTCCACGGCGCCGCCTGGCACCTCATCGAGGCGGTCGCGAAGGACGTCAACGACGACCGGGCCCTGCTGCTCATCTGCCGCGAGGCGTCGGCGGGCGCCCGCTGAGGGCGGGGACCTGAACCCGGGTCGTCGCGGTCCTGCGCTGCCGGCACGGGGCGTCGCGGACCTGTGCGCCGGCCGACGACTGCCTGCGGCCCCGCCGTCGTGGGTCCGGGCCTCCGTCGTCGCGGTCCTGCGTCCCCGCGCTCGCGGTGCGGGCTCCGCACCGTCGGAGGACCTACGCCCCGCCCTCCCGAGTGCCCCGGACGGCCGCGCTCAGCGGAGCCACCACCTTCCAGCCCACGGCCTCGTACAGGGCCCGGCCCTCCTCGGTCGCGCCCAGGACGGCCGCCCGCGCGCCCCCGCGGGCCGCGGCCTCGGCGAGCGTCCCCATCACCACGCGCCCGAGCCCCCGGCGCTGATGAGCCGGGTCCGTCTCCACCTGGTCGACCACGGAGGTCTCGCCGGTGACCGCGATCTGCCCGCGCGCGGCGAAGGCGCCGTCGGCCGCGCGCACCACCACGCGGGTGACGTCGGCCCGGTGCCAGCTGCGCAGCCGGTAGCCGTCGGGGAGGCCGGGCGGGGCCTCCACGGCGCTCAGCGAGGCGGCCATGAGCACGGCGTGGCCGTCGAGGAGGACCCAGTCCGGCGGCAGCCAGGCCTTCAGGGTCTGAGGCGGTACGAACACCTTGAGGGGGACAGCGGCGACGGCGGTGTTCTCGGCCAGCTTGCGGACGGTCGCCTCGTCGGCGGCGGTCAGGACATGCCGGGCCACCTCCTTGGCCAGGCCCACGTCGACGGTGAACCCCCAAGGCTGGGCTGTCGGTTCGGCCGCACCGCGTGACACGGCCCATCCCTCGACCCACGCGCGTACCGCCTCGGCGGTGGTACTGAAAGGCACAGCCCCTCCCTGAACTGGTAATAGGCGTCAGGCTATTGCAGTCATTACAGCATGAAGGTCGGTGCGCATGCGAGGGAGTTCGGGAGAGACTCGGCGGGTGACCGACACACCCGTGACCGAGACACCCGAGACGCTCACCCCCGCCGAGGTCGAGGCCCTCGCCCGGGCCGCCCACGCGGGACAGACCGACAAGGCCGGACGGCCGTACGCCGAGCACCTCGCGGCCGTCGCCGAGGGCGTGCGCGTCCGCGGTGGGGACCCGGAGCAGCTCGCTGCGGCCTGGCTGCACGACTCCGTCGAGGACGCCGCGCTCAGCGAGGAGTGGCTGGCGGGCGCCGCGCTGACCGCGCGCACCAAGGCGATCGTGGACGCCCTCACCAAGCGGCCGGGGGAGGAGCCGGGGGCGTATGCGCGGCGGATCCTCGCCACCCCGGGGGCGCTGCTGGTGAAGGAGGCCGACCTGGCGCACAACGCCGACCCGGAGCGGCTGGCGTTGCTGCCCGGACCGACCCGGAAACGACTGACCGAGAAGTACGCGCACATGCGCGCCCTTCTCGGTCTCGGGCCGGTCGTGAGCGGTGAGAGCTAGGCGCTGACCTTCTCCCGCTCCGTGCGTTGACGCTCGCGGGCGAGTTGGGCGGCGTCCTGCTTGAACGCCCACTCCATCCGCGGCTCCATCGCGAAGCGGAACACCCGCTGCACGGGCTTGGTGCACAGCACCGTGACCGTCGCGGCGAAGAGGAGGGTCACCGTGATCTCGCCGAGCGGGTGGTGCAGCCAGGCGTGGTCGAACCAGCCCCGGTAGTCGGCGAGCTTCACCAGGAAGCCGTGCAGCAGATAGCCGTACAGGGTGCCCGCGCCGAGCGCCGTGAACCACATCTTCCGGCCCGGCACCCAGGAGTAGAAGCAGGCCGTCAGCAGCAGCGAACAGCCCATCAGCGCGAGCGTCATCACCGGACCGCACCACCAGGGGGCGCCCAGCTCCTGCGCGGAGTCACGGTGGTAGAACCACGCGGTGTTCATGCGCGGCACCGCCCACCAGCCGATCGCCAGCGCCGCCGCGAACACCGGGACCGCGGCGATCCGCACCGAGCGGCGGCGCACCAGCCGGAAGTGCTCGGGCTTCATGCACAGGCCGAGCACGAAGTACGGCAGGAACTGCAGGACACGCTGCAGGTCGAGGTCGTCGCCGATGTTCGGGGTGACGCTCGCCAGCATGGCGATGCCGAGGGCCAGCGGCAGCGGCCAGCGCACCAGCTTCCAGATCGGCGTCGTCAGCCGCCAGACGAACAGGGCCACCAGGAACCAGGTCAGATACCAGGGGTCGAGGAGGCTGATCTCCTCGTGGGAGCCGGTGACGAGGTTCTTGAAGAGCGGGTACGCCGTCTCGAACAGGACGTACGGCACCGCGACCCCGGTGATCAGGCGCTTCAGCCGGTCCGGGCGCATGTCGAAACTGCGCGAGAAGAAGCCGGAGATGAGGATGAACGCCGGCATGTGGAACGTGTACACGACGGTGTACACGGCCTCCAGGATCCGGCTGTCGCCCTTCAGCGGCTCCCAGGAGTGACCCATCGCGACGAGCACGATCGCAAGGTACTTGGCGTTGTCGAAGAACGCGTCGCGTTGTTTGCCGGGTCTGTCCGCCTTCGCCTGTCCCTTCTGCGCGCTCATCGGGGTACGCGGACCGGGCACTCCGTCCACCGGCGACTGTGCCGGGGGGAGCGGCCTGCGGTTCTGGCCGGGGGACGAGGCGGCGTCAAACATCTCAGGCACCCTAGCGTCGTCTGTGGGATTTCGTAAAACTCCCGCAGTGATTCCTGGTTATCCCGTCCGGGTACCCCGTGATTTACAGAACAGGCCTTCGCTGTCTACGTGATGGTGGGCACGTGAGGGTCATCAGTTCACCCTCGATGTCCCGATTCATCCCGACTAAATGGGGCATACGGCGTCTCTGTGTCATCAATTCGAATTACCTGCGCACGGGATGTGTGGAGACAGAAACGAAGTCGCGTAATTCCTCGGGGAGTCACGCGCGGGCAAGCTGTCGAATTGCTGTGCGCAGTGCCGTCCGCCCCGGTCCGGCGCCCGACGTTGCGTCACGGGCCGCATACGGCGGGCCGGTTGGTGGCACGATGGTTCTGGCGGGGGTGCGCGGGCCGTACCCCCGGGCCGGGAGAGCGGACCGACCGAGGGTGTGATCAGTTGTGGCCATTTCACTGTCCGTGGTGCTTCTGTTGGCGATCATCCTGGTGGTGCTCATCAGAGGGGGGAACATGAAGGCGGGTCCCGCCATCGTCGCGATCCTCTTCGGCTTCTTCCTCGCCTCGACCGGCATGGCACCCTCCATCAACCGGTTCCTGAACTCGATAGCGGAGTCCATCAACTCGATCAGGTTCTGACCCTGGGGGACCGGCTGAGGCTGAACGACGGAAACGACGGGCGGAGCAAGAGCGTGGCGCCGCACGGCTCGGGCCGACGGCGACCCGCGTCGCCGAGGCCGGGCCCGACGCCACCGGCGTCCCGGACGCCCTGCTCCCCTTCATCCGCTCCTGCCCGGAGCAGCAGCCCACGTCCCGCCCGACCCCTGACGAGCTCCTGCGCCTCGTCGGCGAGGGCCGGCCGCCCGACCGGGCGTCCACCCCGGAACCCGCTCCCGCCGGGCGGCCCGCCGAGCCGGTACGACGGCACCGGTGCCGCTGGTGGCGGCGGCCGTCGCCGCCGTCGCCGTCGGTCGTGACGAGCGGCCCGGAGCCGACCTGCCCACAGCGTGACCGCGGTCCGCGCCGACCCGCACGGTCGCCGTCCCGCTGGTGCGGGCACACGATGGACATGACGGAGCCGGCCGGCGATCCGGCGGCGCAGGACGCGACAGTCGGGAGGAGGCGCGACGCCATGCCCCAGTTCATGGATGTCCACCACGGGATGAAGGGCCTCACGGCCGACCAGCTGCTGCAGGCCCACAGGGCCGATCTCGCCATCGAGAAGGAAGAAGGCGTCCACTTCGAGAAGGCCTGGGCGGACCCGGAGTCCGGCACCGTCTACTGCCTCTCCGAGGCTCCCTCGGCCGACGCGGTCCAGCGCATCCACGAACGCGCCGGCCACCGAGCCGACGAGATCCACCCGGTCCCCCTGACCGTGTGACCGCGTTTCGTCAATCGCAGGTGTAGAACGTGCAGAGGCGGACCTCGACGACGCCTGGGAGCCGGTCGATCTCCTCCCTGAGCCTGTCCTGGCTCTGTCCTCCGGGGAAGCTCTCGGGCATGTCCACGTTGAGTTCGAGACGCCCGGCCATCTCGTACACCTCGGTCCGGGTGGCTCCGAAGTCACGCAGCCGGTCCACGCGCTCATGGAACTCTCGGTCACGGTCCCGGCTGGCGGAGTCCAGTGTCGCCTTGAAGTACGGGGGCGGTTCGTCGTCCGGGTCCGGCGAAAGGACGGCCGACGTGAAGACCGCCGCGGCGGCGAGGGCCACCGTCACCGCCCACCGTGCACCTGGGCGGTTGCCGGCCTCCACGAAGGCCGCGACCAGCAGCGACAGGGCCGCTGGAAGAAACAGGAACATGCCGATGACGGCGCCGATCAGCGCCCAGGCGAGCAGGAACGCGCCGATGGCGAGGCAGAGCCGTGCGAACGCCCTCGGTGCCGCTCGCATCAGGAGCGGCACGGCGGCCGCTACCGCGCCGACCAGGAAGAGCCCGACAACGAAGGGGGAGATCAAGAGCCCCAGGACCATCGCCGCCCCTGCGGCCACGGCCCCCGCCACGGCCCAGCCCCACTGACGGGCGGACACTCCCTGCTGTCCCTCCATGGCCAACCCCCCGCTTTTGAACGCGTTCAATTCAGATGCGTCCGGAGTATGGCACGCGCGGTGTGGCAAGCGGGAGGAGGGGCGGTCACGGGTCGCGGACACCATGGATCGCCTGTGCCGGAGCGGCACCGGCCGAAAGGGCGCGTGGGAGCACGGGGGGCTGGTCCGGCCCGGCGGATCCAGTAGGGTTCTCGCCCCGCCCGATCCGAGGGGCGGGGTGGGGCTTTCCGGGACACGACGAAGGAACCGGCTCAGTGGCGAGGATCAGAAGAACCCCCAAGGTGGTGCTGGCCGTCGCAGGACAGGCAGCGATGGTGACCTTGCAGGTGGTGGTCCAGGAGAACGCGGCCGTGACCGGCTCGTGGCTGACGCGCCTGATCCCGCTGGCTCCCATGCTGATCGGCATGTACATGGTCTGGCGGCTGTTCCTGAGCCCTTACGTATCGTTCGGGCAGGACCGCCTTCGGGTGAACAACATATTCACGTACTACCTCGTCCCCTACCACCTGATCACGGCACTGGAGGGGCGGACCGCCCTCACCCTTGTCGTGTCCGGATACGGCCGCCTGCCGGTGGTTGCACTCGACGCCGCTCCTCTGACGGGCAAGGCCAAGCGGGACACCGTCGCGCAGGAGTTGCTGCGCCGCCGCGACGCCGCCGTCCCGAGAGCCGGACATGGCTTCGAAAGGCGCAGCACGCTCGGGCTCCCGGAGTGGCTGGGGCCCGTCACATCCCTCGCATGCTTCCTTGTCGGCGGCCTCGCGTCGGTCCGCGGATAACGCGGTCCGCGTTCTGGGGCGCCACCTCCTCGACTTCGCACAGATCGCCGTCACGGGGTGCCGACCCGGCCTCACCTGCCGTGAGCAGGTACCCATTCGAGGTCGGTGGAGTCTGAAATGACCGAGGCAAGGCGGGGCGCCGGCCGACAAGGAGGGCGCCCGTACGAAGCTAGAACTGGACGACTACCGCATCTCCGGCTGTCAGTGCTGCGTGGCACTGTGCCGCCATGACCACAACGACAGAGCTCACCCTCTTCGCCGACTACTTCCAGATACACGTATCCGATGCGGATTCGGACGGTGATCTGAGCGACGCGTGGACCGACCAGGCCGTTGCGGATCACCTCGCGGTTGCGCCGGATGCGCTGGGAATCGGCACGTCGGTCAATGTCAACGTATCCGTCACCGTCGTCGTCCTGCCTCAGGAGCCGAGTGATGACAGCTCGGAATTCGATCACGTCGTTGAGGCCGGCCTCGATGTGTCGTTGGGCCGCCTGATGGTTCTGGGCTGCACCGACTACGCCCCCGATGCGGCGACGTTCGAGGTCCCGAGAGGCTGGAACCGCGTCCGCGTCTCCCGGAGCAACTTGGCTCGGGCGGCTCAGGCCGACGTCGACTCTGACGAGAGCCCCGAGACCACTGAGAAGATCCGTATCCAGGTGTGGCCGGCCCCGGAGCGTCCGGCAAAGATCATCAAGCGGTGGTCCTAGTCCGGTGGAATCTTTGGTGGCGGGCGCGTGCGCCCGTCCTTCGAGCCCTGGTGCTGATCGGCGCGTTCTGCGCCCTGCGCCGGGGTGAGCTGGTCGCCCTGCGCCGGCGGGACATCGACCTGGAAGCGGGCATGATCCGGGTGCGCGGCTCGGTGTCGGAACTGAGCGACGGCAAGTGGATCTACAAGGCGCCCAAGAACGAGGCGGGCAAGCGGTCCGTGGCCATCCCGCGCTCGATCACGCCGGTCGTCATCGACCACATGAGGCAGTTCGCGGAGCCCGGTGCTGACGGCCGGGTCTTCGTCGGGGCCAAGGGCGCCACACCTCGCCGGAACCACTTCGACGGGCTGTGGCCAAGGCCTGTGCCGAGGCTGGCATCAAAGGCCTTCGCTTCCATGATCTACGGCACACCGGCAACACCCTGGCGTCCCGGACGAACGCCGGCACGCGTGAGCTGATGACCCGGCTGGGCCACGGCTGATCGCTGACGGTGTGGACGCGGTGATCGTGAACGCTCTGAAGCGGCGTCCCCGGCCGAAGGGGCACGCGGGGGACACGGAGGGCTGAGCGGCCCCGGAACGGCGGAAGGCCCAGGGAGAGGAATCGTCCTCCTACCTGGGCCTTCGGCATCCAGAGCGGGCGACGGGAATCGAACCCGCGTAGCTAGTTTGGAAGACTAGGGCTCTACCATTGAGCTACGCCCGCACAACGGCGCCGCAGGTCGGTGACCGCGGCACTGCACGCATCGTAGCGGGTCGGCCGCCGCCGAGGCCAACGAGTTGACCGTCGGGCCGTCCCGCGTGCCGCCCTCGAGCAATACGGCCGACGCGACCGGCCGGGGCATGTACCCTACGTGTCGCACCAGACGGGGTGTGGCGCAGCTTGGTAGCGCGTCCGCTTTGGGAGCGGAAGGCCGTGGGTTCAAATCCCGCCACCCCGACCACCGGCTCGCAGCCCACCGGCTCACGGCACCGTGACACCGCGCCGTGGTGATCGCCTTTTGGGGCGCTGACCGGCTGAGGTTACTATGCAAGCTGCGCGCCCGTGTGTCCCGGCCCACTCGGCCTACGAACTCCTCCGGGCGGCAACATCCGCCGGACCAGTCTGGCTCCGGCAGAAACCAAGAAGTCAGCCACAAGGAGACCGAACCGTGAAGAGCGCCGTGGAGACCCTGAACCCGACCCGGGTTCGGCTCACTGTCGAGGTGCCCTTCGAGGAGCTCAAGGACAGCCTCGACGCGGCGTACAGCAAGATCAACCAGCAGGTCACGGTGAAGGGCTTCCGCAAGGGCAAGATCCCGGCCCGCGTCATCGACCAGCGGTTCGGCCGCGGTGCGGTCCTGGAGGAGGCGGTCAACGACGCGCTTCCGAAGTTCTACACCGAGGCGGTCAACCAGGCCGAGCTGAGCCCGCTGGGCCAGCCCGAGGTCGACATCACCGAGCTGAAGGACGGCGAGACGCTGAACTTCACCGCCGAGGTCGACGTCCGTCCGGCCCTGGAGATCCCGGACTACTCCGGCATCGAGGTCGAGGTCGACGCCGTCGAGGTCACCGACGAGGACGTCGAGAAGTCGGTCGAGCAGCTGCGCGAGCGCTTCGCCTCCACCTCCCCGGTGGAGCGTGCCGCCGAGGACGGCGACGTCGTCACCATCGACCTCGAGGCCAAGGTCGACGGCGAGGTCCTCGAGGACGGCATCGCCAACGGCGTCTCCTACACCATCGGCTCCGGTGAGCTCCTCGACGGCATCGACGACGCCGTCAAGGGCCTGTCCG
This sequence comes from Streptomyces sp. NPDC052301, assembly GCF_044593395.1. Classification (NCBI taxonomy): domain Bacteria; kingdom Bacillati; phylum Actinomycetota; class Actinomycetes; order Kitasatosporales; family Streptomycetaceae; genus Streptomyces; species Streptomyces sp. NPDC052301. The sequence goes on along the minus strand of NZ_JBIUBE010000005.1, from coordinate 260,159 downwards.
CCGACGAGGAGGGCACCTTCACCTCCGAGCTGAAGGGCGGCTCCGCCGCGGGCAAGGAGGCCGAGGTCACCGTCAAGGTCACCCAGGTCGCCAAGCGTGAACTGCCCGAGCTGGACGACGAGTTCGCGCAGCTCGCCTCCGAGTTCGACACCCTGGACGAGCTGAAGGCCGACAGCCGCAAGCGCCTGGCCAACATGAAGCAGTTCGACCAGGCCACCCAGGCCCAGGAGCGCGTCCTGGAGAAGCTCCTCGAGCTGGTCGAGGTCCCGGTCCCCGAGAAGCTGCTCGAGGACGAGATCAACACCCGCAAGCACAACCTGGAGCACCACCAGCTCGGCCAGATGGGCCTCACCCTCGACAAGTACCTGGAGATCCAGGGCAAGACCGCCGAGGAGTTCGAGACCGAGACCCGCGAGGCCGCGGTCAAGGGCATCAAGACCCAGTTCGTCCTGGACGAGCTGGTCAAGAAGGAGCAGCTGAACGTCAACCAGGAGGAGCTCACCGAGCACCTCATGCGGCGTGCGGCCTCCTCCGGCATGTCCCCCGACCAGTTCGCCCAGGCCGTCGTCGAGGGTGGCCAGGTGCCGCTGCTCGTCGGCGAGGTCGCCCGCGGCAAGGCCCTGGCCGTCGTGGTCGAGGCCGCCACGGTGAAGGACACCAACGGCGAGATCGTCGACCTGGACGACGAGGAGGAGGAGACCGAGGCCGCCGAGGCGTCGGAGACCTCCGAGGAGAACGCCGAGGGCTGAGCGGCCCCACGGCGCCTCTGAAGCGCATACGACGGGCCCCTGGGAGTGTCTCCCGGGGGCCCCTGCCGTCTCCGGGCAGCCCGGCCGGCCCCAGGGGCGCGGGACCGTGTCTTCGTGCGGCTCCGCCGCGTGAGCGCGACAGGCCACGGCGGACCCACGCCCGGAGGCGCCCCCCACGAACCGCACCCGGCCAGCCGCGGAGCGCTACGCCCCCGGCGAACACTCCCATTCCCGGGATTCCCCGAAGCTGCCTGAGCGTTAGGGTCCATGAGTACGGGGGCAGGGGAGTCTCCTGAAACCCCCCGCCCAGCCTCCGGCAGGACGACGTGAGACGGCCCGGCGCCGTCGTAAGACGAGCAGGTGGATACGTGACGAATCTGATGCCTTCAGCCGCCGGCGAGCCTTCCATCGGTGGTGGCCTCGGCGACCAGGTCTACAACCGGCTGCTCAACGAGCGGATCATCTTCCTCGGCCAGCAGGTTGACGACGACATCGCCAACAAGATCACCGCACAGCTGCTGCTCCTTGCCGCCGATCCGGACAAGGACATCTACCTCTACATCAACAGCCCCGGTGGCTCGGTGACGGCCGGCATGGCGATCTACGACACCATGCAGTACATCCCGAACGACGTGGTCACCATCGCCATGGGCATGGCCGCCTCGATGGGCCAGTTCCTGCTCACCGGTGGCGCCGCCGGCAAGCGCTTCGCGCTGCCGCACGCGGACATCATGATGCACCAGGGCTCCGCGGGCCTCGGCGGCACGGTCTCGGACATCAAGATCCAGGCCGAGTACCTGCTGCGCACCAAGAAGCGCATGTCCGAGCTGACCGCGCGGCACTCCGGCCAGACGGTCGAGACGATCATCCGCGACGGCGACCGCGACCGCTGGTTCACCCCGGAAGAGGCCAAGGAGTACGGTCTCATTGACGAGATCATCACGCACGCCTCGGGTGTTCCGGGAGGCGGCGGCACCGGTGCCTGACCGGCCCGGCCGCGCCACCCACCGAGACCGAAGCCCCCAGAACGCCACCAGGACGGTGAACACCCCATGAGCAACTTCCCCGGCGCCGCCAGCGGCATGTACGAAGGGCCCCGCCCCGACAGCCGCTACGTCATCCCGCGCTTCGTCGAGCGCACCTCCCAGGGCATCCGCGAGTACGACCCGTACGCGAAGCTCTTCGAGGAGCGCGTGATCTTCCTGGGCGTCCAGATCGACGACGCCTCCGCCAACGACGTCATGGCGCAGCTGCTGTGCCTGGAGTCGATGGACCCGGACCGGGACATCTCGATCTACATCAACAGCCCCGGTGGCGACATGACCGCCCTGACGGCGATCTACGACACGATGCAGTTCGTGAAGCCCGACATCCAGACGGTCTGCATGGGCCAGGCGGCCTCCGCCGCGGCCATCCTGCTCGCCGCCGGTACGCCGGGCAAGCGCATGGCGCTGCCCAACTCCCGCGTGCTGATCCACCAGCCGGCCGGCTCCACCGGCCGCGGTCAGCTCTCCGACCTGGAGATCATCGCCAAGGAGTTCACCCGAATGCGTGACCAGCTGGAGAGCATGCTGGCCAAGCACTCGAACCAGCCGATCGAGAAGATCCGCGAGGACATCGAGCGCGACAAGATCCTCACGGCCGAGGAGGCGCTGGAGTACGGCCTCGTCGACCAGATCATCTCCACCCGCAAGCTGAACAACTCCGAGGTCCGCTGACCCGGAGAGGCACACTCTCTACCCCTCTTGGCAGGGCACACGTCAAAGTGAACCCTGCCAAGGGGGGCCCGAACACCGGGCCCGGCAAGGTACCGTCGGACATAAGGCAGCACCAGGAGCCGCTGGATCTCAGTGTCCAGTCGTCTCCCAGGCGAAGGGGAAGCACACCGTGGCACGCATCGGTGACGGCGGCGATCTGCTCAAGTGCTCGTTCTGTGGCAAGAGCCAGAAGCAGGTCAAGAAGCTCATCGCAGGGCCCGGTGTGTACATCTGCGACGAGTGCATCGATCTCTGCAACGAGATCATCGAGGAGGAGCTCGCGGAGACCAGCGAGGTGCGCTGGGAGGAGCTGCCCAAGCCCCGCGAGATCTACGAGTTCCTCGAGGGTTACGTGGTCGGCCAGGAGGCCGCCAAGAAGGCCCTCTCCGTCGCGGTGTACAACCACTACAAGCGGGTCCAGGCGGGCGAGAACGGCGGCGCCAGCGGCCGTGACGACGCCATCGAGCTGGCGAAGTCCAACATCCTCCTGCTGGGCCCCACGGGCTCCGGCAAGACCCTCCTCGCGCAGACGCTGGCGCGCATGCTGAACGTCCCGTTCGCGATCGCCGACGCGACGGCGCTCACGGAAGCGGGCTACGTCGGCGAGGACGTCGAGAACATCCTCCTGAAGCTGATCCAGGCGGCGGACTACGACGTCAAGAAGGCCGAGACGGGGATCATCTACATCGACGAGATCGACAAGGTGGCCCGCAAGAGCGAGAACCCGTCGATCACCCGTGACGTGTCGGGCGAGGGCGTCCAGCAGGCGCTGCTGAAGATCCTCGAGGGCACCACGGCCTCCGTCCCGCCCCAGGGCGGCCGCAAGCACCCGCACCAGGAGTTCATCCAGATCGACACGACGAACGTCCTGTTCATCGTGGGCGGTGCCTTCGCCGGCCTGGAGAAGATCATCGAGGCCCGGGCCGGCGCCAAGGGCATCGGCTTCGGCGCGACGATCCTCTCCAAGCGCGAGCTGGAGGCCAAGGACGTCTTCGAGGACGTCATGCCGGAGGACCTGGTGAAGTTCGGCATGATCCCGGAGTTCATCGGCCGCCTGCCGGTGATCACCTCGGTCCACAACCTGGACCGCGAAGCGCTCCTGAAGATCCTGGTGGAGCCCCGCAACGCGCTGGTCAAGCAGTACCAGCGCCTCTTCGAACTCGACGGCGTGGAGCTGGACTTCGAGCGCGAGGCGCTGGAGGCCATCGCCGACCAGGCCATCCTCCGCCAGACCGGCGCCCGCGGCCTGCGCGCCATCATGGAGGAGGTCCTCCAGGGCGTGATGTACGAGGTGCCGTCCCGCAAGGACGTGGCCCGCGTGGTCATCACCGCCGACGTGGTCCTCTCCAACGTCAACCCGACCCTGATCCCGAGGGACGCCCGGGGGCGGGGGTCGGGGGAGCAGAAGACGGCCTGACGGCAGCGGACCGGTCAGGATGATCGCACGCAGAACGCTCGGCTGGGAGACCCCAGCCGAGCGTTCTGCGTGAACTGCTCGCGGACCGACCGACCGACCGAACCCGTGCCGGCCGGACTGCCCTTACAGGCCCCAGCTGTACCAGTCGCTTCCGTCGCCACGGTCGTACGGGGCAGGGCGTTCGACCTGCGGCGTCCCCGCTGCCGCGGCCCTCGAAGCACTGCGTCCCGCCGCCCGAAGGCGACGGGACGCACCACTGAGGGAGACCGTTGCCGACGGTGTCGGCCGATGGCCCCTTGATCGTCGAAGACGCGTTGTGTCAAGCCTTGACGCGGACGTCGTTGCGCAGCTTCGCGGCCGTGTCCGACAGGTCCTGCATGCTCGCGCCCTTGCCGCTGGCCAGGCCCGCGATGTCGAACGACATGGTCATCGCGATGGTGCTGTGGTCGCCCCAGATGCAGATCGGCACGGCCATGGTCTTCGGCATGCCGGACGTGGCACCGCCGTCGTTCGTGACCTGGCTCTCCTGGCACTTCATGATGCCGTTGCTGAAGCCGGACGGCTCGAACTTCTGCGGGGCGCCGACGAGCTTGCCCTTGACCTTCTCGTCGCTGCTGGTGTTGCTCTTCTTCTCGGACTCGGTCTTCATCTTGGCGAACATCGCGTCGACGGCCGCCTCCGGGTCCTTGATGGTGCCGTAGGCGCCTTCGAACAACAGGCTCTTGGCAGTGAGGCCGGTACCGGCCTTGTAGCCGGCGGCGACACCCTTCGCGTCCTGGACGCCGACCTTCTTGAAGTCGTTGAGGTCGTCGTCGCTCACCTTGGAGTCACCGGCGGAGTCGTCCTTCTTGTACTCCCCGTTGATCACCGTCGCCGGCGTGATCAGCTTGTGCGGGCCGTCGTCCGCGACGCTGGTGCCGCCGCCCCCGCTGCCCACCGCGAAGGCCACCGCCACCGCCACGGCCGCCACCACGGCCACCGCGCCGATGATGAGGCCCGTCTTCTTCTTGCCCCCGGCCGGAGCCGGTGCCTGCGGCATGCCGTAGGGCTGCTGGCCGTAGGGGGCCTGCTGCTGGCCGTACGGGTTCGGCTGCGGCGGCACGCCCTGCTGCGGGTAGCCGTAGCCCTGCGGCGGGGCCGGAGGCGCCTGCTGGGGGTAGCCGTAGCCGGGCTGCGGAGCCTGCGGCGGCTGGCCGTACGGGCCCGGCTGGCCCGGCTGGCCGTAGGGCCCCGGCTGGCCGTACGGACCCGGCTGCCCCGGCTGGCCGTAGGGACCCGGCTGCTGGGGCGGCTGGCCGTACGGGCCCGGCTGGTTGTTGCTCATTTCTGGGTTCCCCCTAGGACGCTTATGTGTTCCTGACATCCTGGACCAGGCCCGGAAACCGCACGGCACCGGGGGCCGCACCGTTACACAACAAACGCGTTTCGGGACCGCCCCGTGACACCTCTAAACTGACCCCCGTGACCGAGAACGCTCAGCAGCAGCCACCCGCGCCCGACTCCGAACTGCCGACCCAGTACGCGCCGGCCGATGTAGAGGGGCCGCTGTACGAGCGCTGGGTAGAGCGCGGTTACTTCGAGGCGGACGCCAAGAGCGACAAGCCGGCGTACACCATCGTCATCCCGCCGCCGAACGTCACCGGCTCGCTCCACCTGGGCCACGCCTTCCAGCACACGCTCATGGACGCCCTCACGCGCCGCAAGCGCATGCAGGGCCACGAGGCGCTGTGGCTGCCCGGCATGGACCACGCCGGCATCGCCACCCAGAACAAGGTCGAGCAGCAGCTCGCCGAGGAGGGCAAGTCCCGCCACGACCTGGGCCGCGAGGAGTTCGTCGAGCGCGTCTGGCAGTGGAAGGAGGAGTACGGCGGCAAGATCCTCGGCCAGATGCGTCGCCTCGGTGACGGTGTCGACTGGTCGCGCGAGCGCTTCACCATGGACGAGGGCCTGTCCAAGGCCGTCCAGACCATCTTCAAGAAGCTCTACGACGACGAGCTGATCTACCGCGCCGAGCGCATCATCAACTGGTGCCCGCGCTGCCTGACGGCCATCTCCGACATCGAGGTGGAGTACCAGGAGGACGACGGCGAGCTCGTCTCCATCAAGTACGGCGAGGGCGACGAGACCCTCGTCGTCGCCACCACCCGCGCCGAGACGATGCTCGGTGACACGGCCGTCGCCGTCCACCCCGACGACGAGCGCTACAAGCACCTCGTCGGCAAGCGCATCAAGCTGCCGCTGACCGACCGCAGCATCCCGGTCGTCGCCGACACCCACGTCGACCCCGAGTTCGGCACCGGCGCCGTCAAGGTCACCCCGGCCCACGACCCGAACGACTTCGCGATCGGCCAGCGTCAGGGCCTGGAGTCCATCACGGTCATGGACGAGCGCGGCGTCATCACCGCGCACGGCCCCTTCCAGGGCCTCGACCGCTTCGAGGCGCGCAGCGCCATCGTCGCGGCGCTGCGCTCCCAGGGCCGGATCGTCGCCGAGAAGCGGCCGTACGTCCACAGCGTGGGCCACTGCTCCCGCTGCAAGACCACCATCGAGCCGCGTCTGTCGATGCAGTGGTGGGTCAAGGTCGGCCCGCTGGCCAAGGCCGCCGGTGACGCCGTCCGTGACGGCCGGGTCAAGATCCACCCCGAGGACATGTCGAAGCGGTACTTCGACTGGGTCGACAACATGCACGACTGGTGCATCTCGCGCCAGCTGTGGTGGGGCCACCGCATCCCGGTCTGGTACGGCCCGGACGGCGAGGTCGTCTGCGTCGGACCCGACGAGGAGCCGCCGGCCGGCGAGGGCTGGCACCAGGACACCGACGTCCTCGACACCTGGTTCTCCTCGGGCCTGTGGCCGTTCTCCACGCTCGGCTGGCCCGAACAGACCGAGGACCTGCGCAAGTTCTACTCGACCGACGTCCTGCTCACCGGCCACGACATCATCTTCTTCTGGGTCGCCCGGATGATGATGTTCGGCCTGTACGCCATGGACGGCGAGGTCCCCTTCAAGACCATCGCCCTGACCGGCCTGGTCCGCGACGAGCGCGGCAAGAAGATGTCGAAGTCCTTCGGCAACGTCGTCGACCCGCTGGACTGGATGGACAAGTACGGCTCCGACGCCGTCCGTTTCACCCTGGCGCGCGGCGCCAACCCCGGCACCGACGTGCCGATCGGCGAGGACTGGGTCCAGGCGTCCCGGAACTTCGCCAACAAGATCTGGAACGCGACCCGCTTCGCGCTGATGAACGGCGCGACGGTCGAGGGCCCGCTGCCCGACCCGGAGCAGCTGTCCGCGACCGACCGCTGGATCCTGTCCCGCCTCGACAAGACCGTCGCCGAAGTCGACGCGTTCTACGACGACTTCCAGTTCGCCAAGCTGTCGGACGCGCTGTACCACTTCGCGTGGGACGAGGTCTTCGACTGGTACGTCGAGCTGTCCAAGACGACGTTCCAGGCGGGCGGTGCGGCCGCCGAGGCGAGCAAGCGCGTCCTGGGCGAGGTCCTGGACGTCACGCTGAAGCTGCTGCACCCGGTGGTCCCGTTCGTCACTGACACCCTGTGGACCACCCTCACCGGCGGCGAGTCGGTCGTCGTCGCCGAGTGGCCGAAGGGCAGCGGCTTCCGTGACGAGGCCGCCGAGCGGGAGATCGAGACCCTCCAGTCGGTCATCACCGAGGTCCGCCGCTTCCGCGCCGACCAGGGCCTCCAGCCCGGCCAGCGGGTCCCGGCCCGGCTGACCCTGGACGGTACGGCGCTGGCCCCGCACGAGGCGGCCATCCGCAACCTGCTCCGCCTCCAGCCCGAGGGCGACTCCTTCACGGCCACGGCCACCCTCCCGGTCGCCGGTGCCGAGGTCGCGCTCGACCTGTCCGGCACGATCGACGTGCCGGCCGAGCGCAAGCGTCTCGCGAAGGACCTTGCCGCCGCGGAGAAGGAGAAGGCCCAGGCCACGGCCAAGCTCGGCAACGAGGCGTTCCTCGCCAAGGCCCCGGAGAACGTGGTGGACAAGATCCGCACGCGCCTGGCCAAGGCCGAGGAGGACATCGCCCGCATCACCGCCCAGCTGGACCGCCTGCCGCAGGCGTAGTCGTCCCACGTGGCCGAAGGCCCCCGGTGCGTTCGAGCACCGGGGGCCTTCGGCGTCCGGACGGGCGCGGGGCCGTGCCCGGCCTGCGGCTGCGCCGCGTGGGCGCGCGAAACGACCCGCGGCCCGCACCCGCCCGTGAGCCCGGCCACCCCCTTCGGCAGGCGCACCCAGCCACCGCACCCTTTGTCACCGCCGGTCCGTAGACTGACCCTGTGAGCGACCTCCCGCACGAGAACGACCAGCCCGACCCCCTCGACGGCTTCGACGAGATCATCTCTGAGGAAACCACCCGCGACCCCGACCTCGCGGTGATCGAGGCAGGCAGCCGCACCCTGCGCACCCAGGGCGGCCCGCCGCAGGCAGACGTACCGGTCCGCCCCGAGGACCCGGAGGTCGACAAGGCTCTGCGCGAGGTCGAGTCCGAGCTGGCCACCCGCTGGGGCGAGACCAAGCTGGAGCCCTCCGTCAGCCGCATCTCCGCGCTGATGGACGTCCTCGGCGAGCCGCAGCGGTCGTACCCCTCGATCCACATCACGGGCACCAACGGCAAGACCTCCACCGCCCGCATGATCGAGGCCCTGCTCGGCGCCTTCGAGCTGCGCACCGGCCGCTACACCAGCCCCCACGTGCAGTCGATCACCGAGCGGATCAGCCTGGACGGCGCCCCGATCTCCGCCGAGCGGTTCATCGAGACGTACCAGGACGTCAAGCCGTACGTCGAGATGGTCGACGGGCAGCAGGAGTACCGGCTGTCCTTCTTCGAGGTGCTCACCGGCATGGCGTACGCGGCCTTCGCGGACGCCCCGGTGGACGTCGCCGTCGTCGAGGTCGGCATGGGAGGCTCCTGGGACGCGACCAACGTGATCGACGGCGACGTCGCGGTCGTCACGCCCATCGCCCTGGACCACACCGACCGCCTCGGTGAGACGCCCGCGGAGATCGCCGGCGAGAAGAGCGGCATCATCAAGCAGGACGCGACGGTCATCCTGGCCCAGCAGCCGGTCGACGCGGCGCAGGTGCTGCTGAAGAAGGCCGTCGAGGTGGACGCCACCGTGGCCCGGGAGGGGCTGGAGTTCGGCGTCGTCGCCCGGCAGGTCGCCGTCGGCGGGCAGCTGCTCACCCTGCGCGGCCTCGGCGGCGAGTACCCCGAGGTGTACCTCCCGCTGCACGGCGCCTACCAGGCGCACAACGCGGCCGTTGCCCTCGCCGCCGTGGAGGCGTTCTTCGGCGTCGGCGCACAGCGCGCACAGCCACTGGACATCGACACCGTCCGCAAGGCCTTCGCCGCCGTGTCCTCGCCGGGCCGCCTGGAGGTCGTACGGCGCTCTCCCACGATCGTGCTGGACGCCGCGCACAACCCGGCGGGTGCCGTGGCCACCGCGGAGGCCGTGGGCGAGGCGTTCGACTTCAGCCGGCTGATCGGTGTGGTCGGCGCGAGCGGCGACAAGAACGTGCGCGGGCTGCTGGAGGCCTTCGAGCCGATCTTCGCCGAGATCGTCGTCACCCAGAACTCCAGCCATCGCGCCATGGACGCGGACGAGCTGGCCGCGATCGCCGTCGAGGTGTTCGGCGAGGAGCGCGTGCAGGTCGAGCCGCGGCTGCCGGACGCCCTGGAGGCCGCGATCACGCTGGCCGAGGAGGAGGGCGAGTACGCGGGCGGTGGCGTCCTGGTCACCGGCTCCGTCATCACGGTCGGCGAGGCCCGGCTGCTGCTGGGAAGGGGCTGAGGATCCACCATGCGTACGCTCTGTGCATCGACGTTGATCGGCGAGTTCTTCATCATCGGCTTCGCCGGGCTCGTCGCCATGAAGGACCCGAACCTGTCGACGTCGACGGTGTGGCTGGTCAGCGGCATCGCCATGCTGCTGTGCGTGCTGCTGTGCGGCATGGTGACCCGGCCGGGCGGCGTGGCCCTCGGCTGGGCCCTGCAGATCGCGCTGATCGCCTCCGGCGTCTTCGTCCCCACCATGTACTTCATGGGCGCGGTGTTCGCGGCGCTGTGGTGGGCGTCGGTGCACTTCGGGAGGAAGGTGGACGAGGCGAAGGCCAGATTCGCCGCGCAGGCGGACTCCGCCTCCTCCACACCTGACGCTGCGTAACGGGCGCTCGGGCACGCCCTGTAACCTCGTCCCACCACCGCAGACGCCCCTCAGAAGGAGTCCTCCCGTGACCCAGCGCACCCTCGTCCTGCTCAAGCCCGACGCCGTCCGTCGCGGCCTGACCGGCGAGATCATCGGCCGGATCGAGCGCAAGGCCGGCTGGCAGATCACCGCGCTGGAGCTGCGCACCCTGGACCGCGCCACGCTGGAGCAGCACTACGCCGAGCACGTCGGCAAGCCGTTCTACGAGCCGCTGGTGGAGTTCATGTCCTCCGGCCCGGTCGTCGCGCTGATCGTCGAGGGCGAGCGGGTCATCGAGGGCGTGCGCCAGCTCGCCGGCCCGACCGACCCGATCGCCGCCGCGCCCGGTTCCATCCGCGGTGACTACGGCGTGATCGTCCGCGAGAACCTGATCCACGCCTCCGACTCCGAGGAGTCCGCCGAGCGCGAGGTGAAGATCTTCTTCCCCGGCCGCGGGTGACGCCCGGCGCAGCCGACGGTCCGGGGTCCGGCGCGCCCGCGTGACCGGCACCCGGACCTGACTTCGCCGGCATGAGTACCGGCGATCGAGGGAACGAGCGCCCCCGAACGCCCGTCTCCACAAGCGAGGCGGCCCGCCATCTGGTGACAATGGCGGAGACCCTCGCGCAGTGTTCGTGCAGGCGCGTTTACGATGGAAGCCTTCACGTCACAGCACCCGCCTCGCCGTCCTGACATGCCCTCAAAAGCTCGGGAAGGCCAGATGAATCCGGATGGGGAACTCAATGTCGTTCATCGGCCGTGACATGGCTGTCGACCTCGGGACCGCCAACACGCTGGTGTACGTCAGGGGTCGCGGGATCGTACTGAACGAGCCGTCCGTCGTCGCGATCAACACCAACACCGGTGGGATCCTCGCGGTCGGCGCGGAAGCGAAGAAGATGATCGGCCGGACCCCGGGCAACATCGTCGCCGTGCGTCCGCTGAAGGACGGCGTGATCGCCGACTTCGAGATCACCGAGCGGATGCTCCGCTACTTCATCCTGAAGATCCACAAGCGGCGCTACCTGGCTCGTCCGCGGGTCGTCGTCTGTGTGCCCTCGGGCATCACGGGTGTCGAGCGCCGTGCGGTCATCGAGGCGTCCACCCAGGCCGGCGCCCGCCAGGTGCACATCATCGAGGAGCCCATGGCCGCCGCCATCGGATCCGGCCTGCCCGTCCACGAGGCCACGGGCAACATGGTGGTGGACATCGGCGGTGGCACCACGGAGGTCGCGGTCATCTCGCTCGGCGGCATCGTCACCGCCCAGTCCATCCGCGTCGCGGGCGACGAACTGGACAACGCGATCATCCAGTACATCAAGAAGGAGTACAGCCTCCTGCTGGGTGAGCGGACGGCCGAGCAGATCAAGATCACGATCGGCTCGGCGTACGAGCTCGACGCCGACGAGCACACCGAAGTCCGTGGCCGGGACCTGGTGTCCGGGCTGCCGAAGACCGTCGTCATCTCGGCCGCCGAGGTCCGCAAGGCGATCGAGGAACCGGTCAACGCGATCGTCGACGCGGTCAAGACGACCCTCGACAAGTGCCCGCCGGAGCTGTCCGGCGACATCATGGACCGCGGAATCGTTCTGACCGGCGGCGGAGCCCTGCTGCGCGGCCTCGACGAGCGGCTGCGCCGCGAGACCGGGATGCCGATCCACATCGCCGAGGACCCGCTGGACAGCGTCGCGCTCGGCTCCGGGAAGTGCGTCGAGGAGTTCGAGGCGCTCCAGCAGGTCCTGGACGCCCAGCCGCGCAGATGACGCAACTTTTCGATTCCGCCGTACGAGACGTTCTCCTCTCGTGCGGCGGATCGTTGATATAGAGGCATAAGCTCCCGCAATTGGGCCCCTTGGGGGTGCGTCGCGCGCATCGCGCCGGTACACCCCCCACAGGGCTTACGAATTCCTATCGAGGAAGGGCACGGCCGCCGCACGTGAGGGACACGAAAGAGAGCCGGCTGCTCCTGGTCCTGCTGGTCGCCATCGCATTCGCGTTGATCACCGTGGACATCCGTGGAGGCCGGAACTCCCCGGTCGACGGCGCCCGGCAGGCCGCGGCCGCGGTGTTCGGCCCGGTGGAGAACGGGCTGTCCTCGGCGGTCGACCCGGTCGGCGACGCCGTCTCCGCGATCCGTGACTCCGGCAGCCGGCACGACCGGCTGGCCGCCCTGGAGAAGGAGAACGCGGCCCTCAAGGCCAAGCTCGGCAGCGACGACCGCAACCGCAGCCGGCTGAACCAGCTCCAGAAGACGCTGAAGCTCGCCGGCGAGGGCCAGTACGGCATCAAGGGCGCCCAGGTCATCGCCATAGGGTCGGCGCAGGGCTTCTCCTGGACCATCACCATCGACGTCGGCGCCGACGACGGCATCAAGCGGGACATGACCGTCCTCAACGGCGACGGCCTGGTCGGCCGGGTCACCACCGTCGGCCCGAACACCGCCACCGTGCTGCTCGCCAACGACCCGGACTTCACGGTGGGCGCCCGCATGGAAGGCAGCGACGAACTCGGCTTCGCCTCCGGGCAGGGCGACCGCCCGCTGCGCGTGGAACTGCTCAACGGCAAGGCGGAGGTGAAGAAGGGCGACCGGCTCGTCACCTTCGGCTCGCAGGCCGACAAGCCGTTCGTGCCGGGCGTGCCGGTCGGTGTGGTCTCCCGCGTCGACCCGTCCAACGGCGGCCTCACCCGGACCCTCTACGTCACCCCGTACGTCAGCTTCACCAAGCTCGACATCGTCGGCGTGGTCGTCCAGGTCCCGAAGAAGGACCCGCGCGACGAGGTTCTGCCGACCAAGCCGAAGCCGGTCCCGACACCGACGGTGACGGTCACCGTGACCCCGTCGGCCGGTGCCGATCCCAACTCCGACGCCAACGCCAACGCCGACGACCAGCAGCAGTAGGAGCTGAATCCCCATGCGTGTCAACCGGATCCTGCTCTCGTCCGCGCTGGTCGTCGTCGCCCTGGTGATCCAGGTGAGCGTCCTCGCCCGCCTGCACCTGCCGGGCGCCGTCCCCGACCTGCTGCTGCTCACCGTCCTGGGTCTCGCGATGGTGTACGGCCATGTCGGCGGCGCCCTCGTCGGTTTCGGCGCGGGACTCCTCGCCGACCTCGCCCCGCCCGCCGACCACGCGGCCGGCCGCTACGCCCTCGTGCTGTGCGTGACCGGCTACTTCGCCGGGCTCATCAAGCCGGAGAACGGCCGCCTGAGGTCGGCGACCGGCCCGATGGCCGTCGTGGTCGCCGCCGCCCTCGGCTCCACGCTGCTGTACGCCGGGGTGGGCGCCCTGGTCGGTGACACCGCCGCCCGCCATGTCGGTCTGCCCGGACTGCTGTTCTCGGCCGCCCTGTACGACCTGCTGCTGGGCCCGTTCGTGGTCCCCGCGGTGATGTGGCTGGCCCGCCGCTGCGACAACGACCCGCTCGCCGAGAACGGTCCCGCCGGCAAGGCGGGCGACATCTCCTCCGGCTGGCTGTCCTCCGGCACCGGCCTGCGCATCGGCAGCCAGCGGAGCGGCCTCGGCGCGCTGAAGGCGAAGGCCCGCACCCGCTCGGCGCGGGTCGGCCGCATCAAGGGGGTCAAGCGGCTGTGAGCACGGGCGAGTTCACGCGGCCGGACGGCCGGACGCGCATCCGGACGGACAGCCGGACATTCACCCGAACGGGTCGGCTGTCGCGGAACGTGCGTTCACAGCCTGATCGTTCATCATTCGTACGCGCCGACGCATCCATGCACTGAGAGGGGGAGGCAGCCGCAGTGACCAACATCCCCGAGACCGGTCGGACCCCACGGGTCCAGATCCGGCTCGTCGTCATCCAGATCCTCGTCCTCTCCCTCCTCGGCACGCTCGGCGGCCGGCTCTGGTACCTGCAGATCCGCCAGGGCGCCGAGTACCAGAAGGAGGCGTCCGGCAACCACGTCCAGCAGGTCGTCGACCCGGCCGTGCGCGGCGACATCCTGGACGCCCGGGGCGTCCCCCTCGCCGACAACGAGACCCGTCTGGTGGTCTCCGCCTCCCGCACCGACCTGCTCAAGCAGAAGGACGACGGCAGGGCCGTCCTGACCAAGCTGGCCGGCGTCCTCGGCATGAAGCCCGAGGACGTAAGGCAGAAGGTCCGGCTGTGCGACGCGAAGACCCCCCAGCCGTGCTGGAACGGCTCGCCGTACCAGCCGATCCCGATCACCGACGAGGCCACTCCCAAGCAGGCCCTGCAGATCCGCGAGCGCTCCGAGGACTTCCCCGGCATCACCGCCGAGCCCGAGGCCGTGCGCCGCTACGCGGGCCCGGGCAAGTCCAACACCGCGCAGGTCCTCGGATATCTCTCGCCGGTCACCGACGACGAGATCCAGAAGGCCAAGGACACCAGCTCGCCGTACCTGCGCTCGGACATGGTCGGCCGCTCCGGCCTGGAGCGGGAGTACGACAAGGAGCTGCGCGGCAAGGCCGGCGTCACCCGCTACGAGGTCGACAACCTCGGCCGGGTCATCGGCAAGGCCAAGTCGGACGCGGCCGAGCCCGGTTCCAACCTGGTCACGAGCATCGACTCCCGGGTCCAGCGCGTCGCGGAGTACGAGCTGGACAAGGCGATGAAGGTCGCCCGCCAGCAGTACGACAAGATCACCGGCGAGAACTACAAGGCCGACTCCGGCGCCGTCGTCGTCATGGAGGCCAAGACCGGACGGATCGTCGCCATGGCCTCGGCGCCCACCTACGACCCCAACGTGTGGGTGGGCGGCATCTCAGCCAAGGACTACAAGGCCCTCACCGGCAAGGATTCCGACTACCCGCTGCTCAACCGGGCCATACAGGGCCAGGCGGCCCCCGGCTCGACCTTCAAGGTGGTCTCCACGGCCGCCGCGGTCAACGCCGGCTACGAGTGGGACGGCGGCTACCCGTGCACCAGCTCGTACTCGGTCGGCGGCCAGGTCTTCAAGAACTTCGAGGGCGAGAACTTCGGCGACATCTCCCTGGGCCGCGCCCTGGAGGTCTCCTGCGACACCGTCTTCTACGGCCTCGCCGACAGGGAGTGGAAGCGGGACGGCGGCATCAACCCCAAGAAGGGCCAGCCGAAGGACTACTTCTTCAAGACCGCCCACCAGTTCGGCCTCGGCAAGGAGACCGGCATCGACCTGCCCAACGAGGTCACCGGCCGCGTCCCCGACCGCCAGTGGAAGCTGAACTACTGGAAGGCCAACAAGGACGCCTGGTGCAAGACCGGCAAGAAGAACGGCTCCTACGTCGAGAAGATCGCCTACGAGAACTGCCTCGAGGGCAACAAGATGCGTGAGGGTGACGAGATCAACTACTCCATCGGCCAGGGCGACACCCTCGTCACGCCGATCCAGGAGGCGATGATCTACGGCGCCGTCGCCAACGGCGGCACCGAGTACTTCCCGACCATCGGCAAGGCGATCATCAGCCCCGACGGCAAGAGCGTGAAGGAGATCAAGCCCAAGGTGCAGCGCAAGCTGCCGGTCACCCAGGCCACCCTCAAGGGCATGGACGACGCCTTCGCCGGCGTCATCACCCGCGGTACCGCCGCATGGAAGTTCGGCGGCTGGCCGCAGAACAAGATCCCCCTGCACGGCAAGACCGGTACCGCGGAGGTCTACGGCAAGCAGACCACGTCCTGGCTGGCCACCTACTCCAAGGACTACACGGTGATCATGACGATCGCCCAGGCCGGTACGGGTTCCGGAGCCTCCGGTGAGGCCGTCCGCAACATCTACAGCGCGCTCTACGGAGTCCAGGGCGACGGCTCCATCGACAACAAGAAGGCACTGCTGCCCGAGCCCCAGAAGGGCCTGCCGAAGGTCCGCAAGGACGGCACCATCGACGCCCCGAAGGTCTCCGGCGACCCCGCGAAGGACGCAGAGACCCTCCAGAAGAACAACCCCAGCAACGGCACCGACCAGCAGCCCGCCACCTCGCCCTCGCCCACCACGGGCAACCGCGACACCCGCAGGCGGCAACGGAAGAACCGCACGAGGGGAAGCCGGAGGATGCCCTCATGACCGGCGTGAACAGCTTCTCCGTCTCCGGGTACGGCCCCGCGCGGGCCGGCTGGACCCGGCTCTTCGCCCGCGACTCGATGACCCGGCGGCTCGACTGGCCGATACTGCTCGCGGCCACCGCGCTGTCCCTGCTGGGCTCCCTGCTCGTGTTCTCGGCGACCCGCAACCGCACCGAGATCAACCAGGGCGACCCGTACTTCTTCCTGGAACGGCACCTGATCAACCTCGGCATCGGGCTCGCCCTGATGATCGGCACCGTCTGGCTGGGCCACCGCGCCCTGCGCAACGCCGTACCGATGCTCTACGGCCTGTCGGTCCTGCTGGCCCTCGTCGTCCTCACCCCGCTCGGCGCCACGATCAACGGCCAGCGCAACTGGCTCGTCATCGGAGGCTTCTCGCTCCAGCCCGCCGAGTTCCTCAAGGTGACGATCATCCTGGGCATGGCGGTGCTGCTGGCCGCGCGGGTCGACGCCGGCGACAAGCCGCACCCCGACCACCGGACGGTGCTGCAGTCCCTGGGCCTGGCCGCCGTGCCGGTCCTGATCCTGCTGCTCATGCCCGACCTCGGCTCGGTGCTGGCCATGGTCGCGATCGTCCTCGGCGTGCTGCTCGCCTCCGGCGCCTCCAACCGCTGGATCTTCGGCCTGCTCGCCACCGGCGTGATCGGCTGCATCGCGATCTGGCAGCTGCACGTCCTGGACCAGTACCAGATCAACCGCTTCGCGGCCTTCGCCAACCCGAGCCTGGACCCGGCGGGCGTCGGCTACAACACCAACCAGGCCCGCATCGCCATCGGCTCCGGCGGCCTGACCGGGGCGGGACTCTTCCACGGCTCGCAGACCACCGGCCAGTTCGTGCCCGAGCAGCAGACGGACTTCGTCTTCACGGTCGCGGGGGAGGAGCTCGGCTTCCTCGGCGCCGGCCTGATCATCTTCCTGCTCGGCGTCGTCCTGTGGCGCGCCTGCCGCATAGCGCGCGACTCGACCGAGCTGTACGGGACGACCGTCGCCGCCGGGATCGTCGCCTGGTTCGCCTTCCAGTCGTTCGAGAACATCGGCATGACCCTCGGCATCATGCCGGTCACCGGCCTCCCACTGCCGTTCGTGTCGTACGGAGGCTCCTCGATGTTCGCCGTCTGGGTGGCGATCGGGCTATTGCAGTCGATCAAGGTGCAGCGGCCACTGTCGGCCTGAGGGCGTTCGCCGGGTGGATGACGGGAGGTTTCTCGCCATTCACCCGGGATGACCTCTGCCGCGCCGATCCGCCTCCCACTAGATTCGGTCCATGGCGGATACGAAACGCGAGATCGAGCGCAAGTACGAATCCGACGACAGCGGACTGCCCGACCTGACCGGTGTCGGCAAAGTGGCGGCCGTCCTCGACAAGGGCACGGCCGAACTCGACGCCACCTACTACGACACCGTCGACGAACGCCTGGCGGCCGCCTCGCTCACCCTGCGCCGCCGCACCGGAGGCGCGGACGCCGGCTGGCACCTGAAGTTCCCGGTCGCCCCCGGAGTCCGCGACGAGATCCGGACCCCCCTCGCCGACACCGTCCCCGAGGAGATCGCCGCCCTCGTCCGCTCCCGCGTCCGCGACACCGAGCTGATCCCCCTGGTCCGGCTGCGCTCCGCCCGCGACGTACGCCACCTGGTCGACGCCGACGGCACCCTGCTGGCCGAGGCCAGCATCGACGACGTGACCGCCGAGCGGCTCACCGGCAAGGGCGGGACCGCCCAGTGGACCGAGATCGAGGTGGAGCTGGCCGACGGCGGCGACCCCGCCTTCCTCGACCAGGTGGAAAAACGCCTCCGCCGCGCCGGCGTCCGCCCCTCCACCTCACCCTCCAAACTGGCCCGCGCCCTGGAACAGACCGCCGGCCGCCGCCGTAGGAAGCCCAAACCGTCGAAGCCCACGACCGCCGGCGACCACGTCCTCGCCTACCTGCGCACCCAGCGGGACGCGCTGCTCGACCTCGACCCCGCCGTCCGCCGCGACGTGCCCGACTCCGTGCACCGCATGCGCGTCGCCACCCGCCGCGCCCGCAGCACCCTGCGCACCTTCCGCGCGGTCCTCGACCGCGCCGTCACCGACCCCGTCGGCACCGAGCTGAAGTGGCTCGCGGGCGAGCTGGGCATCGACCGCGACCAGGAAGTCCTCACCGAACGCCTGACGGCCGCCCTGGACGCCCTGCCGCCCGCCCTGGTCACCGGCCCCGTCCAGGACCGGCTCGCCACCTGGGGCCGGACCCGGCGGTCCGGCGCCCACGGCCACCTCACCGGCGTCCTGGACTCCCGCCGCTACCTGACCCTCCTCGACACCTTCGACGCGCTGCTCGCCGACCCGCCCCTGCGCAAGGCGGCCGACCGGAAACCGGACAAGGTGCTCACCAAAGCCGTGCACCAGGACCTCGCCCGACTCTCGGCCCTGGTGGAGCAGGCCCTCGACCTCCCGCCCGGCGCGGACCGCGACCTGGCCCTGCACGAGGCCCGCAAGAAGGCCAAACGCACCCGCTACGCCGCCGAGGCCGCCACCCCCGCCCTCGGCACCCCCGCCCGCTCCCTCACCGCCTCCATGAAGTCCCTGACCACCCTCCTGGGCGACCACCAGGACAGCGTCATGGCCCGCCACACCCTGCGCGAACTGTCCGCAGTGGCCCACGCGGCGGGCGAGAACGCGTTCGCCTACGGCGTGCTGTACGGCCGTGAGGAGCAACGGGCGACAGCGGCGGAGACCAGACTCCCGGGCCTGTGGAAAAAGATCGGCTCGGGGGCCTGGGGCTGAGCGTTCGGGGGAGGGCCTCCGGCCGGGTTACGCTGAATGGTCACCCCTGTCAGCTCACGAAGGTTCGCGAGATGCCTGCCGAAGCCGCCGAGTCGGTGTTCCCGCAGCTCGAAGCACTGCTCCCGCATGTGCAGAAGCCCATCCAGTATGTCGGCGGAGAGCTCAATTCCACGGTCAAGCCGTGGGACGAGTGCGACGTCCGCTGGGCGCTCATGTACCCGGACGCCTACGAGGTCGGGCTCCCCAACCAGGGCGTCATGATCCTCTACGAGGTCCTCAACGAGCAGGAGGGCGTCCTCGCCGAGCGCACCTACAGCGTGTGGCCGGACCTGGAGGCGCTGATGCGCGAGCACGGCGTCCCGCAGTTCACGGTCGACAGCCACCGCCCGGTGAAGGCCTTCGACGTGTTCGGCCTCAGCTTCTCCACGGAGCTGGGCTACACGAACATGCTCACCGCCCTCGAGCTGGCCGGCATCCCGCTGGAGTCCAAGGACCGCACGATCGACGACCCGATCGTCCTGGCCGGCGGCCACGCGGCCTTCAACCCGGAGCCGATCGCCGACTTCATCGACGCGGCCGTGATCGGCGACGGCGAACAGGCCGTCCTGGACATGACCCGCATCATCCGCGAGTGGAAGGCCGAAGGCTGCCCGGGAGGCCGCGAGGAAGTCCTCTTCCGCCTCGCGAAGACCGGCGCGGTCTACATCCCGGCGTTCTACGACGTCGAGTACCTCCCCGACGGCCGTATCGCCCGTGTGGTCCCCAACAAGTCCGGCGTCCCGTGGCGTGTCTCCAAGCACACGGTGATGGATCTGGACGAGTGGCCGTACCCCAAGCAGCCCCTCGTCCCCCTCGCCGAGACGGTCCACGAGCGCATGTCGGTGGAGATCTTCCGCGGCTGCACCCGCGGCTGCCGCTTCTGCCAGGCCGGCATGATCACCCGCCCGGTGCGCGAGCGCTCGATCACGGGCATCGGCGAGATGGTCGACAAGGGCCTGAAGGCCACGGGCTTCGAGGAGGTGGGCCTGCTGTCGTTGTCATCGGCGGACCACTCCGAGATCGGCGACATCGCCAAGGGCCTCGCGGACCGCTACGAGGACGACAAGATCGGCCTCTCCCTGCCCTCCACCCGCGTCGACGCCTTCAACGTGGACCTCGCCAACGAGCTGACCCGCAACGGCCGCCGCTCCGGCCTGACCTTCGCCCCCGAGGGCGGCTCGGAGCGCATGCGCAAGGTCATCAACAAGATGGTCTCCGAGGAGGACCTGATCCGTACGGTCGCCACGGCCTACGGCAACGGCTGGCGCCAGGTGAAGCTGTACTTCATGTGCGGCCTGCCCACGGAGACCGACGACGACGTCCTGCAGATCGCCGACATGGCGACGCACGTCATCCAGAAGGGCCGCGAGGTCTCGGGCTCCAACGACATCCGCTGCACGGTCTCCATCGGCGGCTTCGTCCCCAAGCCCCACACCCCCTTCCAGTGGGCCCCGCAGCTCTCCGCGGAGGAGACGGACGCCCGCCTGGCCAAGCTCCGCGACAAGATCCGCGGCGACAAGAAGTACGGCCGCTCGATCGGCTTCCGTTACCACGACGGCAAGCCCGGCATCGTCGAGGGCCTCCTCTCCCGCGGCGACCGCCGTATCGGCGCCGTCATCCGCGCGGTCTACGACGACGGCGGCCGCTTCGACGGCTGGCGCGAGCACTTCTCCTACGACCGCTGGATGGCCTGCGCCGACAAGGCCCTCGCCCCCTTCGGCGTGGACGTCGACTGGTACACCACCCGCGAGCGCACCTACGAGGAGGTCCTGCCCTGGGACCACCTCGACTCCGGCCTGGACAAGGACTGGCTCTGGGAGGACTGGCAGGACTCTCTCGACGAGACGGAGGTCGAGGACTGCCGCTGGACCCCGTGCTTCGACTGCGGCGTCTGCCCGCAGATGGACACCCACATCCAGATCGGCCCGACCGGCAAGAAGCTGCTGCCTCTGACGGTCAAGAACAGTGGGCCGACGCCGGCTTCGAGTGGTCACTCGCACTGAGGTGAGCGAGGCGCTCGATCGGGTGGTTGAGGCGCTGGCGAGGGCGAGTGTGGACGAGGTGGCGGCTGCGTTGGCTGCTGTCGGAAACTCAGCTTCGAGCCGACGGCAGGCGCCGCAGGAGCTCCCTCGCACGCCTCTGCCGGGTCCTGGGAGGTCGTCGGACATCCACTCCGAAGTGGAGTGGGTCTGAGCCACTGCGGCCGCGCACAGGCCATGTGGCGACCATGAGCGCCCCCTTCGCTTCGGAGGGGGCGCACTCGTGTCGTGACCTGTCGGAAGAACCGGTGCAAGTTGCCTTTGGCAAGTTGATGTCCGTACCAGCGATTGCTGGTTAAAGTCGTTTGGTTACTACTGGTTGTGGGGGCAACCAGAGCTTGGTCGGCTGCGCCCGACATCCTGGGGAGGGCCTGTAGCGCATGAGTCGTCGCTCTGCTGGTTTTGTCGGTGCCTGGGCAGAAATGCAGCGTCAGCACCAGCGTCAAGTGGAAGCCGAAGCCAGACGGCGCCGGGAAGAGGCACGGCAGGCGCGGGCCTATCAACGACGTGCCACGCAGGAGTACCGGCAATACCGGCAGGCAGAGGCGAGGCGACGCACGGAGGAGCTGGACGCGCAGGTCGCCACCTTGCAAGGGCTGCTGACCGCCGGCTGCCAGGCGCCGGCCTTCAGAGCCTCGTCCCTGATGCGTGCGGAAGAGATCCCGCCGTTCGACCCGGGACAGCTCGCCTGGCCCGTGCGCATGCCGGATCCCAGCCAATACCAGGCGCAGGGCGGTTGGACTGCAAACCGGCGTGCGCAGGCCCAGGCGGAGGCACAGGCTCGTTTCGAACGGGACTGGCACGCCGCGCAAGCTGCCGAAGCACAGCGACAGCAACAGTTGGCGGCCCTCCAGAGGGACTATGAGCAGAGGACTGGGGCACAGCGAGCGGAGGTGCGTCGGCATAACGCTGGCATCGTCGAGGTGACCGAGGGCGTGAGGCGGGGAGACCCTGACTCCGTGGTCGAGTACTTCTCAGCGGCTCTCTACTCGTCGACTGCTTGGCCCGAAGGGTTTCCTCGGCAGGTCGCGGCAGCCTTCGACGCGGCGGCGCGGCAGCTTGTGCTGGACTGGGAGCTGCCCGGATACGACGTGGTCCCCGAGGCGAAATCCGTGAGGTACGTGCCCGCCCAGGACGAGGACAAGGAAACCGCACGTTCTGTTACCCAGCGTCGTGGGCTGTACCGAGAGGTGCTCGCGCAGAGCCTGCTGCTGGTCCTGCATCAGCTTTTCGCGGCGGACGAGTGCGGCATCCTCGACTCGGTGGCCGTGAACGGCTTCGTCGACGCCCATGATCCGGCCACGGGCCAGCGCACGCACATCTTCGTTGCGACCGTCATGGCCCAGCGGGCGGCGTTCACCGGCCTGCACCTGGAACAGGTGGACGCGGTCAGCTGTCTGACCGACGCGTTGAGGGGTCAGCTCGCGTCCCGCCCTGATCAGCTCGCCTCCGTACGCCCGGGCCGAAAGCCTCAGGACGTCGGAAACCATGTCGTCGCGCACGGCGGTGATGAGGAGCCGGATCTGTACGACATGGACCCGATCGAATTCGAGTCGCTCGTTGCCGACCTGTTCCGCGCCATGGGCATGCAGGCTGTGACGACCCAGCGCTCGAATGACGGCGGCGTGGATGTCGACGCGCTGGACCCGACGCCCATCCGAGGCGGCAAGATCGTCGTACAGGTGAAGCGCTACCGCAGCACAGTGCCGCCCACCGCGGTACGTGACCTGTACGGAACGGTCCAGGACGTCGGCGCCAACAAGGGAGTGCTGGTGACCACGGCGGGCTTCGGCCCCGGCTCACACACATTCGCCCGGGGTAAGCCTTTGGAGCTCATCTCGGGCGGTGAACTCGTTGACCTGCTGCACCGGCATGGGCTTCGTGGGCGCCTGGGGGAGGGTGGGCGACCGACTCCAGCGCAGCCGTCGCCGTCCAGTCCTGCAACAGCGTCCGACCACCACAACGTGTTGGGCATGACGTGGTCCGGCAGTGTGGCACTGGACGTATGCGCTCTTGTCTGCCGTGGCAACCGAATCCTGAGCGAAGAGCACTTCGTCTTCTTCAACAACCCGCAGACCCCAGACGGCTCGGTACGCGCAGTGCCGGCTGCGGCGCCGGACAAGGCAGCACTCCATGTTTCCTTCGACGCGCTCCCGGGAGCAGCTGATCGGTTCGTGCTCGTGGCGGCCGTGGATCCGGAGGTGAACCCGGGGGCCGACCTGTCCGGATTCACCGATGCATGTATCCGGTTGCTGGACCCGGCAATGACTGAGCTTGGTCGACTCGAAGTCTCCGATGGCCGTTCCGGCGAGACCGCATTGGTGCTCGGTTCCTTCCGGCGCAGGCCCAATGGCGACTGGGACTTCGTGCTTGGAGGGAAGGGGTACACAGGGGGGCTGGAGCAGCTCGTCCAGGAGTACGGCATCGAAGTCGAGTGACGACACGGAGCTCCTACATAGTGCTGACCTTGTCCGCAGATGGACACCCACATCCAGATCGGCCCGACCGGCAAGAAGCTGCTGCCTCTGACGGTGGTCAACAAGTAGTTGATCGGGCCCTGTACGCCTCGGCAGGTACAGGGCCCCCGGCGACGGAAAACCGGATCCTGCCGGTGATCTCCCGCGGAGGCCCGCCCAACAGCAAGGGACTGGGCGAGCTTCGCTGCGTCGTGGAGCTGACCTTCTCGCTCCTGCACCATTTCAAGCGCCTGGCCGTCCGATGGGAACGACGCCTCGACCTGCACAACGCCCTCATCTCACTCGCGTGCAGTCTCATGTGCTGGAGACGCCTCAAGATGGCCCAATCGTGATCGTTTTCGAGTTTGAGGCGGCTCGTACCACCGCGCTCAGAAGTGTTGGACCTTCTGACCGTCCGGGACCTTGTAGCAGCCGGTCACGACGGTCAGGCTCAGCTTCGGTGGATCGTTCTTCAGCATCTGAACGATGTTTACGCTGACTTTCTTCTGGTCGTTGTCAGCGGTCAGGTTGATGTTCCTGTGCTTGCTGGTGTCCGGACCGTACTCGACGATCTTCCAGCCGTGTTTCGGCAGTTCCGCCCTGAGGTTCTTCATCGCCTTTTCGAGGTCGCTCGCCGAGGTCGGGTAGAAACTCCACGGATGAAAGATCCGAAAGTACTTATCCTCATCTTTCCCCGAGCACTCCGAGACCCCTGACTGGCTGTCGGAAGTCTTTCCCTTGACACCGATCAGGTCGTATATTCCACTGGATACTTTTTCTGTGGCGTTGGCGGCATCCATTGAGGTGCTCGTGCCGACGATCGTGGTTTCATCGGAGTTCATGCTGCATCCCGTGAGAGTGATGAGCGCAATGGGCGCGGCGAGCACAAAGGCGCTCAGCTTGTCCTTCATAATAGGGGCACTCCTATTTTTCGAACGGCGTCTTCGGCGTATACGGTCTGGTCGGCTCCGGCGCCGCCTTGACGTCGTCGTATTTCCCGACCACTACCAGGGCCTGATTTTTCAGACTCTGGGAGTGTTCATCCCAATAGCCGCCGTGACCCTCGGTGTCAGTGGCCATCTGATTGGCGCCGAAGGCCGAATCGGCGGGGATGACGCGTCCGAACCCTCCTCCGTGGAACATGCGGCCGAGCTCTGGAACCGGGTCCCCGTCGGCGTACTCGTTCCACACATGCCCCTTCGGCACGTCCATCTGGTCGGCGCGGGAAACCTCCACGCCGGGACTGCCCGCGAAGACGATGTCGTTGGCGTGGAGATCCCCGGTCTGGGCCGCAGCACCCACGAGACTCGACCCGTACGAGTGACCGATCACGGTCCGGTGCGCTGCCGAATCGCCGGAATGTGATACGTCGAGTCCATCGAGGAATTTGTTGAAGGCTGGTGCGCCATCGTATGCGTAGTGGGGGAAAGTCGCGTCTTTGACGACGCCGTCAGGTGCGTCGTAGCCGAGCCAGGTGATGGTGGAGACGGGTTTCCCATCCGCTTCATCCTGGGCTGCATGCCAGACCTTCACCATCCGGTTGACGTTCCCCTCGATACTGTCCAAATCGGAGGTCGTACCCGGAACATACACCGCCTGGTGATCCGCGGTGTCCGGGTTCCCGTTGGCGATGATCGCGCGGCCGTCTCCGTCGGCGCTGAAGCCCAGGAGGTACGCCTCGGGCAGTCCCTTGATGCCCGTCTGGTCGAAACGCTTCTGTAACGCGTCCATGCCGTCAAGCCCCTTGTGCATCTTCTCCTGTTCGGCTTTCCATGCCTCCCACGCCGGGTTCTTCTCCTTGCCCTGCTTCACTCCCGTGTGCAAGTTGATGTGGTCCTGGTACTGCGGGGGCTCAGGGTGGTCCTTCAACCAGGCGTCGTACTTGACCTGTGCGACACCATGGGTCTCGGAGAGCACTGTCCGGTTGGCCTCGTCCCGAACCGTGGCGGGAAGTCCGTCGAGCGCGCCGACCGAGTCGGGGCGCATGGAGATCCACGCGGTCTGCTGCTCCGGGCTGAGCCCCTTCCACCACTTCGCGTTGTCCGTCGGTTTGCCGTCCTTGGGCGGCTGCGGCAGCGAGTCGAGGTACTCCTTGCCCGCGTCGCGCACGCCGCTCGTGTCCGAGGACGCGTCGGCAAGGTCCTTGTCGGAGACGCTGAGATCGTCGTCCGCCTTCAGTGCCCGCAGTTTCGGCGCCCACTTCTCGTCGGACTCCGTCGCCTCCTTGAGGGCGCCGGCGATCTCATCCGCGTAGTCCAGTGCGAGGCGGTGGTTCGGGTTGGGGTCGAGGGCTGCGGACTGACGGCTCACTGCCGCGAACATGCCCTCGAACAGGCCGCCCGACGTACCGCTGACCGTGCCGCCCCCGGGAACCTTTCCGTCCTCAGCCTTCTCCCCGCCCGCCGGGTAGGTGATCGAGCCGTCGGCGTTCACGGTGAGCTTCGCCGCCTGCGCGCCGTCGATGGCCGCTTGAAGCTTCTTCTTGGCCGCTTCGATCTCGTACGAGAACGCCTCGAGAGCCGTACTGACCAGTCCACATTCGATCTGGATGTAGTGGAAGTCCTTGCCCAGCTCCGACAGTTGGCCGATCGCCGCGGTCGCGGCCTCGCTGTGGAGGGACTTCCTCATGGCCGCGGCGATCTCGTGGTCGATGCGGTCCTTGGCCGCGCCGGCCATGTCACTGGTGCTGCGGTATCCGTCGGCGGCGCCCAGAAACTCCTTGGGGTCGAGCGCCTTCAGGGTCGCGAGGTCCATGACTTCTGGTTACCGCCCCTTGCCCTGGCCGCCGACCGTCGGCGTATCCGCGTAGTCCACCTTGAGGTTGCCGATCTCGGCTTTGACGGACTCATCGGTCTTCAACAGGTCGGTGCCCGCTTTTTCCAGCAGGTCCGAGAGCCTTGTGCAGCGCCCGCTCACCGCCTTGACGTAGCGGTCCCACGAGTCGTGGACTTCCTTCTGAGCCCCGGACGTCTGGCAGCCGGTCTCCGCGACGAGGCCCTTCTGTCCGTCCGTCAGCCTTTCGAGCGCCGCGGTGATGGAGCCGCTGAGCGAGCCGACTGCTTGGCCCGCCTTGGACCAGGCCGGTTTGTTCGACAGCAGGGTGCCGGATACTCCCGGGTCCGACGGCACATGGTTCAACTCCATATGAGTGCCAGGCCCGTTGGCCGCAGCTGTTTTGAGCTGCTCCCACTCGTCCCACGCCATGCGTGCTTCCTCCCCCGTGTCCGCAGTACCGCAGTGCGGTGATCGACTCATACCGTAGCCGGAACGTGGCTTTACCGTATCGGCGTCAGACGCCACAGCGATTGAGTATTCGTACCCATGTTTGTGACGAGCGTGGCTGCATTGCTTGTCAGGCTCTCAGAGCTCGTAACACGATCTTGTGGGTGTGTGCTGGTCGGCCGTGACCAGTGCGGATGATTTCGACGTTCGCAGGATGTGGGCAGCAACCGGCCGTGGTTCGCGGATGACGACCTGTGGGTGCTGATCGAGCTGCTGCTGTCGCCTTCGCCGCAGAAGGCGCCTGACCCAAGGCCGGTGGGCGACCGGCTGTGCCTGCCGGGCATCTTGTACGTGCTCTACAACGACGTGAGCTGGTAGCTGCAGCCGCTGGAACAGGGGTCGGCTCCGATCAGACCTGCTGGCGTCGGCTGGGCCGGTGGCACGAGGCCGGTGTCTTCGACCAGTTGCACCGCCTCCTGCTAGCTGAACTGCACGCGGTCGAGGAGTTGGGCTGGTCGCGGGCCTGCGTGAATGCCTCCCACATCCGCGCGAAAAGAAGGGGGGCGAGGCCACCGGCTCGTCGCCGGTCGACCGCGGGAAGACGGCAGCAAGCACCACCTGTCGGCTGGATTCTCGCCACGACGGTTGCCGCAGGGATCACATGCACCCTCAGCCGCCCATAGCGCCGGCCAGCGGAAGCGCAGTTGTAACCCCGTTGGTGTGTACCCCCAGATGGACACCCACATCCAGATCGGCCCGACCGGCAAGAAGCTGCTGCCTCTGACGGTCAAGAACGCAGGTCCGGCGCCGGCTTCGAGTGGTCACGCGCACTGAGGTGAGCGAGGCGCTCGATCGGGTGGTTGAGGCGCTGGCGAGGGCGAGTGTGGACGAGGTGGCGGCTGCGTTGGCTGCTGCCGGCGCTTCGGTCCCTCGCCCGTCGGCGCCGCTGGCGTCCTCTCGGACGCCGTTGCCGGGCCCTGGAAGTACCCCGTACATCGTCTCCGAGGTGGAGTGGGTCTGAGGGACCTGCCGGTTTGCGTGACTGCTCTGTCCCTGGGCCTCCTTACCTGGTGGGAGGAGGGCACGTAGGCGTGCGGTGATATGGAGCGGCGCGATTGGGTCTGTGAGGCCCCCATCTCGGTCGGGCCACAACTTCCTCTGCCAGGTAAAGGCGGCTCGCTCCGCTCACCGCGCGCGGCAAGCAGCCGAGGCAGTCCTCGTCGGAAGCGCACCGTGCGCGGCCCGACGCTTCAGTGGAGGAACTTCACCTCTGGGTAGGCCGCGCTCGGGCCTTCGAGCAGGTGCCCCCCGCGGTGCCGTAGGTGCAGGTCGAAGAACGCGAGGGGATAAGCCTGTTGGATCCGTACGGCCCGGGCCGGATCCAGGGTGCCGATCCGGTCCTGGATCTGCTGGTCGGTCATGCCGAGGATCTTGCCTGCTTGCGGGATCAGCGTCGCGTTGTCGCCGTAGGAGTTGTGGATGGCCCCGTCGGCCTGGATGTCGAGCCGCCAGCCGCGCAGGTGTGTCCAGAACTCGGCGACGTCTGGCATGGCGGCCCGGGTGAAGTCGGCGGTCATCATCATGAACGGCCGCTCCAGGTCGGTGGTAATGGTCGGCTGCATCGGGCCGTCGACGCTGAGCCCGGCGCGCACGCGCTGGTCGGCGAGCATGGTGAGTGCGGTGGCGGTGCCGCCCTTCGACCAGCCGAACGCGCCGATGCACTGCGGGTCGAGGGCGCCGAGCAGGCCTTGAGGCAGTGGCCTGCCGTCGACGTCTGGGCTGCGCCCGGCGGCGAGCTGCTCTACGCAGTTGAGCAGGAACCGGAGGTCCGCGGCGAAGTCCCGTGGCCCCAGGAACGGCGGGACCTCTGTCGGGATGACCACTCGGCCGTCGGGGAACTCGGTGAACGTGTCGTAGGTGTGGTCGACGGTGACCACGACATAGCCGTGGCTGGCGAGTTCCTGGATCATGATCGTGTGGTCGCCGCGGTGGCTGCTAGCACCGTGCGAGTACACGATGACCGGCAGACGGTGGCCCGTACGGTGGATGGGCGCGCCCACGTGCCCGGCGGTGAGCGGGCCGAGGGCGGGGTCGAGAGGGAAGCCAATGTCCGCCAGCAACGCCCGCAACGCGCCCTCGGTCATCCAGGACGCACGCGGCAGACCCTCCGTCTTGCGAGCGGGGTACCAGACGCTGGCCATCAGCTCGCGGTGATGTCCGGGGCCGGCCACGGGATCCGGACGTGAGGTGTCGACGAGATGGAGTGGCACCGTGCCCACAGAGTGCGGCCCGGTAGGCGTAGGCAGGGTGAGCTGTGCCGGGTCGGAGGCGGTCGGAGCCGCCCACGCGCGGGATGCGGAGACGAGCGGCACGGCAGCCCCGATGCCTGCGGCCAACGCTGCTCCGAGCATGTGACGGCGCGTCATGTCGGTTCGATTGGTGACCGATGTCGTGGTCACAGGGTCCTCCCCAGGACTCTTGGATGGTGTTCGGCGTGCTGCGCGTGTTCGGTGCGTCCAGCGCGAGCTGATCGCGGCAAACGGAGTTCCCGGACGGTGCCAGCTAGGACTGTGGGTCCGAGCTGCCCTGTTCGATCTGGTCAATGAGCCGCTTGAGTTGGCTGACTTCGTCCCGGAGGGCCTGGTCGCCGGCGGGAGTGAGGGAGAGCCAGGTGCGGGCACGCTTGCCCTCGTAGCCCTTCTCGATGTCGATCAGTCCGGCCTTCTCCAGGACGGCCAGGTGCTGGCTGAGATTGCCAGCTGTGAGGCCGAGCGTTGTCCGCAGGAACGAGAACTCGACACGGCGGGCTTGGTGGGCCACGGTGAGAATGCCGAGACGGACGCGCTGGTGGACAACATCATCCAGGCCGTTGACGGGGTGCTGATCGGTCTGTTGGCTTTGGTCGCTCATGAGTGTGTGCGCTTATCGAGCAGCTCGGCCAGGCCGAAACCGAGGGCGCCGAGCAGGAGGAGTACACCGGGGACACCGAAGTGGGGCAGGGATGACCAGGGCGAGGTGAAAGGGATCCCCGCCCAGCCGTCGGTGAGCGGCACCAGTTCGATGCCCAGGTACACCACGGTGAGCAGCAGCAGGACGCGGCTGCGTTCCACCCAAGACAGCACCAGCAGGGGCAGCCCGACGGCTATGGCGTTCCCCATGAGTCGGTGCAGGAATGCCGTCAGCCCTGAGGTGGGGTCGAGGTGCAGGCCCCAGAAGTCGAGCGGTTCGCCGGGCTTCGGCATCCCGTGGCGAATGGTCCAGATCGTGGTGGCCGTTACAAGGCCGACCAGGACGATCCCGGTGAGGATGTAGGGCCGGATCGGGGTGCCGACGCCGCGTTCGTGGGAGCGGCGGATGTAGAAGAACGCCGTCGCGGTGTAGGCGAGGGCGAGCCCGACGAGCCAGTAGACCGCCGAGCCCTGTGTGACCTGGGTGCAGCTGGCGCCTGCCGTGGGGTCGGCGGCGGGGCAGGGAACGGTCTCGACCTTGAAGGTGAGGTGGCTGACCAGGATTCCGCCCAGTGTGAGCAGGCCGAGCAGCAAGAGGGGAAACCAGGCGCCGCGCTGGGCGGCACGGACCCGCCGGGTCAGGTCCCGAAGGCTGGTAAGGACTTCATGAGGGGTGCCTTGCGAGGGCACTGATGCATCTGTCATGGCATCAGCTTTGCATTACAAACCAGTTGTGACAAGAGATCCATTTGGATTAGCTGCCAAAGCCGGGCATGGGAAACCGGCGGTCCACGGTTCGCCACTGGCCGCCCGAACCGAGATCCGCACCGACTACGCTCGGTTGCACCGGCGGACAGAAGCTCGACCGCCAGAGCGAAACCCCCCACATCGGCCGGCTGCCGCATGGGCGTACCGCCACCGCAAGGGCACCCAGCTTCCCAAGCTGATGGCATTGAGCGGGCGACAGGAGATCGCTACTGGGGAAACGCCAGTCGAGGCAGCGACGAAGGCGGCGCCGACAGGAGGTGGACGACCACCCTCGGCTCGGCGAGGGGGCGGATGTAGGTGGTTACCTCCCCGCAGATGGATACGGCCATACAAATCGGCCTGACTGGCAAGAAGCTGCTGCCGCTGACGGTCAAGAACGCGGGTCCGGCGCCGGCTTCGAGCGGGCACGCGCACTGAGGTGGGTGAGGCACTCGATCGGGTGGTCGAAGTGTTGGCGGGGGTGAGCGAGGACGAGGTGGTCGCCGCGTTGGCCGCGGTCGGCACTTCGCGTCCTCGCTCGCCGACGCCGTCGGCCTCGGCTCGGACGCCGCTGCCGGGCCCTACAGGCGCCTCGCAGACCGTCTCCGAGGTGGAGTGGACCTGACGGCCGACGGCCCGTTCCAGAGTTCTGCAGGCCCATATGGCCCCTGAGCCCCCTCGCCCGGCCGGATGGCCAAGAGCCAGCAGAAGATCTCCGGCTGGCCGGCACTCACACGCCACCACACGCCACCACACGTCAATGAGCCCCCTCCCGATGGCCTGTTCGCTGTTGTTGTCGAGGGCACCCGCCAGTCGAGGGTGAACG
Source organism: Streptomyces sp. NPDC052301 (assembly GCF_044593395.1). Taxonomy (NCBI): domain Bacteria; kingdom Bacillati; phylum Actinomycetota; class Actinomycetes; order Kitasatosporales; family Streptomycetaceae; genus Streptomyces; species Streptomyces sp. NPDC052301. The sequence goes on along the minus strand of NZ_JBIUBE010000005.1, from coordinate 228,956 downwards.
GGAGCACGTGGTCGAGTCGGTGTCGAGGTGGGCGAGCAGGTGTGCGGCTCTTGCCTGGTTGCAGCGCGGTTCTCCGGGGCCTGGGGCGGGTGCAGGGTCCGTCCGGCGGCGATGATCTTCTCGTAGCGGGTGGTGAGGCGTACGAGGGCGCCCCGGGCCTGCCCGGTCGCGGCGAGTTGGCTTGCTCACGCAGGGGGCCGTTGCTAAGCCTTGGGCACTCGATGCTAGGGAGCACGCTGTGCATCAAGAGCCCCCTCTTCCCGTTCCTCCGCGTTCACGTGTCCGGGCAATCATCTGCGCCGTCGTGGCCATCGCCCTGGTGACGCTCACTGCTGCGGCAAGTCCCCCCGAACCGGACAACCGGACGGCGGCGGACCCGGCAGCCGTGGTTCGCGAGTGGAACGCCATCGCCACCGACACGATCAAGACCAGCCTCGGCCCACGCCCCTCCGGGCAGGTAGCGATCTGGGAGGGGTTCGTCTCCGTCGCCGTGTACAACGCCGTGGTGGGGATCGAAGGCGGCTACGCCCTGTACAAATGGCACGAGCGCGGTCCGGCCAAGGCATCCTCCGCGGCGGCCGCCGCCACTGCGGCCCACGACGTGCTGCTCACCTACTTCCCGGCCTTCAAGGAGCGGCTCGACACCGCGTACGCGGACTCGCTCGCCGCTCTTCCGGCCGGTCAGGCCAGAGACCGGGGGGTGGACTACGGAAGGCGCGCTGCCGACCGCATCATCGAACTCCGTGAAGGGGACGGCAGGTTCGCGGACGTTCCTTTCACCGCTTCCCCAGCGCCGGGGGTCTGGCGGCCCACCCCGCCCGCGTTCCAGCCCTTCATCGACACCTGGCTCGCCAGGCTCCGCCCCCTCCTGCTCGCTTCCCCGCAGCAGTTCCGCCCCGGCGGACCACCCGCCCTCTCCTCGGCCGCTTACGCCGAGGATGTCCAGGAGCTGAAGGCCATGGGCGCGAAGACCAACTCGGGCAGGAGCGCGCAGCAGACCGAGACCGCCCTCTTCTTCAGCGGCAACCTGGTCGCACAGGTACAGACAGCCGTACGAGACCACGCCGCCCGGCACCGGCTCGGCATCGCCGAGACGGCCCGGCTGTTCGCCGCGGTGAACGCGTCAGCGACCGACGCCGTCGTCACCGCATGGGACGCCAAGCTCCACTACGGCTCCTGGCGGCCGATCACCGCCATCCGCCTCGCCGACACCGACGGCAACCCCGCGACGACGGCTGACCCGGCCTGGGAGCCGCTGCTCATCACTCCGCCACACCCGGACTACATTGCCGGCCATACGACCGTCATGGCGGCCGTGGCACGAGCCCTGACCGGCGTTCTCGGCACCTCGCACATCGATCTCTACGTCCCCTCCGAGGTCACCGGCAACACGCGGTTCTACGGGTCCGTCGACGACCTCAACCGGGACGTCGTCGACGCCCGTGTGTGGGGCGGCGTCCACTCCCGCACGGCGGACGTGGTCGGCTGCCGGGCCGGCACCCACCTGGCCGCCTGGGCGCTGGACCACTACTTCCAGCCGGTCGGCAAGGACGGTACCCAGCCGTCCCCGCCGACCCGAACGGCTCGGCCGGGCAGGTCCGCCGAGCCGAAGTGCGGCGACGACACCGACTGAACTGCAGAGCCGAAGTGGACCCGGCGTCGAGCTGGGGAGGCGTGATGCTCCCCAGCGGCAGGCTTTACCGGCGTCTGGTAGTGCTGCTCTCCGGGATCGCGGGCTGAGTGTGGATGTCCGCGTTCCCGCAGATGGACACCCACATCCAGATCGGCCCGACCGGCAAGAAGCTGCTGCCTCTGACGGTCAAGAACGCAGGTCCGACGCCGGCTTCGAGTGGTCACTCGCACTGAGGTGAGTGAGGAACTCGATCGGGTGGTTGAGGCGCTGGCGGGGGTGAGCGAGGACGCGGTGGCCGCTGCGCTGGCTGCGGCAGGTGCGCCACGTCCTCGCCCGCCGGCGCCGCCGGTCGTGTTCAGAACGCCGCTGCCGGGCCCTGGAGATGCCCCGCAGATCGTCTCCGAGGTGGAGTGGGTCTGAGTCTGATCCTCCAGTCAGGGATAGGGGTGCGCCGCGGTGCCGGTGGGGCGTGGCGCGGCGCACGGATCTCTTCGTCGGCGAACGGGTCAGCCGGGGAGGTCGCCGGTGTAGCGGTAGATGTTGCCGGCTGAGTTGACGCCCCAGACGGTGCCGTCGGCGCCGGCGCCGATGTCGGTGAGTGCTCCGGGGATCTGTACCCAGGGGCTGGCGTCGTTGTTGGTGTAGTGATAGATGTTCCCGCCCGCGTTCGTGCCCCATACCGTGGTGCGGGAGCCGGCTGCGATCGCCTTGAGTCCGCCGCTGATCTGCTTCCAGTGGCCGGTGTCCTGGTCGCCGGTGTAGCGGTAGATGTTGCCGGCCGAGTTGACGCCCCAGACGGTGCCGTCGGCGCCGGCGCCGATGTCGGTGAGTGCTCCGGGGATCTGTACCCAGGGGCTGGCGTCGTTGTTCGTGTAGCGGTAGATGTTCCCGGCGGCGTTGACCCCCCAGACGTTGGTCCTGGACCCCGCCGCGATGCGCACCAGTGCGCCGCTGATCTGCTTCCAGTCGGCCATGCTTCCGACTCCTTTCCGCTGGGAAGGCGTGCACGGGAACGCTCCCCAAACAGGACGACTCGTTCGCTTACGAGCGAGGAGGACGACCGGACTATTTGTCCGAAAAGAGTCAAGTTTGTGTAAGAGGTTGCCTACTCGAGCCGGACTGATGGCGCCCGGTAGATCGTCAATGCGACGCAAACCGCAGTCACTCACGCGAGCTACTCATGAATGGCGTGTTGACGCGAGTGCGGCCCGGTTGCGGAGTGGCAGGCTTCAGGCGGGGCCTCCACCCAACGTGACCGAGAACAGCAAGCTCGGCAAGAACCTCTCCACTCGGTGCCGCTGCGAGTGGCTGCATGTCCGCAGATGGACACCCACATCCAGATCGGCCCGACCGGCAAGAAGTTGTTGCCCTTGACGGTCAAGAACGCAGGTCCGACGTCGGCTTCGAGCGGTCACACGCACTGACGTGAGTGAGGCACTCGATCGGGTATTGAGGCGCTGGCGGGGGTGAGCGAGGAGGAGATGGCTGCTGCGCTGCCTGCGCTCGGCGCTTCGCGTCCTCGCTCGCCGGTGACGTCGGCTCCCTCTCGGACACCACTGCCGGGCCCTGGGCACGCTCCACAGATCGTCTCCGAGGTGGAGTGGGGCTGAGCCCGTTGCAGGCCTGTGAGCGACTGTGTATCCAGTTGAGGCCCCTTCCTGATCAGGAATCAGGAGCAGGCTCGTTGGCATCTGGTGGCGCGCGTCCGGGAGCCGACTGAGGCAAGTCCGTCAACCGCGGCGCGTCTGTGATCGAACCACACGATGACGCGCGTAAGCCTGTCAGGAGGTGAGGATGCCGATGCCGTCCCCGAGCAGCTTCAGCCCGAGGACGAAGAACAGGACTGCCATCACGGCGACGTTGTGCTGAGCTGCCCAGTCCTTCCAGTTGCCGAGCGTGGTCTTGGCTCGCTCGCCTCCGAGCAGGAAGACTCCCAGCGGGGCCAGCAGGCCGAGGGTGGCGACCACGACGAAGATCGCCAGGGATGCGATCTGCTGCCCCACCGGCAGGCCGGCTGAGCCGATCGCGGCCCCCGCGGCGATGGTCAGCGGGGCGTTCTTGGCGTTGAGCGCGGCCAAGGCCAGTCCGAGTCCGAAGACCTTGACCGGCGTAAGGCGGTCTATCGCGCTCATCCACTTCGGCAGCTTGGCCTGCGAGGGATCTCTCGGGCGCCGGTGCCATTGGCGAGCGCCGAAGAGGACGAGGAACAGGCCCAGCGCGAGTTTGAGCGCTCCCACCCAGGTGGCCGGGTGCTTGTGGGCGGAGGCGCCTGCCGGGGACGCGATCGCCAGCATCACCGCGCCCAGCACCGCGAGCCCCAGGATCCAGCCGACGGTGAAGAGGACTCCGTTGAGACGTCCCCGAGGCGTGGCGAGTATGAGGATGATGGCGATGATCGGGAGCGGACTGACCGCGACGGCCGCCGCGAAACCCAGCACGTCACCGAGGACTGCGCCCATGGTTGCCTCCGGATGGCGATCCAGTGGAGCGGGCATGGCGGAAACGGGTGATCCGACCGCCTGTGCGGTGCGACGGGTTGTTCCGTGATCGGCTGTGCCCTTGTCATCACGGCTGCGCACAAGCGGCTGCCGGACATGGCGACGCCGGCATACCCGGCCTGTCCCACCGCTTCCATCTTCCTGCGCCCGGTCGGTTCTGTCCTCAGGAGTCTCTGGGGGCGCGAGGTCCCGGGGCGGCCTGCCGCGCCCGCTCCGATGCCGTCACGGAAAATCCGTCACGGAACGTGATTGCCCCTGGTGGGGAAAGCGAGAAGTGATCGAAGTGGACACGCCGGTGGCGGCGCTTCCCGGGAATCCGTCCCGGGTGACCGCATCAGCCAGGGCTGAGGATGCGTGGCAGCGCATCTGCGGTGAGGATTGGGTCGTGAGGGCGATGACGCCCCGTGCTCCGGCGTTTGGTGACCCTCGCACCGATCCGCGGCAGGGGAGTCTCGCGATGACTGCAACGACAGGCGCGACCCGATCAGCTCACCCCGAGCGCCCAGGCAGGTCGGACGGGGTCTCGAACGAGTTCACCGTCTTCACCCAGATCAAGCCGGGCCATGCGGATGCCTTGCGTGAGGATCTCGCCATGCTCGCCGACGCGACGAATGACGAGAGGGTCCATGCGGCCCTGCGCCAGATCGGCACCCTGCACGACGCACGGCACGTGATCTTCGACAATGACACCCGGCACATGTTCGCCAGCGTCTTCGACGGCTCCTGGGACAACTACATCGACGACTTCGCCCAGACGGAAGTCGGGGACCGCTTCGACAAGGTCTTCTCCCACACCGATGGGTTCCCCGGGGTCAAAGATCCGGGGGTGAAGGACTGGTTCCTCTCCCACCAGGAGCCTGCGGGAGTCTTCGTCAGTTCCTATCCCGATCTGACCGTGCAGCAGGTCTGGAAGGACCAGCGAGTGAGCGAGGCGTTCCAGGCGGTGCTGGACACCCCCGAGTTCCGGGCGGCGCTGGAGAATCCGGCCAACGCGGAGTTGATTGCCACGCCTGCCTTCCAGAAGCTGCTGGAAGAGGCCTCGGCCTAGAACCCCTCGGCCTAGAACCCCTCGGCCTGGAACCCGGACACGGCCAGCCCTCAGAGCCGACTTCCACCATCGGTGAACCGCGTCGGCCGGTGCGAGTCAGCGTCAGCCGTTGCAGGACTTGCGTGTCAGCCATTGCAGCGCTGCCCAGGCAGAGACCGATGTGGAGGCACGAGCGATCATGACCACGGCGGACAGCAGCGGCGCGACCGGTGTGCGCGTCGAGATCGACGACGTCCAGAGCGGGGCACTGCGTCCACGGCCTGTGCCCTACGAGGGAAAGTTCGTCTTCCTGCGCGTCGATGACCGCCATGCCGGCCGGGCCCTGCTGCGGCGGCTGCTTCCGGTGACCTCGGGCGGTCTGCCGAGTGCGGACCGGAGCCAGGACGCCTGGGTTGCCGTGGCGTTGACCTATCAGGGGCTGAGGGCCCTCGGAGTGCCTCAGGAGTCGCTGGACAGCTTTCCGCAGGCGTTCCGTGAGGGCATGGCCGCTCGGGCGGAGCTGATCGGCGACGTGGGCGAGAGTGCGCCGGCCCACTGGGAGGCGCCGTTCGGGACGGGCGAGGTCCACATCGCGTTGAGTGCCCTCTCCTCCGACGCGGCGCAACTGGACAAGGAGCTGGAGCGGGCCCGCGTCGCCTACGAGGACACGCCCGGTGTCCAGGTGATCTGGCAGCAGGAGGTCCGCCAGCTCCCGACCGGGCGCACCACCTTCGGTTTCCGTGACGGCATCAGCCATCCGAACATCGAGGGCGTCGGGCTTCCCGGCTCCAACCCGCAGGAAGCTCCACTCAAGGCCGGTGAGTTCATCCTCGGCTACCCCGACGAAACCGGGAACCTGCCTGCCATGCCCAGCCCCGAAGTGCTGGGGCGCAACGGGACCTACGCGGCCGTTCGCAAGATCCACACCAATGTGGCGGCCTGGCGCCGCTACCTGCGCGCCAACAGCGCCGGCGCCGAGGAGGAGGCCCTGTTGGCGGCGAAGATGGTCGGGCGCTGGCCGAGCGGGGCGCCGCTGGCGCTGTCTCCGGAGCACGATGATCCTGAGCTGGCGGCCGATCCGCACCGGGTCAACAACTTCCTGTACCGGGAGAACGACGACCGCGGGTACCGGTGCCCCGCCGGTGCGCACATCCGGCGCACCAACCCCCGGGATGCCACCATCATCGGCGACGCACGCATGCACCGCCTCATCCGCCGCGGCACCACCTACGGCCCGCCGCTGCCGGAGGGCATGCTGGAGGACGACGGCGCCGACCGCGGTCTGGTCGGGGTCTTCCTCGGTGCCCATCTTGAACGGCAGTTCGAGTTCATCAAGGCCGAATGGGTCAACGACGGCAACTTCATCGGCTACCCCGGCGAGCAGGACCCGGTGGCCGGGCATCACGGCGGAACCGGCACAGTCACCATCCCGGAGAAGCCGGTCCGGCGCCGCCTGCAGAACCTGCCCAGCTTCGTGGTCACCCGCGGCGGCGAGTACTGCTTCGTACCGGGGCTGCGCGCCTTGCGCTGGCTCGCGGAACTGGAGGGCTGAGGACGGTCCCCACCCCCGAGGTGCGATCACAGTCTCCAAAAGGAGAGGTCGGAGTCATGGCAGCACAGTTCGTCCGCTACACACCGGACATCGAAGACGACGATCCGCACTTCGAGGAGAACTTGCAGAGGGTCATCGAAAAGACCGAGAACTACATCGCCGAGTCGCTCGAGGCCGGTGGCACCGGCCGGGCCCTGCGCGACGCCCATGCCAAGGGGTACGGGCTGGTCCGAGGGGAAGTGGAGATCCTGGACGGGCTGCCCCCCGAGTACGCCCAGGGGATCTACGCGACCCCGGGGACCCACGACGCGCTCATCCGCTTCTCCAACGGCTCGCCGCACGCCGGAGCCGACGCACGACTGGGTGCCGCCACCGGACTGGCGCTGAAGATGTTCGACATCCCTGGCCCGACGCTGCTGCAAGACGAACCGGACACGGGCACGTTCGACTACGCCAACATCAACGGCCCGATCTTCTTCTGCAACACGGTCGAGCACTACTTGTTCATCCAGGAACTGTTCCTGAACGCGCCGGCCTACTTCTCCCAGGGGCGACCCGGCGCACATCGCTTCTTCACCGAGTTCGTGACAGGAAAAGGAACCCTGGACCAGGACAACTGGGCGTGGGACGAGTTCCTGGCCTTCCTTCGCCTGGCGAAGACCCCTCCCGCGAACATACTGCTGTCGAGCTACTGGACGATGGGCGCGGTCCGGCACGGCGACTACATCGCCAAGGTCCGCTTCACCCCCGACCCGGCCGCCGCCGCCGCGGTGGTGAGGCGCGACATCGACCCGACCTCCGCGGCGGAGGTCTTCCGCCCGGCCCTGCAGGCCGAGTTGCAGGAGCGGCCCTACGCCTTCGACATCCAGGTCCAGCTCTGCACCGACCTGGAGCGCATGCCGGTGGAGGACCTCACCGTGGAGTGGCCCGAGAAGCTCTCGCCGTCCGTCACCGTGGCCAGACTGCGGCTGCCACAGCAGGACATCTCCAGCCCGGAAAACCTGGACAAGATGGACGCACTGTCCTTCACGCCCTGGAGAGTCACCGCCGAGCACGCCCCCCTGGGCAACATCATGCGGGCCCGCAAGGAGGTCTACCGGCGATCCTCCATCGCGCGCCACAAGCTCAACCAGCAGCCGCGTACGGAGCCGCGCAGCGCCGACGAAGTGCTTGGTCGGACCCGGGTCGCGTGACGAAGGGGTCTGGGGCACGGCTTCGGGACGTAGGAAGCCGATCGGTGCAGTGCCTCGAGGTGGGGTCCGACGCCGGCTTCGAGCGGTCGCGCGCACCGAGGTGGGCGAGGCGCTCGATCGGGTGATGGAGGCGCTGGCGGGGGTGAGCGAGGACGAGGTGAGTGCTGCGCCGGCTGCGGTCGGCGCATTGGCGCCGGCTGCTTCACCTCGGACGCCGCTGAGCCGCGGGCTCGGCCCTGTGGGTTTTTCGACGCAGCTGAGGTGCACCCCCGTCCACCTCGTCGAAGCGGCTCGCTCTGCTCCTCGCACGCGGGCCGCCCCCGGCCGGGCCTGCGTTCCTGTCCCCGCCCCGCTCCGCCCGGCTGGCCCCCCCCGTGCCGCGCGCACAACCGTCAGCCGCTTGCGCCGGCAGTGGATCTGCGCGACGGGGGCTGTCGGGAATAGCCTGGGAAAAAGCGACTTCTGGGTGGGACGGACTGTGCGACGGACCCTCCTGAGGTGTGCGGAATGCCGAGGGGGGACGCGGAACAGGGAGGAAGAATGCCCTGGAATCTGAGCGGCACGTACCTGGAGAGCTGCAACTGCGACGTGGTGTGCCCCTGCACCACCTCGGGCCTCACCGCGCCCGCCGACCACGAGCGCTGCCAGGTCACCTTCGCGTTCCACGTGGACAGCGGGACCGTGGACGACGTGGACGTCTCCGACCACAGCGTCGCCGTCTTCATCGACGCACCCCGGGTGATGGCCGAGGGCGGCTGGCAGGTCGCGCTCTATGTCGATGTTTCGGCCGACGACAGCCAGGCGGAGGCGCTGGGCAAGGTCTTCTCCGGCCAGGCCGGCGGGCCGATGGCGGCCCTCACCCCGCTCATCGGCGAGGTCCTCGGTGTGCGGCGCGTCCCCATCGACTACCGCGACGACGGCCGCCGCCACGCCGCGCGGGTGGGCGACGCCATCGACATCGAGATCGAGGACCAGGTCGCCCCGCAGTTCGGTGAGGACGGTCCGGTGATGGGCCTGACCGGCATGTTCCACCCTGTGAACAGCACGCTGACGATCGCCCGGTCCACCCGGTCGACGGGCCACGGCGTGTACGGCCGGTCCTGGGACTTCACCGGCGGCAACGGACACTCGGCGCCCTTCACATGGTCCGCATGACCGACGGGCCGGTCAGCGGCCGCCGCTGGGCGCACCCTGCCGGGCTTCTGCTGGTCGCCGCGGCCATCGCCTGGAGCTGGATGGTGACGCGCTGGGGAGGCACGCAGGCAACGGCTGGCACCATGGGCCTGGGACTGCCCGCCTTCCTGGCCGTGTGGACGCTGATGATGGCCGCCATGATGCTGCCCGCCACGGCTCCCGTGGCTGCGCTGTATGCGCGCACCATCACCGTGCACCGGTCGGGGCGCATGGCCGCTTTCACCGGTGCCTATCTGCTCGTCTGGGCCGCGGCCGGGCTGCCGGCGTACGCGCTGGCCGCGGGCCTGGGCCGGGCGGCGACCCTTCCCGCCGCGGCAGGGACCGCAGTGGCCGCGGCCGTGTTCGCGGTCAGTGGCGTCTACCAGCTCACGCCCCTCAAAGACCGCTGTCTGGCGCGCTGCCGCTCTCCGGTCGGGCAGATGCTTCGCTATGCCTCGTACCCAGGACCTTCTCGTGATCTGCGCGCCGGAGCCCACCACGGTGCCTTCTGCCTGGGGTGCTGCTGGTCGCTCATGCTGCTGTTGGCGGCGTTCGGTCTGATGAACCTGTGGGCCATGGTGGCGCTGGCCGCCGTGGTCACTGCTGAGAAGCTCGCTCCGGCCGGCCGTCTGGTGGCCCGCGCCGTGGGTGTCGTCTCGATCGCTCTGGCCGTCGCCGTCTTCTGGGTGCCGGCGCTGGCTCCGGGTCTCATCGGTGGCGGTATGACCGGGATGTGAGGCGTGCCGCGCCTGCGGCGGGACGGCATGCGGCAGATGGACACCCACGTAGTGAGCTCCCGGGTGCACAAGTGCTGCGCATGTGTCTTATATGTATGCGAATGCACGGTGCGCGGCGGAAGGCGGGTGTCGAAGTGGTGGACGCGGCTTCGCCGGGCTCCGAGGGCAAGGAGGATTCCGTTGCCCTCGGGGGCTATCAGCAGGAGCTGAAGCGGACGCTCGGCTCCTTTCAGGTGTTCGCGATCTCGTTCGCGTTCATCTCGGTGGCGGTCGGCGTCTTTTCGACCTATGACGACGTGCTGCAGAACGCGGGACCGGTCGGGATCTGGCTGTGGGTGATCGCGACGGCGGGGCAGGTGCTGGTGGCGTTGGTGGTGGCGCAGCTCGCCGGGCGTATCCCGCTCAGCGGCTCGTCGTACCAGTGGGCCTCGCGGCTGGCCAACCCGAAGGTCGGCTGGGGGTTCGGCTGGCTGAGCTTCTGCTACCTGGCCATCGCGGTGGTGGCGATCGACAACGCGCTCGCGAGTCAGGCGTTCATGCCGCTCGTGGGCATGCGGCCGGACGAGGACACCGCGCGGGTGATCACCCTGGTGGTTCTGCTGGTCCAAGCCGTGATCGTCGTGGCCTCGACACGCCTCGTCAGCCTGATCAACACGTGCGCGGTGGGGCTGGAGCTGGCGTTGGTCGTGGTGGTGGCGCTCGCCCTTGCCATCGCGGTGGCGGTCACCGGCCGTGGCGCGGTCGGCAACCTGACCTCGCGCGGCATCACCGAGCATGCCCCGCACTACTTCGACGTCGGCGGCGGGCTGATGATCGCGATGATCATGGGCCTTGCCACGCTCGTCGGCTTCGATTCCGCGGCGAATCTGGCCGAGGAGGCCAAGGACCCCTTCCGCACCGTCCCGCGCGCCATCGTGGGGTCCGTCGTGGCCGCCGGTGTCCTGGGTATCGCGTTCCTGATCTGCCTCACCATCGCGATCGAGGACGTCCCGAGGATCAGCGCGAGCGAGTCGCCCGTGGCGGCGATCATGCGTGAGCAACTGGGGCCGCAGATGGAGAGAGTGCTCCTGGTGGCCATCGCGATCGCGTTCTTCGGCGCCGGGACGGTGGTGATGACCGCGTGCTCACGGATGGTCTTCGCGATGTCGCGCGACGGGCGCTTCCCCGCCCACCGGCTCATGCGCCGGGTCAACCCCCGTACACAGACGCCGGTCCCTGCGACGGTGCTGATTCTCGTCGTGGGCCTCGTCCTGATGGTGGCGCTGCCGGGCGCCGCGCTGTTGAAGCTGATCACGGCGTCCACGATCCTTCCCGCGATCATCTACGGTGCGACGATCGTCCTGTACCTGGCGGTGCGGCGCCGTCTGGACCGCAAGAAGGGCGCGTTCGACCTCGGGCGGTTCGAGTTGCCGGTCGCCGTCTGCGCGCTGGTGTGGACGCTCGCGTCCCTGGTCGTGCTGGTGTCGCCGGCTGAGGCGCTGGTCCCCGTGCTGATCGTGGGGGGCCTGCTCGTCGTGGGCGGGCTGTTCTTCGTCGGCTTGCTGCTGTTCGATCGCCCGGCGTTGGAGACCGAACCGGGAGACGTCGGTGTCTTCGAGCACTGACAGGGTGCTCCGGCGGCCCGGTCGCCCGAGCCGCCGTCGTGGCCGACCGCGGTTGTGGACGACCGCTGTCGTAGTCGGTCAGCAGGATGCGGGCGGGATGCTCTGCTCGTACCGGAACACGTTCCCGGGGTCGTACTTCGCCTTGATCGTGCGCAGCCGGTCGAAGTTCTCTCCCCAGTAGGCGGTCTGCCAGTTCTGCATGCCGACGTTCGGAACGTTGACGTAGGCACCGTTGGCATAGGGCCGCAGTGCCTGGCTGAACTCGGCGATCCAGGCCTGGGCCCGCAAAGTCAGTTCGGCGCCGCTGCCCGGCACTCCGCGTTTCCCCCAGCCGGCGCCGGGCTCGGAGTAGAAGAGCGCGTCGCGGTGGGGGAACGACGTACCACCGCGGGGGCTCTTCCTGACAGCACCGCCGAAGGCCTGGGTGAAGAAGTTGCTGTCGTCCGTGGGCGCGTCACGCATGAACGAGGCGATCACGCCGATCGCTGTCCTCGGGAAGGGCACGCTGGTGAACTGCGAGCAGAACTTCCAGTTCGCGGGCTCGTCCTCAGCGGGGATCTGGAACGCCGCATACACGTCGCCCCAATTGCCGACCTGCACCGTGACAATGGGGTCACCGACCGACAGGATCGGGGTCAGCGCCTGCTCGGCCTCCGCCGGGGTTCCTTCCGCGAGGACCGCGAACAGCAGGATCCGGTTCCTGCGGATCTCGAGCTGGGCGCCGAGGCGGTCGTCGGCGACCGGCGTCGTGTGCTGCCACGCCTCGAAGACCCCCTGCAGGTCCCCGATGCCGTCCCAGGTCGCTTGCAGGTAGGTGACGCTCTCCAGCGGAATCACCTGGTAGGTCAGGGATGTGACGATCCCGAAGTTGCCGTTGCCTGCGCCACGGAGGGCCCAGAGCAGGTCGGAGTGGTTCTCCAGGTCGGCGTTGATCACCCTGGCGCCATCTGTGCCTTCCGCTACGACGATCTCGGCGCCGATCAGGCTGTCGCAGGCCATGCCGAGGTAGCGGGTGAGGAAGCCGAAGCCGCCTCCGAGCGTCGCGCCGGACAGGCCGACGCTTCCCTCCGTTCCGGTCGTCACCGCGAGGTTCTTCTCCGCGAGCGTGGTCACCGCTTCCAGCTGGCTGAGCCCGGCGCCGACCGTCGTCGTGCGGGCGGTGGTGTCGATGTGAGCCGACTTCAGTTCGCTGACATCGATCACGATGCCGTTGTCCACGTTCGACCAGCCCTCGAGGCTGTGGCCGCCGCTCCGCACCCGTGGCGGGACGTCATGCTGCCGGGCCCAGGCCAGGGCGTTGACCGCATCCTGAGCGTTCTGGACGTAGACGATGACCGAGGGATGGTGGACGAACAGCTCGTCCCAGCCCAGACGCGCGTCGGCGTAGTCGGGGTCGTCGGGACGAACGACGCGTCCGGTCAGCTTCGTTCGCGGGCACTTCACGCTCTCGGTTCCTTCGCTCACGGCACTCGCGCTTGGGGCCTGCGCAGTCGCGGACGACCGGCACGACGACCGCGTCGGCAACGCCGTTGCGTCGCAGGAAGTGAGCGCGGCGGCCCCAGTGCTGCCTCTGCGTCCGGTTGGGCCCCTCGTCGTCAGAGCGAGGTTCCGAGGGCGTCGCGCAGGAGCGAGACGGCCTGGTCGACGGCGGCGCGGGTGGCCTTGGACTCGCTGAGCGAGTTGATCATCATGAAGTCGTGCACGGTGCCGTCGTAGCGCACCGTGGTGACCGGGACGCCTGCGGCCCGCAGCTTGGCGGCGTACGCCTCGCCCTCGTCGCGCAGTACGTCGGCCTCGTCCACGATCAGCAGGGCGGGTGGCAGGCCGGTGAGCTGCTCGGTGGTGGCGTGGTTGGGAGAGGCGGTGATCTCCGCGCGCTGCTTCGGGTCGGTGGTGTAGGCGTCCCAGAACCACTCCATCGCCTTGCGGCTGAGGTAGTAGCCGGTGTCGAACTGGTCGTAGGACTTGGTGTTCATGTCCGCGTCCGTGACCGGGTAGTACATCGACTGCTGCACGAAGGTGACGTCACCGCGTTCCTTGGCCAGCAGGGCGAGCGCGGCGGTCATGTTCCCCCCGACCGAGTCGCCGGCCACCGCCATGCGCCGGGCGTCCAGGCCCTTGGACGCTCCTTCGCGCGTGATCCACTGCGCCGCGGCGTAGCCCTGCTCGATGGCGACGGGGTAGTGGGCCTCGGGCGAGGGCGTGTACTCGACGAAGGCCACCGCCGCCTGCACACCCACCGCCAACTCCCGTACCAGACGGTCATGGGTGGCGGCGTTGCCCAGCACCCAGCCGCCACCGTGCATGTACAGGATGACGGGCAGCGCTCCGGTGGCGCCCTCCGGTCTGACGATGCGCACCCGCACATCGCCCACGGAGGCCGGTACGGTGAGCCACTCCTCGGAGACCGGCAGCTTGTCGACCGGAGCGGCCTGCAGGTCGTCGAGGACCTTGCGCGCTTCGGTCGGCTCCAGCTCGTACAGGAACGGAGGGCTCGAGGTCGCGTCGGCCAGTTCCTGTGCCGGACGCTCGAGGATGAGCGAGGGAAATTGAGCGGGCATGGCAATGCTCCCTGGCGGGGCTGAGAAGCATGGCGAAGACGGGCGGGGCGTGACCCCGCCCTGGGGAATACGGCGCTGCCGCACACCGGCGTTCCGGGCCGAGTCCCTGGTCAGACCCTCGATGGGGCGACACCGCCATCGTAGTCGCGTGTCCTGCGACCCTCGACTCGGGACGCCGGCCGGTGAGGTCCGGAACGCCGGGACGTCCGACGCCGGCTGCGAGCGGTCAAGCGCACCGAGGTGGGTGAGGCACACGGCCGGATGGAGGCCGCGGTCGTCACGCCGTGATGTGCCAGCCGGGTTCCAGGCCGTCGAGGAGGGCGGTGAAGGCCTTGTCGGCTCGGTCCCAGTGGCCGTCAGCCAGCGGGGCGATCAGGAGACCGAAGGAGGCGTCGGTCAGGAGGGTGGCCTGTGCCCGCGCGCGGTCCTGGGCCATGCCGAGGTCGCGGAACACGGATGTGAACAGGTCCGTCCAGTCGGTGACGAGATCGCGCATGACGGGGCCGTAGCGGTCCGGGTGGAGCACGCTGGCACTCATGACCTCGAGGTAGAGAGGCAGGGTGGCACGCACGCCGGGGTCGCTGAACTGGCGCCACACCTCCTCCATGAAGTGGCGCAGGCTCGCGGGGTCCGTGGGCGAGCCGATGCTCTCCAGCAGCCGGCGGGTGCGCAGAAGCGGCCGGCGTTCGTAGATCTCGAGGGCTTCGGCGACCATCCGTTCCTTGGTGCCGAAGTAGTACAGGAGCATGCGGTCGCTGGTGTCCAGGGCCTTGGCCAGCGGGCGCAGAGACAGGTCCGCGACGCCGTTGCGCAGCACGTACTCGCGGACCCGGTCGAGAAGGTGGCGACGCTTGGCTGGATCGGTCGAGCGAGGCATGGGGGCTCCCGGGTGCTTGCGATCATGCTCTCAGTTGTCCGGTTTGGCGGACTCTTTACTGTAGCGTCCGCTACGTCTATATTTGAGGTGTAGCGACTGCTACGTATCGGAGCCTGGCGCACACCCGGGCGTGATCATGCGGCGGGCCGTCCGGCCGCCGGAGAAAGGACTGATTCCCATGGCCACCCGGGCCATCGGACACCCCATCGTCCTCCGTCGGGGAAAGCGGTCTTCTCGCGCCGGCGGACCCTCGTGGTTCGCCAGGCAGCGCGCCCTGTGGTCCCCCGTGCTCACCCCGCTGCGACCGCTTGACGCGCCGCGTGGCCGTGCCACCGACCGGGATGCCTCCTGGCCCCTGCGGCGTGAACCGACCTCCGTGCGCCGAGCCCGTCGGCTGGTGACCGCGCAACTGGACGACTGGGCCGTGAGCGACCTGGCCGACACCGCTGAGCTGCTGGTCAGCGAACTGGTCACCAACGCCCTGCGGCACACGCGCGGCCCGCTCAGGCTCAACCTGCGGCTGCGTGACTCCCGCCTGCTGTGCGAGGTCGAGGACACCGAGTCCGTGTGCCCCGCACGCAGCGCCGCCGAGCCGTACGCGGAGGGCGGCCGGGGCATCGAGCTCCTCGACCTGCTCGCGGCCGCCTGGGGCAGCGTTCGTACCGCCACCGGCAAGACCATGTGGTTCGAGCTCCAGGCCGAGGACCGTCCTCGTGAGACACGAACACCGTGATCACGGGGACCGGGCAGCCCGTGGCCGACCGGAGCCGTGGTGGCCGTGGGTGGCGGGCGAGGCGTGGCGGCCCCTGCGTGCGGCGGCGCCGCCCGCGTTAGCCCGCGGGAATGATTCGCCGGCGCCGCAGGGTGAACCGGGCATGGCGGCTCCGTGCCGACGGCGGCCGTCGGCGCGCGGCCGTTAGCGTCGGCTCCTGTGCCGCTGAGCTATGCATTCGTGAACCTCAAACCCGGAGTGGGAAAGACGACGAGCGCCGTCTGGTTGGCCCACGCGTTGCACGCATCGGGCCTGTCACCGCTGCTCGTGGACAGCGACCCCGCTTCGTCCGCGCTGCGCTGGAGCGAACTGGCGGGCGGCTTCCCGTTCCCCGTGCTCGCCCTTCCCGTGGGGGACGTGCACCGTCGCGTGAACGACTTCCTCGACAACCGGCAGGCGGTGGTGTTCGACGCCCCGCAGCTGGAGGACCACGCCCCCATCGCCCGGGGCGTCATGAGGTACGCCGACGAGTGGATCGTGCCCGTGACCCCGGCCCCGATCGAGCTGGACCGCATGGCGCCCATCGACCGGGAGATGGACGACCTGCAGTCGTTGCGCGCCCGGCCGGCCCGGGCCGCCGTCCTGCTGAACCGCACCAATCGCCCGGATGCCACGCGCACCGGCCCCGACGCCGATGCGCGCGAGGCCCTGGCCGAGCGGGGTTTCCACGTGCTGTCCACACACATCCCGCGCCTGGACCTGTACTCGCAGTCCTTCGGCAGTCCCGTCCAGGTGGAGGGCACCGCGTACATGGACCTCGCCGAGGAGCTCATCAAGCGTCAGGACACGGTATGAACCAGCGCAAAGACGCCTATCGCGCCGCGATGCGGCCCCGGCCCGACACCGCGGCCCCCTCGTCCCCTCCCAGGAGGATCACCGCACTGGACACGCGTTACGTCAAGGTGACCGTCGAGCTGGACCCCGCCCTCGCGCGGGACCTCACCGGCTGGGCCGGACCACCGCTGTCCGCGCTCGTACGCGTGGGCGAGGCGGTCCTGCGACCGCTGAGGCAGGGCAGGTGACGGACCGGCCTCGGGGTGCCGGGAGGGCCCGGCACCCTCAGGGCGGTGGGCGTCCGCATCGGTCCGACCGACCCGGAGGACCGCTCAGTGCTTGAAGGAGCCCTTGGTCCGTTCCTTCGCGCCGCGCATCCTGCCCCGTGCTTCGAGCGCGGCGCCTTTGGCCGCGAGGGTCTCCTTGTGCACCGCGTGCGCCGCCTTGCGCACGGTCTTTCCGACGACCTGTTCGGCCATGGCCTTGGCCCGTTCTCCGGCACTCATCCCAGTACCTCACTCGGCGACGAGGGCGTCAGGTGACGCCCGATGTGCCGCTCTGGCGCGGCTCGGTCCCCCTGGGCTGGGCCACGCACAGGGCCCAGATGACGACCCCGGCGAACGCGATCATCAGGGTCGACCACACCGGGGAGTAGGGCAGGGACAGGAAGTTGGCGATGATGATCAGTCCGGCGATGACGATGCCGGAGATCCGTGCCCAGTTCGCCGACTGGAAGAGTCCCATGCTGACCACCACGGCGACGGCACCCAGGATGAGGGTGACCCAGCCCCAGCCGGTCAGGTCGAACTGGAAGACGTAACCGCCTGTCACGAAGAACACGTCGTCCTTGGCGATTCCCATGATGCCGCGGAAGATGTCGATCACTCCCGCGATCATCAGCATCACGGCGCCGAAGAGGATCAGCCCGGTGGCCCACTGCTGTTTCCGGGTGTGTGTGACGGGTGCCGTGGTCATGTCTGCCTCCGTTGGCTTCGTCCGCTGATCAGCGAGGGCTGCTGAGCGGGGCGGCGTCGCTCTCCGAGTGGTCGATTCCTCTCCCGCCCGGCGCTGACCCGATGACTCCAGGCTGCGCCCGCGGGGCGCCGGCGACCTCACACGGTGCGGGTGATTTCGCAGCCAGGGCCTCCGATCCCGCCGCCCCCGCCCGGGTGTGACACCGGCTCGCCACGTCCGATCCAGCGGTCCGGCTCGACGCGCGCGCCCACCGGGGCGTGCTTACGCTTGACTCGCAACCGCCGGGCTGCAGGGGGGCTCCCGCGTCGAGCGGGTGGCGGTTCATCTCCCTACACCACAAGGAGGCGGCCCAACCATGGCTCATGCATCCGAGACTCCGGTACTCGACACGATCGCCGCCATGACGATCGACTCCATCGAGCACTGCCACATGGACGAGCGGACGATCATCCTGGCCCGCCTCGCCGCACTCGTGGCCATGGACGCACCGGCGATCTCCTACCTGGCCCACATCAACCCCGCGGTCAAGGCCGACTTCACGGTCGAGCAGCTGCAGGATCTCCTCGTCGCCATCGCCCCCGTCGTGGGGACCGCACGCGTCATGTCGGCCTCCGGCCACATCGCCCAGGCGTTCGGGGTCGCGCTCGCACTGGCCGACAGTGAGGCCGAGGCCATCGCCCAGGCCGAGGCCGAGAGCCGCAGCACGTCGTGAGACAGGTCCTCGCGCGTACGCCGGCTCTCGCCTGATCCGGCGACGGCAGGCGGTGCCGGCGGCGCTGCTCGGCGCGTCGAATCCGCCGGTCCCCGACCGACCACGGAAGGCAGGTGTCTCCCATGCGCGTGCCGGCCCGCACCGCTGGTGCCCTCACCGGTCTGACCCTCGTACTCGGCGGCGTGGCGTTCACCGCTCCCGCCGCCCATGCGGACATCCCGGCCTGCACGGGGCTGGTCCAGCAGGCGGGCGTCGAAGTGTCGGACGCGGTCGGAACGGCGTGCACCCAAGGCGTGCACGGTGACCTGGCGGGCTGTGTGAGCGGCCTGACCGGGGCCGGCGTGCCCGGCGGCGCCGCGAACGGCGCCTGCCGGATGGCGGCCAACCCGCCCTGAGAAACATGAGGCGTCAAAGTCGCAGGAGGAGGCCGCGCCGGCGGGCCCGGATGAGCCCTGCAGTGGTGTACCTGGGTGTGCTCGGAATCGCCCTGTCGGGGTGCGCGAGCGTGGACGCCGACACCGGCAGTCCGTCCACCACCGCGTCGCTCGCCCCCACGCCACCGAAGCAACCTCCACCCCAGTTGACGCAGGCGCAGGTGCAGGACGCCGTGGACCGGCTCGACGGCCTGGTGGGGAACGCGATGCGGCAGACCGGGGTGCCAGGGGTCGCCGTGGGCGTCGTCCACCGCGACAAGGTCGTGTACGAGAAGGGCTTCGGCGTCCGCGAGCTGGGCAGGAGCGAGAAGGTCGACCCCGAGACCGTCTTCCAGTTGGCGTCCTTGTCCAAGCCGTTGTCGTCCACCGTCGTCTCCGGGGCGGTGGGGCACAAGGTCGTCGGCTGGGACGACCGGATAGTCGACCATGATCCGGGCTTCGCGCTCAGGAACCCGTACGTGACCGCGAACGTGACGGTCGCGGACCTGTTCTCGCACCGCAGCGGGCTGCCCGACCACGCCGGTGACCTGCTGGAGGACCTGGGCTACCAGCGCGACTACATTCTGCGGCACCTGCGGTTCGAGCCGCTGGCCCCCTTCCGCGCGAGCTACGCCTACACCAACTACGGCTTCACCGAAGCCGGGGTGGCGGTGGCCGACGCTGCGCACACCGACTGGCCGCGGCTGGCAGCGGACACGCTGTTCAAGCCCCTGGGGATGGATCACTCCAGCTACCGGCGCGCCGACTATGACAAGGCCGTCGACAAAGCGTCGGCCCATGTCGAGGTCGACGGCCGCTGGAAGCCCTCCACCACGGAGAACGCCGACAGCCAGGCGCCTGCGGGCGGTGCGAGTTCGAGTGTCGACGACCTCACCGAGTGGATGCGCCTGCAACTGGACAACGGCGCGGTGAAGGGGGAGCCGTTGGTCGACCCGGCGGCCCTGGACCAGACCCGCATCCCCCACTCCGTCGCGATGGACCCACTCGCCCCGGCAGGTGAGCCGGGCTTCTACGGGCTCGGCTGGAACGTCGGCTACGACGAGCGCGGGCGGCTGCGTCTGAACCATTCCGGCGCCTTCGACCTGGGCGCCGCGACCGAGGTCACCCTGCTGCCCGGCGAACGGCTCGGCATCGTCGTGCTGACGAACGGACAACCCGTCGGCGTACCCGAGGCGATAGCCGCCGCGTTCTTCGACATCGCCCAGAACGGGAAGCAGACGGTCGACTGGCTGGCCTTCTACAAGAAAGTGGTGCGGGCCGCCGCCTATACGGGGATCTCCCCCACGAACTACACCAAGCCGCCCGCCAAGGCCGCACCGGCCAAGGCCGACGACGTCTACACGGGCACCTACGCGAACGAGTACTACGGGCCGGTCACCGTCACCAGTGACGACAGAGGCCGTCTGAGCATGACGCTGGGTCCGCGAAAGACGACGTTCCCCTTGAGGCACTACACGGGCGACACCTTCAGCTACCGGACGCAGGGCGAGAACGCCGTCGGCCTGTCCGGCGTCACTTTCCGCACCACCGGCTCCGGCAAGGCCGGAAGCGTCACCATCGAGCACCTCGACGCCAACGGGCTCGGCACCTTCAGCCGCTGAGACCTGGCGGTGCGCCGCCGGCCGTACCGCGACGTCCGCGGGTTCAGCCCGCCAGTATGTGGACGAGTTCCGCCGTCGTGACGATGGCGTGGGCGTAGGTGGGGCCGTTCAGCTCGTGCGCGGCGTGCATCATGTCGGCGCTGTACGCCGCGGTCGCGTCGGTGACGAGGGTGACGTGATAGCCGAGCTCCATCGCGAAGCGGCCCGTGGACTCGATGCAGGTGTTGGCGAGCACTCCGATCAGGACGACGTACGTGATGCCGCGCTGCTTGAGCCGGAAGTCCAGGTCGGTGTTGGCGAAGCCGCTCTGCGCCCAGTGCTCCTTGATCAGCAGGTCTCCCGGCCGCGGCTGGAAGTCCGGGTGGAACTCGCCTCCCCAGCTCCCGCGGGCGAAGGTCCGCAGGCGCTGCGCCTTGCGCTGACTGGGATTGGGGTGGTCCCAGCCGACGTAGTCGCCCTCCTCCCAGCGCCGGTGCGGGACGAACGCCAGCGTCAGGCGGGCCGTGCGCGCGGCGTCGACGACCGTGCGCAGGTTGTGCAGCAGGCCCACTTCCTCGGCCACCGGCTCCACGCGCGGCCACAGCTTGCCGCCCTCGGAGAGGAAGTCGTTGTAGGGGTCCACCAGCAGTACTGCTGTGCCTCCAGGGTCATAACGGTCCGTCACGACGGTGACCTCTCAGGCCGTGAGGCCCTCGATCGCCACGGGGAGGTGGCGGGGGCCGCGCAGCACCGCGTTGGCGCGGTACGGCGGCGGGTCCTCGAGCAACCGGGAGAACTTGACCCGGCGGAACAGTTCGGGCACCGCCACATGAAGTTCGATGCGGGCGAGGGGGGCACCGAAGCAGTAGTGGATGCCGGTGTAGAAGCCCAGGTGCTCGTTGTCCTTGCGGTCGGGATCGAACCGGTCGGGGTCTTCGAAGCGTCTGGGGTCGCGGTTGGCGGCGGCCAGCATGAGCCAGACCGGAGAGCCTTTGGGGATCGTGGTGCCGGCGACGTCGATGTCGGCCAGGGCGGTGGTCCACGGGACGAACTGGACCGGGGGCTCGTAGCGCAGTACCTCCTCGATGAGGGGGACGGCCAGGTCCGGGTCCTTCTGGAACCGGTCGAGGACGTCGGGGTGGCGCAGCAGGGTGAGGGTCGTGTTGGTGATCGCGTTGACGGTGGTCTCGTGGCCGGCGACCAGGAGCAGCACGGCGGTGGCCTCCAGGTCCGCCGGTGTCATGGTGGGGGCGAGCGCGCTGAGGATCCCGGGACCGGGGTGGCGGCGTTTGGTCTCGATCAGGTCGGACAGGTAGGCGCCCATGTCCTGGCGTGCCTGCTGCGCCTTTTCCTGTCCGCTGTCGTCGCCGGGCCGGGGGTCGAGTGCCGAGGCCAGGGCGTCGGCCCAGACGTGGAAGCGTGGTTCGTCCTCGCGTGGCACGCCGAGGACCTTGCAGATGGCGGTGACGGGCAGGGGGTAGGAGAAGTCCTCGACGATGTCGACCTGGTCCTTGCCCTCGAAGGCGTCGAGCAGTTCGGTGACGACCTTGGCCAGCTCGCCGCGCAGGCCGTCGAGGAATCTGGGGCTGTGCGGGGGACCGAACGGCCGGTTGACGGTGTCGCGCAGTTCGTCGTGCACGGGTGGGTCGGTGAAGATGAAGCTGGGTGGCAGGCCGCTCTCCGGGTCCGGTTGCCCGGGGCGGCCCTGGCCGGGCGGGCGGTTGCGCGTGTCGTTGCTCAGCCGCGGGTCGTTGGCGAGGCTCCGCACCTCGTAGTAGGTGCTGACCACGTAGGAGCCGTCGTCCTGCCGCCTGACGGGTTGCTTGCGCAGTTCCGCGTAGAGCGGGTACGGATCGGAGCGATTGGCGTAGTCGATGATCTGCGCGACGAGGGTGCCGGACGTCATGGTGACTCCTGAGGGCTCCGGGCGGTACAGGGCCGGCGGTCAGGCATGCGCCGGAACGAACTGGACCCGCCGCTCGCTCGGCGAGTGACCCGTCAGCGTGACCGTGGCCCCGTGGGTGGGCAGATGGGGGTCGGGGAAGGCGGGGTCGACAGGATGCAGCGTCTCGGTGCGGCGGTCGACCGCGCGGTACTCCGGCGGGAACGGGGCGCCGGACGCGATCTGCTGCTCGTAGAACCCCAGCCACTTGGCCCCGTCGAAGGACGCCGCCGCGATGACGCGGCCGTGGTAGCCGTACACCGCCACGAACCGCTCCTCGGCGAGCGCCCCCTGGGCGACGACCAGCTGGTCGCCCAGCGAGGGAACACCCACCGACTTGATGTTGACACCGAACTGGGAGGACCAGAACATCGGCAGCCACAGGTGCGGACGGCGGTCCGGACCCGCACAGATCATGTTGTGGGCGGCGATCTCGGCCTGCTCGACCGCGTTGCCCCAGTGCTCCAGCGCCAGGAACTGGTAGTCGAACAGCGGGTGGGGGCTGCGGGCGACGTCACCGGCGGCGTAGATGTCGTCTGTGACGATGCCGTTGACGTCGAACACCCGGCACCCGGCGTCGCACGCGACCCCCCGGCCACCCGCCGCCACTCCCGAGCCGGCCAGCCATTCCGTGTTCCGTACGGCACCGAGCGAGACGACCGCCACCTCCACGTCGATCGCCGAACCGTCGGACAGATGGGCGCGCCTGAGCCGTCCCACGTCGTCGCCCTCGAGGGCGGTCACGCTCACGCCGCAGCGCAGGTCGACTCCGTGCCCCCGCTGCAGCCGGTCCGCGACCGCGCCGACCACTCCGCCGAGTGCGCCCACCAGCGGTGCCGGGCCGCGCTCGGCGACCGTGACCTCCAGGCCCAGCTCCCGGCAGGCGGAGGCGACCTCCGAGCCCGTGAAGCCGGCGCCGATCACCAGCACCCGGGACACGCCCCCGGTCAGCTTCCGGTGCAGGCGTGCGGAGTCGTCGCGGGTACGCAGCACGAACACCCCGTCCAGCGCCGCCTCTTCCGGGTGGAACCAGGGTCGCGCCCTGGTCCCGGTGGTGATCAGCAGGCGGTCGTAGGGGACGCTGTCGCCGTTGGTCAGGCGTACCTGCTTGGCGTCCCGGTCCAGGCTCTCCGCGGCGACGCCCAGGCGCCATTCGGCGTCGATGTCGCGCCGTCGCGGCAGCGCGGTGTCCTCGGGCCGTGCCCGTCCGAGCAGTGCCTGCTTGGACAGCGGCGGCCGGTCATAGGGCTCGTACGGCTCGTCGCCGATCATGGTGAGCGATCCGGTGAAGCCCTTCTCACGCAGGGTCTCCGCCGCGCGCAGGCCGGCCAGCGAGGCACCGACGACGACAATGCGGCCCTGGCGCCGCAGGGCCTCGACGTCCGTGTCAGCCGACATGACGCTCCACGCCCTTGGTCGGCTCGTCGGAATAGTCGACGAGGATGGCCTGGACCGGGCAGGCGGCAGCGGCCTTCTCCACCCGGTCACGATGTGCCTCGTCGAAGCGGGGGGAGAACAGCAGTGCTTCCTCCCCGTGGAGCGAGAAGACGTCCGGGGCGAGAAAGACGCACTGCGCGAATCCCTGACACCGGTTGAGATCGACGACAAGCCTCATCTGGAACACGCTCTCTGCCGGCCGCGGTCGCCATCGGCTCCGCAGCCCTCTGCGC
Organism: Streptomyces sp. NPDC052301; assembly: GCF_044593395.1. Classification (NCBI taxonomy): domain Bacteria; kingdom Bacillati; phylum Actinomycetota; class Actinomycetes; order Kitasatosporales; family Streptomycetaceae; genus Streptomyces; species Streptomyces sp. NPDC052301. The sequence continues at coordinate 205,242 of NZ_JBIUBE010000005.1, read as the reverse complement.
TCGGTCCACACGATTGGTATCGGCATGCCTCAGTCCAGGATCGGCTTCCTCACAGCTGCTCGCAAACCGGTCAAGGATGCGCCGGAGTGGGAAAGCGCCGGGGGTGGGCGCGCTCGCCGTCACCGCGGGGTGACCGCCGTGCCCGACAGGGCCGTGGAGCCGCCCCCGGGCACGGCGCAGCCCGTCAGCAGCAGAGCCGCGGCCGCCGTCGGCAGGGCCAGGCGGCGAGCGGTGTGCGCTCGGGAATTCCGCATGCCGGCTTCACCACCCTCCCCGTGGTGTCGCCGCCGCACGGTGACCAAGGGTGAGACGACGCCACATGGAGTTGATTGACGAGGGCCCTACCCTTCAACAGGTGAAATAGCTTAAATTCGCCCGATTAGGATGGTTTCGGCGCATGCAGATCGCTGCGGTGAGCGCGGAGGTGGCAGTCGACAGTGGTGAACACCAGAGGCGGCGACATACAGACCGTACGGCCCAGGCCCTTGGAGCGACACCGCATGCGGATGCGGCTGCTCGACGCCGTGGACAAGGAACGGCGTGACGCCGACGTGCTGCTGACCGCGCTCCAGCAGGCGGTGGCCGAGACGCACGGCCTCGGCGGCATGGTGCACCTGCCCGGCGGCGGCATGAGCGGCATCCTCTACCTGGTCGCCGACAGTGGCCTGCCGGAGGCGATGACCCGGCCCTGGCTGATCATCCCGGCCCGGGGCGCGGCGCCGCCCAGCAGGGCCGCCCGCGACGACATCATCGCCTGGCAGCCCGAGCTGGCCCCGCCCGACCCGGTGCCGGGCCGGGACCCCGCCGCCCTGTGGCCGTCCCGAGTCCCCGCCGGCATCGGTCACCTGGCCGTCCCCGTTCCCGGCGGTGGCCGGCGACGGGGCGCGCTCTCGGTCCTCTTCGCCCCGGGCGACGAGCCCGGCGCGGCGGAACGCGCGTTCCTGAACGAGGTGGCGGCATGGATGTCCGTGAGGCTCCGGGCGTCCGGGATCCTCAATCCGTCCCCCACCCTGCTGCGCGCCCTGGAGCGCGGGCCAGGAGCACGGGAGGCCTCCCCGTGGGACGAGGAACGCGAGGGCCGCCCGTGGGACGCGGAAGGGGCGCCCTCCCTCACGTACACCTGGGACCTGCGCAGCGGAGAACTGACCTGCGACCGACCCGTCGAGGAGGTGCTGGCCGGAATCGATCCGGAGGTGATGGCCGGCGGCATCGAGGCGTGGGCGGCGCTGATCCACCCCGACGACCTGCCGGGGGCGGTGACCGGCTTCGACATGGGCATCCAGCTGCGCGGCGGCTTCCAGGACGAGTACCGGATCCGGCGCCAGGACGGCACCTACCTCTGGATCGAGGCGCGCGCCCGGACGCTCACGGACGAGGACGGGGCACCGGTGAAGGTGATCGGCACCCTCCGGGACAGCAGCGAGACGCACACCGCCGCCGAGTCGGTGGGGCAGGCGCTGCGGCACATGAGCGACGGCTTCGTCTCCCTGGACACGGACTGGCGCATCGGATTCCTCAACCAGGCCGCCGAGAAGCTCTTCGGCGCCGCGGGGGATGTGGCCGGGTCCCTGCTCTGGGACATACCCGCGCTGCACGCCGTGCCGGGCCTGGAGGAACGGTGCAAGGCCACGGCGGCCGAGGGCCGGCCGGCCGGATTCGACGTACCGGGGCCGGACGGGACGTCCTGGTACCACCTGCGGCTGGTGCCGGTGCCGGAAGGTCTCACCCTCTACCTCGCCGACACCACCGAGCGGCACCTGCGCGAGGCCGAGCGAGCCGCTGCGGAGCGGGCGGCCGCGGAGCGGGCGGCCCTGGTGCAGCGGATCACCCGGGAGCTGGCCGAGTCCGTCACGGCCCAGGACGTGATGGCGGCGGTGGCCGACGGGGTGATGACACCCCTCGGAGCCACCGGACTCATCATGCTCGGCGTGGCCGGCGACCGGCTGACCGTGGTCGGTTCCCGGGGATACTCGGAGCACTTCACCCGGCTGCTGGACGGGCAGTGGACCGTGACGGACACCGCCACCCCGGTGGGGGACGCCCTGCGGACCCGCACCACCCTCTTCATCTCCTCCCGGGAGGAGATCCTGGAGCGTTACGCGGAGACCGAGACCCTGGTCCGGGAGGGCGGCAAGCACGCGTGGGCCTTCCTGCCGCTGGCGGTGTCGGGGCGCGAGATCGGCGCGGTGGTGATCTCCTTCGGCCGCGCACGGGTGCTGGACGACGACGAACGAACGCTGCTGACCGCGCTCAGCGGCCTGATCGCGCAGGCCCTGGAGCGGGCCGGCCTCTACGACGAGGCGACGACCCGGGCCCGCACCCTCCAGCGCAGCCTGCTGCCGCGAGCACTGCCCGAGCTGCCCGAGGTGACGACGGCGGCGCGCTACCAGTCGGCCAGACAGGGAGCCGACGTCGGCGGCGACTGGTACGACGTGATCCCGCTCTCCGCGGCCAGGGTGGCACTCGTGATCGGCGACGTCATGGGCCACGGCATGGCGGAGGCCGCCACCATGGGCGGACTCCGCACGGCCGTGCGCACCCTCTCGGAGCTGGAGCTGCCCCCCGACGAGATCCTCGGCCACCTCAACGACATCGTCGGCGACCTGGGCAACGACGCCTTCGCGACCTGCCTGTACGGCGTCTACGACCCGGTGACCCGGCGTCTGTCGTACGCCAGCGCCGGTCAGCCGCCCCCGGCGGTGGCCCACCCCGACGGCACCGTCACCTTCCTGCCCATGACCCCGGATCCGCCGCTGGGGGTGGCCGCGCCCCCCTTCGAAACCCGCGAGACCCTGCTGCCCGCCGACAGCCTGCTCGCCCTCTACAGCGACGGCCTGGTCGAGAGCAAGGACAGGGACGTCACCACGGGCATGAGCCGGCTCGCCGAGCTCCTCTCCCGGTCCGTGCAGACCGCGTCGGCCCCACCGGCGGACGCGTCCGGCCTGGACGCCCTCTGCGCCACCCTCACCTCTGCTCTCCTGCCCGCCCACGGCGCGCTGGTGGACGACGCGGTCCTGCTGCTGGCCCGCACCCATCCGCTGGACGCGGAGAACGTCGCGGAGTGGCCGCTGCCGGAGGACCCGACGGCGGCAGGCCGGGCCCGTGAGCTGGTCCGTGGCCAGCTCGCCCGGTGGGACCTGGCCGACGAGGATCTGATCACGACCACCGAACTCGTGGTCAGCGAGTTGGTCGGGAACGTCGTCCGGCACGCCTGCGGCCCCACCCGGCTGCGCATGCTCCGCAGCCGCGCACTGATCTGCGAGGTCTCCGACGCCAGCCTGACCACACCGCACATCCGCCACACCTCCGCCACCGACGAGGGCGGACGGGGCCTGCAGCTGATCTCCGCACTCTGCCGGCGCTGGGGCACCCGCCACACCCGCACGGGCAAGTCCATCTGGACCGAACAGCCCCTCCCCGCGCCCTCGGGCTGATCTTCGGGCTCCGACGCGGAGTGCTCGCGCCCGGCCGTCAGGAGCGCAGGTGCCTCGCCGCCTCTTCCGGCGGATGAATCTGGGCACCCCGCTGGTATGGGCACTGCCGCCCCACCCGGAGCACCGTCGCGGCGGCCGGCTCCGGCGCCGCAGAGTGCCGCGCTCGCCCGGCGGTTCGTGCGATCGGCGCTGGACGACGTCCCGCCCGACCTGGAGGGCACCGCCGAGCTGCTGGTCGGCGAGCTGGTGACCAACGCGATGATCCACGCGCGCACCGAGGTCGACCTGCTGCCGGCCCACTCCACCCTGCTGCTCTTCACCGACGGCCTCATCGAACGCCGCGGAGAGTCCCTCGACGACGCCATGGCCCGGCTGCGCCGCCACACCGCGACCCACGCGCAGGCCCCGCTCGACGTCTTCTGCGACGAACCGGTCATCAAGTTCGGCACCGACAGCACCGACGACATCGCCCTGCTCGCCCTGCGCCCCACCCCCAGGCATGACAGCGCGTCGCGTGGGTGACGTCCGGTCACGTCCGCACCGGCTCGGCGCTGTTGCGGAGGGCGGCGGCGCGGCGTTGCAATCAAGTGTGAGGCCTTTCGCCAGTGCCGTGCCGGACGACCGCCCCGCTCCGGGTTCCGGGGCCGGCCGGAAGGGGCTCAGGAGCGACGCCCTGGGCATGTTCTCCTCGGTCGTCATGGGTCTGGCCTCCACCGGCCCGGCGTACAGCCTCGCCGCCACGCTGGGCATCATCGTGGCCGGGGCCGGACTGCAGGCCCCGGTCGTCACCATGCTGGCGTTCGTCCCGATGCTGCTGATCGCGTACGCCTTCCGGGAGCTCAACGCGGCCAACGCCGACTGCGGGACCACCTTCACCTGGGCCACCCGCACCTTCGGACCACGCGCCGGCTGGATGGGCGGCTGGGGCCTCATCGTCGCCGACATCATCGTCATGGTGAACCTCGCCGCGATCGCCGCCGCCTACGGCTTCCGGCTGGTGGGTCTGGACGGACCGGCGGAGAGCCGGCTGTGGGTGACCGTGGCGGGTGTCGTCTGGATCGCCGTGGTGACCGCGGTCTGTTACGTCGGCATCGAGGTCTCGGCGGCCGTCCAGCGGTGGCTGCTGTGCATGGAACTGGTGATGCTCCTCCTGTTCGCCGTCGCCGCGCTGGTCAGGGCCTACACCAGTCCTGCTCCGCCGACCGCGGTCCACATCTCCGCCTCCTGGTTCAATCCCTTCGAGGTGCCCTCGACGAGGGCCCTGACCTCGGGGATCCTCGCGGGGGTCTTCCTCTACTGGGGCTGGGACACCGCGTTCTCGGTCAACGAGGAGACCGTCGACAGCACGCGCGTCCCCGGCCGTGCCGCGGTCCTGTCGACCGTGCTGCTCCTGGTCATGTACGGCCTGGTGTCCACGTCGGCGCAGACGTTCGCCGGAGTCGGCACCACGAGCATCGGACTCGGCAACGTGCAGAACCAGGACGATGTGTTCTCCGGACTGGGCGAGGCCGTGTTCGGAAGCCACGGCACGGGGCTGTTCCTGTCGCGCCTGCTGATCCTGATGGTGCTGACCTCCGCGTTGGCCTCCGCCCAGACGACCGTCCTGCCGATGGCGAGGACGGTCTTCTCGATGGCGGCCCACAAGGCCGTCCCGTTCCGGTTCGCCCGGATCCACCGCAGGTTCCTCACGCCGACCTGGGGGACCGTAGGCATGGGGGCGGCCTCGATCGCCCTGCTGCTCCTGCTGACGTCGTTCAGCCAGAACCTCGTGGCCGACTCCGTCGACTCGGTCGGTCTCGCGATCGCCTTCCAGTACGGAATGACCGGCTTCGCCTGCGTCTGGTTCCACCGCAAGATCCTCACCCGCAGCAGGCGGGACCTGGTCTTCAAGGGCGTGCTGCCGGGGCTCGGCGCGCTGATCATGTGCCTGCTGTTCGTCTACGCGGCCTTCGTCGTCTATGCGGACCCCGGGTACGGCTCGACCGCCGTCGACCTGCCGCTGCTCGGCAGGACGGGCGGGGTCACCGTCCTGGGCCTGGGCGCCCTGCTGATCGGTCTGCTGCTGATGCCGGTGGTCACCCGTGGCCATACGGTGGCACTCAAACTCCAGCGGAGCATGCTCCCGGGCCGGCTGCCGCCGCACGTCGCCGTGGACTCGGCGAGCCGCTATCTGCCCGCCGACAGCGGGTCCGGGGTGGGCGGCGACTGGTACGACGTCATCCCGCTGTCGGGCACCCGGGTCGGGCTGGTCGTCGGGGACGTGCTCGGTCACGGCCTGCGAGCCGCGGCCACCATGGGACGCCTGCGCACGGGGGTGCGGGTACTGGCCCGGCTGGACCTGAGCCCGGACGAGCTGCTGTCACGCCTGGACGACCTGGTCGAGCAGACCGCGCACGAGCGCGCGGACGTCCGGGGCCCGGCCCGCCGGCTGCCGCGGTCCGACGAGGCGCTGGGGGTGAGCTGCCTGTACGCGGTGTACGACCCCGTCTCGGGGACGTGCAGCGTGGCGCGGGCCGGGGAGCCGGTGCTGGCGGTCGTCGAACCGTACACCGGTGCCGTCACCTATCCGGAGCTGCCGATCGGACCGCCGCTGGGGATCGGCGGCCCGCCCTACCAGAGCGCGGAGCTGCGGCTAGACCCGGGCAGTGTGGTCGCGCTCTTCACGGGCGGCCTGCTGCAGGCGGCCGACGGCCGTGACGACGGGCTCGCGCAGCTGTCCCACGTCCTCTCAGAGAACCGCGGCGCCCTGGAGGTGCTGTGCGACCGGGCGGTGAGCACCCTGTTGCCCGGGCCGGTGGACGTCGACGCGACGCTGCTCGTGGTCCGCACCCGGCTGCTCGACCGCAACCAGTTCGCCCAGTGGGCGCTGTCCCCGGACCCCGCCGCGGTGGCCACCATCCGCACGGCCGTCGGCAAACAGCTGCGCGACTGGGGCCTGGACGACCTGACGTTCACCACCGAGCTCATCGTCAGCGAACTGGTCACCAACGCCATCCGTTACGTCGGCGGCACGATCCGCGTACGTCTGATCCGGGACCGGACCCTGATCTGCGAAGTGTCCGACACCGGCCACACCACGCCCAATCTGCGGCACGCCGCGAGCGACGACGAGGGCGGCAGGGGCCTGTACATCATCGCCCAGATGACCCACCACTGGGGCACGCGCTACACCCCGACCGGCAAGACGATCTGGGCCGAGCAGGACCTCGCGCCGACGGACGGCCCGGAGTAACGCGTCCGGCAGGCACCGCGTAGCCCGACCTATTGATGTACAGGCGTGTTTCCGCATGATGCGCCGATGCTCCGGCCCGCCCGGGTGAGGCTCCCGCCCAGGCTCGTGGAAAGTCCCGAGCCCACCAGGATCAAGGAGCACCCACATGAGTCCTGAGCACAGGACGACCTCGCCCTCCGGGCCGGAGCCGGGCGGCCGGCCCACCCGGCTCCGCAGGCTCGCCGCGATCGCGGCGGCGGTGACGGTCGCGGTGGCGACCCCCGCGGTGGCGGTGGCCGCCGGCATGACCTCGCAGACGGGTGCGAGCACGACGTACGCCGCCGACCCCCGCCCGTGCGACCACACCAAGCCGGACAACAAGGGCGGCGACTGCGACAGCCAGCACCCCAAGCCCACCGTCACGGTGACCAGGACGGCGACGGCCACGGCGACCGTGACCACGACGGCGACCGCGACGGCGACGGCGTGCGGTACCGGCGTCGACTCGACGGACCCGAACGGCACCGAGCAGTTCCTCGCCGCGCTCGTCGGCGGGGTGCCATACGCCGGCCGGCGTCCCGGCATCGCGCCGTCCCCGGACAACCCGAACATCGTGTCGGGCCCGGCCAACGCCAGGGGCTGGACCGACCTCAGCGGCATCGCCGGCTTCCCCTCGGACCCGGTGTGCGGCGTCTCGGTGGACGCCAACGGCCGTGACGCGTTCTACAAGATCATCACGCAGGGAGGAGACGTCTACACCCTGCACTGCGCGGCTTCCAACGCCCTCGTGTGTCCCGCTCCGGCGCAGGGGCAGCGACCCGCGTCCCAGTGGGTGCCGGTGGACCCCCAGCCGACGGACAACCCCCAGCAGCCGTGAACGAACCGGCGTCTCCGCCGGCGGGAACCCGTCGGCGGGGGCGCCGCGCGTCAGCGCTCGGGAGGCTCCTCGGAGTGATGACGGGAGACCTGCCGGCGCACGGTCCGCCAGCGCGACCGGGTCTGGTCGACGACGCTGTTCCACTGCCGGCGGACCTCGTCGTCCGGGGTGCGTCCGCCCTGCTCGATCCGGATGAGTTCGTCCCGTACCTCACGGCCCAGCGCGGCGGACCCGACGATCACGAGCATGACGCCGAAGAGGGCCGAGATCAGCGCGAAGACGGCGCCGACCAGGCCGTACCGGTCGGCGGAGGTGTTGAACAAGTGCGGCAGGTACAGGCGGGTGCCCACGGAGTAGACCGCCGTCGTCACCGCCGCCGTGACCCCGAAGGGCACCAGATCCCGCCAGGTGATCCTGCGCGCGGACAGCAGCCAGCCGCTCCAGATCAGGAAGGCGGCGCTGAGCGGGAGCTCGCAGACCGCGGCGACCAGCCCCGTCCGGCCGCCGCCGAGCAGCACGGACAGCCATCCGGTGACCAGCGTGTAGAGGGCGGCGGACAACAGCCACCACAGGCCGTTGCGGGTGTTGCGGACGCTGAGGGGCTTCAGCTCCCAGGTCTGTTCGAACAGCCGCTGCGCGGCCCGGGTGAAGCTCAGCGCGGAGACCACCATGAACAGCGCGCCGAACACGCTGATGCTCGTGCTGCTGCTCTGGGCGGGCGAGAACAGGGCGTTCACGGCGTCGGCGCCCGCCCCGGTCAGCCCGTACCGCTCGGTGATCCGGTGCGCCACGTCGGAGGCCGTGAGGCTGCCCAGCAGGGCGCTGCCCAGGATGGCCGCCGGGATCAGGGCGGTCAGGGCGCTGGAGGCCAGGGCCATCGAGCGGTCGAAGCCGGCGACTCTTTGGAAGCGGTTGAGGACCCGCAGCGCGAACGCGGGCCGCAACCAGAACGTCAGGAGCCTGACCACACGCCGGTGACTGTTCTCCGCCGTCGTGCTCTCCTCACGGGAAGACCGGGGACAGGTCCAGGGCCGGGGAGTGCACGGAGGTCCCTGGTGTGCCGACATTAACGTCCGGCACCGTCCGCGCCGGGGACGACACGGGCCGAGCCGGTCGTGCGATCCGCCGGGGATCCACGTCGGCACGGTCGGGGAGGAAGCTCGGTCCCGTACGAGGGGAGGCCGCCGCGCGGACCGCATCACGGCGGCATGCGGCAGTCGAGGGCCGGCGGCACGATGGAAGCGGCGGGGGACGGCCACGAGACCCCACGGGAGGACGTCCCATGGCTCAGCAGACGGCGACGAAGACAACGGCCGAGAAGCCCGTCACCACGGCCGGTGTGTTCTTCTCGTTCGCCCCGTGGATCATCTTCGGGGTGGTCGCCGGCCCCAGCACCTGGGAGTACGCGGCCCTCGCCGCGCTGGTCGCCGCGATCGCCCTGTCGGGGCGGGACCTCCTGCGCGGAAGGATCCGGATCCTCGACATCACCGCCATCGTCTTCTTCGCCGTCCTCTGCGTCCTCGGGCTGGCCGTCAGCCGCGCACAGCTCCTCTGGGTCGAGACGTACGCCCAGGTCATCTCCAACGGGCTGGTGGCCGTCGTCGCGCTCGGATCACTGCTCCGCGACCCGTTCACCGCGCAGTACGCCCGGGAGTCGACCCCCCGTGAGTTCTGGGACTCGCCGGTCTTCAAGCACATCAACCAGGTGCTGACGGCCGTGTGGGGGCTGGCCTTCGCCCTGATGACGGTCTCGACCTGGCTGGCCGTGCGCTTCCCCTCGCAGGACGACTGGTTCAACTGGGTCGTCCCCATCGCCCTGTTGGTCGGGGCCGTGAGGTTCACCGAGAGCTACCCGGACGCCTACAAGGCGCGCGCGACCTGACCGGATCCGAACGGGCGGCTCCGGCGTCCGTCTCTGTATGGATCTTCAGCAGCCGCCGCCCGCGTCCCGGCGACCGGAGGGATGCCTCGTCACCGCCGTCCGCATCCCGGTGCGGATCGTCGCCCTCGTGCTGGTCGTGCCGGTGCGGATGGTGTGGGACGCGCTCGTCGTCGTCGGCCGGGTGCTGCGGGACGCCGTGCTCCGGCCGCTCGGGCGGGCCCTGGCGTGGGCGGGGAAGGTGCTGTTCGTCCGGCCCCTCGTGGGGCTGTGGCGGTATGTCCTGGTGCCCGTCGGCCGGGCACTCGCGTGGCTGGCCGACGTCCTCGTCGTCGTACCCGCCCGGTGGCTCCACCGGTACGTGCTCACACCCGTCGGGCACGCCCTGGCCCGGCTGGCGCGGTACCTCGTCGTGGTGCCCGCGCAGTGGCTGTACACCTGGGTCCTCGCGCCGGTGGGACGGGCGGTCGCCTGGTGCGTACGGGGGCTGGGACGGCTGGTGGGCGCGGTCGCCGCCGGGATCGGGCTGGTCCTGTACGGGATCGCCCGTGTGCTGCTCGTCCTGCCCGCCCTCGCCCTGTGGCGCCGGGTGCTCGCGCCCGTCGGCCGGGTGCTCGCCGTCGTCGCCCGGGAGGTGGGCGACGCCCTCGGGCACGCCTGGCGGATCGCCGGGCACCTCTCGCGGGCCGTCGGGCGGATCCTGGGGACCCTCTTCCGGTGGATCTTCGTGGAGCCGGTGAGCTGGGTGTACCGGACCGTCCTCACACCGGTCGGTCACGTCGTGCGGGACACCGTCCTGCGCCCCGCCGGCCAGGCGCTGCGCGCGCTGGGCCGGGGCGCGCGCGAGGCGCTCACCGCCGCCCGCGACACGGTACGGCGGGCGCGCGCCGACTTCCGACGGATGCTGTGGGGCGACCCGCACCCGCCGGTCGCGGTGGACCGGCGGGAACCTTCGCAGCCCGACACACGTACTCTTGGTAGCAGTACGACCGCTCTCACGAAGGACTAGGACACTGGGCAAGCGACAGCCCGAAGGCCCGCCGCCCGCACCCGCGGTGCAGCGCATCCGACTGCGCTACACCAAGCGCGGCCGCCTGAGGTTCACCAGCCACCGAGACTTCCAGCGCGCCTTCGAGCGTGCGCTGCGCCGTGCCGAGGTGCCCATGGCGTACTCGGCCGGGTTCACGCCGCACCCGAAGGTGTCGTACGCCAATGCCGCACCCACCGGCACGGGCAGTGAGGCGGAGTACCTGGAAATCGCGCTCACCGCACCGCGTGACCCGGAGACCCTGCGCGTCCTCCTCGACGAGTCGCTGCCCGCCGGGCTCGACGTGATCGAGGCGGTCGAGGCGCGGACCTCGGGCCTCGCCGACCGGCTGACGGCCTCCGTGTGGGAGCTGCGGCTGGAGGGCGTGGACCCGGCCGACGCCCGGCGCGCCGCCGAGGCCTTCGACAAGGCCGGGACCGTCGAGGTCCAGCGGATGACCAAGAACGGCGTCCGCACCTTCGACGCCCGCCCGGCCGTGGTGAGCCTGGAGACGCACGGTTCACCGGCTGATAGGCCGACCGACCAGCCCTGTGCGATACTGCGGCTGGTTGTTCGGCACGTGACGCCTGCCGTACGACCCGACGACGTCCTGTCCGGTCTCCGCGCCGTGGCCGACCTGGCGCCGCCGGTCCCCGCAGCGGTGACCAGGCTGGCGCAGGGGCTGTTCGATGAAGAGACCGGCACGGTGACCGACCCGCTCGCGCCCGACCGCGAGGCAACCGGGGCCCTGACGGCCGCACCGGCTGCCGCCGCGACGGCGCCGACGCCGGAAGGTTCCGCGTAAGGACGGACGTCGTAGCGCCGCCCTCGTACTCGGGAGCCACCTGGGTCGGGCAGCGCACCGACCAGAAGACTTTCGCCAGGCCGTACCGACAAGGCGTACGGAACCGGCGAGACAGGACACAGAGTGCTCCCGTGTGGCGCCCGCGCCCCGGACGGCGGCCACCGCGTATCGCGCGGGCCGCGGACGTCACCGGCGGACGGTCTTTCCGGACCGCCGCCGGACCAGGCGCGGCGCCCGGGGGCCTGACGGGAGAAACGCCCGCATGCTCGAGCCGACCGAACCCCATGAGGGTTCCGAACTGAACACTCCCAGCGACACCCTGCCGCCGCGCAGGCGTCGCCGTGCAGCCTCCCGCCCGGCGGGCCCGCCCGCCGCGGCCGAGGCACCCGCCGAGGTGACCGTGCCGGCCATACCGGCCGCCGATGCCGACGAGGTCACCGAGGTTCTCGCGACCGAAGGTGCGGAAGAGGCCGCCGAGCCGGTCGAGGCCGGTGTGACCGCGGAGGCCGAGGAGGCCGCCGGGCCGCCCGCCGCCGAAGAGGCCGCGCCCGCCCGTCCTCGTCGCCGGGCCACCCGCCGGGCCTCCGCGCCCGCCGGTTCCCCCACGTCGGCCGAGGCCGTCGAGACCGTCGTACCGGCCGCGTCCGCCGCCGAGCAGCCCGCCGCCGTCGCGGAGGGCGGCGAGGTCGTCGTCGGTGAGGAGGCCGCCCCGCGCCGCACCCGCCGCCGGGCCACCCGCAGCGTCACCGCGCCGACCGCCGCCGCCGAGGCTGCCGCGAGCACCGAGACCGAGGCCCCCGCCGAGGCCGCCGGCCCGGCTGAGGCGTCTGCCGTCGTGGAGGAGGCTGCGCCCGCTGCCCGTCCGCGTCGTCGGGCGACCCGTCGTGCGTCCGCGCCGACCGGTGCGCCCGCCGCGGCCGAGGCTGTCGAGTCGGTGGCTCCTGCCGCCGTTGCTCCGGCCGAGGCCGCTGGCCCGGCTGAGGCGTCTGCCGTCGTGGAGGAGGCTGCGCCCGCTGCCCGTCCGCGTCGTCGGGCGACCCGTCGTGCGTCCGCGCCGGCCGGTGCGCCCGCTGCGGCCGAGGCTGTCGAGTCGGTGGCTCCTGCCGCCGTTGCTCCGGCCGAGGCCGCCGGCCCGGCTGAGGCGTCCGCCGTCGTGGAGGAGGCCGCGCCCGCTGCCCGTCCGCGTCGTCGGGCGACCCGTCGTGCGTCCGCGCCGACCGGTGCGCCGCAGGCCACCGAGGCCGTTGAGTCCGCCGAGCCCGCCGCCGCGGAGGCTCCGGCCGCCGCTGCCGAGGCACCCGCCGTCGAGGCCGCCGCCCCCGGTGAGGTGAGCGGTGCCGAGGAGGAGGCCGCTCCGCGCCGTACCCGCCGCCGGGCCACGCGCCGGGTGTCCGCGCCCGCCGAGGCCGCACCCGCCGTCGAGGCCGAGGCCGCTCCCACCGCCGAGTCCGGTACGGGCGCGCAGACCCCGGAGGTTCCCGTCAACCAGCACACCACCGAGCCCGCGTCCGCCACCCGGCCGACGCCCGCCGCCGAGGCACCACAGGCCCCCGCCGAGGCCGAGGCGCCCCGCCGGGCCCGGCGCCGGGTCGTCCGTGCCGCGTCCGGATTCGCCGAGCCCGCGCAGAGCGCCCGGTCCGCGAGGGCTGCCCGGAGCGAGGCCGAGGACGCCGAGGAGGCCGAGGCGCCGCGCCGGCCCAAGCGCCCCACCGTCGCCGTCTTCCAGGCGCCGGTGTTCGCCGAGCCGAAGTTCCAGACGCCGGAGCGCGCCGCAGCCGAGGCCGCCGCCGAGGTCGCCGAGACGGAGGAGCCCGAGGAGTACGCGGAGGAGCGTGCCGAGACCGGCTCGCGTCGCCGTCGTCGCCGCCGGGGCGCCGCCGCGGAGGAGACGCGCCCCGCCGAGACCGCCACCGAGGACGAGGAGCCGGAGGCCGAGGAGGCCGCCGATGAGCTCGCCGAGGGCGAGGAGGCCGACGAGACCGAGGGCGCCGACGGCTTCGAGGAGTCCGGTTCGCGTCGCCGTCGCCGGCGTGGTGGCCGTCGCCGCCGCCGTGGTGACGCCGCCGACGGCGAGGCCGGTGAGGGCGCGGACGCCGAGGCCGACGAGCTGGCCGCCGAGCAGGCCGCGCAGGACACCGAGGACACCGCCGAGCAGGAGGAAGAGGACGCCGAGGAGGACCGGGACGACTCCGCCTCCTCCAGCGCCGGCAGCCGGCGCCGTCGCCGGCGCCGTCGCCGGGCCGGTGACAGCGCCCCCGAGACCGAGCCGTCCTCCGACGACCCGGAGCGTACGGTCGTCAAGGTCCGCGAGCCGCGCAAGCCGAGCGAGCCGTCCGACGAGGTGCAGTCCATCAAGGGCTCGACGCGCCTGGAGGCCAAGAAGCAGCGCCGCCGGGAAGGCCGTGAGCAGGGCCGCCGCCGCGTCCCGATCATCACCGAGGCCGAGTTCCTGGCCCGCCGTGAGGCCGTCGAGCGCGTGATGGTCGTCCGCCAGCACGGTGACCGTACGCAGATCGGCGTCCTGGAAGACGGCGTGCTCGTCGAGCACTACGTCAACAAGGAGCAGTCGACCTCGTACGTCGGCAACGTGTACCTGGGCAAGGTCCAGAACGTGCTGCCGTCGATGGAGGCCGCCTTCATCGACATCGGCAAGGGCCGCAACGCGGTGCTCTACGCCGGTGAGGTCAACTTCGAGGCGCTGGGCATGGCCAACGGCCCGCGCCGCATCGAGTCCGCCCTGAAGTCCGGGCAGTCCGTGCTCGTCCAGGTGACGAAGGACCCGATCGGGCACAAGGGTGCGCGTCTGACCAGCCAGGTCTCCCTGCCGGGCCGCTACCTCGTGTACGTCCCCGAGGGCTCGATGACCGGCATCAGCCGCAAGCTCCCCGACACCGAGCGGGCCCGGCTGAAGACCATCCTCAAGAAGATCGTTCCCGAGGACGCGGGCGTCATCGTGCGCACCGCCGCCGAGGGCGCGAGCGAGGAGGAGCTGCGCCGGGACGTCGAGCGGCTGCAGGCGCAGTGGGAGGACATCCAGAAGAAGGCCAAGAACGGCAACGCGCCGACGCTGCTGTACGGCGAGCCGGACATGACCGTCCGGGTCGTCCGCGACATCTTCAACGAGGACTTCTCCAAGGTCGTCGTCAGCGGTGACGACGCCTGGGGGACGATCCACGGCTACGTCTCGCACGTCGCCCCGGACCTCGCGGACCGGCTGTCGAGGTGGACGTCCGAGGTCGACGTGTTCGCCACCTACCGGATCGACGAGCAGCTCGCCAAGGCGCTGGACCGCAAGGTCTGGCTGCCCAGCGGCGGTTCGCTGGTGATCGACCGGACCGAGGCGATGGTCGTCGTCGACGTCAACACCGGCAAGTTCACCGGCCAGGGCGGCAACCTGGAGGAGACGGTCACCAGGAACAACCTGGAGGCGGCCGAGGAGATCGTGCGCCAGCTGCGGCTGCGCGACCTCGGCGGCATCATCGTGATCGACTTCATCGACATGGTCCTGGAGTCCAACCGCGACCTGGTGCTGCGCCGCCTGCTGGAGTGCCTGGGCCGTGACCGTACGAAGCACCAGGTGGCCGAGGTGACCTCGCTCGGCCTGGTGCAGATGACCCGCAAGCGGGTCGGCCAGGGCCTGCTGGAGTCCTTCTCGGAGACCTGCGTCCACTGCAACGGCCGCGGTGTCATCGTGCACCTGGACCAGCCGTCCGCGAACGGGGGCGGCGGCAAGCGCAAGAAGCGCGGCCGTGGTGGTGACGTGCACGAGCACGTGCACGAGACCGCCGCGGTGGCCGTCGAGACCGGTGAGGCCGTCGAGCCGGAGACGGAGACCGCCGTCGAGGTGGCCGCCGAACTCGCCGAGCCCGTCGCGCTGCCCGCGCCCGACTTCGCGCTGGACGAGGAGCTGTACAGCAGCGTCGCCGAGGCGGAGGCGGCGGCCACCCGTGGCCGTTCGCGCCGCCGGGCGAGCCGCCGCGCGTCGGCACCGGCGGGCGCGCCGAAGGCGGAGAGGGCAGGGACCCGCAAGGCCGGCAAGGCCGAGGCCGAGGCCGCGGAGGCCGTCGAGGTTCCGACCGCGCAGGACGTCACCGCCGAGCAGGCGGCCGCGCGCCCCGTGCAGCCGGAGTCGGCCACCGAGGCCCTCGCCGAGCCCGCCGCCGCCGAGGACCAGGTGGTCCCGGCGCCTCAGGCCGAGGCACCGGCCGCGGAGGAGGCCGCGCCCAAGGGCCGTACGCGCCGTCGGGCGACCCGGAAGGTGTCCGCGCCGGCCGGTTCCCCCGCGGGTGTCGAGGCGGCCGTGGTGACCGTCGCGGAGCCCGCCGCCGAGGCCCCCGTCGAGGAGCCGCCGGCCCCGGTGGCCGCCGAGGAGGCGCCCGCGCCCGCCGAGAGCGCGGCCCCGGCCCGTCCGCGCCGTCGCGCCGTGCGCAAGGCCACCGCGCCGACCGCTGCCGAGGAGACGGCCGTGGTGGTCGTCCCGTCGGCCCCGGCGGAGGCCGCTGCCGAGGCCCCTGCCGCCGAGGCTCCCGTCACCGCGGAGGCCCCGGCCGGCGAGGTGACGGCCGAGGAGGTGGCCGAGGTGACGGCTCCGGCCAAGAAGGCGGCCCGCAAGACCGCAAAGAAGGCCGCGGCGAAGAAGGCCGCCACCAAGAAGACCGCGGCCAAGAAGACGGCCGCCAAGAAGACGACGGCCAAGAAGGCGGCCAAGACCGCCAAGACGGCCGCCGCGAAGACGACGGCGAAGAAGACCACCACGGTCGCCACCGCCGGAGACGAGGGCTGACGCCCGGGGTGTGGGGCCGGTCCAGGTGACCGGCCCCACACCCGCGGGGCCCGGTTTGACCCCTTCGGCTGTGGCCCCGTAACCTTGACCGTCGGCGTGCGCATTGAGCACGCCACATCCCCGTAAACCTCTTCCTCCCGGACGCAAGGCGGGCCGGGAGAGGTCGCCCGTGACGTTGTGGGCGGCTGGCCTTCGGGGGTGCCGTTCTCGAGCGAAAGAGAGATCCGCGTGTACGCCATCGTGCGCAGCGGTGGTCGCCAGCACAAGGTTGCTGTCGGCGACATCGTTGAGGTTGACAAGATTTCCACCGCCAAGGTTGGCGACACGGTCGAGCTCTCGACCCTGCTCGTTGTCGACGGCGACGCTGTGACCAGCGACCCGTGGGTGCTGGCCGGCATCAAGGTCCAGGCCGAGGTCGTGGACCACCACAAGGGCCAGAAGATCGACATTCTGCGCTACAAGAACAAGACCGGCTACCGCCGTCGGCAGGGTCACCGCCAGCAGTACACGGCGATCAAGGTCACGTCGATCCCCACGGCTGCGAAGTAAGGGACTGAGGAGAAATGGCACACAAGAAGGGCGCATCGTCCACCCGGAACGGTCGCGACTCCAATGCCCAGCGGCTCGGCGTGAAGCGCTTCGGCGGTCAGGTCGTGAACGCGGGTGAGATCCTGGTCCGCCAGCGCGGCACCCACTTCCACCCCGGCGCCGGTGTCGGCCGTGGCGGCGACGACACGCTGTTCGCCCTGCAGGCCGGTGCGGTGGAGTTCGGTACCCACCGTGGCCGCAAGGTCGTGAACATCGTTCCGGTCGCCTGATCCAAGGCCCAGACCGAACGTTTTTTCGCGAGGCGGACCTCACTTCCCGTTCGGGAAGGCAGGTCCGCCTTTCGCGTGTTGAGCAAGGACAAACCCGTATATCCCTGGAGGCACTGAACCATGACCACCTTCGTGGACCGCGTCGAGCTGCACGTCGCCGCGGGTAACGGGGGCCACGGCTGTGCCTCCGTCCACCGTGAGAAGTTCAAGCCGCTCGGCGGCCCGGACGGTGGCAACGGCGGCCGTGGCGGCGACATCATCCTGACCGTCGAGCAGTCGGTCACCACGCTGCTCGACTACCACCACTCGCCGCACCGCAAGGCCACCAACGGCAAGCCCGGCGAGGGCGGCAACCGCTCCGGCAAGGACGGCCAGGACCTGGTCCTGACGGTGCCGGACGGGACCGTGGTGCTGGACAAGGCGGGCAATGTGCTCGCCGACCTGGTCGGGCAGGGGACGTCGTACATCGCCGCGCAGGGCGGCCGGGGCGGCCTCGGCAACGCGGCGCTGGCCTCCGCCCGCCGCAAGGCGCCCGGTTTCGCGCTGCTCGGTGAGCCCGGTGACCTGCGGGACATCGTCCTGGAGCTGAAGACCGTCGCCGACGTGGCGCTGGTCGGCTACCCGAGCGCCGGCAAGTCCTCGCTGATCTCCGTGCTCAGCGCGGCCAAGCCGAAGATCGCGGACTACCCGTTCACGACGCTCGTGCCCAACCTGGGTGTGGTGACGGCCGGTTCGACCGTGTACACCATCGCCGACGTGCCCGGTCTGATCCCGGGCGCCAGCCAGGGCAAGGGCCTGGGCCTGGAGTTCCTGCGGCACGTGGAGCGGTGCAGTGTGCTGGTGCACGTGCTGGACACCGCGACCCTGGAGTCCGACCGCGACCCGGTCTCCGACCTCGACATCATCGAGGCGGAGCTGCGGGAGTACGGCGGCCTCGACAACCGCCCCCGGATCGTCGTCCTGAACAAGGTCGACGTGCCCGACGGCAAGGACCTGGCCGAGATGGTCCGCCCCGACCTGGAGGCCCGCGGTTACCGCGTCTTCGAGGTGTCGGCCGTCGCCCACATCGGCCTCAGGGAGCTGTCCTTCGCGCTCGGCGACCTGGTCGCCAAGGCGCGTGCCGCCAAGCCGAAGGAAGAGGCGACCCGGATCGTCATCCGGCCCAAGGCCGTGGACGACGCGGGCTTCACCGTCGCCCGCGAGGACGTCGGCGGCGAGCCGCTGTTCCGGGTGCGCGGCGAGAAGCCGGAGCGCTGGGTCCGCCAGACCGACTTCAACAACGACGAGGCCGTCGGCTACCTCGCCGACCGCCTCAACCGCCTCGGCATCGAGGAGCGGCTGATGAAGGCGGGCGCCCGGGCCGGCGACGCCGTCGCCATCGGCCCCGAGGAGAACGCGGTCGTCTTCGACTGGGAGCCGACGGTCATGGCCGGCGCGGAGATGCTCGGCCGCCGCGGTGAGGACCACCGCTTCGACGCGCCGCGGCCCGCGGCCCAGCGCCGCCGGGACAAGGAGGCCGAGCGGGACGAGGCCCTGCGCGAGTACGGCGACTTCGACCCGTTCGAGTGAGGACGCGTCCCCGGGAGGCCCGGCGAGCCGGGCCTCCCGGCACCGAAGAACTGAAAAAGTGAACGTCGGGGAAATCTGGGGCGGCGGTGAGGGCAACCCTGCCCCTTCCCGGTGAGTCGTACCGTGCGACGCGGAGAGGATCTTGCACCTCGCCGCGTCGCACTCCTCTCTCTCCATGACTCCCGGAGCCGACGTGCCTCTGTTCCGCCCCTTCCGCCGGCGCACTCTCGCGATCGCCACCGGCATCGCCCTCGCCGCCGGTGCCCTCGCGGCCCCCGCCGCCCTTGCCGCCGCCCCGGCCACGGACCCCAGCGGCAAGCACCTGCACGACGACTTCAACGGGGACGGCTACGCCGACCTCGCCGTCGCCGCGCCCTCGGCGACCGTGAGCGGCCAGAAGGGCGCCGGCTATGTCGCCGTCCTCTACGGCTCGGCGAGCGGGCTGAAGACCTCGACCCAGCAGGTCTTCAGCCAGAACAGCGCCGGGGTGCCGGGCAGTGCCGAGGCCGGTGACCGGTTCGGCAGCGCGGTCGCCACCGCCGACCTGGACCGGGACGGCTACGCCGACCTGGTCGTCGGGGCGGGTGGCGAGGACACCACGGCCGGCACCGACGCCGGGACCGTCGAGGTCGTCTGGGGCGGCCCGAAGGGGCTGTCCGGCGGCGCGACCCTGGCCGGCGGGAAGGCGTACGACGGGTTCGGCGACCGGGGGCACCTGGTCGTCGGGGACGTCGACGGCAACGGCGCGCCCGACGTCGTCACCGTCGAGAACGCGCACGACCTGCGCGTGCTGAACGGGCCGTTCCGCCGCGACGGCTCGACGGCGCAGGCCGGCCGGCTGGTCACGGACCAGTTCGACAGCCGCTATCTGGACCTGGCCGCGGGTGACCTCAACGGCGACGGCATCACCGACATCGCCGCCACCAGGAACGACGGCGACGAGTGGGACGCCCGCCGCGTCGTGTACTGGACGGGCACGCACACCGGGCTCACGCCGTACACGATGGTGCGGGACACCAGTGCCTACGGACTCGAGGGCGGCGAGCACCTCGCCGTCGGGGACGTGAACCGGGACGGCTACGCCGACCTGGTGGTGGGCCGGGCCGCCGAGGGCGCCGACAGCGATGTGGACACGCCGCTCGCCAAGGGCGGCCGGATCGCCTGGATCCCGGGTACCGCGAACGGTCCCGACGGGACGAAGGCGGTGCTCCTCAACCAGGACAGCGCCGGTGTGCCGGGCACCGCCAAGCCGGGGTCCGGTTTCGGCAGCTCCGTGTCGGTCGCGGACATCGACGGCGACGGCTACGCGGACGTCGCGGTGGGCGTGCCCGGTACGAGCGGCGGCGGCCGGGTCGTCACCCTGCGCGGCACCGCGGCCGGTCCGACGGGCAGCGGCGCGAAGGCGTTCGACCAGGACACCGCGGGTGTGCCCGGGGCCGGCGAGAGCGGGGACGCGTTCGGCACGGCCGTCCGGCTGGTCGACGCCGACAGCGACGGGCGGGCCGATCTGGCCGTCGGCGCACCGGGGGAGAACAGCAAGGCCGGGGCGGTGTGGGTGCTGCGCGGCGGCTCCACGGGGATCACCCCGAGCGGCTCGTTCAGCTTTGCGAGCGGCACCCTGGGCACGGTGGCCACCGGCGCCCAGCTGGGCTACGCCTTCGGTTCCTGAACCGGTGTTCGGCCCCCGGGCCGGCCCGTGCCCCGATCGTGTCGCCTGTCGGCCTCCGGCCCGCGGCGCGTTCTGAACTACCGTCAGATCCGTTGTGGCGCGAGGGTGTTCTCGTGCCGCGACGGATTTCCTGTTGTCTGTCCATTTGTCATGCTCGTGATTGGTCTCGTTCAGGAGGCGGACCGTCCGGCCGTGGGAGCTTCCCGGAGTCCGAAGAGGCCACCGTGGCAGGGGAGTCAGCGAATGACCGCATCGCCCGACCGACGCCGCTTTCTGACCGCCGGTGCCGCCGTCCTCGGCGCCGCGGCCTCCGCCCAGCTGTGGCTGCCGGGCATCGCCCGCGCCGCCGGCACCCCGCTCCCGGACGGGGTGTTCACCCTCGGCGTCACCTCGGGCGACCCGCTGCCCGACGGCATCGTGCTGTGGACCAGACTCGCGCCGGACCCGCTGAACGGCGGCGGCATGCCCGACGCGGTGTACACCGTGGAGTGGGAACTGGCCGAGGACGAGCGGTTCCACAGGACCGTCCGCCGGGGCATCGCCCAGGCCCGCCCCGAACTCGGCCACAGCGTCCACGTGGACGTCCGCGGCCTGCGCCCGGACCGCCCGTACTGGTACCGCTTCCGGGCCGACGGCCAGCTCTCGCCCACCGGCCGCACCCGCACCGCACCCCACCCGCACCAGCGCGGCGGCTCGCTGCGCGTGGCCCTCGCCTCCTGCCAGAACTGGCAGCACGGCTACTTCACGCCCTACGCCGACATGCGCGCCCAGGACCCCGACTTCGTCCTCTTCGTCGGCGACTACATCTACGAGTCGGCCCCGTCCACGACGGCGGTGCGCCGGCACGAGGGCAAGGGCGAGCCGTACACGCTGGTGCAGTACCGCAACCGGTACGCCCAGTACCGCACCGACCCCGACCTCGCCGCGATGCACGCGAGCGCGCCCTGGGTGGTCACGTTCGACGACCACGAGGTGGACAACGACTGGGCCGGCGAGGTCCCCCAGGACCCGGACAAGCAGTCGCACGACGCGTTCGTGGCCCGGCTGACCGCCGCCTTCCAGGCCTACTACGAGCACATGCCGGTCCGCGCCTCCGCGATCCCCACGGGCCCGCACATCCAGATGTACCGGCGCCTGGAGTTCGGCCGGCTGGCGCGGCTCAACGTCCTGGACACCCGGCAGTTCCGCAGCGACCAGGCGACCACCCAGGAGGGGGCCGAGTCACCGTCGACGACCATGCTCGGCGCCGGGCAGAAGCGGTGGCTGCTCGACGGACTGCACGACTCCCCGGCGCGCTGGAACCTGATCGCCTCGCAGATCATGATGGCCGAGACCGATCTGCTGCCCGGCGACGGCAAGCTCTGGTACTACGACGCCTGGGACGGCTACCAGGCCGAACGAGGCGCCCTGCTGGAGGAGTTCGCCGACATCCGCAACCCGGTCGTGCTCAGCGGCGACCGGCACCTGACGATGATCAGCGACCTGAAGGAGGACTTCGCCGACCCGGACTCCGATGTCGTCGGCGCCGAGTTCGTCGGCACCTCCATCTCCAGCAACGGCGACCAGGACCAGGCCGCCTTCCACGCCCAGTGGGACCCGCTGAAGGCGGACAACCCGCACTGGAAGCTGATCGACGCCCACCGCGGATACCACCTCTTCGACATCGACAGCGACGGCATCGACGCCCGGGTGAGGGTCGTCGACACGGTCACCGGGCCGCAGGCCACGGCGAGCACCCTGGCCCGGCTGCGGGTGGAGTCGGACGAGCCCGGCGTCCGGCTGGTGTGAGGCTCCGGAGCCCGGGACTCGTCCCGGTCCCAGGCTCCCCTCGGCCCCGCCTCGGGCGAGGCTCTTACGGGTGGGCCCGGGCGGCCGGGGCGGAGCGGGTCACCGCGGTCGTGGTGGACGACCGGGACCGCGGCGGTCTGCCCCGCACCGTCGAGGCACTGCTCGGGCTGCCGGAGGATCTCCTCAGGCCCGCCCCGGACACGGCGAATCGGTCCCTTACCCTGGCCGAGACCGAAATGCTGCGGAATCTTGATGTGGAATTCCGCGGGAATGGACTCCCCGAGGAGCGGTATTCCCGCCTCATCCGCAACGGCGCCGTGCTGCATATGAAGAACGCGTGCAGTCCCACACCCCGCGACGTGAAGATCGTGACCCCGCGCTGGGCCGTCGAGGCGGCGGGCGCGATCGGTGCCGGGGCGGCGGAACGGATCGCCGCTCCGGGCGTGCGGATCCTCGGCGATCCGGGCCTGCTGTCCGCCGTACCGTCGCGGCCGGAGCCGGTGCCGGACGAGCCGCCGCGGGTGCTCGGGCACCGCTGTCCGAAGCGGCGCGGGCGGGGCTGAAGCCTCTCTCGCCCCACCTGTGGACTTACTCACAGCAAATTCACGGGGGTTCACGGGGCCCGCGCCCAATCACCGGGCGTGCCAGGTGAATGACAGGTTGCGCTCACATATGCATGGGATGTCGCTCACCTTGCACTGCGCTTACCCAGAGTGGGACCATTTCACGGTTCCCTGTCGCCCCAAGGTAGGTCAGCCTGTGTCCCAGCACATAGCCAAGCCCCGTACCACCGCAGTGATCCTGGCCGGTGGCACCGGTCAGCGGGTGGGTCTGTCGATCCCCAAGCAGCTGCTGAAGATCGCCGGCAAGGCAGTCATCGAGCACACCCTGACCACCTTCGAGAACGCGGACTCGATCGACGACATCATCGTGCTGATGGCGCCGGGCTATGTTCCGGACGTCGAGAAGATCGTCGCCAAGGCCGGGTTCACCAAGGTCAAGAAGATCATCGAGGGCGGCTCGACCCGCAACGAGACCACCGAGCGCGCCATCTCCGCCCTCGGCGAGGGTCTGGCCGAGGGTGAGGACCGCAACGTCCTCTTCCACGACGCCGTGCGCCCGCTGCTCTCGCAGCGCGTCATCGACGACTGCGTGACCGCGCTGGAGCGCTACCAGGCCGTCGACGTCGCCATCCCGTCCGCGGACACCATCATCGTCACGCGCACGCACGGTGAGGACGGCGAGTTCATCACCGAGATCCCGGACCGCTCCCGGCTGCGCCGCGGCCAGACCCCGCAGGCCTTCAAGCTGTCCACGATCCGCCGCGCCTACGAGGTCGCCGCCGGCGACCCCAACTTCCAGGCGACGGACGACTGCTCGGTGGTCCTCAGGTACCTGCCGGACGTGCCGATCCACGTCGTCGCGGGTGACGAGTACAACATGAAGGTGACCCAGCCGGTCGACGTCTTCATCGCCGACAAGCTGTTCCAGCTGGCCTCGACGGCCGCCCCGGAGCAGAACGGCGAGGAGGCCTACCGCGAGCTGCTGACCGGCAAGACGGTCGTCATCTTCGGCGGCTCCTACGGCATCGGCCAGGACATCGCCGAACTCGCCGGATCGTACGGTGCGAACGTCTACGCGCTGGGCCGCTCCACCACCGGCACCCACGTGGAGAACCCGGAGGAGGTCGACGACGCGCTGTCCAAGGCGTACGCGGAGACCGGCCGGATCGACTACGTCGTCAACACCGCGGGCGTGCTGCGCATCGGCAAGCTCGCCGAGACCGACAACGCCACCATCGAGGAGGCGCTGAAGGTCAACTACCTGGCCCCGGTGCAGATCGCCCGTTCCAGCTACAAGTACCTGTCCGAGACCAAGGGCCAGCTGCTGCTCTACACCTCCAGCAGCTACACCCGCGGCCGTGCCGAGTACTCCCTCTACTCCTCCACCAAGGCCGCCATGGTGAACCTCACCCAGGCGCTGTCGGACGAGTGGGCCGGCGACGGCATCCGCGTCAACTGCATCAACCCCGAGCGCACCGCCACCCCGATGCGCACCAAGGCCTTCGGCCAGGAGCCCGCGGGCAGCCTGCTCTCCTCCGAGGCCGTGGCCCGCACCTCGCTGGACGTGCTGCTGTCGGAGCTGACCGGTCACGTCATCGACGTCCGCCAGCAGGACCCGACCGCCGGTGCCGCCAAGGCCTCCGGCTTCGAGCAGGCGCTGGCCTCGGTGCTGGACCGTCAGGACGGCGTGTAATAATCGGAAGTAATTAAGCTTTCGAAATTCAGGCCTCTGTGGGTACCCGTTCATCGGGTATTTGCAGAGGCCTGAATCCGTACATCTCGCAAAAACCCGGATACGCCCGGCATTACCGAACAAAACCGGCACTCCCCCTCCCAGAGCAGGTTTCTCCGTGATATCCACCGCTATTCGCGTGGCCCGGGTGGGCAGCGCGGCCGAGCTGGCCGCGGCGGCCCTCATGATCCTGGGCTTCCCGGCGCTCATGCTGGCCGCGCTCGTCCCGAGCACTCCCGCCTTCGCGGCCGCGACCGCCGTGACGTACCTGGCGGACCACTATCTGCACCGCAAGGGCAGCTACCTGATCAACCGCCTCAGCAAGGTCCGGGCCGGTCTGTCGATCCGCTTCCTGATCCGGCAGCTCCTGCTGATCCTGCTGCTCGCCCGCCTGTCCCACGCGAACGACCTGATCTTCTACGGCGCGGTCGCCTGCTTCATCGCCTTCTACGGCCTCCAGGCCCCGCACGGCGCCCTGGTCACCCTCATCCGCAACCGCCGCCGGATGCCGGTCGCCACCCGCAACATCGACCTGCGGTCCCGCATCCGCATCCCGGACGCCCCGCCGCGCCGGCTGCTGCACCGCTCCGCGGAGAAGATGCTGCACCTCGACCTCTTCGCGGTCGTCGGCATCCTGGTCTCCGCGCAGGTGGGCTCCTCCGTCGCCGGCTTCGTCGGTGTCGGGCTCACCGCCGCCCTCGGCCTCCTGTACGTGCTCGTGCTCGTGCCGTACGTCCGGGGCAGTAAGATCCCGCCGAAGACCGAGGTCGTCCTCGCCGCCCTCGACGACTGGCTGGCCGGCTACAAGCCGGAGACCGTGCTCTACTTCTCCGGCTCCAAGGACTCCGCGTACCAGGTCAACATGTGGCTGGAGACGATGGAGCAGCTGGACACCCGGCCGCTGATCATCCTGCGCGAGCGCGCCATCCTGAACAACCTCGCACCCACCACGGTCCCCGTCGTCTGCGTGCCCGGAGGGGTGCACCTGATGAACATGGACCTGTCGACCGTGCGGGTCGCCCTCTACGCGGCGAACGTCGGCAAGAACATCCACCTGCTGCGCGTGCCCACCATGAAGCACGTCTTCATCGGCCACGGCGACAGCGACAAGCTCGCCAGCGTCAACCCGTACAGCAAGGTCTACGACGAGGTGTGGACCGCCGGCCGCGCGGGCCGCGACCGCTACGCCATCGCCGACGTCGGTGTCCGCGACGACGACATCGTGGAGGTCGGCCGCCCGCAGCTCGCGCCCATCCAGTCCTGGCAGGGCGTGCCCGACGGGCCCCGCGGCGACGCCGCCGACGGACGCTGTCCGACCGTGCTCTACGCCCCGACCTGGGAGGGCTGGGACGGCAACCCCGGCAACACCTCCATCGTCCTCGCCGGCGAGAACATCGTGAAGAAGCTGGTCCAGGCCGACCCGCCGGTCCGTGTCCTGTACAAGCCGCACCCGTTCACCGGCACCGTCAGCAAGGAGGCGGGTGCCGCCCACAAGCGGATCACCGCCCTCGTCGAGAAGGCCGCCGCCGAGCGCGCCGCCGACGCCCGCTTCACCCCCGACGCCGCCGCCCAGGACCGGGCCAAGGCCGAGCTGGCCCGGATCGAGGCCCGGCTCGCCCAGCTGGCCGGCGCCGGCGGCGACAAGGGCGACGAGGCCGAGGCCACCCGTGACGGCATCGTCGACGTGGCCAGGCACGAGGAGGTCTCCCGGCTGCGCACCGAGTGGAACACCGCCTACTGGCGTTCCTTCCCGGCGTACGAGCACCGTGTCATCACCGGCGCCGAGCCGCGTCTGTACGACTGCTTCAACGTCTCCGACGCGATGGTCTCCGACATCTCCTCCGTGGTCTCCGACTTCATCGCGAGCGGTAAGCCGTACGCGGTCACCGACTCCGGCGAGCTCGGCCACGAGGAGTTCAAGCGGCAGAACACCGCCGTGCGCGCCGCGGTGATCCTGTCCAACGACGCGGCCGAGCTGGGCGGGCTGCTGGACGCCGTGCGCGACCCGTCCGGCGACCCGCTGACGGACGCCCGCAAGGAGCTGAAGCGCTACCTGCTCGGCCCGGACGAGCCGAAGTCCATCGACCAGTTCAACGGCGCGGTGGCCGACCTGGCCCGCAAGGCCGAGGCCCGCAACGTCGGCCAGGAGACCCGGCTGGGCGCCGCGAACGCGGACCCCGCCGAGACCGCCGAGCTGACCAACGCGCTGCCCGGCCAGCGCACGGCGTCCGCCGGAGAGACGGACGGCGTGAACGCGGGCTGACCGCACCGATCGCCTCGATCAGGGCCCGGCCCCGGGAAACTCCCGGGCCGGGCCCTTCCGGTGCTTCTCCCACGGTCCCGTTTCAGGTTTCTTACCGTCCGGTCTTACCGCGGGCACGCTCCGCGGATGAGCGTCTCTTACTGCCGCCGCGTACTGTCCGGTGCCGTCCGCCGCCGACGGGAACCCTGTGAGGTGAATCACAGGCTCCGGGTCCGCAGGCAACCGACGTAAGCGGTTACCCGTCTTACAGATTGCGATTGAGGCGATACGGGGGAAATATCCGTTGACCGAGGGGGAACAGTGACCGTCGTGACGCAGCCTGATGTGACCGTGGTCATCGGGGCGTACGAAGCGATGCCGTACCTGGTCGAGTGCCTGGCATCCGTCGAGGCGCAGACCATGGACCCGGCGCGTCTGGAGGTCATCGCGGTCGACGACGGATCCACGGACGGCACCGGGGAGTGCCTGGAGGAGTTCGCGGCCCGCGCCCCCCAGCACGTCACCGTGATCCGCCAGGAGAACTCCGGTGGCCCCAGCGGCCCGCGCAACGTCGGCCTCGCCAAGGCGACCGGCCGCTACGTCTTCTTCCTCGACGCCGACGACCGGCTCGGGCCCGAGGCCCTGGAGCGCATGGTCGCCATGGCCGACGAGAACGGCACGGACGTCGTCCTCGGCCGGGTCGAAGGCATCAACCGCACCCCGCCGAAGTCCATGTGGGGCAAGACGCTCGACCGGACCGACGTCTTCTCCTCCAACATCAAGTTCACGCTGAGCGCGCAGAAGCTGTTCCGCCGCGAGCTGCTCGACAGACACGGGATGCGGTTCGACGAGTCGCTGTGGACCGGTGAGGACGCCCTCTTCACCATGGAGGCCTACCTGCGGGCGGACGGTGTCTCCGTGCTCGCCGACTACACCTGCTACTACCTGGTCGGCCGCGACGACGGCAAGCACGTGACCAAGACCGGCAGTTACACGCTCCGCTTCGACTCCGCGCGCGCCCTGATGAAGCTGATCGCCGACATGGTTCCGGCCGGCTCCAGGCGCGACACCCTCATGGTCCGGCCCTTCCTGATCACCCTGCTGCCGCAGTTCGGGCCCAGGTTCCTGAAGGACGGCGAGGACGTGCGGCGGAACAAGTTCGAACTGGCCAAGCCGCTGATGGACGCCTACTGGACGCCCGGCGTGGCCCGGCGGCTGAAGGTCCACGAGCGGCTGCGGCTGCACCTGGTGGCCATGCAGCGGCCCGAACTCCTCGTGGACGTCGTGGAGTTCGTCAAGGCGAAGAAGCAGGCCGACGCCGTCGTGGAGAAGCGCGGCACCCGGGTGTACCTCGGCTACCCGCACTTCCGGGCCGCGGCGGCCGGCGTCCCCGACGAGGTCTACCTCGCGGAGCCCCGCGAGGCCCGGGCCTTCCCCGGCTACCGCGAGGCCGCCGCCAACTCCTTCCTGCGCCGGGCCCTGCGCAAGGTGCGCAGGATGCTGAGGAGCGGGGGAGCGGGAGCGGCGGCGGCCTGACGCGCTACTGCTTGCCGGCCTGCAGCGCCCGGCGCAGCGGCCGGCCCACCACCCGGCGGGCCCGCCGGTAGACGGAGGCAGCGGGGGCGGGGACGCCGCCCTGCGTCTTCCGGGCCCGCGCCAGGTCCTTGCGCAACTGGACGTTGTCCTCGGTCAGTTCCGTGACCCGGGTGTGCAACCAGCCGAACCGGCTGCTCAGCGAGGCGAGGTCGGTGTCGTTCCACGGCCGGACACCCGGCGGGAACGACAGCGAGCGCATCCGCTTCTCGAAGGCGGCCCCGCCGTCGCCGTGCGTGAAGGTGTTCTGCAGCCCGTTCTTGTCCAGGAAGCCGATGAACCGCTCGAAGCGCTCGACGTGGTTGCCGACGAGTCCGCCGAAGTCCGCCTGCTCGTACAGCCGTGCCGGGTCGACCGACTCCGGGTCCTTGACGGCCTGGTCCAGCCGCCGGTGCGGGATCTCGAAGTAGCGGCACAGCTCCAGCGTGCGCGAGTCGCCGCACAGCACGGTCGCGGGGGTGCCCGCCAGCAGCGCGGCGATGTTGCCGTGGATGCGGGAGCCGAAGGAGAAGTCGAAGGAGCGCAGATCGTCGATCCAGGTGATCGGGTCGACGTAGACCCGCACCTTGTCCTCCCGGTACATCGGGTGGTCCGGATGCGTCGGCATCGCGGTCACCCGGGAGTTGGGGTCCGACAGGTCCCGCCAGTGCAGCTGCCGTGCGTCACTGAGGTTCTGGCCGATGAACCGCAGGTTCGGGTACTGCGCGTGGGCCCGGTCGATGACCTTCCCGAGTCCCTGCTTCTGCACCGCGCTGTGCGAACCGTTCACCGCGATCCGCGAGCCGGCCGTCAGCTCCTCGGTCCCCTTGCGCACCTCGAGATCGCGGCCGTACAGGAACAGCGACGGGCAGCCGATGACCTCCACGTCACGGAAGCCCATGTCCTGCAGATACTGCTCGGTGAACTCCCCGCGCACACCGATCGACGCGCTGCGCTCCAGCACCGCCGAGCAGAACTCGCGCACGGTCGGCTCGATCCGCTTCAGCCGCGCCGGGTCGTAGCTCACCCCGGTCTGCGCGCCGACGCCGAGCACCACGACCGGGATCCGCAGCCGGGAGATGAGCCGGGTCAGCCGCTTCAGCGCGGTCTCGAAGGACGGCCGGAAGGCGTTGGCCAGAGGGACGACGAACGCGTCGTACTCCTCGTTGATACGCGCGGCAGCCGCCACCTCGGTCCGTCCGCCGTTCGAGACGACCTCGGTGTCCGGCGTTTCCAGGATCTTGTGCGCGGCGTCCTGGAAGATGAGGTTGCCCGAGTTGGTGGCGATGACGTCCTGATGGAGGGCGTCCTCCAGGGAGAAGACGTCGTAAGGGCTCTTGCCCGATCTGAGCAGAATGCGCTTCGGCTGGCGAACAGTAGGTGACACGACGGTCAAGTTAACTTTGTCGAGGATTTAATTTCTATGGGCAACCAGTACAACCTTTTTGCCGTACGCAACCTGTGAGCAAACGATTACTCCGGAGGCGTCCGCGCATGTCCGGAGGCTGGACCGGCGCGCGCCGCGCGATCCACTTCGCGTAGATTGCCGGAAGGCAGCAGAAACCGAGGGGACGGCAGGCACAGTGGCAAGCGCAAGGCAGGCCGTGAGTGAAGCCCGCAGGATCGTCGTCAAGGTCGGCTCCTCGTCGCTGACCACCGCCGCGGGCGGCCTGGACGCCGACCGCGTCGACGCGCTGGTCGACGTCCTCGCCAAGAGCCGCAGCGGGGGAGAGCGGGAGATCGTCCTCGTCTCCTCCGGTGCCATCGCCGCCGGACTGGCGCCGCTGGGCCTGCGCCGCCGCCCCAAGGACCTCGCCCGCCAGCAGGCCGCCGCCAGCGTCGGCCAGGGCCTGCTCGTCGCCCGCTACGCCGCCTCCTTCGCCCGCTACGGCGTCCGCGTCGGCCAAGTGCTGCTCACCTCCGACGACATGAGCCGCCGCGCCCACCACCGCAACGCCTCCCGCACCCTCGACAAGCTCCTCGCGATGGGCGCGTTCCCGATCGTCAACGAGAACGACACCGTCGCCACCGACGAGATCCGCTTCGGCGACAACGACCGCCTCGCCGCCCTCGTCGCCCACCTCGTCCACGCCGACCTCCTCGTCCTCCTCTCCGACGTCGACGGCGTCTACGACGGCGACCCCAGCAAGCCCGGCACCTCCCGGATAGCTCAGGTGCGGGACCCGTCCGACCTCGCCGGTGTGGAGATCGGCAGCGCGGGCAAGGCCGGCGTCGGCACCGGCGGCATGGTCACCAAGGTCGAGGCCGCACGGATCGCCGCCGCCGCCGGCATCCCGGTCGTGCTGACCAGCGCCGTGCACGCCGCCGAGGCGCTGTCCGGCGGCGACACAGGCACCTACTTCCACCCCACCGGCAAGCGCTCCGCCGACCGGCTGCTCTGGCTCCAGCACGCCTCCACCCCGCAGGGCGCCCTGACCCTGGACGACGGGGCCGTGGACGCGGTCGTCAAGCGCCGCAAGTCGCTGCTGCCCGCCGGAATCGCCGCCGTCGAGGGCGAGTTCAGCGCCGGCGACCCGGTCGAACTGCGCGACACGGCGGGGCACGCCGTCGCCCGCGGACTCGTCAACTTCGACGCCAAGGAGATCCCCCGGCTGATCGGCCGCTCGACCCGTGAGCTGGCGCGAGACCTGGGCCCGGCGTACGAACGCGAGGTCGTACACAGGGACGACCTGGTGCTCCTGCACGCGTGACCCTCGCAAAACCGCTCGTAAACGGGGCGTACCGACGGCCCCCGGTGGGGGACGTTCCGTAAAACCGCCCCACGGAGCGATAGGGCCTGCTCAACTGTGACCCAGGAACACGTTCCCGAGCGGTGTGTGAAGGAGGCCGTCGTGAGACGAGTGCGCCCTGGGACGGCGGCGTCCCGCGGTGCTCTGACGAGTGTCGCGGCCGGGGACGCCTACGAAGAACCCCAGGATCTGCCCCGGCTGTGGCACGTCACCCTCAGCGTCTCCGGGGAGACGGTCCCGCTCCCGGACCTGCGGCGGGCCCTGGAACAGCTCGCCCACGACCACCCCTTCCTGCTGACCAGCAGGTACGCCACCGACCACGCCGAGATCCGGTACTGGGAAGAGGCCCGCGACCTGCACGACGCCGCCGCTGTCGCCCTGCGTCTGTGGGGCGAGCACCGGCACAGCGCCGGGCTGCCGCCCTGGGAGATCGTCGGACTCGAGGTCATCGACCGCGAGACCTACCACCAGCGCATCGCCGCGGGGTACGGCCCCGCGCCGGCGACCCCGGTGGGCGTGCACCCCTTCTGAACGGCCCGGCCGAGCGTCTGCCCGGCGGGCCGCCCGAGGCGCCGGCCGAGCCCCGCCCGAGGCCCCAGGGCTCGTCTCGGGCTGTGGGACGAGCGGTGGGTGGCCCGCCCGGCGCACTACCCTTCCCTCATGACCACGCTCTCGCCGTACGACTCGATGTCCCCGGTCACCCAGGCCGCCTACCGGGCCAAGGGTGCCGCCGCCGACCTCGCGCCGCTCCCGCGCGCCGTGAAGGACGACGCGCTGCTCGCCGTCGCCGACGCCCTGGAAGTGCGGACGGCCGAGATCGTCGAGGCCAACGCCAAGGACGTGGCCAAGGCCCGGGAGAACGGCACCAGCGAGGCCATCGTCGACCGGCTCACCCTCACCCCCGAGCGGGTCCGCGCCATCGCCTCCGACGTCCGCGACGTCGCGAAGCTGCCCGACCCGGTCGGTGAGGTGGTCCGCGGCTCCACCCTCCCCAACGGCATCGACCTGCGCCAGGTACGTGTCCCGCTCGGCGTCGTCGGCATCATCTACGAGGCCCGCCCGAACGTGACGGTGGACGCGGCCGCCCTCTGCCTGAAGTCCGGCAACGCCGTCCTGCTGCGGGGCTCCGCCTCCGCCTACGAGTCCAACACCGCGCTCGTCCGGGTCGTCCGGGACGCCGTCGGCGGCGCCGGGCTGCCCGCCGACGCCGTCCAGCTCGTGCCCGGCGAGAGCCGCGACTCCGTCCGCGAGCTGATGCGCGCCCGCGGCCTGGTCGACGTCCTCATCCCGCGCGGCGGCGCCTCCCTGATCCAGACGGTCGTGACCGAGTCCACCGTGCCCGTCATCGAGACCGGCACCGGCAACTGCCACGTCTACGTCGACGCCCGGGCCGACATCGACATGGCCGTCGACATCCTGATCAACTCCAAGGCCCAGCGGGTCAGCGTCTGCAACGCCGCCGAGACCCTCCTCGTCCACCAGGACATCGCCCCCGAGTTCCTGCCCCGCGCCCTCGACGCCCTCGCCGAGGCCGGCGTCACCGTGCACGCCGACGAGCGGGTCATGGCCTACGCCAAGGACTCCAAGGCCACCGTCGTCGAGGCCGTGGCCGAGGACTGGGAGACCGAGTACCTGTCCTACGACATCGCCGCCGCGGTCGTGGACTCGCTGGACAAGGCCGTCGAGCACATCCGGCTGTGGACCTCCGGCCACACCGAGGCGATCGTCACCACCTCCCAGCAGGCCGCCCGCCGCTTCACCCAGCTGGTCGACTCCACCACCGTCGCCGTGAACACCTCCACCCGGTTCACCGACGGCGGCCAGTTCGGCTTCGGCGCGGAGATCGGCATCTCCACCCAGAAGCTGCACGCCCGCGGCCCCATGGGCCTGCCGGAGCTGACCAGCACGAAGTACATCGTCACCGGTGACGGGCACGTACGCCGCTGAGGTTCACCCGGTCGGCGGACCTGCCGGGCTGCTGCGAGGCGTCCGAAAGGCGTCTCACCAGTCAGACGAATTTCCATACCGTCTGCCCAAATTGACCCCCCAGGACTACTCTGGACGCGTGCCGGAGGACGTGGGGGGCACGCCGTTCCCTGACGGCTGGGAGCCCGACGACGACCACGACCGCGGGGTGTCGGACGAAGAGTTCGCCTCCGTGGTCTTCGACGAGGCCTTCGTACAGGCGGCCGCCTTCCATGAGCCGACCGCCGTCGAACGCCTCCTGGCCGCCGCCCAGGCCAGAGCCGAGGCGTCGGAGGCGGAGGCTCGCCGCGCCCGCACCACGGGCGAGCACTACGACGACGCCTACGGCCCCGACGGCGTCGGTTTCGGCCAAGATCCGGGCGACGACGAGCTGCACGACACCTACGTGCTCGGCGACCGCCACGGCCCCTTCGGCTCCTACGGCAAGCAGGTCCGCTGGCACCGCCCCGTGGCCTGGGTGCTCGCCGTCGTCATGGGCATCGGCATGGTCGCCCTGGCTTTCGCCGCCGTCTACCGGGGGGCTTCCTCCAGCACCCGCGACGGGGTGCCCACCCCCGCCTCCACCGGTCTGGAGCAGGGCAGCGCCGCGGCTCCCTCCGTCTCAGCCGACTACTCCCAGCCGGCCCAGCCCGCCGCCTCGGCCATCCCGCGCTCCCCTTGAGCGCCGGGGGCGCCGCCTGGTGAGAACCTGTCAGAACTTGTCGTGTACCAGGGCGTTTACCCGAGGCTTCCGAGACCTACCCTGAAAGTATGGGCGGGCCTGGAGACCCACCGGAGGGGACACCCGAGGGCGGCCCCGGCGGTGCAGAGGACGAGTACCGATCCGTCGTCTTCGACGAGTCGTTCGTCCGTGCTGCCCGCCTGCAGGAGTACTCCGCCCGGGAGCGGATGGCCGACCACGCGCCCGCCGTACGCCGCCGCTCGCCCCTGCACCGGGGCCTCACCCGCCAGGCACTGATCCTCGTCCTGCTGATCGCCATCGCCTTCGGCACCGCGATCTACATGGGCGTCCGCCACCCCTACGGCTCACCGCAGGCCCGGCGGCCCGTGGAGCCCCTGCGGATGACGGTCATCCCGCTCGCTCCGCAGGGCAAGGTGCCCGGTGACGCCGACGCCGAGACCCTGTACAGGCACAGCCCCGCCGTCCATTACGAGATCGGCGCCGAGGGGATTCCGCTGCCGGCCTCCCGGAGCACCGCCCACTTCTCCGAGAGCCAGATCGTGGCCGCGCTCACCACCGCCAAGGACTACATCGTCCGCTCCTCGCTCTACCCCGAGGTGCTCACCGGCCGCCAGGCGGGGCCCGCCCGGTCCCTGCTCGACGCCGACCAGCTGGACCAGTTCGACCAGAGCTTCGACCGCCCGTCGGCGGACGGCCGGCATGCCGCGACCGGCTGGCTGGTCCGCCTCGACCCCTCCCGGGCCCAGCTGGCCGACGACAGGATCCGCGTCCAGGGCGACCTCCGGGCCACCGAGAGCGACGCGGCCACGCTGGAAGTCACCGCCGACCACACCTTCGTCTACGCCCTGCGCCGCACCGGCGCCGGTGCGGGCGCGGCCGTCTCCCTCTTCACCGTCCGCCGCGAGCTGACCTTCCACTTCACCCGCGACGACCTGCGCACCCACCAGACCCAGCTGGTCACGTCCTACGTCCAGGCGGGGCCGCTGTCCTGCGCCGAGGACTCCACGGCCTACCTCCGCCCCCTCCTGGCAGGCCAGACAGCCCGATCAGGAGGCCCCGCGGGGACGGACCCCTACGCAACGGACAGCCCTACGGCCCTGTGCGGAACGCTGGCCGCTGCGGCCCAGCCGAAGGGGTAGGGCAGAACCGGGCGGGGATCACGGCGCTCGCAGAGAAGCCGCTCGGGAGAGGGGCGGCACCCCAGCTGTGCGATGCCGGGCCCGGCGGCGCTCGGCGGGGCGCCTGGATCCGGCGGTGCGTAGTCCTGTGGCGGGCAGTCCGCCGGGGAGCAGGACCGGGCCGCTGAGCCGGGCGGTGCCGGGCCCGGCGGTGGCGTGCCCGGCGGTGCCCAGCCCCTGACACTCCGCCCGGCGGTGCCGACCCCGGCGGGGCCGCACTCACCGGGCGCTTGCACCGGCGGCCCGCTCTACTCCGCGTCCGCCGGCCCCTCCTTCGCCGGTGGCGGGCTCTTGAAGCCGTCGAAGCCACGCCGTACCCGGCCGCCCAGGTCGCCCGCACCGCCCGCGAGGTCCGCCACCAGCTTCATCAGCGGGTCCTTGGAACCCTTCACATCGCTCGCGTAGCTGGCCGCGGACTCCCGGAAGGAGTCGCTGACGGAGGTGTCCTTGTCCTCGCTGCGCCGTGGGTAGTGGCCGTCCATGATCCGCTGGAAGTCCCGGGACTCGGCCCACTTCTTCAGCTCGGCCGCCCGCACGGTGGTGAACGGGTGCGAGCGCGGCAGCACGTTCAGGATCTTCAGCACGGAGTCGCGCAGATCGCCCCCCGACTCGTACTCCTCGGCCTGCTCCAGGAACGCGTCCACGTTCATCTCGTGCAGATGGTTGCCGCCCGCTGTCTTCATCAGGCCTCGCATCGACGCCCGCACGTCCTGCCCCACCAGCAGCCCCGCCCGGTCCGCGGACAGCTCCGACTTGCGGAACCACTCCCGCAGCGCCGTGACGAGCGCCATGATCGCCAGGTTGCCCAGCGGGATCCAGGCCACCTTCAGCGCGATGGTCGTCAGGAACAGCAGGATCGTGCGGTAGACGGAGTGGCCGGACAGCGCGTGGCCCACCTCGTGGCCCACGACCGCCCGCATCTCCTCCTCGTCGAGCAGCTCCACGAGCCCCGTCGTCACCACGATGATCGGCTCGTCCAGGCCGATGCACATCGCGTTCGGCTGCGGGTCCTGCGTGACGTACATCGGCGGGACCTTCTCGAGGTCCAGGATGTAACAGGCGTCCAGCAGCATGTCGTGCAGGTGCTGGAACTGCCGCTCGGAGACCCGCACCGAGTCGGACAGGAACAGCAGTCTCAGGCTCCGCTCCGGCAGCAGCCCGCTGAGCGCCTTGAAAACGGTGTCGAACCCGCTCAGCTTGCGCAGCGCCACCAGGGCCGACCGGTCGGCCGGATGCTCGTACGCGCGCGACGAGATCCCGGGGAACCGCCTGCGCTGCCTGCTGGGCACCCGTTCGTGCCCGTTGTGCTGCCGGCCGTCGTCGGACATGTCTTCCCCCATGCGTATGAGTGCTCACCGTGCCCCCGAAGCAGGGCCCAGCCTAGGCGCAGATACCGTGGACGGGCAGTACAGCCGAAGGAGTCCACGCCATGGAGCACCACCCCGCAGCCGCCTGGCTGACCGAGGCCGCCGAGAGCGCCGTCCAGCAGCACGGTTCGGGCAATCTGCTCCGCATCGTCCTGATCGTGATGTTCCTGGGCTGTGCACTGACCGCCTGGTTCCTGCTGAGCGGCTACAAGCGGAAAGACGACTGAGAAGCGGCACAAGTTCCGCCGGCCGTCCCCATCGGCGGAGTCGGCGTGATCGCCGTGAGGCCGCCCGCATACGATGAGCCGACATCTTTATCCCGCCCACACGCGTTAGGTCCTGCCGAAGATGAGCCTTCACCGCGCCGCAACCCAGCTGGTCAACCTCGCCGAAGCCGAGGGCGGCCACCACAACAGCCTCAACCCGGCCGTCACCGGCGGTGTCGCCCTCGGCATCCTGCTGCTCCTGCTGTGGATCACCACCCGCTTCAACCGCGACCGCTGACCACGGACCCCGTCCCCGGCCGGACGTCCAAGACCGGGCCGGTAGGGTCTGCACGCATGGGAGAGCAGGACATGCCTACCGGTCCGGCGCACGAGAACGCCGACGGCACGGTGAAGCAGCCGCAGTACGGACCGGGCAACGGCCCCGCCCACACGGGCAAGCGGCGCCTGGGCGTCATGGGCGGAACCTTCGACCCGATCCACCACGGGCACCTCGTGGCGGCCAGCGAGGTCGCCGCGCAGTTCCAGCTGGACGAGGTGGTGTTCGTCCCCACCGGTCAGCCGTGGCAGAAGTCCCACCGCAAGGTCTCCCCGGCCGAGGACCGCTATCTGATGACGGTCATCGCGACCGCCGAGAACCCCCAGTTCTCCGTCAGCCGCATCGACATCGACCGCGGCGGCCCCACCTACACCGTGGACACCCTGCGCGACCTGCGCGCCCTCAACCCCGACACGGACCTGTTCTTCATCACCGGCGCCGACGCCCTCGCCCAGCTGCTGACCTGGCGCGACAGTGTGGAGCTGTTCTCCCTCGCGCACTTCATCGGCGTCACCCGCCCCGGCCACCACCTGACCGACCCGGGCCTGCCGGAAGGCGGCGTCTCGCTCGTCGAGGTGCCGGCCCTCGCCATCTCCTCCACGGACTGCCGTGCGAGAGTCGCCAAGGGAGACCCCATCTGGTACATGGTGCCGGACGGAGTCGTGCGCTACATCGACAAGCGCGAGCTGTACCGCGGCGAGTGAGCCGAGAGGGGCACCGGTGAACGACCGATACGACGCGGGTGACGCCGGCTACGGCGCCGGCCCGTACGAACTCGTCGGCTACGACGAGTACGGGCAGCCCGTGTACCGGCAGATCCCGGCACAGCAGGCACCGCAGCAGACCTACGACCCGTACGGCCGGCAGCAGGGCTACGGCTACGACCCCTACGCCACCGGTCAGCAGCCGCCGGCGCAGCCGTACGGCTCCGCGCAGCAGCCGCCCGCGTACGACGGGTACGGGTCCCAGGCCCCGTACGACCCCTACGGAACCGGCACCCGGAACACCACCGGCCACGACCCCTACGGGCAGGCCGCGACCAGCGGGCAGCAGCCCCGTGTCGCCGAGCAGGCCGCCTACATCCCGCACCAGCCCGGCCCGGCCGAGGACGCCCACGCCCCGGAGCGGAGCGAGCGGCCGGGGGAGGAGGGCGAACCGGAGTACCACACCGAGCAGTTCGCCTTCGTCGAGGAGCCGGACGGCGACTCCGAGGACGTCATCGACTGGCTGAAGTTCACCGAGAACCGCACCGAGCGCCGCGAGGAGGCCCGCCGCCGCGCCCGCAGCCGGATCATCGCCCTCCTGGTCGTGCTCGCCCTCGTCGCCGTCGGCGGCGTCGGCTACCTCTGGTACGCCGGAAAGCTGCCCGGCCTGTCCTCCTCCGGCGGCAAGACCGGCACGGGCACGCCCGTCGCCGCCCAGAAGCGCGACGTGATCGTCGTCCACCTGCACAACACCGGAAAGGGCGGCACCTCGACGGCCCTCCTGGTCGACAACACCACCACCGGGCAGGGCACCACCGTCCTGCTGCCCAACTCCCTCGCGCTCACCGCCGACGACGGCTCCACCACGACCCTCGCCAAGTCGGTCGACGACGACGGCTCGTCCGGCACCCGCGAGCAGCTCGACACCGTCCTCGGCACCAGCATCCAGGGCACCTGGCGCCTCGACACCCCCTACCTGCAGAACCTCGTCGAACTGGTCGGCAACATCGAGATCGACACCGACACCGACGTACCCGACCCGGACACGAAGAAGAAGGGCACCGAGCCGCTCGTCCACAAGGGCAGCGACCAGACCCTCAGCGGAAAGATGGCCGTCGCCTACGCCACCTACCGTGCGACCGGCGAGTCCCAGAACGCCCAGCTGGAGCGGTTCGGCCAGGTCATGCAGGGCGTGCTGCGCAAGATGTCCTCCGATCCGTCGTCGGCCACGACCACCGTGCAGACCCTCGCGCAGATCCTGGACCCGTCGCTCACCGACAAGGACCTCGGCACCTTCCTCGCCAAGCTCGCCGACCTCGCCAAGGGCGGCGCCTACAAGAGCGCCCTGCTCCCTGTGCAGTCCGACGGCACGCTCAGCGCGAAGACCAGCGACAGCGTGGTGAAGGACATCCTCGGCGGCACCGCCAAGAGTCCCGACGCGGGCGCGGCGGTCCGGGTCTCCGTCCAGAACGCCACGGGTGTGAAGGACGACACCGAGAAGGCCCGCGTGGTGCTCCTCAACGGCGGCTTCACCTTCCTGGAGGGCGGCAGCGCCTCCGGCACCCAGACCGCCTCGAAGGTGACGTACGCCGACGCCTCCCACAAGGCCGACGCCGCCGAGGTGGCCAAGACCCTGGGCCTGCCGGCCGGCTCCGTGACCAAGGGCACCGTCTCCTCCGGCGCCGACGTCTCGGTTGTCCTGGGCGGCGACTACCGGCCCGGCTCCTCCTGAGCGCGGCCCGGGCGCCCCACGTGCCGCGGTAAACACGTGGGGTGCCCCCGGCGGTCCGTGAGACCCTTGAGGCCAAAGGACCGCCGACGGAAAGCCATGTAGTGACCGCCACTGATCGTTCTCTTCAGCTGATCAACACCGCCGCGCAGGCGGCGGCAGACAAACTCGCCCACGACGTCATCGCCTACGACGTCAGCGACGTGCTCTCCATCACGGACGCCTTCCTGCTGGCGTCCGCGCCGAACGACCGCCAGGTCAAGGCCATCGTCGACGAGATCGAGGAGCGCCTGCTGAAGGACCTCGGCGCCAAGCCGGTCCGCCGCGAGGGCGACCGCGAGGCCCGCTGGGTGCTGCTCGACTACGTCGACATCGTCGTCCACGTCCAGCACAGCGAGGAGCGCGTCTTCTACGCCCTGGAGCGGCTGTGGAAGGACTGCCCCGAGCTCGAGCTGCCCGCCGACGCCAAGGCCACCCGCGGCAAGGCCGAGGAGCACGCCAAGCTGCAGGCCGCCGAGGCCGACCGGGAGCCGGGCGGGGAGTGGTGATGAGCGCCACCGGTGAGGTGACCGACCGCAGCAACCGCGGCCGCCGCATCATCCTGTGGCGGCACGGACAGACGTCGTGGAACGTGGAGCGCCGCTTCCAGGGCAGCACGGACGTCGAGCTGACCGAGACCGGCCTCGGCCAGGCCCGCCGCGCCGCCCGGCTGCTCGCCTCGCTGCGGCCCGACGCGATCGTCTCCTCGGACCTCGTGCGGGCCGCGCACACGGCCGCCGAGCTGGCCGCGCTCACCGGCCTCGACGTCACCCGCGAGGAGGGCCTGCGGGAGACGTACGCGGGCGTCTGGCAGGGGCTGACGCACGAGGAGATCATCGCCCGCCACGGCGAGGAGTACGCCGCCTGGAAGCGCGGCGAGCCGGTCCGCCGCGGCGGCGGCGAACTGGAGACCGAGGTCGCCGACCGGGCCGCGCCGGTGGTGCTGCGGCACACCGAGAAGCTCCCCGAGGACGGCACCCTCGTGGTGGTCAGCCACGGCGGTACCATCCGCACCACCATCGGCCGGCTCCTCGGCCTGGAGTCCCGGCACTGGGAGAGCCTCGGCGGTCTCTCCAACTGCTGCTGGTCCGTGCTGGGCGAGGGCGCCCGCGGCTGGCGCCTGCTGGAGCACAACGCGGGCACCCTCCCGGAGCCCGTCCTCGGCGACGACGACTGACCGTCCCGAGGCCCCCGGGACCCCGGATTTCACTTTCCGGCAGGTCACAGGCTAAAGTTCTTCTTGTTCGCCCCGCCGAGCGGGGCGAGACACCATGCGGCTCCGCCGCGTGGCACGAGGGGCTATAGCTCAGTTGGTAGAGCGCCTGCATGGCATGCAGGAGGTCAGGAGTTCAATTCTCCTTAGCTCCACAAAATGAGATCCCGTCCCCCTGAGGGGGGCGGGATCTTCTGCTGTACGGCCGGGCCGGACCGCGCACCGCTCCCGGGCCGGGTTGAGTGACTCGTGGCCCCGCGCGCGTATACCCCTGAGGAGGCGTTCTCGGCGCTGTGTCCGGACTGGTACTGAGGCGTCGCTGACCGTATTGGTCCGGCCGTGGCAGAATCAAACGGCCGGAAGGGGGCGCGGCCCGACGGGAGGGAGTAGCGATGCCTGCGAGCATCCTTGAGGAGGTCGGCCACCTCCTCGGTGCGGCGTTGATACGGGGCACGACCACCC
Organism: Streptomyces sp. NPDC052301; assembly: GCF_044593395.1. Taxonomy (NCBI): domain Bacteria; kingdom Bacillati; phylum Actinomycetota; class Actinomycetes; order Kitasatosporales; family Streptomycetaceae; genus Streptomyces; species Streptomyces sp. NPDC052301. The sequence goes on along the minus strand of NZ_JBIUBE010000005.1, from coordinate 164,620 downwards.
GGCTCAGCTGCCCTTCCTGCGGTTCCGCGCACGTCGCCCAGGTCCTCGGCGACAACGGCGGAATCTCCTACGTGTGCACGGCCTGCGGCCACAGCTGGAGCTGATCGATGGGTGCACACAGGCGAAAGTGCGACTGGTGCGGCAGCGGCACGCCGATCGTCCGTGACATGGAGCCGGTCAACCCCGACTACCAGTACTGGTGCGAGGAATGCGCGCGGGCGCTGATCATAAAAGGCGACCCGATCGAGACGTACCGGGAGCTGGAGGGTGAGCCCATCTACGGCCGGCTCCTCGAGGAGCACTGCACGCTCAAGAGGTTCTACTCCTTCGTGACGGCTTGACGCGCTCCACACCCTGACCGGGCCTCGGCAACGATGTCCATGCCAGGACGAGGAGAAGCGCACCGGCCGCTCCGTAGAGCGCCGACAGGGTGAACTCCACGCCGCCCTGCCGCAGTTCCGGCCGTCCGGATCCGTGCGGCACCCACCAGGGGGCGTACGAGCAGAACACCAGCAGCGTGCCCAGGGCCGGTGCCCGGTGCCCCCGGGTCCACAGCAGCAGCACCACCGGCACGCACCACACCCAGTGGTGCGTCCACGACACCGGGCTGACCAGCAGGGCGGTGACCGCGCAGGCGCACACCGCCCAGGCCCGCCGTCCGCGCAACTCCGCCCGCACGGCCGTCGCGAGGCCCACGGCGGCCGTCACAGCCGCACAGACGGCCCAGAGGGTGCCCGGGTCGGGCGTGTGCAGCGAGCGGGCCAGCACGCCCCGCAGAGCCTGGTTGGCGGTCTCCTCGGCGTGCCCGACCCGGCCCGCACGGAACACCATGTCCGTCCAGAACCGCCACGAGTCGTACGGCAGGGCGGCCGCCGCCGACAGCGTCGCCGCGGCGAACACGGTGGCCGCCCCGCGCGCGTGCCGCAGCCACGGCCGTCCGTCCGCGCCCCCCAGGTGGGCGACGACACCCGTGGCGAGCAGGAACACCGGGAACAGTGCGGGCGTCAGCTTGACCGCGGCGGCCAGGCCCAGCCCCGCTCCCGTCCAGCGGTCGTGGCCGCCGGCGGGTCGGCGGCACAGGTCCCACAGCACCAGGACGGCCAGCAGCAGGTTGACCTGGCCGTAGCGCAGGGTCGTCCACACCGGTTCGCACCACACGGCCGGCGCCGCGACCCACCAGACGGTCTCTCCGCGCGCGTGGCCGACGAGTTTCAGCGACAGCCGTACGAACACCAGCAGCAGCGCCAGGTTCCCGGCCGTGGCCAGCGCGCGCAGCGGCGCGGTGTCCAGCAGGGTCAACGGGGTGAACAACAGGGCCGCGAACGGCGGGTAGGTGGTGGGCAGGTGTGCGGCCGTCGCCCGCAGTGCGTACAGGTCGCCGCCGGCGCGCACGGTGGCGCCCTCGGCCCGGTAGACCATCAGGTCGATCATCGACACGTGCGCGGCCCGCTGCGCGGCCCAGAACGCCGTGAACGACAGCAGGCACACGCACGCGGCCACCGGTACCCGGCGGCGGGGCGCGGAAGGGGCGATCACGGACACGAAAGCCGACATTAGCGGCCGTATCAGTGTGAACCTGAAACCGATTTTGCGCTGCGTCCCCGGGCCTGTAATGTTTACGACGTCGCCGGGGGAACCGGGCGAAACAACAACACAAGGGGCTATAGCTCAGTTGGTAGAGCGCCTGCATGGCATGCAGGAGGTCAGGAGTTCAATTCTCCTTAGCTCCACAGAAATCGAAGGCGGATCATCCCGATGGATGGTCCGCCTTCGGCGTGTTGCGAAGACGTCCGGCCGGACGAAGGGGGCGGGTCACCCGAGCCGGGTGACCCGCCCCCTTCGTGTGGGCTCAGCGGCCGAGCGCGCGCCGGCCGCGGCCCTGGGAGACGACCGGCAGATTGCGGGAGGGCGCCTGCCCGCGCGTGTCCTCCTCGATGCGCAGGGCGAGCGCCGGGCAGCGGCGCACCGCGCGCAGTGCCTTCGCCTCCGCATAGCGCGGCACCTGCGCCTGGGCGACGGTCGGGAAACCGTCGGCGCCGAGCTCGAAGACCTCCGGGAGGATGTCGGCGCACAGTCCGTGGCCCCGGCACAGGGTCCAGTCGACGTAGATCTTCTGACGGCTGCCGCCGGTCTCCTCGGGCTCTCCGCCGCCCGGAATGCCCGTCGGGGCCCTGCCCCCCTCGAAGAGCGGCAGAACGCCTTCCACGGGCCGCCCGCAGCCGTTTCCGAGGACATGGGCGGCCAGGTCGTCGGTGAACGCCTTGATGGTCGACTCCAGGAACATCGCCGAGCCGTCCGGGTGCGAACACGCGCCGCGCCGCTTGACGTTCTTCGCGACCTGCTTCAGCGCTTCCAGGGCGGCCGGCCCGCCGCCGTTGAGGATGTCCTCCATGCCGCGCGCGGCGGCGGGCAGTCCGAGGTAGCAGGGGCCGCACTGGCCGGCGCTCTCCTCGGCCAGCCACTGCGCCACCCGCAGCGACTCGCCCAGCGGGCAGGTCTCCTGGCTGATCGGCAGGATCGCGCCCGCGCCCAGTGAACCGCCCACCGCATCCAGCGAGTTGCGGGAGACGATCGCCTCGTTCACGGTCGCCGCGTCGATCCACTTGCCGTGGTAGCCGCCGGTCAGCACGCCCTGCGGCACCGGCGGGGCGCCCGCCAGCTGCAGCACGTAGCGCAGCGGCACGCCCGTGGGGACCTCGATCACCATCGGGCGGGCGACCGCGCCGGACACCGTGAGCATGACGGTGCCCGGTTCGTCGTACAGGCCGGTGTTGCCGTAGCGCTCGGGGCCGATGCGGGCGGCGATGGCCAGCTGCGCGAACGTCTCCGCGTTCGACAGCAGCGTGGGCGCGCCGCCGACACCGCTCTGCGAGGCGCTGATCTTGCGGCCGGGCGGGATCGCCGGTCCGCCGTCGACCGAGCGGATCAGCGAGGCGGCGGCGCCGGTCACCATGCGCACCGGATTGCGCTGCACCCACGCGCGCAGCGCCGATCTACGGCTGTTGCTCAGGCCGCGTTCGGCGAGCGCGGCCTCCATGGAGCGCTGCGTGGACTCGCGGGTGACACCGATCACGAGCGTCCGCGCGCCGAGCGCCTCGGCGCACAGCAGCGCGCCGTCCAGGATGAGATGCGGGGCGCGGTTGATGAGCACCGTGTCCTTGCGGCACGCCGGCTCGTCCTCGCTGCCGTTGACCACGACGACCGGCCGCACCCCGCGCTTGATCGCCGATTCGGCGACCGAGCGCAGCTTCTTGTGAAAGGGGAAACCGGCGCCGCCGCGGCCGCGGAGGTTGATGCCCTCGGCGAGCTGGGCGAGCTGTTCGCCGCCGAGCGGGTCGAGCGGCCCGTGCACCTTCAGGTGCATGGGCAGATCGAGCCGCTCCACAAGGTCGAAGCCCGACGTGAGCTGGGGAAGGCCGACCACGCGGACTTCGGGGACGTCGGGCAGGGCCTCGTTCACTAAAAGCCTCCGGACGGCGTGTTCCAAGGTTCGCCCGAACCCGGTCCGTCGTAGGACGTGCCGGGGAGTGTTTCGGTGGCGGGACCGCTGTACGTGTCACCGGCGTTGTACGTGCCATAGCGGCCGTTTGTCTCACCGGTGTCGTACATGTCACCTCCGCCGTATCCGGCAGTGCCCGGATTGCCATAGGCCGGGATGGTGTATCCGGTGTCCTGCAGCGGGTCGTACGCGGACGGCGGGGCCTCGCCGACCGGCGGCGGGGACGGGACCGGCCAGCTGCCCGACGTGCTGGACAGGCCGTCCACGCGCGGGACGGCTTCCGTGGCCTGCAGGTCCAGCGGCAGGTCCGTGCGGGTGGTCCGGCCGGTCGCGTACGGCTGCTGGGCGCGGCCGGGAGTGGAGACCGCGCGGTAGGCGGCGGCGAAACCGGAGGCGGGCTCCGCGGCGGGGGCGGCGGGGGACTGGTACAGCGGAGTGGAGGTGGTCCTCTCCCTGGACTCGCGCCGGCCCTCGTAGCCGGGCAGCCCCGACTCGGCGACCCGGGAGCGGCTCGCGTCCAGCTCCTCCAGGCCCGGCCGCTCCGAGCTGCCGAACATGGTCACCAGCCGGTCGGCGACCTTGCGCTTGACCGGGCGTGGGGCGGCCCGCAGCGCGAGGGCACCCATGACGCCGAGCAGGGACAGGCTGTAGAGGATCACGAAGATCGGCTTGGCCGCGCGACCCGCGTAGAGCCCGTGGACCAGGGCGGCGCACCAGGCCGGGTAGGCCAGCATGTGCATGGCCCGCCAGCGGGCGGCGACCGGGGCCGGGGTGGCGAAGTTGCTGCGCAGGGCGCCGGTGACGCCCACGAAGATCATCAGCAGGCCCGCGAGCGAACCGAGCCCGATCAGGCCGCCGATCCCGGTCACGCCCAGTGAGAACGGAATGATCGCGGCGATCACCTCCGTGTGGCCCATCGCGATCTTCGTGGTGATGTGCAGCAGCAGGAACGCGATCGAGGCGACCGCGGTCGTGCGGTGCACCGCCTGGCCGACGATGCGCTGCCGCGTGTTCAGGAAGATCCGGTCCTGGGCGAACAGGCCCCAGATCACCGAGCAGCTGAGCGAGACGAGGGACAGCACGCCTGCGCCGAAGTTCAGGAAGTCGCGGAACTGGTTGCCTCCGACCAGTACGACCACGGGTATCAGCAGCAGGACGACAGCCGACGCCACCCCATAGGCCGAGCGGCCGGGTTTGGGGAGGGAGCTGGTACTACGACGAGGGTTCATGGGGGCAACTCCGAGCAGTATCGGGAAAGCGGTCCCGCTGCCGAACTCTAGGTGGCGTCATACCGATCAGTACGAGTGTTTGCGTTATTGCGTTGTTATCAACGCACCATCTGATTGCTGGGGTGTCCCTTGGTGGGCGGTACGCGAAGTAATCCTTGACCTTGGTTCAGTTCCGCCGTGGCTTCTGGCATGTCCACAAGGGATACGGAGCTGCGGCGCCGCTTGCTCAAGCCCGTCGCGGCTTGCTCGAGGCCTGCGGTACCCTAGCGCCATGCGTGCCGTACGCCTTCTGCTTAGCGGGCCGCGCTGATCAGTACCGACCCCCGGTCGAACCGCGAGGTCGGCATCGGCGCGGCGTCCCCTCCTGTGCGAGGGGATTTTTCGTTTCTTGGAATGTCACAGCCGCAGGCAGAGACGATCGATGGAGCTTTGAGGATCATGAGCGAGACGAACCCCGCTGCCCCCGCTGCTACGTCCGCGGAGGCCGCGCCGCACCGCTACACGGCCGCCATGGCAGCCGAGATCGAGGCACGCTGGCAGGACTTCTGGGACGCCGACGGCACCTACGGGGCGCCCAACCCCAAGGGCGACCTGGCGGGCGACGCCGAGCTGGTCGCCAGGCCCAAGAAGTTCATCATGGACATGTTCCCGTACCCGTCCGGTGCGGGCCTGCACGTCGGTCACCCGCTGGGCTACATCGCCACCGACGTCTACGCCCGGTTCCAGCGCATGACCGGCCACAACGTCCTGCACACCCTGGGCTTCGACGCCTTCGGCCTGCCCGCCGAGCAGTACGCCGTGCAGACCGGCACGCACCCGCGCGTGTCCACCGAGGCCAACATCGAGAACATGAAGGCCCAGCTGCGCCGGCTGGGCCTGGGCCACGACAAGCGCCGGTCCTTCGCCACGATCGACCCGGACTACTACAAGTGGACCCAGTGGATCTTCCTGCAGATCTTCAACTCCTGGTACGACGACGAGGCGAAGAAGGCCCGCCCGATCGCCGAGCTGATCGCCCGGTTCGAGTCCGGTGAGCGCGCGATTCCGGGCACCACGCGCGCGTGGAGCGAGCTGACCGCCGCCGAGCGCGCCGACGTCCTGGGCGAGTACCGCCTGGCCTACGCCTCCGACGCGCCGGTCAACTGGTGCCCCGGTCTGGGCACCGTGCTGGCCAACGAGGAGGTCACCGCCGACGGCCGCTCCGAGCGCGGCAACTACCCGGTCTTCAAGGCCAAGCTGCGCCAGTGGAACATGCGCATCACCGCCTACGCCGACCGGCTGCTGGAGGACCTGGAGGAGCTGGACTGGCCCGAGGCCATCAAGCTGCAGCAGCGCAACTGGATCGGCCGCAGCGAGGGCGCCCGCGTCGACTTCCCGATCGACGGCGAGCGGATCACGGTCTTCACCACCCGCCCGGACACCCTGTTCGGCGCCACCTACATGGTGCTGGCGCCCGAGCACCCGCTGGTCGAGAAGTTCACCCCCGAGGCCTGGCCCGAGGGCACGCACGAGGTGTGGACCGGCGGCCACGCCACCCCGGCCGAGGCCGTCGGCGCCTACCGCGCGCAGGCCGCCTCGAAGTCCGACGTGGAGCGCCAGGCCGAGGCCAAGGACAAGACCGGCGTCTTCATCGGCGCGTACGCCACCAACCCGGTCAACGGCGAGAAGGTCCCGGTCTTCATCTCCGACTACGTCCTGATGGGCTACGGCACCGGCGCGATCATGGCCGTCCCCGCGGGCGACCAGCGCGACTTCGAGTTCGCGCGCGCCTTCGAGCTGCCGATCCACTGCATCGTCGAGCCGACCGACGGCCGCGGCACCGACACCTCCACGTGGGAGGACGCCTTCGCGTCCTACGACGCGAAGATCATCAACTCGTCCAACGACGAGGTCAGCCTGGACGGCCTGGGCGTCGCCGAGGCCAAGGCCCGCATCACCGAGTGGCTCCAGGACAAGGGCATCGGCGAAGGCACCGTCAACTTCCGCCTGCGCGACTGGCTGTTCAGCCGCCAGCGCTACTGGGGCGAGCCGTTCCCGATCGTCTACGACGAGGACGGCATCGCCCACGCGCTGCCCGAGTCGATGCTGCCGCTGGAGCTGCCCGAGGTCGAGGACTACAGCCCGCGCACCTTCGACCCGGACGACGCGGACACCCAGCCCGAGACGCCGCTGTCGCGCAACGAGGAATGGGTCAACGTCACCCTGGACCTGGGCGACGGGCCGAAGAAGTACCGCCGCGAGACCAACACCATGCCCAACTGGGCGGGTTCCTGCTGGTACGAGTTCCGCTACCTGGACCCGCACAACGACGGGCAGCTGGTCGACCCCGAGATCGAGCAGTACTGGATGGGCCCGCGCGAGGGCCGGCCGCACGGCGGTGTCGACCTGTACGTCGGCGGCGCCGAGCACGCCGTGCTGCACCTGCTGTACGCCCGCTTCTGGTCCAAGGTCCTGTACGACCTGGGGCACGTCTCCTCCGCGGAGCCGTTCCACAAGCTGTTCAACCAGGGCATGATCCAGGCCTACGTCTACCGCGACAGCCGGGGCATCGCCGTGCCGGCCGCCGAGGTGGAGGAGCGCGACGGCGCCTACTGGTACCAGGGCGAGAAGGTCAGCCGCCTGCTGGGCAAGATGGGCAAGTCCCTGAAGAACGCGGTGACCCCGGACGAGATCTGCGCCGAGTACGGCGCCGACACCCTGCGCCTGTACGAGATGGCCATGGGGCCGCTGGACGTCTCTCGGCCGTGGGACACGCGCGCGGTGGTCGGCCAGTTTCGGCTGCTGCAGCGGCTGTGGCGCAACATCGTCGACGAGAACACCGGCGAGGTCACCGTCACCGACGCCGAGCCGGACGAGGAGACCCTGCGCGCCCTGCACAAGGCGATCGACGGCGTCCGCCAGGACCTGGAGGGGCTGCGCTTCAACACGGCCATCGCCAAGGTCACCGAGCTGAACAACCACCTGACCAAGGCCGGCGGTGCCCTGCCGCGGTCGGTGGCCGAGCCGCTGGTGCTGATGGCCGCGCCGCTGGCCCCGCACATCGCCGAGGAGCTGTGGCGCAAGCTGGGCCACACCGACTCGGTCGTCCACCGCGACTTCCCGGTCGCCGACCCGAACTACGTGGTGGACGAGACCGTCACCTGCGTCGTGCAGATCAAGGGCAAGGTCAAGGCCCGCCTGGAGGTGCCGCCGGCCATCTCCGAGGAGGAGCTGGAGAAGGTGGCCCTGTCCGACGAGAAGGTCGTCGCGGCACTGGGCGGCGCGGGCATCCGCAAGGTGATCGTGCGCGCGCCGAAGCTGGTCAACATCGTTCCGGCGTGACGACCGGGCGCGGGGCACTTCCGGCATCGGGGTAGTCCCCTACGGGCAGGTTCGGGGTTCTTCCGGAACTCCGAACCTGCCCGCTGCGTTTACCGTGGAGAGCGCACAGGCTTGTGCCGAGCCTGCCGGAGGAGGAGCGTAGTGGAAGCAGTGATCGCCGTGTTCGCCCTGCTCTTCGTGCTGTTCATCGGCCTGGGCGTGTACGCCACGGTCAAGGCGGTCGGTGCCGCCAAGCGCGGCGTGGACCGGACCGTCGCACAGGCCCGCCGCACGGTGGAGGACCACACCCTGCGCGCCAAGTCCTTCGTCCAGACCGGCCCGGCCGCCGAGATCGCACAGCTCCGGCTGAAGCTGCGCACCTCCCTGCGGGCCACCCAGGAGGCGCTGCGCGTGGGCGCGGCCGAGGACGAGTCGCTGAAGGAGTCCCTCGGTCTCTTCGAGCGGCTCAGCGCGCACGGACACGAGCTGGACGCCGATCTCAGACGCCTGGAGTCCGAGCCGGACCGGACCGAGCTCGCGACGTGTCTGCCCGAGCTGCGTGACCGTACCGCACGCATCACCCGCTCCGCGGACTCCCTGCGCCGGGCCGTCCGCGACCGCGCACGCCGCTTCGGCGACGACGATCTGAGCGCACTCAGCAGCCAGATCGACATCGAGGCGGACGCCCTGCGCCACTGGACCCCGTCTGGTCCCTCGCAGACATCCCCGGCGTGGTCCTCCGAGGAGCCGGCCCCGCAGGCGATCACCCCGCCCTCGCGGCGCCCCGCCTACCCCTGGCAGAAGAAGGCGCGCCCCGAGAGCACCGCTTGAGCGCACCCGCGGGCTTCGCACCACAGGGGCCGGGCTGCCGCGCGAGCACTACGGCAGGTAACCTCCAGCTCATGTCCCGCCATGTCGCGATCGTCACCGATTCAACGGCCTACCTGCCGCCACGGACGATGGAGCGCCACGGGATCACAGCGGTACCCCTGACGGTGGTCCTCGGCGACCGGGCGCTCGAAGAGGGCACCGAGATCTCCACCCGTTCCCTGGCCCTGGCGCTGCAGAAGCGGCGCGCCGTCACCACCTCGCGGCCGAGTCCCCAGGTGTTCGCGGAGACCTACCGCCAGGTCGCCGAGTCCGGCGCGAGCGGCATCGTCTCCCTGCACCTGTCCGCCGAGCTGTCCGGCACCTACGACGCGGCGGTCCTCGCGGCCCGTGAGGCGCCGGTGCCGGTACGCGTGGTGGACACCGGCATGGTCGCGATGGCCCTCGGCTTCTGCGCGCTCGCCGCGGCCGAGGCCGCGGAGGCCGGCGGCACCGTGGACGAGGCCGTCACGGCCGCCGAGAAGCGAGCCGCGGGCACGTCCGCCTACTTCTACGTCGACACCCTCGACTATCTGCGCCGCGGCGGCCGCATCGGCGCCGCACAGGCCCTGCTCGGTTCCGCTCTCGCCGTCAAACCCCTGCTGCAACTGAACGGTGGCCGCATCGAGCTGCTCGAGAAGGTCCGTACGGCGTCCAAGGCGATCGCGCGCCTGGAGGAGATCGCCGCCGAGCGGGCGGGCAGCGCCGAGGTCGACATCGCCGTCCACCACCTCGCGGCCCCCGACCGTGCCGCCGCGCTCGCCGACCGGCTGCGGGTCCGGGTGCCGGGCCTGGCCGCCCTGCATGTCAGCGAGGTCGGTGCGGTGATCGGGGCCCACACCGGGCCCGGGCTGCTCGGTGCGGTGGTCTCGCCCCGCTGACGTTTCACTCGTGTGGGTGGCGGAGTTTTCCACAACGGGCCGGTGATCCCCGGAATTTGACCAAGATCATCGAGGGGCCGGGGAGATCCTCCATCCTCGTCGCATGGCACTTCGATCACGTTCACGCACAGCCACTCCGACCAGCGGCCCTGGCCGCGGTCCCGTCTCCGACGGCCGCATCCGCCATCGTCACGGCGCCGACCGCCGCCGCGTCCGCGGCCACCCGCCGGCACCGGGTGAGGAACTGCGCCGCCGAGCGGAGATCCTCTTCGGCGAACGAGCCGTGCGCCGACGGGAGTCGGGGAACGGCCCGCCGGACGGTCAGGACCTGGCGAGCCGGACGGACCCGACGACGGCGGGCACGGGTCAGGCACCCGGGCTGAGCGCGGCGCGGAGTCCCGCACACCCGGTGACCACGGCAGTACCCGGTCCGACCGCGCCCGAGCCGGCGCCGGCACCGAGCCCGTCCACCGCTCAGGAACCAGCGGAGGCGGACGGCTTCTCGAAGCCGGAAACGGAAAGCCCCGTGAAGTCGGACAGTCCCCTGGAGCCGGAGAGTTCCAGGGGCCCCGACTGGCGGGAGCGGGCCGGGCTGGCGTTGCGGGAGCGGATGCCCGTGTGGCTGCAGGCGCGGTGCGGTGTGGAGCGGCGGGGAGTCGTGGCGCTCGCCGTGGTGCTCGTGGCCGCCGCCGCGTTCGCCGCGCAGCACTTCTGGACGGGCCGGACCCAGTCCGTGAGCGCCCCTCAAGTGGTGCGGGCGGAGGCGCCGTCCGCCAAGAGGGGCGACGACGCGAAGAGCGGTGCGGCCGCGGGGTCCTCGGTGAGCCCCGGCGGAGAGATCGTGGTGGACGTCAGCGGCAAGGTCCGCACGCCGGGGATCCGACGGTTGCCGGCCGGGTCCCGGGTGGCGGACGCGCTGCGGGCGGCGGGCGGGGTCAGGCCCGGCGTGAGCACCGAGGGTCTCAACCGGGCGCGTTTCCTGATCGACGGCGAACAGGTGGTCGTCGGCGCCCCCGTCGGGGCGGCGCCCCCGCCCGGTCCAGCGGGCGGGGCGGCCTCCGGACCGGCGGGCGCCGGCCCCACGGCACCGGTGTCCCTCAACACGGCCACCGCGGACCAGCTCGACACCCTTCCCGGCGTCGGCCCCGTGCTGGCCCAGCACATCATCGACTACCGCACCCGGCACGGCGGTTTCCGCTCGGTGGACGAACTGCGCGAGGTCAACGGCATCGGCGACCGCCGCTTCACGGACCTGCGCGACCTGGTACGGCCATGAGCCGGGCGCTCGACGACGCGCGGCCGGGGGCCGAGGGAGCGGAAGCCGGCCCGAACCCCATGGACCTGCGTCTGGTGCCGCCCGCGCTGGCGGCCTGGGCCACCGCGGCCCTGACGCTGGACACACCAGCCGGCCGGACCGCCGCGATCGCGGTCGTCGGGCTGGTCGGCGGGGTCCTGCTGCTGGCGATACGGAGGAGGCCCGGGCCGCACCCGCGCGTCGCGCCCACCGGGACGGCACGAAGGGGCCCGCTCGCCTGGGCCCGCGCCTCGGGTGCCGCCGTGCTGCTCTGCGTCGCAGCCTCCGCGGTGTCCGCCGGGCTGCACGGGGCGGACGTACGGCGCGGGCCGGTGCCCGAGCTGGCCCGGCGGTTCACGGCCGTGACCGCCGAGGTGGAGGTGACCGGCGATCCGTGGCTGAGCCGGCCCCGGGTGCGCGGCGATCACGCGGCACCCGTGGCGGTGCTGGTCCCGGCGGAGGTGCGGCGCGTCGAGGAGAGCGGGGGGAGGAGCGTACGGACACGGACGCCGGTGTTGATGGTCGTCGACGCGGACGTCCCGGCACCGGAGGGGAGCGCCGGCCGGAGCGGGAGTTCCGGGCGGTCGCCGGAGCCCGTCGCCGAGGGCCCGCCGCAGGATTCCCCGGCGGAGAGGGGAGGGGGGCCCGGGCCGCGGTCGGCGCAGGCCGGCCGCGAGGGCACGAAGGCCCCGGGTGGCCGGCGAGTCGGAGACGGGCGTGCGGCCTGGCTCGGGTTGTTGCCGTCGACGCGGTTGCGGGTGGGCGGACGGTTGGCCCCCGCGCTCGCCGGTGGGGACCGGACCGCGGCCGTGCTGCGGGTACGCGGTCGGCCCGGGCCGCGGATCGTGGCGGCACCGAGCGGGGCTCAGCGGCTGGCGGGGCGGCTCAGGGAGGGGCTGCGGAAGGCGACCGACGGCCTGCCCCAGGACGCGCGGGCGCTGCTCCCGGGGCTCGTCGTCGGGGACACCTCACGGATCACGCCCGAGCTGGACGACGCCTTCAAGGAGACGGACCTCGCGCACACGCTCGCCGTCTCCGGCAGCAACCTCACCGTCCTGCTCGCCCTGCTCATCGGCCCGCCCGGCCTGGCCCAGCTGGCCGAACGCCGAGGGCTGGCACCCCGCCTAGGGCTCTCGCTGCGCGGGACCGCCCTGCTCGCGGGAGGGCTCACGCTGGGATTCGTCGTCGTGTGCCGGCCCGATCCGAGCGTCCTGCGGGCCGCGGCGTGCGGCGCGGTCGCCCTGCTCGCCCTGGCGGGCGGGCGCCGCAGATCCCTGGTCCCGGCGCTGGCCACGGCCGTCCTGCTGCTGGTGCTGTACGACCCGTGGCTGGCCCGCAGTTACGGTTTCCTGCTCTCCGTGCTGGCCACCGGTTCGCTGCTGGTGCTGGCGCCCGGCTGGAGCGGGGCGCTGCGCCGACGCGGAGTGCCGCCGCGGCTGGCGGAGGCGCTGGGGGCGGCAGCCGCCGCACAGGCGGTGTGCGCGCCGGTCGTGGCGGTGCTGTCGGCCCGGGTGAGCCTGGTCGCCGTGCCGTGCAACCTGCTGGCCGAGGCGGCGGTGGCGCCGGCGACGGTACTCGGGTTCGCGGCGCTCGCGACCGCTCCGGTGGCGATGCCGGTGGCCAAGGTGTTCGCCCGGTGCGCGAGTTGGCCGGCCGGGTGGATCGCCGGGGTCGCCCGGACCGGTGCCGCGCTGCCCGGTGCGGGGGTGGACTGGCCGGGGAGCTGGCCGGGGGCGCTGTCGCTCGCGGCGGTCACCGTGGCCGTCGTCCTGGCCGGACGGAGGCTGCTGCGACACCCGTGGTGGTGCGGGGCCCTCGGGGTGCTGCTCCTGCTGGCGGTGGTGCGGCCGGTGCCGTTGACCCGGGTGATCACGGGGTGGCCGCCGCCCGGTTGGCGGTTCGCGATGTGCGACGTGGGGCAGGGGGACGCGACCGTGCTGGCGGCGGGCGAGGGCGCCGGGGTGGTCGTGGACGCCGGACCCGATCCGGAGCCGGTCGACCGCTGCCTGCGGCAGCTGGGCATCACCCGCATCCCTCTCCTCGTCCTGACCCACTTCCACGCCGACCATGTGGCGGGCCTGCCCGGTGTCCTGCGGGGCCGTTCGGTGGCCGCGATCGAGACGACGGGGTTCGAGGAACCGGCGGACCAGGCCGAGTTCGTCAGAAGGGAGGCGGCCGAGCGGCACATCCCGGTCACCCGGGCCGTCGCGGGCGAGGAGCGGCGCACCGGACCGCTCGCCTGGCGGGTGCTGTGGCCCCCGCCGAGCGCCCGGCCTCCACAGGACCGGCAGGGAGCCTCGGCCTGGCCGGGTCCGGCACCGGAGCCGGACGGTCCGAACGACGCCAGCGTGGTGCTGCTGGTCCGGACGGGCGGCCTGCGGCTGTTGCTGCTCGGCGACCTCGAACCCCCGGCGCAGGAGGCCCTGTTGCGGTCCCCGGCGGCGGCCGAGCTGGCCGGTGTGGATGTCCTGAAGGTGGCCCATCACGGCTCCGCCTACCAGGACCCCGAGCTGATACGGCTCGCGGCGCCCCGGGTCGCCCTCGTCTCGGTCGGCGCCGGCAACCCCTACGGCCACCCGGCACCGACCACCTTGGCCGCGTTGCGGACCGGCGGCGCGATGGTGCTGCGCACCGACCGGGACGGAGCGCTCGCGGTCACGGGAAGCGGGGCGGGGAGCAGCGGGACCGGGAGCACCCGCGGGCAGGTGCGGGTGACGAGCGACCGCTGACACGACACCGAAGGGAGAAAGCCACCGACGGGTACGGGAAGCTGACAGCAGACTGGGCGTATGGACTCAGCACAGGTCGACGCCTATCTCCGCCGCCTCGGGGCCGTGCGCCCGGCAAGCCCCACCAGCGAGGCGCTCAGGGAGCTGCATCTGCGCCATCTCCGGGCCGTGCCCTTCGAGAACCTGTCGATTCATCTCGGCGAGGAGATCGTGCTGGAGGAGGGGCGGCTGCTGGAGAAGGTGACCACGGCCCGGCGGGGCGGTTTCTGCTACGAACTGAACGGCGCCTTCGGGACGTTGCTCGCCGCCCTCGGCTACGAGGTGGAGCTGCTCGCGGGGCGCGTGTACGGCGACGAGGAGCGGCTCGGGATCCCCTACGACCATCTCGCGCTGCGGGTACGGACGGCGGACGGGGCCACCTGGCTGGCCGACGTGGGGTTCGGGGCGCACAGTCACCATCCGCTGGCGCTGGAGGAAGGGGTGGAGCAGAAGGATCCCGGCGGCACGTTCCGGGTGAGGGCGGCCGGACCGGACGCGGCCGGGGTGACCGGGGGCGGCCGTGCGGGCGCCGGTGACCTGGACGTCCTGCGGAACGGCAGCCCGCAGTACCGGCTGGAGACACGGCCCCGGGCGCTCGGGGACTTCGCGGCCGGTGCCTGGTGGCACAGCACCTCGCCCCTGTCGCACTTCACCCGGTCGCTGGTCTGCTCACGGATCACCGAGGACGGGGGGAGGATCACGCTCGGCGGGCGGACGCTCACGACGACGGCGGCCGACGGCACGCGCGGGACACGGGAACTGGAGACGGACGAGGAGGTGCTGAAGGTGTACCGGGAGCGGTTCGGGATCGAGCTGAGCCGCGTGCCGACGGTGCGCAATCCGGACCAGGGCTCCTGAACCGGCTCGGCCCGCGCATGTGCAGGTCGGCCCAAGGGCCGGCCTGGCCGTCAAGGGGGGTGCGCGGTACCGGAGAATGGGCCCGTGAGCGATGTGCGACATGTGCTGGTGCTGCCCGACCGGGACGCCGCGGAGGAGGCGGCCGAGGCGCTCGGGGAGCGGTTCGGGACCGACGAGGAGCCCCGCCTCCTGCGGGACGCGCTGGCCGGCGAGGACGACGCCGAGGACGCCCAGTGGCTGCTGGTCCTGCGGGACGAGGCCCAGAGGCTGGACCCGGCCGAGCTGGACGCGTTCGCTGGGGAGTGGGACGGCTGGCGCGAGGAGCCGTGACCCCGAGACGGACTCCGGGACCGGTCCGGGACCGCTCAGGGTGCGCGGGCCGCTTCGTTGTCAGTGCCGCGTGGGATGCTGTAGGCGATGGCCAGGAAGACTGCGAATGACGACCCTCTCGCCCCGGTGACCCTCGCCGTGGGCCAGGAGGACCTCCTGCTCGACCGTGCCGTGCAGGAGGTGGTGGCCGCCGCCAGGGCCGCCGACGCCGACACGGACGTACGCGACCTCACCCCGGACCAGTTGCAGCCCGGCACGCTCGCCGAGCTGACCAGTCCTTCGCTCTTCGCCGAGCGGAAAGTCGTGGTCGTACGCAACGCGCAGGATCTGTCGGCCGACACGGTCAAGGATGTGAAGGCGTACCTCGGGACGCCCGCCGAGGAGATCACGCTCGTGCTGCTGCACGCGGGCGGCGCGAAGGGCAAGGGGCTGCTGGACGCCGCGCGCAAGGCGGGGGCGCGGGAGGTGGCCTGCCCGAAGATGACCAAGCCGGCGGACCGGCTGGCGTTCGTGAGAGGGGAGTTCCGGGGGTTCGGGCGGTCGGCCACGCCCGAGGCGTGCCAGACGCTGTGCGACGCCATCGGCAGTGATCTGCGGGAGCTGGCCTCGGCGGTGTCGCAGCTGGTCGCCGATGTGGAGGGGACGATCGACGAGGCGGTCGTCGGTCGGTACTACACCGGACGGGCCGAGGCCTCCAGCTTCACGGTCGCGGACCGGGCGGTGGAGGGGCGTACGGCGGAGGCACTGGAGGCGCTCAGATGGTCGCTGGCCACCGGGGTGGCCCCGGTGATGATCACCAGTGCGCTGGCGCAGGGGGTACGGGCGATCGGCAAGCTGTCGTCCGCGCGCGGCGGCAGGCCCGCCGATCTGGCCCGTGAGCTGGGCATGCCGCCGTGGAAGATCGACCGGGTGCGGCAGCAGATGCGCGGCTGGACCCCGGACGGGGTCGCGGTGGCGCTGCGTGCGGTCGCGGCGGCCGACGCGGGCGTGAAGGGCGGCGGCGACGACCCCGAGTACGCCCTGGAGAAGGCGGTCGTGACGATCGCCCGAGCCGCACGCTCCAGAGGGCGCGGCTGAGGGCCTCTGCTTCGGATCTTGCCGGGGGCGCGGGTCCGGCACGCGCATCTGCGGCGTCGTCGTCACTCGCCGACTCCCTCACGCTCGGCTTCGCTCGCGCCGGGACCCCCATCGCGTCGACTCCTCCTCCGCCTTGCCGCTGCACGCACCGGACTCCGCTCGGGTCGGCCAGAACGTGCCGTCGGGAGCCGGACCGATCCGAACCAACCCCCCTGGGCCGGCGCGGCCGGCCCCGGCCCGCGGTGCCGCGGGTGGGGAGCGGTGGCGACGCGACCGCCCCGGCCGGGAGCATGCACCGCCGGCTCATCCAGGACAGCGGCGGCAGCCTGCGCGCCGGCTCAAGAGTTCGTCGACGGCCGGGGCCGCGCCGTGGCCCTGGACCACATCCTCGCGGAGCGCGGCAGCAGGCAGGACGCCGAGGACGGCTGCCCGGTGTTCCGGATCGTCGGGGACGAGATCACCGAAATCGACCCGTGCGTGCCCGACACCGGCGGGGACGACGACTTCCGGTCGTGAGTCCGGTCATGCCGAAGGCCCCGTCGCCCACCCTGGGGAAGGGAGGGCGCCGAGGCCTTCGGATCGAGCTGGATGGACTCGCACCCGCGTGGCGAACGCAGGCCGCGTGCGAGTCCGGGGTGCCGGGCGGGAGCGGATGAGAGAGGGCCCGCTCTGGGTCCTTCCGGCGGTCAGATCAGAAAGGAGGTTCAGCCCTTGAGGGTCGCGACCTTGGAAGCAAGCGCCGACTTCTTGTTGGCGGCCTGGTTCTTGTGGATGACGCCCTTCGAGACGGCCTTGTCGAGCGCACGCGCGGCAGCGCGCTGCAGCTCGGTGGCCTTCTCGACGTCACCCGCGGCAGCGGCCTCACGGGCCTTGCGGATCGCGGTCTTCAGGGAGGACTTGACGGCCTTGTTGCGCAGCCGAGCCTTCTCGTTGGTCTTGATCCGCTTGATCTGGGACTTGATGTTCGCCACGAAGG
Source organism: Streptomyces sp. NPDC052301 (assembly GCF_044593395.1). NCBI lineage: Bacteria > Bacillati > Actinomycetota > Actinomycetes > Kitasatosporales > Streptomycetaceae > Streptomyces > Streptomyces sp. NPDC052301. The sequence continues at coordinate 147,541 of NZ_JBIUBE010000005.1, read as the reverse complement.
AGCCTTTTCAGGTTCAGGTGCCGGCCCGGGAGAGGTCCCGTACCGGTGATCCAAATTTTCTCTGACGCGCCTCGCGCTGAGAGGGCATGAGGCACAGCCATCTACAGTACCAGTGGCCCAGCGACCGGCCCAAAACGGTCCTCGGTCCCTCCGCGTGGGACCATGGAGACTACGTATCGATCCGACCCGAGGCATAAGGCGCCTCAAGAGACAGGACCCTGCGTGCCCGCGACCCCTAACCATGTGCCCGAGCCGAGCCGTACCGCCCCGGCTCTGATCCGCAATTTCTGCATCATCGCGCACATCGACCACGGCAAGTCCACGCTCGCCGACCGGATGCTCCAGCTGACCGGTGTGGTCGAGCAGCGGCAGATGCGTGCTCAGTACCTCGACCGGATGGACATCGAGCGCGAGCGCGGCATCACGATCAAGTCCCAGGCGGTGCGTCTGCCCTGGGCCCCGACCGAGGGCCCCGACCAGGGCACGACCTACATCCTCAACATGATCGACACCCCGGGGCACGTCGACTTCACCTACGAGGTCTCGCGGTCGCTGGCCGCCTGCGAGGGGACCATCCTCCTCGTCGACGCCGCCCAGGGCATCGAGGCGCAGACCCTCGCCAACCTCTACCTGGCGATGGAGAACGACCTCACGATCATCCCGGTCCTCAACAAGATCGACCTGCCGGCCGCGCAGCCGGAGAAGTTCGCCGAGGAGCTGGCGAACCTGGTCGGCTGCGACCCGGACGACGTCCTCAAGGTCTCCGCGAAGACCGGTCTCGGCGTCGACGCGCTGCTGAACAAGGTCGTCAAGGAGATCCCGGCACCGGTCGGGGTCGCCGACGCGCCCGCCCGCGCGATGATCTTCGACTCGGTCTACGACTCCTACCGCGGTGTCGTGACGTACGTCCGTGTCATCGACGGACAGCTCAACAAGCGCGAGCGCATCAGGATGATGTCCACCGGCGCCACCCACGAGCTGCTGGAGATCGGCGTCAGCTCGCCCGAGATGCTCCCGGCGGACGGCCTGGGCGTCGGCGAGGTGGGCTATCTCATCACCGGTGTGAAGGACGTCCGGCAGTCCAAGGTCGGTGACACCGTCACCAGCCAGAGCAAGGGCGCCACCGAGGCCCTCGGCGGGTACAAGGACCCCAAGCCGATGGTCTTCTCGGGCCTGTATCCGCTCGACGGTTCCGACTATCCGGAACTGCGCGAGGCCCTGGACAAGCTCCAGCTCAACGACGCCGCCCTCGTCTACGAGCCGGAGACCTCCGCCGCCCTCGGCTTCGGCTTCCGCGTCGGCTTCCTCGGCCTGCTGCACCTGGACGTGATCCGGGAGCGCCTGGAGCGCGAGTTCGGCCTCGACCTGATCGCCACCGCCCCCAACGTGGTCTACCGCGTGGTCATGGAGGACGGCAGCGAGCACACGGTCACCAACCCGAGCGAGTTCCCCGAAGGCAAGATCGACGAGGTCTACGAGCCGGTCGTACGGGCCACCATCCTCGCGCCCACCGAGTTCATCGGCTCGATCATGGAGCTGTGCCAGACCCGGCGCGGCACCCTGCTCGGCATGGACTACCTCTCCGAGGACCGGGTCGAGATCCGCTACACGCTGCCGCTCGCGGAGATCGTCTTCGACTTCTTCGACCAGCTGAAGTCCAAGACCCGCGGTTACGCCTCGCTGGACTACGAGCCCACCGGCGAGCAGACCAGCTCCCTGGTCAAGGTCGACATCCTGCTGCACGGCGACAAGGTCGACGCGTTCTCCGCGATCACCCACAAGGACCAGGCGTACGCCTACGGTGTGCGGCTCGTCGCCAAGCTCAAGGAGCTGATCCCGCGGCAGGCCTTCGAGGTGCCGGTGCAGGCCGCCATCGGCTCGAGGGTGATCGCCCGCGAGACCATCCGTGCCATCCGCAAGGACGTCCTCGCCAAGTGCTACGGCGGTGACATCTCCCGTAAGCGGAAGCTGCTGGAGAAGCAGAAGGAAGGCAAGAAGCGGATGAAGATGGTGGGTTCCGTGGAGGTTCCGCAGGAGGCCTTCATCGCCGTCCTGTCCAGTGATGACAGCGCGGGGTCGGCCAAGGGCAAGAAGTAACCAGGGGTAACAACGGGTTACGTCCGCAAACCGGGCGCAAGGGGGCTCGCCGTGCGAAAGTGCGGTGGGCCCCTACGCGTGCGTAGCGTCGCTCTCCGTGGAAAGTGACAGGCCGAAGCCCCTTACGCAGCGGCCCGTCGCGGCTTACCCTGATGCCTGCTCGATAGTTACTCGCGAGTTAAACAACAGCTCGAAACCCCACCGTGAGTTAACCCAGCCGCACCGAGTCAGCCGCACCGTCGCGGGCCCCCGGAGGATGTCGTGAGCGACACACAGACCTTGATCGAGAACCGTCCGCCGTCCGTGGCGGCCCTCTTCCTGGAGCGCGTGGCGGCCACACCGGACGCCGAGGCATACCGCTATCCGGTGCCTCCCGCCTCCGGGCAGGGCCCCGACGACTGGAAGTCGCTCAGCTGGGCGCAGGCGGCCGAGCGGGTGTACGCCATCGCGGCCGGCCTCGTCGAACTGGGCGTGCAGCCGGAGCAGCGGGTGGCCCTCGCCTCCTCCACCCGCGTCGAGTGGCTCCTCGCCGACCTCGGCATCATGTGCGCGGGCGGCGCGACGACGACCGTCTACCCGCAGACCAACGCGGACGAGTCGGCGTTCATCCTCTCCGACTCCGAGAGCCGGGTGCTGATCGCGGAGGACGCGGCCCAGGTCGCCAAGGCGCTCGAGAAGCGCGCCGAGCTGCCCGAGCTGACCAAGGTCGTCGTCGTCGACCCGGCCGGCGCGGAGACGAGCGACTGGGTGATCACCCTCGCCGAGCTGGAGCGGCGTGGTGCCGCCTACCTGGAGCAGCACCCGCAGCTCATCAAGGAGCGGGTCGGTGCGATCACCAAGGACCAGCTCGCCACCCTGATCTACACCTCCGGCACCACCGGCCGTCCCAAGGGCGTGCGCCTGCCGCACGACAACTGGGCGTACATGGCGCGGGCGATCGCCTCGACCGGCCTGGTCACCGTGGACGACGTGCAGTACCTGTGGCTGCCGCTCGCCCACGTCTTCGGCAAGGTGCTCACCTCCGGGCAGATCGAGGTCGGCCACGTCACCGCCGTCGACGGCCGCGTCGACAAGATCATCGAGAACCTTCCGGTGGTGCAGCCGACGTACATGGCGGCCGTGCCGCGCATCTTCGAGAAGGTCTACAACGGCGTCGCCGCCAAGGCCCGCGAGGGCGGCCCGGCCAAGTACAAGATCTTCCAGTGGGCCGCCGACGTCGCCCGCGAGTACGCCAAGGTCACCCAGGACAACTTCCGCCGCACCGGCACCCACGCGGCGCCGTTCGGCCTCGCCGCCAAGCACAAGGTCGCCGACACCCTCGTCTACGCCAAGCTCCGGGAGGCCTTCGGCGGCCGGCTGCGCGCCTGTGTCTCCGGCGCCTCCGCGCTCGCCCCGGAGATCGGCTACTTCTTCGCCGGCGCCGGCATCCACATCCTCGAGGGCTACGGCCTCACCGAGTCCTCCGCGGCCTCCTTCGTCAACCCCGGCGAGGCCTACCGCACCGGCACGGTCGGCAAGCCGCTGCCCGGCACGGAGGTCCGCATCGCCGACGACGGCGAGATCCTGCTGCGCGGCCCCGGCATCATGGAGGGCTACCACGGGCTGCCCGAGAAGACCGCCGAGGTGCTGGAGTCCGACGGCTGGTTCCACACCGGCGACATCGGCGAGCTGTCCCCCGACGGCTACCTGCGCATCACCGACCGCAAGAAGGACCTCATCAAGACCTCCGGCGGCAAGTACGTCGCCCCGGCCGAGGTCGAGGGCCAGTTCAAGGGCGTCTGCCCGTACGTCTCCAACATCCTCGTGCACGGCGCCGACCGGAACTACTGCACCGCCCTCATCGCCCTGGACGAGCTCGCGCTCCTGGACTGGGCGAAGGAGAACGGCCTGGAGGGCAAGGCGTACGCCGAGATCGTCGCCGCGCCGCAGACGGTGGAGATGGTCGACGGGTACGTCCAGCAGCTCAACGCCGGGCTGCAGAAGTGGCAGACCATCAAGAAGTTCCGGCTGCTGCCCAGGGACCTCGACGTGGAGCACGGGGAGATCACGCCGAGCCTGAAGCTGAAGCGGCCCGTGGTCGAGCGGGAGTACAAGCACCTCATCGACGAGATGTACGCCGGGACCAGGGAGGCCTGACCCGGTCGCGGAGGGGCGGCGGGGAGCGTCGGCGGCCGCGGCGTGTCCGTGGTCGCCCGCCCCCCCCGCGGCGCGGCGCACATCGACGCAGGCCCGCGCCCACGGCTCAGTTGCGCCCACCCGCGTTCGAAAGTGGCCGTCTTCTGCACACTTCGGTGACTCAGCGCTTCTGCGTGCCCCCGGTCTGTCACCCTGGGCCGCATGGACATGGCGGCCATACCGACGCAGCGGGAGAGCGAGCCCCGGGCCAGGGGGCTGCGAGGGCGGACGACGCTGCCCGGAAGCCCCGTGGCACCGGGATCCGCCCGTGCGCTGGTGCGGGCCGCGCTGGACGAGGTGCCCGGGGTCTCGGCGCGGCTCGTCGACGACGCCATGGCGGTCGTCAGCGAGCTGGTCACCAACGCCGTCGTGCACGCCGGTACGGACGTGGAGGTCGAATGGCGGCTGGAGGACACCGGCGCGTTCGTCGTCGAGGTCCGCGACCAGCACCCCGCCCGCGGCCCCCGCGACGCGCTCGACCCGGAGGCGAGGTACGACACCGCCGAGTACGGGCGCGGTCTGCGGCTGGTCGGCACGCTCGCCGAGTCCTGGGGCGTCACCTACCGCACCGGCGCCAAGACGGTCTGGGCCCGGCTGCCCCCGGGCGGCAGCACGGTCACGGACGGCCCCGGCCCGGAGGACGCCCTGGAGGTCGCCGAGGACCTCGCCCCGCAGCCGCACCGCGCCGGCGGCGGTCGGGACTGGCTCGGCCGTGGCGCGCTGTCCTTCCTCGCCGAGGCCTCCGACCTGCTCGCGGGACAGCTCGACGAGAACCTGGTCGCCGCCCTCACCGGCCAGCTGATCGTGCCCCGGCTGGCCGACTGGTGCGCGGTGTGGCTGGAGGACGAGGCGACCGTGCGCGGTGGCGCCGGCGGCGGACCCGCCCGGGTCTGGCACGCCAGCGAGAACCGCATCGAGGAACTGCGCTGCGCCCTGGAGAAGGAGCCGCCGTGCCCGCGCGACGGGCTGCGGTCCGGCCCCGAGCCCTACCTGTGGCCCGGCGACGCCCTCGGCCCGCAGGAGGGCGACGGCACGGCGTTGTCGTACCGGCTGATCGCGGGCGGCCGGCCGCTCGGCACGCTGGTGATCGGCCGGTGCGGGCTGCTCGGCTTCCCCGACGAGGTCACCGGGCTCGTGGAGGACCTCAGCCGCCGGGTCGCCCTCGCCATCGGCGCCGCCCGCCAGTACGCCCGCCAGGCCACCATCAGCGCCGTGCTGCAGCGCGGCCTGCTGCCCGGCGCGGTCGCCGAGATCCCCGGGGTGCGCAGCGCGCTCGTCTACGAGCCCTGCGACAAGGGCGGCCCCAGCGGCGACTTCTACGACGTGTTCCCGGCGGGCGACGGCCGCTGGTGCTTCGCCGTCGGGGACGTGCAGGGCAAGGGACCGGAGGCGGCGGTCGTGATCGGCCTCGCCCGCCCCTGGCTGCGCCTCCTGGCCCGCGAGGGCTACCGGGTCGCCGACGTCCTCGACCGGCTCAACCAGCTGCTCCTGGACGACGCCACCGAGGCCGCCGACGCCGCCGCCCGCGCCCTGGTCGCCGCCGGCGGCCGGCCCGTGGCCCCCGGCGACGGCCCGCAGACCCGTTTCCTGTCCCTCCTCTACGGCGAGCTGACACCCCACGACGGCGGGGTCCGCTGCACCCTCGCCTCCGCCGGCCACCCGCTGCCGCTCGTCCTCGGCCCCGACGGCACCGTGCGCACCGCCGCCCGGCCGCAGACCCTGCTCGGCGTCGTCGAGGACGAGACCTACACCAGCGAGACACTCGAGCTGCGGCCCGGCGACAGCCTGCTGTGCGTCACCGACGGGGTGACCGAGCGGCGCTCCGGCTCCCGCCAGTTCGACGACGGCGACGGGCTGGCCCGCGCCCTGTCCGGCTGCGCCGGGCTCGACGCCGAGCAGATCGCGGAAAGGATCCGCCGCCTGGTGCACGACTTCGGCGGCGGCCTGCCCGAGGACGACCTGGCGCTGCTGGTGCTGCAGGCCGGGTAACGGCGTCGGTGCTGGACAATGGAGGGCATGCCTTCCGCACTCCCCGACGGCGAGCCCGTCCCCGCCGACGGCGCGCTGCCCGCGCACGCCCTCGCCGGGGCCGACGACCGCCCGCTCGGCTTCTACCTGCACGTCCCGTACTGCGCGACCCGCTGCGGCTACTGCGACTTCAACACCTACACCGCGACCGAGCTGCGCGGCACGGGCGGCGTGCTGGCGTCCCGCGACAACTACGCGGACACGCTGACCGACGAGATCCGACTCGCCCGGAAGGTGCTCGGCGACGACCCGCGCCAGGTCCGTACGGTCTTCGTCGGCGGCGGTACGCCCACGCTGCTGGCCGCGGACGATCTCGTACGGATGCTGGCGGCCATCCGCGACGAGTTCGGCCTGGCGCCGGACGCGGAGATCACGACGGAGGCGAACCCGGAGTCGGTGGATCCGGCGTACCTGGCCACGCTCCGGGAGGGCGGCTTCAACCGGATCTCCTTCGGCATGCAGAGCGCGAGGCAGCATGTGCTGAAGATCCTGGACCGCACCCACACCCCCGGCCGCCCCGAGGCCTGCGTCGCGGAGGCGCGGGCGGCGGGCTTCGAGCACGTGAACCTGGACCTGATCTACGGCACCCCCGGCGAGAGCGACGACGACTGGCGGGCCTCGCTGGACGCGGCGATCGGCGCGGGACCGGACCACGTCAGCGCCTACGCGCTCATCGTGGAGGAGGGCACCCAGCTGGCCCGCCGCATCCGCCGGGGCGAGGTCCCGATGACCGACGACGACGTGCACGCGGACCGCTACCTGATCGCCGAGGAGATGCTCTCCGCGGCGGGCTTCGACTGGTACGAGGTCTCCAACTGGGCCACCTCGGAGGCGGGCCGCTGCCTGCACAACGAGCTGTACTGGCGCGGCGCCGACTGGTGGGGCGCGGGTCCCGGCGCGCACTCGCACGTGGGCGGGGTGCGCTGGTGGAACGTCAAGCACCCGGGGGCGTACGCGGCGGCGCTGGCGGACGGACGGTCCCCGGGGGCCGGGCGCGAGCTGCTGACGGACGAGGACCGGCGCGTGGAGCGCATCCTGCTGGAGCTGCGGCTGCGGGAAGGAGTGCCGCTGTCCCTGCTGAAGGAGGACGGCCTCGCGGCGTCCCGGCGGGCGCTGGCGGACGGGCGGCTCCAGGAAGGGCCGTACGAGGAGGGGCGGGCCGTGCTGACGCTGCGCGGGCGGCTGCTGGCGGATGCGGTGGTGCGGGATCTGGTGGACTGATCACCTGGGGGAGTGAGTCGATGCAGCAGGCGGATCCCCGTCGAACGCCGGTCCAGCCTCAAACGTTCCATCCGTGCGGCAGGCAAGGTGCCCGCCCACCTCGTCGTCGACCCGATCACGGCGCAGTGCGTCCTGCTGAACCGACCCGGTCGGAGAGGGCGAGGAAGCCGACTACCGGAAGCAGTTCGTCGTGAGGTTCGGTGAGCCGCCGCCGCTGGACATCCTGGGAATCGAACTCGACACCACCGAGTTCGGAACATTCCCTGACGTCAGGCCCCACCGCCACCCGTGACGAAGTCGATCAGTTCCTCCACCCGCCCCAGCAGCTCAGGCTCCAGGTCCTTGTAGGAGCCCACCCGCTTCAGGATCGCCTGCCACACCGCCCCGGTGTTCTCCGCCGGCCAGCCAAGGGCCCGGCAGACCCCCGTCTTCCAGTCCTGCCCCTTCGGCACCGTCGGCCAGACGTCGATCCCCAGCGCCGCCGGCTTCACCGCCTGCCAGATGTCGATGTACGGGTGGCCGACCACCAGGGCGTGATCACTGCTCACCGCCTCCGCGATCCGCCACTCCTTGGTGCCCGGCACCAGGTGGTCCACCAGGACGCCCAGGCGGGCGTCCGGGCCCGGGGCGAAGTCCTCCACGATCGCCGGCAGATCGTCGACGCCCCCCAGGTACTCCACGACCACGCCCTCGATGCGCAGGTCGTCGCCCCACACCTTCTCGACCAGCTCGGCGTCGTGCCGGCCCTCGACGTAGATGCGGCCGGCGCGGGCCACGCGCGCGCGTGCGCCGGGGACGGCGACCGAGCCGGAGGCCGTACGGGAGGGGCGGACCGGACCCGAGGACGGCCGTACGAGCGTCACCACGCGGCCCTCCAGCAGGAAGCCCCGCGGCTCCAGCGGGAACACCCGGTGCTTGCCGAAGCGGTCCTCCAGCGTCACCGTGCCCGCCTCGCAGCGGATCACCGCCCCGCAGAACCCGGTGCCCGGCTCCTCCACCACCAGGCCCGGCTCCGCCGGCACCTCCGGCACGGGCTTCTGCTTCTTCCACGGTGGGGTCAGGTCGGCGGAGTACTGGCGCATTCGGATGACGATAGGAGAAGCCGCGCGATCGTGCTCACGACACGCCGAACCGCGCCGCCAGGGCGTCCCGTTGCCGTCGTACGAAGGCCGCGTCCACCGCCGCTCCGTGCCCGGGCACGTACAGGGCGTCCGCCCCGCCCAGCGCGAGCAGCCGGTCCAGCGCGTCCGGCCAGCGGGACGGCACCGCGTCCGGGCCCGCCTGGGGCTCCCCCGACTCCTCGACCAGGTCGCCGCAGAACACCACCTCCCGCTCCCCGGCGACCAGGACCGCGAGGTCGTGCGGTGTGTGGCCCGGGCCCACGTTGGCGAGCAGCACCTGCCGGCCGCCGCCCAGGTCCAGTGTCCACTCGCCGGAGACGAGGTGCTGCGGCGGGACCAGCGCGTCCACCGCCTCGTCGGTGTCGGCCTCCGGCAGACCGTTGCCGATCGCGTCCCGGCGCAGTTCCGCGCGCTCCGACGCCAGCACCGCGTCCGTCCCCACCGCCGCGTACACCTCGGCCCCGGCGAACGCCGACGCCCCGAAGACATGGTCGAAATGGGGGTGGGTGAGCGCGAGATGGGTCACACGGCCGCCGGCCAGTTCCTGTCCCTGGGCCCGCAGACGCGTCCCCTCGGCCAGACTCGAGCCGGCGTCCACCATGAGTGCCGTACCCTCGCCGAGGACGAGCCCCACCGTGCAGTCCCAGCCGGGCAGCCTGCACCGCCCGACCCCGGCGGCCAGCCGCTCCCATCCCAGGTCTTCCCAAGTCACCGTCATACCGCGACGCTAGCGGTACGAGGTGGTACGGACCCGGTGGAGCGGGACCGACCTTGCCCAGTGCGTACCCGACAGCCGTACACTGGGCCCGGGGAACGCTGGCACTCGCATGGGAAGAGTGCCAGGTGGACGATCCGGACGGACGATGCGACGACGTGCTGGAGGTGCGCGCGAATGCTGAGTGAACGCAGGCTTCAGGTGCTGCGCGCGATCGTCCAGGACTACGTCGGCACCGAGGAGCCCGTGGGCTCGAAGGCGCTCACCGAACGGCACAACCTCGGCGTCTCCCCGGCGACCGTCCGCAACGACATGGCGGCCCTGGAGGACGAGGGGTTCATCGCGCAGCCGCACACCAGTGCGGGGCGCATCCCCACCGACAAGGGCTACCGGCTGTTCGTGGACAAGCTGGCGGGCGTCAAGCCGATGACGGCGCCCGAGCGGCGGGCCATCCAGAACTTCCTGGAGGGCGCCGTCGACCTCGACGACGTCGTGGCGCGGACCGTGCGGCTGCTCGCGCAGCTGACCCGGCAGGTCGCCGTCGTGCAGTACCCGTCCCTCACCCGGTCCACCGTGCGGCACGTGGAGCTGCTCGCGCTCGCCCCCGCGCGCGTGATGCTCGTGCTGATCACGGACACCGGCCGGGTCGAGCAGCGGATGGTCGACTGCCCGACGCCGTTCGGGGAGGCCTCGCTCGCGGATCTGCGGGCGCGGTTGAACAGCCGGGTCGCGGGCCGCCGGTTCGCTGATGTGCCGAAGCTGGTCGAGGACCTGGCGGATGCCTTCGAGCCGGAGGACCGCGGTACGGTCTCCACGGTGCTCTCCACCCTCCTGGAGACACTCGTCGAGGAGAACGAGGAGCGGCTGATGATCGGCGGCACGGCCAATCTCACCCGCTTCGGGCATGACTTTCCCCTCACGATCCGGCCCGTCCTGGAGGCCCTTGAGGAGCAGGTCGTGCTCCTCAAGCTCCTGGGCGAGGCGAAGGATCCGGGCATGACCGTGCGCATCGGGCACGAGATCGCCCACGAAGGACTCAACTCCACCTCCGTGGTGTCGGTGGGCTACGGTTCGGGCGGCGAGGCGGTTGCCAAGCTCGGCGTGGTCGGACCGACCCGCATGGACTACCCGGGAACGATGGGAGCGGTACGCGCAGTGGCACGGTACGTCGGACAGATCCTGGCGGAGTCGTAAGTGGCCACGGACTACTACGCCGTTCTCGGCGTGCGCCGCGACGCGTCGCAGGATGAGATCAAGAAGGCGTTCCGTCGGCTCGCGCGCGAGCTGCACCCGGACGTCAACCCCGATCCGAAGACCCAGGAGCGGTTCAAGGAGATCAACGCCGCTTACGAGGTGCTGTCGGATCCGCAGAAGAAGCAGGTCTACGACCTCGGCGGTGACCCGCTCTCGCAGGCCGGCGGTGCCGGTGCGGGCGGCTTCGGGGCCGGTGGCTTCGGCAACTTCTCCGACATCATGGACGCGTTCTTCGGTACGGCGTCGCAGCGCGGCCCGCGTTCGCGCACCCGGCGCGGCCAGGACGCGATGATCCGGATCGAGGTCGAGCTGGACGAGGCGGCCTTCGGCACGACCAAGGACATCCAGGTCGACACCGCGGTCGTCTGCAACACCTGCAACGGTGACGGTGCGGCCCCGGGCACGTCCGCCCAGACGTGTGACATGTGCCGTGGCCGCGGTGAGGTCTCGCAGGTCACCCGGTCCTTCCTCGGCCAGGTCATGACCTCGCGCCCCTGCCCCCAGTGCCAGGGCTTCGGCACGGTCGTGCCGACCCCGTGCCCGGAGTGCGCCGGCGACGGCCGGGTCCGCTCGCGGCGGACCCTGACCGTGAAGATCCCGGCCGGTGTGGACAACGGCACGCGGATCCAGCTCGCCGGCGAGGGCGAGGTCGGCCCCGGTGGCGGTCCGGCCGGTGACCTGTACGTCGAGATCCACGAGCTGCCGCACCCGACGTTCCAGCGGCGCGGTGACGACCTGCACTGCACGGTCACCATCCCGATGACCGCGGCGGCCCTCGGCACCAAGGTCCCGCTGGAGACCCTGGACGGCATGGAGGAGGTCGACATCCGGCCCGGCACCCAGTCCGGCCAGTCGATCCCGCTGCACAACCGGGGCGTCACGCATCTGCGCGGCGGCGGCCGGGGCGACCTCATCGTGCACGTCGAGGTCACGACCCCGACGAAGCTCGACCCCGAGCAGGAGCGCCTGCTGCGCGAGCTGGCCAAGCTGCGCGGTGAGGAACGGCCGCAGGGCCAGTTCCAGCCGGGTCAGCAGGGGCTGTTCTCGCGGCTGAAGGACGCGTTCAACGGACGCTGAGCCGGCCCGCCGGGAAGTGGCTGCGGGGTGCCACGGCACCCCGTATGCCACCGGCCTATGCCGCAGGAAGCCCGGATTCGGACTCTTTCAAAGGACGTGACAACATGCGGTCATGTCCTCCGCGCTGACCGATCTCTTCCCCCACCCGATCGTGCAGGCTCCCATGGCGGGCGGCGGTTCCGTCCCGCAGCTCGCCGCCGCCGTGTCCGAGGCCGGCGGCCTCGGTTTCCTCGCCGCCGGATACAAGACCGCCGACGGCATGTACCAGGAGATCAAGCAGCTGCGGGGGCTCACCGCCCGCCCCTTCGGCGTGAACGTGTTCATACCGCAGCCCGAGTATGCCGAGTCCGGTGCCGTGGAGGTCTACGCCCACCAGCTGGCCGGCGAGGCCGCCTGGTACGAGACCGAGCTGGGCGATCCGGACAGCGGCCGGGACGACGGGTACGACGCCAAGCTCGCCGTGCTCCTCGACAACCCGGTGCCGGTGGTCTCCTTCCACTTCGGTGTGCCGAGCCGGGAGGCCGTCGACGCCCTGCACCGTGCCGGAACCTTCATCCTGGTCACCGCCACCACCGCCGAGGAGGCCCGCGCGGTCGAGCGAGCCGGCGCGGACGCGGTCATCGCCCAGGGCGTGGAGGCCGGCGGACACCTGGGCACGCACCGGGACATCCCCGAGAACGACGGTTCCGGCATCGGGCTGCTGTCCCTGATCGCACAGATCAGGGAGGGCGTCGGCATCCCGGTCGTCGCCGCCGGCGGCCTCATGCGCGGCAGCCAGATCGCCGCCGTCCTCGCGGCGGGCGCGAGCGCGGCCCAGCTGGGCACCGCCTTCCTCGCCACCCCGGAGTCCGGCGCCCACGCCCTGCACAAGCAGGCGCTCACCGACCCCCTGTTCGCGCGCACCGAGCTGACCCGCGCCTTCTCCGGCCGCCCGGCGCGCGGACTGGTCAACCGCTTCCTGCGCGAACACGGCCCGTACGCCCCCGCCGCCTACCCGGACATCCACCACCTCACCTCCCCGCTGCGCAAGGCCGCCGCCAAGGCCGGTGACGCCCAGGGCATGGCGCTGTGGGCGGGACAGGGACACCGGATGGCCCGTGAGCTGCCCGCGGGGCGGCTGGTGGAGGTGCTGGTCGAGGAACTCGACGCCGCCAGGACAGCGTTGTCGGCCGAGGGAGGCCCGCGATGACCGCGCCCGTGTTCCTCGTCGACTCGCTGGAGGGCGTGGGTCCCGGCTCGGTCGTCGACGTCACCGGCCCCGAGGGGCGGCACGCGGTCTCCGTGCGGCGGTTGCAGCCCGGGGAGGGCGTGGTGCTCACCGACGGCAGGGGCCGGGGGGCGGCCGGTGTGGTCGTCGCTGTGTCGGGCAAGGACCACCTGGTCGTCGAGCCGTTCGAGTTCCCGGTGGAACCCGAGCCCAGTCCCCGGATCACCGTCGTCCAGGCCCTCCCCAAGGGCGACCGCGGCGAGCTGGCCGTGGAGACGATGACGGAGACCGGTGTCGACGCGATCGTGCCCTGGCAGGCCGCCCGCTGCATCACCCAGTGGAAGGGCGACCGGGGCCTGAAGGCGCTCGCCAAGTGGCGGGCCACCGCGCGCGAGGCCGGCAAGCAGTCCCGCCGGCTGCGCTTCCCGGAGGTCGCGGACGCGGCGAGCACCAAACAGGTCGCCGCGCTTCTCGCCGAAGCCGACTTCGCCGCCGTGCTGCACTCCGACTTCGAGCACACCAGCCTGCCGCTCGCCACCGTCGAACTCCCCGCCCAGGGCGACATCGTGCTGGTCGTCGGCCCCGAAGGCGGCGTCTCGCGCGACGAGTTGGCCCTCTTCGAGGAGGCGGGAGCAAAGGCGTGCGTGCTCGGTCCCACCGTGTTGCGCACATCCACCGCCGGCACCGCCGCCACGGCCCTTCTGCTGGGCCGCACCGGCCGCTGGGCCTGACACACAGCTGGGGGCAACCATGGAAATCGCTCAAGTACGGCTCCTCGTGACCGACTTCGCCGCCTGCTACCGCTTCTACGCCGACGTCCTCGGCCTCAAGCCGCAGTCCGGCGCGACCGAGGGCCCGTACGAGAAGTTCAGCGCGCACACCGGCTCCGCGGGCATCGCGCTGCAGGACCGGGCGATGATGGCGCAGATCCTGCGGGAGCTGGAGGATGCCGCCGCCGGACACCGCTCCCTGGTCGTCCTGCGCGTCGACGACCTGGACGCCTACTGCGCGGAGATCACCGCCCGGGGCGCCACCCTGCTGCACGGCCCGGCCCCGATGACCGACCGCATGCGCGTGGCCCACCTCAGGGACCCCGAGGGCAACCTGGTGGAACTCCAGCAGTGGCTGCTGTTGCGCTAGCTCCCTCCGGGACACCCCGAACGAGTGAGTGGCCGTAAGCGACCTTCCCCCGGTGCCGCCGCCGGTGGCACGCTGCCCTGCATGGGGGTTGTGAGAGGGAATCGACGCGGTGTGCAGGTCGTGGCCGTCGCCGGCCTGGTCGTGGCGGCCGGTGGGGTCCTGGTGGCGTGTCAACCCGGTGATCTCGACACCGTGACCGCCGCCTACACCACCGACACCACCGCGACCGCCAGGCTCAAGCAGCAGCACGTCGACGTCAGTTGGCTCAGCTGCACCGGCAGCTACGGGGACCGCGGCCCGGCGGCGAGGACGCCCTCGCCGAGCGAGACCACCGTCGTCTCCGTCGACTGCCAGGGCGAGACCAAGGACCGGCGGAAGATCACCGTCACCGGGAAGGTGACCAGGGCCGTCGACGGCGCCTGCGTGCGCGGTGATCTCACGGCCGAGGTCGGCGGCAGGCGGGTGTTCCACGTGGACGGGCTCGGCGACTGCGACGCCACGCCGGGGCCGACGTACCGGCCGCCCACCTATCAGCCGGGAGGCGGGAGGCCCACCGTGACGGTGACCGTCACCCGGACCCTCTGGTGCAAGGGCGACCCCACCTGCTGGCCCGTCGAAGGCAAGTGACCGCGGGGCCTGTGACAGGAACCGCGAGCGGGACACACCGGTCACTGCGTACAGTGACCGGGTGACTCAGGGTGCCGCCTATCTCCGATTCCCCCATGTGCACGGCGACTTGGTGACCTTCGTCGCCGAGGACGACGTCTGGCTCGCGCCCCTCGACGGCGGCCGGGCCTGGCGGGTCAGCGCCGACGACACGCCGGTGACCCATCCACGGATATCGCCGGACGGACGGTCCCTGGCCTGGACCTCCACCCGGGACGGCGCACCCGAGGTGCAGGTCGCCCCCGTCGACGGCGGCCCCGCCGAGCGGCTGACGTACTGGGGCAACCGCCGTACCGAGGTGCGCGGTTGGACGCCCGACGGGCGGGTGCTCGCGCTCGGCGCACAGGGCCGGCCCACCTTCCGCCACACCTGGGCGCACGCCGTCCCGCTGGACGCCGGACCTGCCGAGACCCTGCCGTACGGGCCCGTCGGCGCCGTGGCGTTCGGGCCGGCCACCGTGCTGCTGTCCGCGCCGATGGGCCGCGAGGCCGCCCACTGGAAGCGCTACCGGGGCGGTACGGCGGGCAAACTGTGGATCGACCACGACGGCACCGGCGAGTTCGTACGGCTGCACGAGGAGATCGACGGCAACATCGAGTACCCCGTGTGGGCGGGCGACCGCATCGCCTTCCTCTCCGACCACGAGGGCACCGGAGCCCTGTACTCCTCCCTCGCCGACGGCTCCGACCTGCGCCGGCACACCCCCCTCGACGGGTTCTACGCCCGGCACGCGGCCGGGGACGGCAGCCGTGTCGTCTACAGCTCGGCCGGTGAACTGTGGCTGCTGGACGACCTGGAGGGCGCCGAACCGCGCCGGCTGGACGTACGGCTCGGCGGCCCCCGCACGGACCTGCGGCCGTACCCGGTGAACGCCTCCCGCTGGTTCGGCGAGGCGTCGCCGGACCACACCGCGCGCGGCAGCGCCGTCTGCGTGCGCGGCGGTGTCCACTGGGTCACCCACCGCTCGGGGCCCGCCCGCGCCCTGGCCGCCACGCCCGGCGTCCGGGCCCGGGCGCCGCGCACCTTCCGCGCCGAGGGCGAGGAGTGGGTGGTGTGGGTGACGGACGCGGAGGGCGCCGACGCCCTGGAGTTCGCCCCGGCCACCGGCCTCGCCCCCGGAGCGATCCCGCGCCGGCTCGCCGCCGGGCGGCTCGGCCGGGTCCTGGAGCTGGCCATGGCACCCGACGGCAGCAGGGCCGCCGTCGCCGCGCACGACGGTCGCCTCCTGCTCGTCGAGCGGGAGACCGGAGAGGTCCGCGAGGTCGACCGCAGCGACGACGGCGAGGTCTCCGGACTCGCCTTCTCGCCCGACTCGGCCTGGCTCGCCTGGGCCCACCCCGGCGCCCGCCCGCTCACCCAGCTGCGCATCGCCCACACCACCGACCTGTCGGTCACCGAGGCGACGCCCCTGCGCTTCCAGGACTACGCGCCCGCCTTCACCCTCGACGGCAAACACCTCGCCTTCCTCTCCAACCGTGCCTTCGACCCGGTCTACGACGAGCACGTCTTCGACCTCGCGTTCGTGGTCGGCGCCCGCCCGCACCTGATCACGCTGGCCGCCACCACCCCGTCGCCGTTCGGCCCGCAGCGCCACGGCCGCCCCTTCGAGACTCCCGACAAGGACGAGACCCCCGACAGCGAGGGCACCCCCGCCACCCGCGTCGACCTGGAGGGCCTCGCCGACCGGATCGTGCCCTTCCCGGTCGAGGCCGGCCGCTACTCGGGCCTGCGCGCCGTCAAGGACGGCGTCCTGTGGCTGCGCCACCCCGTGCAGGGCGTCCTCGGCGCCTCCCGCGCCCACCCCGAGGACCCCGACCCGCACACCGAGCTGGAGCGGTACGACCTCGCCCAACGCCGCCTGGAACACCTGGTCTCCGACGCCGACCACTTCGAGGTCAGCGGGGACGGCAAACGCGTCCTGCTGTGGAGCGACGGCCGGCTCCGGGTCGTCCCCAGCGACCGCCGCAGCGGCTCCGACGACGACGGCGACACCAGCGTCACCGTCGACCTCGCCCGCGTCCGGCAGACCGTCGACCCGGTCGCCGAGTGGCGGCAGATGTACGACGAGACCGGCCGCCTCATGCGCGACCACTTCTGGCGGCCCGACCTCGGCGGCGTCGACTGGGACGGCGTCCTCGACCGCTACCGCCCCGTCCTGGGCCGCCTCGCCACCCACAGCGACCTCGTCGACCTGCTGTGGGAGGTGCACGGCGAACTCGGCACCTCGCACGCCTACGTCATCCCCTCCGGCGGCCGTCGCGGCGGCGCCCGGCACGGCCTGCTCGGCGCCGACATCTCCCGCCACGAGGACGGCAGCTGGCGCATCGACCGCATCCTGCCCTCCGAGACCTCCGACCCGGACGCCCGCTCCCCGCTCGCCGCGCCCGGCGTCGCCGTCCGCCCCGGCGACGCGATCATCGCCGTGGCCGGCCACCCCGTCGACCCGGTCACCGGCCCCGGCCCGCTCCTGGCCGGCACGGCGGGCCACCCCGTCGAGCTGACCGTCTCCCCGGCGGGCGGCGGCGAGCCCCGCCACACCGTCGTCGTCCCGATCGCCGACGAGGAACCCCTGCGCTACCACGCCTGGGTCGCCGACCGCCGCGCCCACGTCCACGCGACCTCCGCCGGCCGGCTCGGCTACCTCCACGTCCCCGACATGCAGGCCCCCGGCTGGGCCCAGATCCACCGCGACCTGCGCGTCGAGGTCGCCCGCGAGGGACTCGTGGTCGACGTCCGTCAGAACAACGGCGGCCACACCTCCCAGCTGGTCGTGGAGAAACTGGCCCGCCGCATCATCGGCTGGGACGTGCCCCGCGGCATGCGCCCCACCAGCTACCCCCTCGACGCGCCCCGCGGCCCCGTCGTGGCCGTCGCCAACGAGTTCTCCGGCTCCGACGGCGACATCGTCAACGCGGCGATCAAGGCACTCGGCATCGGCCCGGTCGTCGGCACCCGCACCTGGGGCGGCGTCATCGGCATCGACAGCCGCTACCACCTGGTCGACGGCACCCTGATCACCCAGCCGAAGTACGCGACATGGCTGGAGGGGGTGGGCTGGGACGTGGAGAACCACGGTGTGGACCCGGACGTCGAGGTCGTGCAACGGCCGCAGGACTGGGCGGAGGGCCGCGACACCCAGTTGGACGAGGCGGTGCGGCTGGCACTCGCGGCCCTGGAGACGGCACCGGCCAAGACCCCTCCGGGGCTGCCGGCCTGAACGACTACGATGCACCGGTATCGATCATCAGCGTGAGGAGGCCACGCATGGCCGGAGAACCGCAGGACGACTGCCTGTTCTGCAAGATCGTCGCGGGCCAGATCCCGGCGACGATCGTCCGCGAGACAGACACCACCGTCGCCTTCCGGGACATAAACCCCCAGGCCCCCACCCACATCCTGGTGATCCCCAAGGCCCACTACGAGAACGCCGCCGCCCTCGCCGCGGGCGCGCCGCAGCTCGCGGCCGACGTGCTCGCGGAGACCCAGGCCGTAGCCGACGAGGAGAAGCTCGAGAGCTACCGGACCGTCTTCAACACCGGCACCGGCGCCGGGCAGACCGTCTGGCACGCCCACGCGCACGTCCTCGGTGGCCGTGGCATGCAGTGGCCCCCCGGGTAAGTCGCCGTGTCCGCCCGTGAACTGGTGGTCCTCGGCACCGCCAGCCAGGTCCCGACCCGGCACCGCAACCACAACGGCTACCTGCTGCGCTGGGACGGCGAGGGCCTCCTCTTCGACCCCGGCGAGGGCACCCAGCGCCAGATGCTGCGCGCCGGGGTCGCCGCGCACGACCTGAACCGGATCTGCGTCACGCACTTCCACGGCGACCATTCCCTCGGTCTCGCCGGGGTCGTCCAGCGGATCAACCTCGACCAGGTGCCGCACGAGGTCACCGCCCACTACCCGCGCTCCGGGCAGCGCTTCTTCGACCGGCTGCGGTACGCCACCGCCTACCGGGAGACGGTCGGCATCACCGAGGCACCGGTCGCAGCCGACGGCGTCCTCGCGGTGACCCCGTCGTACACCCTGGAGGCGCGCAGGCTGTCCCACCCCGTCGAGTCCTACGGCTACCGGCTGATCGAACCCGACGGCCGCCGTATGCTGCCCGACCGGCTCGCCGCGCACGGCGTCGAGGGCCCGGACGTCGGCCGGCTGCAGCGCGCGGGCAGGCTCGGGGACGTGACGCTGGAGGACGTCAGCGAGGTGCGGCGCGGGCAGCGGTTCGCGTTCGTCATGGACACCCGGCTCTGCGAGGGTGTGCACGCGCTCGCAGAGGGCTGCGACCTGCTCGTCATCGAGTCGACCTTCCTCGACGAGGACGCCGCACTGGCCACGGAGCACGGGCACCTGACCGCCGGTCAGGCCGCCGCCGTCGCCCGGGACGCGGGCGTACGGCACCTGGTCCTCACCCACTTCAGCCAGCGCTACACCGAGCCCGAGGAGTTCGAGCGGCAGGCCCGCGCGGCCGGGTTCGAGGGCGAGCTGACCGTGGCGTACGACCTGCTGCGGGTGCCGGTTCCGAAACGCCGGTAAAGCACCCGTACGATGCTTTGATGCCCCTCCCGAAAGCAGAACTGCACCTCCACATCGAAGGCACTCTGGAGCCGGAGCTGGCGTTCGAGTTGGCCGCCCGCAACGGCGTGACCCTGCCGTACGCCGACACGGACGCGCTCCGTCAGGCCTACCGTTTCAAGGATCTCCAGTCCTTTCTGAACCTGTACTACGAGCTCATGGCCGTCCTGCGCACCGAGCAGGACTTCGCCGACCTGGCGAACGCCTACCTCGCCCGTGCCGCCGCGCAGGGCGTGCGGCACGCGGAGATCTTCTTCGACCCGCAGGCCCACATCGCGCGGGGCCTGAGCCTGGGCACGGTCGTGGAGGGGCTGTGGCGGGCGCTCGACGGCAGCGAGCGCAGGCACGGCGTCTCCACCAAGCTCATCATGTGCTTCCTGCGCGACGAGTCCGCCGACTCGGCGCTGGAGACGCTGCAGGCGGCGACGCCGTACCTGGACCGGATCACCGGGATCGGCCTGGACTCCGCCGAGGTCGGGCATCCACCGGCGAAGTTCCGCGAGGTGTACGCGGCCGCGGCCCGGCTCGGGCTGCGCCGGGTCGCGCACGCCGGTGAGGAGGGGCCGCCGGCGTACATCACCGAGGCCCTCGACGTGCTCGGCATCGAGCGCGTCGACCACGGGCTGCGCTGCATGGAGGACCCGGCGCTGGTCGAGCGGCTGGTCCGGGAGCGGATCCCGCTCACCCTGTGCCCGCTGTCCAACGTCCGGCTGCGCACCGTCGACACGCTCGCCGACCACCCGCTCCCGGCCATGCTCGACGCCGGCCTGCTGTGCACGGTCAACTCCGACGACCCGGCCTACTTCGGCGGCTACGCGGGCGACAACTTCACGGCCGTGAGGGACACTCTGGGCCTCACCGAGGACCGGCTGCGCGAGCTGGCCCGCAACTCCTTCCTCGCCTCCTTCCTGGAGGACGACGAGGAGCGCAGGGCCCGCTACCTGGCCGAGGTCGACGCGTACGAGTTCGGGGACGCGATGTCGTAGGCGTGCCGCGCGGGCACGGCGGGCGTCTCCACCGCGACCTCCACGACCGGCAGGGCCCGCCTGCCCGCCCGCAGCGCCACCGCCGTCATCGGGACCGCGATCAGCAGCAGTCCGGCGCCGAGGACCAGCCCCATCGCCGGGAAGCCCGCCCACCCGGCCAGCAGGCTGCCCGTCAGCGGCCCCGCCGCCGTGCCCAGCGACGCCGCCGAGCCGACCAGCACCGCCCAGCGGCCCTGGGGGTCGAGGGAGGCGGCGAGGCCGATGACGTACGACAGCACGACCGGGTAGGCCAGGTTCCAGGCGATCTCACCGGCGGCGAACGCGGGCAGGCTGGTCGCGGACGCGCTCAGCGCGATACAGCCCGCGATCAGGGCCGTACCGGCGCCGATGGGCACCGCCCGGCCCAGTCGGGGGCCGAGTGCCCCCGCGCCCACGACCCCGACCAGAGCGGCGCCGAGCGCGACCGCGAACACCACGCCGACGGTGACCTCGGTGAGATGGGCCTGGCCGAGGCCGATCCGGCCGCTGACGCCCCACAGCGCGTTCTGCGCCAGGGACCAGCAGGGCATGGCGGCGGCCAGCAGCAGGCCGGCGCGCGGGCGGGGGAGACGGCCGACGTGCTCGGCCGGGGTGCGGGTCGGAGCGGTACGGCCGGACAGACGGCCGGTGAACGGCCAGACGGCGAGCGCGGTCAGCGCGAGGGCGGCCAGTGGCAGCCCGTGGCCGGGGCCGAGCCGGGGGATCGTCAGGTACAGGGCGCCCGCGAGGGCGGAGACGCCGAGTAGGCCGAGTGTGGTGACGCGGTGCGGATCCGTCCCCCACGTTCGAACGCCCTCGCGCGGGGGGACCCCCACGGCGGCGATGCCGCTCGCGGCGACCGCCGTGACCGTGCCCGAACCGAATCCGCCGAGCACCGCGCCGGCGACGACGGCGGGCACGACATCGGTGAGGGCGGCACCGCCGTAGCCGAGGAAGGCGAGCACGAGGCCGAGCCGGGCGAGGGTGCGGACCCCGATCCGCTCCACCCGGGAGGCCAGCAGGAAGCCCGCCGTCGCCGAACTCAGCAGCAGCGCAGTGCCGATGGCCCCCGCCTGGGTGGTGCTGAGCGGAAGTCCGGAGTCGAGCCGGCCGACGGTGGTCGGCAGCAGGTAGGGGGCGAGGTACCCGGCCGTGAAGAGGGCGACGAGGGGCCAGGGCAGGGTGCGGGGGGCGGACACGGGCGTTCCCAGGGCAGGCGAGAGGAAGGGCTGTGAGAGAGGGGGGAGGGCGACGACCGTCGATCGACAGGAACGCGCGAGCAAGTTGTATCAAGCACGGGGTTCCGCGAAGAAGGTCGAGCGGTGTGATCCGGGTCACTGTTGTGTTTGTGTTCGGTGAGCCGGGGTAAGAAGCCTCGCTCGCCTCGGTGGTCGCGAGCCCGCCGGCTGTGCGCTATAGTTGATCACGTCGCGGACACCGAACTTCCGGTTCCCGGCCGTGCGTTGGTGGTCCAAGGAAAGACGCCCCGCTTCCTGCGGGGAAATGCAGGTGCAAGGCCTGCCCGGCGCTCCATCGAGCCCCATGCCGCTCTGTGCGGGATGGGGCTCTTCTGTGTGCCCGCACGTCGGCCCTCGTCGGCCCCTCTCATTGACGACTGTGCGTCCGTGTATCTAGCCTCTGTTCTCATACATAGACAACATTCACAAGGGGAGATGGTCTGGGTGGGCGGCGACCCGAGTCCGGAGGATGTGGCACGGCGGCTGAGGGACGGGATGCGGCAGGGAGTGCTGTCCTTCCCGCTCACCGCCTTCCGCGACGACGGCGCCCTCGACCCCGACGGGTCCCGCGCCCATGTCGCGGACCGGCTCGCCGCCGGACCCGGCGCCGTCTTCCCGGCCTGCGGCACCGGCGAGTTCTTCTCGCTGGACGAGGAGGAGTACCGGACCGTCGTCCGCGGCACGGTGGAGGAGGCGGCCGGCCGGGTGCCCGTGGTGGCCGGGACCGGATACGGCTGGGCCCAGGCCGCCCGGTTCGCGCGGATCGCCGAGGAGGCCGGCGCCGACGCCCTGCTCGTGCTGCCGCACTACCTGATCGACGCCTCGCAGGACGGCCTCGCCGCCCAGCTGGAGCGGCTCGCCGCCCGCACCCGGCTGCCGCTGATCGCCTATCAGCGCGGCCAAGTCGCCTACGGCGTGGAGTCGTTGCGGCGCATCGCGCGCATCCCGAACGTCATCGGCCTCAAGGACGGCCACAGCGACCTCGACCGCCTGCAGCGCCTCACCCTCGCCGCCCCCGACGGCTTCCTCTTCTTCAACGGCGCCGCCACCGCCGAGATCCAGGCCCGCGCCTACGCCACCGTCGGCGTCCCCGCCTACTCCTCCGCCGTGCACGCCTTCGCCCCCGAGATCGCCGGCGCCTTCTTCACCGCGCTCGGCGACGGGGACCGCGGCACCATGGAGAAGCTGCTGCGCGCGTTCTACGTCCCCTTCGTGGAACTTCGCGACCGCGCACCCGGATACGCCGTCTCCCTGGTGAAGGCGGCGGCCCGGCTGCGGGGGCAGCGCGTCGGCCCGGTGCGCGCCCCGCTCACCGACCCCGCGCCCGCCGACCTCGCCGACCTCAAGGCCCTCCTCACCGCCGGACTCGACCTCGTAGGAGCCTCCCTGTGACCCGTGATCTGACCATCACCGAGGTACGGCTGACGCCGATCCTGGTCGCCGACCCACCGCTGCTCAACACCCAGGGCGTGCACCAGCCGTACACGCCGCGGCTGATCGTGGAGGTCGTCACGGCCGACGGGGTCACCGGGCTCGGCGAGACGTACGGCGACACCAAGTACCTCGACCTGGCCCGGCCGCTCGCCGCCCACCTCACCGGCCGGTCGGTCATGGATGTGAACTCCCTCTTCACGGTCGACCTCGGTGTGGACGAGTCCCGGGTCGACGGCGAGGTGGACGCCGGGGGACTGCGCGGGGTGCAGAGCGCCGACAAGCTGCGGCTGTCCGTGCTCTCGGCCTTCGAGGTCGCCTGCCTCGACGCCCAGGGCCGGGCGCTCGGGCTGCCCGTGCACGCCCTGCTCGGCGGCAAGGTCCGGGACGCCGTCGAGTACAGCGCCTACCTGTTCTACAAGTGGGCCCGGCACCCAGAGGGCGTGCCGGCCGAGCCCGACCCGTGGGGCGCCGCCCTCGACCCGGCGGGAGTCGTGGAACAGGCGCGCACGCTGCGGCAGCGGCACGGCTTCGCGTCGTTCAAGCTCAAGGGCGGGGTCTTCCCTCCCGAGGAGGAGATCGCGGCCGTACGCGCCCTCGCCGACGCCTTCCCCGGGCACCCGCTGCGCCTCGACCCCAACGGCGCCTGGTCGGTGGAGACCTCGCTGACGGTGGCGAAGGAGCTGGGGGGCGTCCTGGAGTACCTGGAGGACCCCACGCTGGGCACGCCCGGCATGGCCGAGGTGTCCGCGGGCACCGACATCCCCCTCGCCACCAACATGTGCGTGACCACTTTCGGGGAGATCGAGGAGGCGTTCAGGCGCGACGCCGTCCAGGTGGTCCTCTCCGACCACCACTACTGGGGCGGACTGCGCAACACCCAGCACCTCGCCGCGATCTGCGCCGCCTTCGGAGTCGGGGTGTCCATGCACTCCAACACCCACCTCGGCATCAGCCTCGCCGCGATGACCCAGGTGGCCGCCACCGTGCCGAACCTGCACCACGCCTGCGACTCCCACTACCCGTGGCAGGCGGAGGACGTCCTCACCGAGCGTCTCACCTTCACCGACGGCCGGGTCACGGTGTCCGACGCTCCCGGACTCGGCGTCGAACTGGACCGCGACGAGCTGGCCCGGCTGCACCGGAGGTGGGCCGAGGACGACGGCTCGCTGCGGGAACGGGACGACGCCGCGGCGATGCGGGCGGCCGAGCCGCAGTGGCGGACGCCGGTGATGCCCCGCTGGTGAGCCCGGTCGGCAAGCCCCTTGTACGGAGCGCTACGTGGTGCACACTGGCCAGAACCGCACCACGTCAGGGAGCGCACCGTGACCCCGTCACACACGATCACCGGAGAGGAACCGGAACACCTCACCCAGGCAGCGCGCTGTCAGGCCCAGGTCGACCCGCTGGCCGCGCTGCGCGCCCCCGGCGATCCCCCCTGGGACGTCTACCTGACCGGCACGGTCTTCCTCGACATCATCTTCACCGGCCTGGATTCGGCGCCCGTGCGGGGCACCGAGTCCTGGGCCCGGGGCATGGGCTCCAGCCCCGGCGGGGTCGCCAACATGGCCGCCGCGCTGGCCCGGCTGGGCCTGCGCACGTCCCTGGCCGCGGCCTTCGGCGACGACCACTACGGCGAGTACTGCTGGGACGCCCTCGAACAGGGCGAGGGCATCGACCTGTCGCCCTCGCGGACCGTGCCGGGCTGGCACTCCCCGGTGACCGTGTCCATGGCCTACGAGGGCGAGCGGACCATGGTCTCCCACGGCCACGAGCCGCCCCCGGAGGAGCCGGCCCCCGACTGCCCGCCCCGCGCGCGTGCCGCCGTCGCCTCCCTCACCCCGGGACGCCGGGCGCCGTGGATCGCGCAGGCCGCCCGTGAGGGCACCCGGATCTTCGCCGACGTCGGCTGGGACGACACCGGGACCTGGGACCTGTCGGGGCTGGCCGACCTGGCGCACTGCGAGGCGTTCCTGCCCAACGCGGCGGAGGCGATGCGGTACACCGGCTCCGACTGCCCGCGGGCCGCCGCGCACGCGCTGACCGAGTACGTGCCGGTGGCCGTGGTGACGCTGGGCTCGGACGGGGCCTACGCGGTGGACCGGCGCACCGGGGAGGCCGCCGAGGTGCCCGCGATCGCCGTCGAGGCGCTGGACCCCACGGGGGCGGGGGACGTGTTCGTCGCCGGGTTCGTGACGGGGTCCCTGGCGGGGTGGCCGCTCGCCGACCGGCTGGCCTTCGCGGGGCTCACGGCCGCGCTGTCCGTGCAGGAGTTCGGGGGGTCGCTGTCCGCGCCGGGGTGGTCGGAGATCGGGGCGTGGTGGCGCCGGGTGCAGTCCCTTCCGGGGCAGGACCCGAAGGCGCTGGAGAGGTACGCGTTCGTCGAGGGGCTGGTGCCGGAGCGGCTGGACCGGCCCTGGCCGCTGCGGCGGGCGGTGCCGACGATCGGGTTCGGCCGGTCCGGCTGACGGGGCCGGGAAGCGGGGCCGGGGAACCGGGGGCCGGGAAGCGGCTCTCGAAAACTCCTACGGGCTTGTCAGCCCCCCGTCGTACTCTGGAATCGCGAGGCCGCCCTCAGCCATGCGGCCGTGACGAGGAGGAAGCGCAGGCCTTAAGCGCCGGCCCATGACACAGACACCCACAGCTCACACTCCCGCGCAGGAGCAGGCGAGAGCGCAACTGACCGTCCCCGCCCAGCACCCCATGGTGACCGTGCTGGGCTCCGGCGACTCCCTCCTGCGCGTGATCGAGAGGGCCTTCCCGGCGGCCGACATCCATGTCCGGGGCAATGAGATCAGCGCGGTCGGCGACCCCCAGGACGTCGCCCTCATTTCGCGCGTGTTCGACGAGATGATGCTGGTGCTCCGCACCGGGCAGCCGATGACGGAGGACGCAGTGGAACGCTCGATCGCCATGCTCAAGGCGAGCGAGAACGGGACGAGCGACGGGCCGGAGACCCCGGCCGAGGTACTGACGCAGAACATCCTGTCCTCGCGGGGCCGCACGATCCGCCCGAAGACCCTCAACCAGAAGCGGTACGTCGACGCGATCGACAAGCACACGATCGTCTTCGGCATCGGCCCCGCCGGTACCGGAAAGACCTACCTGGCCATGGCCAAGGCCGTCCAGGCCCTGCAGTCCAAGCAGGTCAACCGGATCATCCTGACCCGTCCCGCGGTCGAGGCGGGGGAGCGGCTGGGCTTCCTGCCCGGAACGCTCTACGAGAAGATCGACCCGTACCTGCGCCCGCTGTACGACGCGCTGCACGACATGCTCGACCCCGACTCCATCCCGCGGCTCATGGCCGCCGGGACCATCGAGGTCGCGCCGCTCGCCTACATGCGCGGACGCACGCTCAACGACGCCTTCATCATCCTGGACGAGGCCCAGAACACGAGCCCCGAACAGATGAAGATGTTCCTCACGCGCCTCGGTTTCGACTCGAAGATCGTGATCACGGGTGACGTGACGCAGGTCGACCTGCCGAACGGCACCAAGAGCGGTCTGCGGCAGGTGCAGGAGATCCTCGAAGGGGTCGAGGACGTGCACTTCTCCCGGCTGTCGTCCCACGATGTCGTACGGCACAAGCTGGTGGGCCGTATCGTCGACGCGTACGAGTTGTACGACAGCAAGCACGGCACCGAGAACGGCACCCACAAGGGCGGCCGCGGCAGAACCGGTGCCAAGGCTCCCAAGGGGAAGTAGACCAGCACGACCATGTCGATCGACGTCAACAACGAGTCCGGAACCGAGGTCGACGAGCAGGCGATCCTCGACATCGCCCGCTACGCGCTCGCGCGGATGCGCATCCACCCGCTCTCCGAGCTCTCGGTGATCGTCGTGGACGCCGACGCCATGGAGCAGCTGCACATCCAGTGGATGGACCTGCCGGGCCCGACCGATGTCATGTCCTTCCCGATGGACGAGCTGCGTCCGCCGTCGAAGGACGACGACGAGCCGCCGCAGGGGCTGCTCGGCGACATCGTGCTGTGCCCGGAGGTCGCCACCAAGCAGGGGGCCGAGGCGCCCACGCAGCACTCCATGGACGAGGAGCTCCAGCTGCTCACCGTCCACGGCGTGCTGCACCTGCTCGGGTACGACCACGAGGAGCCCGACGAGAAGGCCGAGATGTTCGGGCTCCAGGCCGCCATCGTGGACGGATGGCGCGGCGAGCGCGGGCTGACGGGGCCGTCCCCGGCGCCGACCGTCTCGTAAGCGGGCCGTATGTCTCCGCAGATCGTGGTCGGCGCGATCGCGCTGGTCGTCGTCGCCTGGCTCGCCGCCTGCGCGGAGGCGGGCCTGGCGCGGGTCTCCAGCTTCCGTGCCGAGGAGGCCGCGAAGTCCGGCCGCCGGGGCAGCGCCAAGCTGGCGCAGATCGCCGCCGACCCCACTCGCTATCTGAACGTGGCCCTGCTGGTCCGCGTCGCCTGCGAGATGGCCGCCGCGGCCCTGGTGACGTACGCCTGCCTGCAGGAGTTCGACGCCACCTGGCAGGCCCTGCTGGTCGCCATCGGGGTCATGGTCCTGGTGTCGTACGTCGCCGTGGGCGTGTCGCCGCGCACCATCGGCCGGCAGCATCCCCTGAACACGGCGACCGCGGCGGCGTACGTGCTGCTGCCGCTCGCCCGGATCATGGGGCCGATCCCGTCGCTGCTGATCCTCATCGGCAACGCGCTGACCCCCGGCAAGGGCTTCCGGCGCGGCCCGTTCGCGTCCGAGGCCGAGCTGCGCGCGCTCGTCGATCTCGCCGAGAAGGAGTCGCTGATCGAGGACGAGGAGCGCCGCATGGTGCACTCCGTCTTCGAGCTGGGCGACACCCTGGTGCGCGAGGTCATGGTGCCGCGGACCGACCTGGTCACCATCGAGCGTTTCAAGACCATCCGGCAGGCGCTGACGCTGGCCCTGCGCTCGGGCTTCTCCCGGATCCCGGTCACCGGCGAGAGCGAGGACGACATCGTCGGGATGGTGTACCTGAAGGACCTGGTCCGCAGGACGCACATCAGCCGGGAGGCGGAGAGCGACCTGGTGTCGACCGTGATGCGGCCCGCCGTCTTCGTGCCCGACACCAAGAACGCCGGTGACCTGCTGCGCGAGATGCAGAAGGAGCGCAACCACGTCGCCGTCGTGATCGACGAGTACGGCGGCACCGCCGGCATCGTCACCATCGAGGACATCCTCGAGGAGATCGTCGGCGAGATCACCGACGAGTACGACCGGGAACTCCCGCCCGTCGAGGAGCTCGGCGACGACCGCTTCCGGGTCACCGCCCGCCTCGACATCACCGACCTCGGTGAGCTGTACGGCCTGGAGGAGTACGACGACGAGGACGTGGAGACCGTCGGCGGACTGCTCGCCAAGGCCCTCGGCCGTGTCCCCATCGCGGGCGCGTCCGCCGAGGTCGAACTGCCCGACGAACGCAGGCTGAAGCTGACCGCGGAGGCCGCCGCCGGGCGCCGGAACAAGATCGTGACGGTTCTGGTCGAGCCCGCCGAGGAGGCGAGACCCGAGTGAGGCCCGAGGCGCTGCGCGCGTTCTGCCTGTCCTTCAACGCGGCCGAGGAGGACTTCCCGTTCAACCCGGAGACCTCGGTGTTCAAGGTGCTGGGCAAGATGTTCGCCCTGACGAACCTGGGCGCGCGGCCCCTGACGGCCAACCTCAAGTGCGACCCGGAGGACGCGATCCGGCTCCGCACCGAGCACGAGGGGCTGATCGTCCCGGGCTGGCACATGAACAAACGGCACTGGAACACCGTGACCGTCGACGGCGGGCTGCCGGACCGGCTGGTCCGCGAGCTGATCGAGGACTCGTACGACCTCGTCGTCGCGGGGCTGCCGAGGACCGAGCGGCTGCGGCTGGACCGGCCGTGAATCCCTTTCCGGGGCGGGCTGAGCGTGTGTCAGAATCCGGTGCATGGCTGTTCGTCGCCCGCGCCCTCTGCGCCCCGGTGACCGCATCGGTGTGACCTCCCCGTCCAGCGGGGTGGCCGAGAAGCTGCGCCCGCGCCTCGACATCGCGGTACGGGACCTCGAAGAGCGCGGATACGAGGTGGTCGTCGGCCGGTGCATGGACGGCTCGACGCACATCAGCGCCCCGGCCGCCGAGCGCGCGGCCGAGCTGACCGGGATGCTGACCGACCCGGCCGTCCGGGCCGTGGTGCCCCCGTGGGGCGGGGAGACCGGGATCGACGTGCTGCCGCTGCTCGACTTCGAGGCGATCCGGCGCGCCGAGCCGACCTGGGTCGTCGGCTACTCGGACATGTCCACCGTCATCACCCCGCTGACCCTGCTCACCGGCGTCGCCACCGTGCACGGCAACAACCTGATGGACACGCCCTACCGGACGCCCGAGGGGCTCACCTCCTGGCTCGACATCGTGACGGCGCCGCAGGGGGAGCCGTTCACGCAGACGCCGCCCGGCCGGTACCGGGTGGCCCGCTTCGACGACTGGATCGGGCACCCCGGCCTCCGCGACCTCACCCTCGACGCCGAGGGCACCTGGACCCGGCTCGACGGGGACGGGGACGTGGACGCCGAGGGCCGGCTGATCGGCGGTTGCATCGAGACGCTCGCCAACCTCGCGGGCACCCCGTACCTGGACACGGCGCAGTTCGCCGCCGACGAGCCGCTGCTCGTCTACGTCGAGGCCTGCGAGGACAACGCGTTCACCATCTGCCGCAATCTGCACGGCATGCGGCTCGCCGGGTTCTTCGACCGCGCCGCTGCCGTCCTCGTCGGCCGCACCCATGCCCCCGACAGTCCCACCCTCACCCAGCACGAGGCCGTGCTCGACGCGCTCGGGCCGCTGGGCGTGCCGATCGTCGCCGACGTCGAGTGCGGGCATGTCGCGCCGTACCTTCCGCTGGTCAACGGCGCGCGGGGCCGCGTGGTGCACACGGCCGGGCGGAGCGAGATCGTTCAGACCCTGGACTGATCCCGGCACGGCCCCCGCGGCTTCGTATGCTCTGCGCATGACCGAGAGCAACGCGCTTGATCCCGAGGACCGCAAGATCGTCACCCTGGCCCGCTCGGCCAGGGTCCGCAACGGTGTGCCCGAGGGGGCGGCCGTGCGGGACGACACCGGCCGTACGTACGTCGCCGGGTCGGTGGAACTGGCTTCGCTGAAGCTGAGTGCGCTGCGGACCGCGGTGGCGATGGCCGTGGCGTCCGGGGCGCGGTCGCTGGAGGCGGCGGCCGTGGTGAGTGAGGCGGAGTCGGTGGCCGCGGAGGACCTGGCCGCCGTCGCCGACCTCGGGGGCGCGGGGACGCCCGTGCTGCTGGCCGGGCCCGACGGTGAGGTCCGGGTCTCCGCCTCCGCCGGGTGACCGAACGTAAGGTCGGCTGGAATTCAACCTTGTTGGGTGCGGGCTCCCGCGCATCAATGGACCCGTAACGTCCGACGGGCCGTCAGATCCGCACCGTCGGCGCAGTGCGCCGCACCCGCCTGCGCAGGCCTCTCTCCATCCGTCGGCGTCCCCCCACAACGCACTCCCCACCAGGGAAGGGAAGCGGATCCCCATGAGAGGCACGCGCACGGCAACGGGTGCGGCGCTGGTCGCCGGGGCCCTCGCGGTCACCGGACTCGCCTTCGCGCCCACCGCCGCCGCCGTCACCCCGCAGTCGGCGACCATCACCGCGAGCTGCGGCATCTTCGGCGGCGGCACGGCCACGCTCACCGCCACCCAGAGCGGCACCTCGGCCACCGTCACCCTCACCTCCTCCGCGATCACCGCGCCCGTCGCGGTGGCCCAGGACTCCATCTCCTCCACCCTCACCATGGCCAGGGCCGGCGGCGGCTCCGTCGTGTTCAGTGGCACGAAGAACCCGGCCATGAACACCGGCGCCCCGGTCAGCGTCGGCCCGCTCCCCGGCACCGTCGCCTCCGGTGACCGTCTGGACGCCTACGGCGGCTCGCTGAAGATGGTGATCTTCGGGGTCACCGTGACCTGCAAGGCGAGCGGCCCGCAGTCGCCGGGCCCCTTCGTCTTCGACTGACCGACCTGACCGACCTGACCGACCTGACCGACCTGACGGACCTGACGGACCTGAGCGATCTGTTCCGGTTCCGGCCGGAACTCCCGTGGATGCCGCAGAAACTGATGATCCGTCAGATTTCTGCGGCATCTCCATTGACTTCTCACCCCTGCTCCACATCAATGCCCCCTGTCGGCGCAGATGAGCCGCTGCGCCCGCGACCCTCAGGAGGGGGCCCCATGGGTTCGACACCCCCAAGTCCGCGAAGATCCCGACGGTGGCGCTGGGCGTCGCTGTTCGGGGCGACCGCGCTCGCGGTCACCGCGGGTGGTGCGCTGGCCTGCCCGGCCGGTGCCGCCGGCACGAACGTGGACTTCGCCACGCACTGCATCCCGCCCGCCGTCGCGGGCATCCCGCCGATCGACGGCACCACGACCGCCAGTGTCTCGGCGGACAACACCAGCCCGAAGGTCGGCGACACGGTCACCGTGACCTACACCGTGGTCACCGCCGCCGCGTCCAACCCCACGGACCTGGCCCTGCCGGCCGACATCATGACCCCGACCGGGAAGGTCACCCTCGGTGGCGCCCAGACGGGGGACGTGACGGTCGCCGGGCCGAAGAAGAATCCGCCGGTGCCGGGGAAGGCGGCCTTCCCGTCCTTCTCCATGACCGGCACGTTCACCGTCACCAAGGCCGGCAAGATCACCCTCTCGCCCGGCGACTACAACATCCACACCAGCTACATCCTGGAGCTGGACACCCCGTGCACGGTCACCAACCCGCCCGCTCCGGCGTCGGAGACCGTCACCGCGACCTCCGGCACCCCCGCCAACACCCGGGCCATCTCGCTGGGTTCGGCCTCCGGTGACCCCGGCGCGAGCGTCACGGTCACGGGGACGAACTTCACGCCGGGCGCCACGG
This sequence comes from Streptomyces sp. NPDC052301, assembly GCF_044593395.1. NCBI lineage: Bacteria > Bacillati > Actinomycetota > Actinomycetes > Kitasatosporales > Streptomycetaceae > Streptomyces > Streptomyces sp. NPDC052301. The sequence goes on along the minus strand of NZ_JBIUBE010000005.1, from coordinate 115,704 downwards.
TCACGCTGGCGGGACGGTCCGGGACCACCCAGACCGGCGACACGGCCACGGCGACCGCCGACTCCAAGGGCTCCTTCAGCGGCTCCCTCGTCGTCAACGACAAGACGACGACCGGGATCGTGGCCTACGAGGGCGGCTCCTGGAGCGCGGACACGGGCGCAGGCCCCGCGGCCTACGTGGTCAACGACAACACACCGGTGCCGCCGGGCAGCCAGAAGCTGACCACCACCGTCAAGGCGGGCACGCTGTCCATGACCCAGGCCGGGGACGCCGTCGCGCTGTCGGCGGTCGACTTCGGCAAGGGCGGCGCGTCCACCGGGAAGCTCCAGACCGTGACCGTGCAGGACTTCCGCGGGGGTCCCGCGGGCTGGTCCCTGACCGGCAAGGTCACCGACTTCACCGGTCCCGGCGGCAAGATCGACGCCGGGAAGCTGAGCTGGACCCCCGCCTGCGCGACCAAGGCGGGCAGCCCCAGCACCTGCAAGGCGGGTTCGGCGGGTGCCGTGGGCGGCTCGGGGGCGACCCTCGCGTCGACCCCTGACGGCACGCTCACCGGCGGTGAGTTCACCGTCGACGCCGGGCTCTCCCTGGACGTGCCGGCGTTCACGCCTCCGGGCGCGTACTCCGGTGTGCTCACACTGACGCTCACCTGAGCGTGCGGGCGTCCGCACCCGCCCGTTCCCCCGTCCCTCGTCCGTGCCCGTCCGTGCCCGTCCGTGGGGGTCCGCACCCATGCGCAAGCCGTACGTCCTCCTCCTGGGTCTGCTGCTGGCATGGCAGGCCACGCCCGCGCACGCCGCCGACAACGGCAGCTGGTCCGTCCACCCGGTCGCCTCCGAGATCGCCGCCCGGCCCTACTTCTACCTCTCCGCCGACCCCGGCCAGACCCTCACCGACGAGGTCGCCGTCCAGAACAGGACCGGCCGGCCGCTCACCTTCCGGCTCTACGCGGCCGACGCCTACAACACGCCCCGGGACGGCGGCTTCGCCGTACGCACGCTGAAGGAGCGGATGCGCGGGGTGGGCGCCTGGACGAGGCTCGCGAAGTCCCGGCTCACCGTGCCCGGGCACAGGACCGTCACCGTGCCGTTCACCGTGCGGGTCCCGCGGAGCGCCGAGCCCGGTGACCACCCGGGTGCCGTCGTCGCCCTGGACGAACGGATCGACGCCGGCAGCGGCCGTGTCGCGCTGGGGGTGCAGCGGGCCGTCGGCGCCCGCCTCTACCTCCGGGTCGGCGGCCCCACGCTCCCCGCGCTCTCCGTCGGGCACGTGCACATCAGCCACCACCAGCCCCTGGTCCCGGGACTCGGCGGCAGCACGGCGACCGTCTCCTACACCCTGCGCAACAGCGGGAACGTCACCCTGGATCCCAAGGTGGAGCTCACGGCGCGCGGGCTGTTCGGCCGTACGCTGCTCGACCGCGACCTGACCCGGGTGCCCTCCGAACTGCTGCCGGGTCAGTCGGTGCGGCTCACCGAGACCTGGCGCGGGGCGCCCCAGCTCGACCGGGCCCACGTCACCCTGACCGCGAGCGCGCCAGGCACCCGGCAGTCGGCGAGCGCCTCCTTCGTCGCGCTGCCGTGGCTGGTGGCCGCGCTGGTGTTCGCCGCGGGCCTGGTGACCGGGGTGCTGCTGGTCAGAGCGCGTCGGGGCCGCGCTCGCCGGTCCGTACCCGGACGACCGTCTCCACGGGCACGGCCCACACCTTCCCGTCCCCGATCTTCCCCGTCTGCGCGGCCCTGACGATCGCGTCGATCACGGGGTCGGCGTCCGCGTCCTCCACCACGACCTCGATCCGCACCTTCGGCACCAGGTCGACCCGGTACTCGGCCCCCCGGTACACCTCGGTGTGGCCGCGCTGCCGGCCGTAGCCGCTCGCCTCGGTCACGGTCAGACCGTGCACCCCCAGCTCCTGCAGGGCCGTCTTGACCTCGTCCAGACGGTACGGCTTGACGATCGCGGTGATGAGCTTCATGCCTGGCTCTTGACCTTCTGGGCAGAGGGGAGGACGGAGTGGGAGACGGGCGCGCCGTGGCCCAGCACCCCGTGATCGTAAGCCGTCTCGGCGTGCACCGTAAGGTCCAGTCCGGTGTGCTCCTGCTCCTCGCTCGCGCGGAAGCCCATCGCCTTGTCGATCAGCTTGCCCAGGCCGTACGTCACCGTGAACGCGTACCCGGCCACGACCACCACGGCGAGCAGCTGCCTGCCGAGCGGGGCGAGCCCGCCGCCGTAGAACAGGCCCTCCGTGCCGCCGGTCATCGCCTTCTCGGCGAACAGGCCGATCAGCAGGGTGCCGATGACGCCGCCGACCAGGTGAACGCCGACGACGTCCAGGGAGTCGTCGTAGTTCAGCTTGAACTTCCAGCTCACGGCGTAACTGCACACCACCCCGGCGGCGAGGCCGACGACGAGGGCGCCGAGCAGTGACACCGTGCCGCAGGACGGGGTGATCGCGACCAGGCCGGCGACCGCGCCCGAGGCGGCGCCCAGGGTGGTGGGGTGGCCGTCGCGCCGCTGCTCGACGAAGAGCCAGCCGAGCAGGCCCGTGCAGCCGGCGGCGAGCGTGTTGAGGAAGGCCGCGGCGGCCAGGCCGCTCGCGCCCAGCGCGCTGCCCGCGTTGAAGCCGAACCAGCCGAACCAGAGCAGACCGGCGCCCAGGACGACCATCGGGAGGTTGTGCGGGCGCATGGCGTCCTTCTTGAACCCGAGTCGCGGGCCGAGTACCAGGCACAGGGCGAGACCGGAGGCCCCGGAGGTGATCTCCACCGGCAGACCGCCCGCGAAATCGAGCGCGCCGAGCTTGTCGAGGATCCAGCCGCCCGGGCCCCACACCCAGTGGGTGACCGGAACGTATACGAGCAGGGCCCACACAGGGACGAAGACCAGCCACGCCGAGAACGTGGCCCGGTCGGCGACGGCACCGCTGATCAGGGCGGCGGTGATGATCGCGAAGGTCAGCTGGAAGGTGGCGAAGAGGAGGGTGGGGACCGTGCCGTGCACGCTGTCGGGGCCGAGACCGCTCATGCCCGCGTGGTCGGGGCTGCCGATGAGGCCGCCGAACGCGTCGTCACCGAAGGCCAGGGAGTAGCCGGCCGCCAGCCAGACCACCGTGACCAGGGCGATCGACACGAAGCTCATCATCAGCATGTTGAGGACGCTCTTCGTACGGACCATGCCGCCGTAGAAGAGGGCGAGGCCCGGGGTCATCAGCAGGACGAGGGCGGTCGCGGCGAGCAGCCAGGCGGTGTCGCCGGTGTCGACGTGAGCGGCGGCGAGGGTCACGGGCGTCTCCAACGTGTGGGGGCTCGTCAGAGGGTCACCGGTCAGGGTTTCCGGTCGCGTACAGGTGTGTTTCCGTGACGTTTCATTGCCTGAGGGTTACCGGAACCTCACCGTGCGGCGGGGCCTCGTGGATCAGGGACAATGAACGGCATGAGCGTTCGCACCCAGTCATCCGAGACGCCGGCCGAGGCCGTCCACCGCGCCGGCTTCGCCTGCTTCGTGGGCCGTCCCAACGCGGGCAAGTCCACCCTCACGAACGCTCTGGTCGGGCAGAAGGTAGCGATCACCGCGAACCAGCCGCAGACGACGCGGCACACGGTACGCGGCATCGTGCACCGGCCCGACGCCCAGCTGATCCTGGTGGACACCCCCGGGCTCCACAAGCCGCGCACGCTGCTCGGCGAGCGGCTCAACGACGTCGTACGCACCACGTGGGCCGAGGTCGACGTGATCGGCTTCTGCCTGCCGGCGAACGAGAAGATCGGTCCCGGTGACCGCTTCATCGCCAAGGAACTGGCGGGGATCAAGAAGTCCCCGAAGGTCGCCATCGTCACCAAGACCGACCTGGTCGACTCGAAGACCCTGGCCGAGCAGCTGATCGCCATCGACCAGCTGGGCAAGGACCTGGGCATCGAGTGGGCGGAGATCGTGCCGGTCTCGGCGGTCGGCTCCAAGCAGGTCGACCTCCTGGCCGACCTCCTGGTCCCCCTTCTCCCCGAGGGCCCCGCGCTCTACCCCGAGGGTGATCTGACGGACGAGCCCGAGCAGGTCATGATCGCGGAGCTCATCCGTGAGGCCGCGCTGGAAGGCGTCCGCGACGAACTGCCGCACTCCATCGCGGTGGTCGTGGAGGAGATGCTCCCGCGCGACGACCGTCCGGCGGACAAGCCGCTGCTGGACATCCACGCCAACGTCTACATCGAGCGCCCCAGCCAGAAGGGCATCATCATCGGCCCCAAGGGCAAGCGCCTGAAGGAGGTCGGCATCAAGTCCCGCCGCCAGATCGAGGCACTGCTGGGAACACCGGTCTTCCTCGACCTGCATGTGAAGGTGGCGAAGGACTGGCAGCGGGATCCGAAGCAGTTGCGGAAGCTGGGGTTCTAGCTTCTTTTCCGGCTGTTCGGGGGTGGACGGCGTCGGGTCCGGGGGGTGGGTCGAGGTGCTGCCGGGTGCGCCGGCCGCGCGGCGGCAGCCGCATGTCGATACGGCCTCGACCTGCATGTGAAGGTGGCGAAGGACTGGCAGCGGGATCCGAAGCAGTTGCGGAAGCTGGGGTTCTGGCTTCTTTTCCGGCTGTCCGGGGGTGGACGGCGTCGGGTCCGGGGGGTGGGTCGAGGTGCTGCCGGGTGCGCCGGCCGCGCGGCGGCAGCCGCATGTCGATACGGCCTCGACCTGCGGGTGAAGGTGGCGAAGGACTGGGCGCGGGATCCGAAGCAGTCGCGGGAGCTGGGGCCTTGACGCCTTTCACGGCCGGGACGGTGTGAGGTCCTGCGTCCCCACCACCCTCAGCAGTTGCAGCCTCTCGTGCGACTCCGTTCCCGGGCGGGCCGTGTGGATGACGAGGTGCTGGTGGCGTTCGTGGGTCAGCAGAACCTCGCAGTCCAGTTCCAGCAGACCCACCACCGGGTGCAGGAAGCGTTTCGTGGAGGGCCGGCGCCGGGATACTGCGTGCTCGTTCCACAGCCGGTCGAACTCCTCGCTGGCCGAGCGGAGTTCGGCTACCAGGGACGCCGGTTCCGGGTCGTCGGGACGGGCCGCCGCCACCGCGCGGAGATTGGCCACGTGGTCGTGGGCGTGCGCCGACAGATCCTCCGGCGGGAAGAGCGCGCGGGCCGTGGGGTCGAGGAAGAAGCGCCGTGTCAGGTTCCGCTCCCGCGGCGGACGGGCGAGCGCGTCGCCGACCAGGGCCTTGGCCGGCGCGTTCTGCGCCAGCACCGTCCCGCAGTCCGTCACCACCTGCGCCGGGCAGTCGTACAGCCGGTCCAGGACCAGCAGCAGCCCCGGGCGCACATGCGCGGAGACGGTGTCCCGCCGCGGGGGCTCCTCGGCCGCCAGATGGAAGAGGTGGTCCCGCTCGTCGTCGGTCAGGCGCAGGGCGCGCGCCAGCGCGGTGAGCATCTGCCGGGACGGGCGGGGCCCGCGGCGCTGCTCCAGGCGCGTGTAGTAGTCGACCGACATGCCGGCCAGCGACGCCACCTCCTCCCGCCGCAGACCGGGGGTGCGGCGGCGGGCGCCGGGCGCCAGGCCCACGTCGGACGGGTCGAGGCGGGCGCGGGCACGGCGCAGGAAGTCCGCGAGTTCGGCTCGGTTCACCTCTCCAGGGTGCGGGAGACCGCGGGGCTTATCCAGGGAGTGCCGGTCCCCTGATCGGAAGGTCTCTCCCGCCCGGCACCGCACCGCCCGACAGTGATGGCACCAGAAGGAGAGGAACGGACCATGACGGTGACACTGGTGACGGGCGCGACGGGACAGGTCGGACGGCGCTTCGTGCCGAGGCTGCTGGCACAGACCCGGGCCGGGGAACAGGTGCGGGTGCTGGTGCGTGACGCGGCGCGCGGGGAGCGATTCGCCGAGCTGGGCGCGGAGGTCGTCACCGGGGACCTGCGGGACGAGGACGTACTCGGCAAGGCGGTGGCAGGGGCGGACGCCGTCGTGAACGTCGCCGCCTCCTTCCGGGGCGTCCCCGACGAGGAGGCGCGGGCCGTCAACCGGGACGCGGCCGTGGCCCTGGGCCGGGCCGCGCTGGTCTCGGGAGTGCGGCGGTTCGTGCAGGTCAGCACGGGACTCGTGTACGGCGTCGGACGCGGGCGCCCGCTGACCGAGGACGACGAGAGCCGGCCCGGCGGCGCGATGTGGGGCGCCTACCCGGAGTCCAAGGCCGCGGCCGAACGGGAACTCCTCGCGCTGGACGGCGAGATGGAGGTGCGCATCGCCCGTCTGCCCTTCGTGTACGGCGACGGCGATCCGCATCTCGCCCAGTCCCTGCGGTGGGCGGCGCACTGGGCGGCGACCCAGCGGCTGCACATGGGCCACCACGCGGACGTGGCCCAGGGGCTGCTGCGCCTGCTGCACGCCCCGGCCGTGCGCGGCCCCGTCCACAACATCGCCGACGACGCCCCGGTGACAGCGGTCGAGCTGCACCAGGTCAACGGCGCCGAGCTGCCCGCCGACCTGCACACCCGGACCGACCCCGACCCGTGGCTCGGCATCATGTCCACCGAGCGGATCCGCCGGGATCTCGGCTTCCGGCCGCTCTACCCGACCGTGTGGTCCGCCCGCGACGCGGGAGCCCTGTGAGCCGCCCGGCCGCCCGGGTCGACCAGGGCGTGTCTCTTTGATGGGCTCATCGATTGATCGGGTGTGCCTGTCCGATTAGTGATCACTGATGCGATGTGGGGCCGGATCGATCCGCTGATGCCGGCCGATCCGGTCCGAGGGCGGCGATGGCCGACCACCGCCGCCCCCTTGAGGCCATCGCGTGGAAGTACCGCACCAACTCGCCCTGGCGGGACCTCCCCGACGCGCCCGGTTCCTTCCAGACCGCTCACAAACGGCTGATCGGATGGGCCGTCGACGGCACCTGGGGAGATGATCCTGACCGCCGTCCTGGCGGCGGCGGACGCCGACGACGACATCGACTGGACGGTGTCGGCGACTCCACGGGCGTGCGGGCCCACCAGCACGCCGCCGGATCACTCAAGCAAGGCGTACCTGCAGCGCAACACCGTCGAGCGGTGCATCAACCACCTCAAGCAATGGCGCGGCCTGGCCGCCCGAACCGACAAGCCGGCGATCGCCTACCAGGCCGTACTCCACCTCGTGGGCATCCTCGTCCGGACCCGACACTGACCAAAGAGACAGAACCTCAGGCCGGCAGGTGCGCTCAGTCAGCGCCTGCGCGGCGGCTGGTGAGCCATTGGCTGACCGCGGTGTCGATGGCGGCATCGGTGACGGGTTGGCGGCTGATGAAGCGCCGGAACATGACCGGTCCGACGAGCTGCGCGAAGTCGTCGGCGGTCATCTGCAGGCCGGAGGGTTCGAGGAGGCGGTTGAGGGCCTGGTGGCGATCTTCACTGATCGTGGCGAGGGTGTTGGCTGCTTCCGGGTCGCGGTCGGCCTGGGCGGCCAGTGCCATCAGCGCACCGGCGGTGGCGGGGCCGTCGAGACCGTGGCGCAGGCTGTGCAGATACGCGGTGATGACGGTCTGTGGATCGTTGCCGGGCTCGGGGTAGGTGGAGCCGTCGCCGGATTCGAGGATCACGTCGACCAGGAGTGCTTCGCGGGTGGGCCAGTGGCGGTAGAGGGTCTGGCGGGTGACCTGGCCGCGCTCGGAGAGCAGTGAGTAGGTCAGAGCCGCCGGTCCGACGTCCGCAAGTAGTTCACGGGCGACGGCGAGTACCCGGTCGCGGGTGCGGCGGACCCGGGGGTTGGACAGGTTGGGCCGGGCGGGGGAGGCGTCAGTCACACATCAATCATACGGGTTGTATGCTTAGCTTGATTCATACAGAATGTGTGATTGTTGGTGTCGTCGACTTCCGGTCGGCGCAGCGAAGCAAGGAAAAGCACCATGGCTGCCACCATCGGTCCCGGCGCCGGCATCTTCACCGTGCCGGTGTCCTTCACCGTCCCCGCCGGGCCCGGTGATGCCGGGTGCCGGCCCTGCACGATCGCCTTCCAGGACACCGCCGCAGCCTGAACCCCGCCCCCCGAGGCCGGCACATGGCGGCGCGTTGAACTCTCACCCGCACCACCGTCTTCCGTAAGGACACTTCCATGCCCACCGCTGTCACCTTCGACCGTTTCGGCGGTTCTGAGGTCCTCGCCGTCACCGAGGTCGCCCTGCCCGAGCCCGCGCCCCACGAGGTCCGGGTCAAGGTCAGGGCCGCCGGCGTCAATCCCCTGGACAACAAGATCCGCCGGGGTGACCTGGCGGGTGTCTTCCCCGTCGATTTCCCCGTGGTGCCGGGTGTGGACGCCGCGGGCGTCGTCGACGCCGTCGGGGCCGACGTCACCGGGATCACCGTGGGGGACGAAGTCTTCGGTGTCACCCCGGCCGGCTCCTACGCCGAGTACGCGCTGATGCCCGCCCCCGTGGCCAAGCCCGCCGCCCTCTCGTGGGAGCTTGCGGCCGCGCTGCCCACGGTGGGGGAGACCGCCTTCCGCGCCCTGAAGCACCTCGGCCTCGAATCCGGGCAGACCCTGCTCGTCCATGGCGCCGCCGGCAGTGTCGGCGCGATCGCCGTGCAACTTGCCGCCGCCCGCGGCGTCACCGTCATCGGCACCGCGAGCGCCACCGATCTCGACCGCGTGAACGCCCTCGGCGCGACTGCGGTCACCTACGGTCCCGGCTGGCCGGAGCGGGTGCGCGCGGCGGCCCCGCAGGGTGTGGACGCCGTGTTCGACACCTCCGGTGCTGGTGTCCTGCCGGAGTCCGTCGACCTGGCCGGCGGCCCCGACCGCGTCATCACCATCGCCGACATGTACGCCGCCCAGTACGGGGTGCGCTTCACCGGCATGGACCCCGCCGACCGCGCCCTGGAAGCCCTGCCCGAACTCGCCGAACTCGCCGCCTCCGGCCGGCTCACCGTCGAGATCTGGCGCACCTACCCCCTCACCGAAGCCGCACAGGCGCAGGACGACATCGACCACCGCCGCAACCACGGCAAGATCATCCTCCTGCCGGCAGTGCCCACCCACGCAGACCTGCCTGGCATCGAGCACCTCGCCCGGCGCTTCTACCAGGCGTTCGACACCGCAGATCCGGACCTGCTCGACCAAGTCCTCGCCCAGGACTGGACACCCCAGCCGCCCGTTCCCGGGAACCCCGGCGGCCCCGAGGGGCAGAAGCAGACCCTGCGGTTTCTGCACAGCGTCTTCGAAGACCTGCGCTACCAGGTCGACGACGTCGTCGTCGAGGGAAGCACCGTCGCGGTGCGCGCCAGGCTGTCCGGCCGCCAGGTCGGCGAATTCCTGGGCGTCCCCGCCACCGGACGCAGGATCGAGATGACCACCATGGAATTCCACCAGGTCCACAACGGCCGCATCACCACCACCTGGCACCTGGAAGACTTCTTCGGCGCCCAACTGCAGATGGCAGGCACCCCGCCGCAGACCTGATCACGACCAGCACCTTCGATGGGCCGTGGCCAATCTGGCCCTGGGTCGGCTACGTGCGGGGCGCAACTGGAGTCCGGCCGTTCTGAGGGCGCCGGATCGCAGTGAGATGGGCGTCCGAGCGCACCGAACAGCCCGACCGGTGACGGCGTAGCCACTGCTGACATGTCACGCGGCGGCGCGGTCATCGTTGCCATGCCGCCGCGTCGCTCCACCACCCCACAACCGCGTGCCCGGCCTGGGCAGATCTACGCAGTCGCGGTTGGCACACAGCGCCGGACGGACGGGTGGGCCGATGTGCCCCGACTGCAGCCCGGCCCGGCAACCATCGGGCGTGCGGCGGCAGGGGACAACGAGCGCAGAGCAGGGTTTCAGGGCAGCCTGGCCGGCCGCAGACTGCCCGTCGAGCGGTTGGCGCGACAGGAGCACCGTACTGGCGGGTGCCCGGTTGGTCATCGCCGAACGAACCGCCCACCGAAATCAGGCAGAAGGTGTCGGCCACCGAGGCGATCTGCTCCCCTTTCAGGTGCAGAACCCACAGGCTGCGGCCAGACCGTCGGCCGACGGCACACTCCACCTGCGTGACCGCACCCAAGCAGCCGTCTTCGCTTACGAAACCGGACTCGTCCGCCCCACCGGCCAATGAACCTTGGACCACGACAAGCGGTCCTGACGAAGAGCCACCTCCCTACCCTGCACGCACCCACGGTGATGAGGACGCCATGACCCACGCAACACGCACCCTGCCGATCCACCACGGCGCCGACGAGCCGCACGCCCTCCGCCTCCGCATCCACGAAACCCTGCTCGTGGAGATCATCGAAGGGACGCTGCCGCCGGACACCGGGTTGGACGAGACGCACACCGCCCAGCGACTGCAAGCCCCCCAGATCCGGGTGCGAGAAGCCATGCTCATGCTCGCCTCCCAGCGACTGGTCGAGTACACCGGCCCCCACGCCGCGCGCGTGACGAGCATCGACGTCACCGAAAGCCGGCACACAGCAACCGTCCTGCACGGCCTGTACCGCACCGCCCTGACCGCGATCCCCTGGCCACTGACCGAGGACCTTCTCCAGACGCTGCGCAACTGCGCCGCCGCACACGTGCGCGCCACTACCCACCACGACGCCGCCGAAGCCCTCGCCAACGAGATGGCCCTCTGGAACACCTTCGTCCACGCCTGCACCAACCGGCCGCTGTACGACGCCGTCACCCACCTCACCCCCGTATGGCAACGAGCACACCGCCTCCACCTGCCCCCCACCACCGCCCACGAAGCCGACTGGAACACCCTTCTGACCGCCTGCACCACCGGCAACCGGCAACAAGCCCTCCACCACCTCGACACTCACTGGACACAGATCGACCACCGCCTCACCCGCAGCACCAGCTGAACAGGGCAGACGTCATGGCCAGGCGGTGGTTGATGCACCGCTCGACGGTGTTGCCCTGCATGTACGCCTCGCTGCCGAAGGCGGGCGGACGGCCACCGAGTCGGCCTCTCCGTCGGCGGTGGCCGACTTGGCCGGCCTCAAGGGGGCGGCGGTGGTCGGCCCATCGCCGCCCTCGGACCGGATCGGCCGGCATCAGCGGATCGATCCGGCCCCACATCGCATCAGTGATCACTAGTCGGACAGGCACCCCCGATCAACCGGTGAGCCCATCCAAGAGACACGCCCTAGTCGACGCCCTTGATCCGTCCGACCAGCACCGCCCCGGCCAGCCCGATCACCGCCGCCACGAGATACAGCACCCGGTACCCGCCGAGGTAGGTGACGATCGGCGCGGCCAGGGCGGGGGCCGCGACCTGGGGCAAGGCGTTGGCCACGTTGATCACGCCGAGGTCCTTGCCCCGGTCCAGGGCCTTCGGCAGGACGTCGGTCATCAGCGCGAAGTCCACGGAGGTGAACACGCCGAAGCCGACGCCCAGCACCGCCGCCGCGGTGACCGCGCCCGGCCAGGTCTGCCAGGCGGACAGCCCGGCCGTGGCCACCGCCATGAGCAGCCCCGACCAGACGACGAACGGCTTGCGCCGGCCCACCCGGTCGGACCAGACGCCGCCCACCACGACGGTCGCCATCAGGGTCAGGCTGTTGACCGCCGTCAGGATCAGCACGCCCTGGCCGGGGTCGTGGTGGTGGAGGCGGTCGCGGAGGTAGTAGAGCAGGTACAGCAGGACCAGGGAGTTGCTCAGGTTGATCAGGAAGCGGGTCAGCCATGCCCAGCCGAGGTCGGGGTGGCGGCGCGGGCTCAGCCAGAAGCCCGCCAGGAAGCCCCGCCACGACCAGGTGGGGCGGTCCTCGGCCGCCAGCCGCAGATCCTCGAACCGCAGCACGTACGGCAGCACCCCCACCACCGTGAACACCGCGCAGGCCACGTACCCGGCGCCGGTCCCGCCCGCCGCCGTGGCCAGACCCGTGCCGCCGACCACGCCCAGGATCTGCGCGGCACCCAGCCAGCCGCCCACCGCGCCCCGCTGACGCCGTGGCACCCGGTCCGGCACGGCCGCCGTCACCGCCGCGAACGCCGCGTTCAGGGTGAGCTGCACCAGGCACCAGCCCAGCGTCATCGTCCCCACCCCGCCCGCGTCCGCGAGGACCAGCAGGGACAGCGCCCCGCCCGCCGTACCTGCCACGATCCACGGGGTACGGCGGCCCCGGCGGGCCGTGGTCCGGTCCGACAGCGCGCCGAAGAGGGGGTTGGCGAGCAGTGAGACCACCGCGCCCGCCCCCGTCACCCACGCCAGCAGCGTCTCCTTCGCCATCCCGGAGCCGGGCGCGAACTCCCCGGCCTGGGAGGCGAGCAGGATCTGCAGCGGCCCGAACCAGCCCACCCAGATCGCCCCGTTGGCCAGTGACAGCGCTGCCGTCCAGTCCCGGCCGACGGGTTCGACGGGCTCGGCGAGGGCGGCGCGGGCCGGTCGGACGGTGGTCATCCCCGTGCCGGTCGTCTCTGCGCCCGGAGCACGTCCCGGAACCAGTGGTAGGAGGCCTTGGGGGTGCGCTCCAGGGTGTCGTAGTCGACGTGCACCAGGCCGAAGCGGCGCGCATAGCCCTCGGCCCACTCCCAGTTGTCCAGCAGGGACCAGACGAAGTAGCCGCGCACGTCCACGCCGGCCTCCAGCGCGGTGTGCAGGGCGCGCAGGTGGCCGTCCAGGTAGGCGATGCGGTCCTGGTCGTCGATGCCCTCGTAGGAGCAGCCGTTCTCGGTGATGACGACGGGCGGGAGCCGGTCGCCGTACCGGTCCCGGAAGCCGCACAGCAGCTCGGTGAGGCCCTCGGGGACCACCGGCCAGCCGAAGTCGGTGACCGGGCGTCCCTCGATCTCCCGTACGGAGAAGGGGAGTTCGGCGGGCAGGGTGAGTCCGCCGTACTCGGCGTCGCCGCCGCCGGGTGCCCCCACCTTCGTCGGGGCGTAGTAGTTGATGCCGTACCAGTCGACCGGCTCGGCGATGACCTTCAGGTCGGCCTCGACGTCCCCCGGCATCAGCGCGTCCAGCCCGTCCGGGTAGCGGCCGAGCAGCACGGGTTCGGCGAACAGGCGGTTGAGCAGGAGGTCGTAGAAGCCGGCCGCCTCCGTGTCGGCGGGGTCCGGCGAGGCGGCCCAGGTGGGACCGTGGGAGTTGGCGATGCCGATGTCCGCCGCGCCGGCCGCGCGCAGGGCCCGTACGGCGAGGCCGTGGGCGAGGAGCTGGTGGTGGGCGACCGGGAGGGCGTCGAAGAGCAGCTTCCTGCCGGGGGCGTGGGCGCCGAGGGCGTGGCCCAGCAGGGTGTGCTCGGCCGGTTCGTTGAGGGTGATCCACTTGGTGACCCGGTCGCCGAGCCGCTCGGCGACCACGGACACGTGGTCGGCGAACCGGGCCGCCGTGTCCCGCTCCAGCCAGTCCAGCGAGGCGGGCAGGTCCCAGTGGAAGAGGGTGGGCACGGGACGTACGCCCGCCGCGCACAGTTCGTCGACCAGGCGGTCGTAGAAGTCCAGGCCGCCCGGGGAGCCGACGCGGGGCCAGGAGACCGAGAAGCGGTAGGCGTCCACGCCGAGTCCGGCGAGGAGGGCCACGTCCTCGGGGTAGCGGTGGTAGTGGTCGCACGCCACCGCCGCGGTCGAGCCGTCCTTCACCCGCCCCGGCTCGGCGGTGAACACGTCCCACACGGACGGCTCCCGCTCGTCGGCCGCCCCCTCGATCTGATGGGCGGAGGTCGAGACACCCCACAGGAAGCCGTCCGGGAACCGAGGTATCGGATTGCCTGCGTCAGTCGCCATGGCCGGATCATCCTTACCCCCGGTAACGGAAGTCAACGCCCCGGCGGAAACCGGCGGTCACGCACCCTCCTTCAGCACCCGGGAGACCAACTCCCTTTCATCCTCGGTGAGTCGGGGGTCGGCCGCGTACACCGTGCGGCCGTCCACGGTGATCTCGTACCGGAAGCCGTCCGGGACGCCGGCGGGCGGGGCGGGCCGCCCGGACGCGAGGACGCGTTCGCCCAGGGCCCGCCACTGTGCCGCGTCGGGCCGGGTCGAGGTGTCCACCTCGGCCCGGCGCTCGATACCCGCGAAACCGCCCGTGCGCCGCACTCGAATACGCATGGGTGACTGTCTAGTACGGAACTACAGCGTCCGCACCCCGACCTGCTCCCAGGCCTTCTGCACGGCCTGCAGCTCGTCCCCGGCCCCGTACCGCTCCCGGGCCGCCTTCACCGTCAGCGTGGCGAACTCGGCGAACAGCGCGTCCTCCTTCAGGTCGCCGCCGGTCAGCACGTCGTACCAGACCTGTCCCGCCTTCTCCCAGGCGTAGCCGCCGAGGGCGTTCGCGACCAGGTAGAAGGCGTGGTTCGGGATGCCGGAGTTGATGTGCACACCGCCGTTGTCGCGGCCCGTGCGGACGTAGTGCTCCATGGTCGCCGGCTGCGGGTCCTTGCCGAGCCGCGGGTCGTCGTAGGCCGTGCCCGGTGCCTTCATGGAGCGCAGCGCGGTGCCGTGGACGTGCGGGGCGAGCAGCCCGGCGCCGATCAGCCAGTCGGCCTCGGCGGCGGTCTGGCCGAGCGAGTACTGCTTGATCAGCGAGCCGAAGACATCGGACAGCGACTCGTTGAGCGCGCCGGACTGACCGAAGTAGGCCAGGTTGGCGGTGTGCTGGGTGACGCCGTGGGTCAGCTCGTGGCCGATGACGTCGACCGGGATCGTGAAGTCGAGGAAGATCTCGTTGTCGCCGTCGCCGAACACCATCTGCTCGCCGTTCCAGAAGGCGTTGTCGTACGACTCCCCGAAGTGCACGGTGGCGTCCAGCGGCAGCCCGTTGTCGTCGATGGAGTGCCGGCCGTACGCCTTCAGGTACAGCTCGAAGGTGGCGCCGAGGCCCGCGTAGGCGCGGTTGACGGTGGCGTCGGAGCCGGGGTCGGAGCCCTCCTCGCGGACCTTCGTGCCGGGCAGGTCCTGGGTGTGGCGTGCGTCGTAGATGGTGCGGTGCGGCCGGTCGGTGCCGGCGCCGACAGGGACGGCGACGGCGGGCGCGCCGATCACCGTGGTCAGGCGGCGCTTGGTGCGCTGGAAGGCGTCGTGCTCCAGGGACCGGCGGGCCGGGGTGGAGAGAGCAGGGTCCTCGTTGCGGGCGAGCTGGTCGAGGACGTGCGGCGGCACGATGGTGCAGAAGACGGGCTCGGAGCCCCCGTTGGTCGTCATGCCCGGCACCCTTGCACTGCGTGACCTAAGTGTCACTACCTGCCACCATGATTGGTGAAATACCGGGACAGGGGCCGCGACGCTCCGTGACGATGTGCTACGGCGGCGTGGTGTCACGTGGTGGCAATGTGGGACGGCGCACTTTTTATCCCTTTTATTCGGGCGGTCCCGCATACTGGAACGCGTCCCCGCGTCCAAGGCGGCTCGGCTAGGCTGCGAAGCATCATGCGTTTCGGGCTGCTTCTTCTTAGCTGCCGCGGCGAGGGCCTGTAGTCGAGGCCGACTCCCTCCCCGCGGAGCTTGGCGTTGCGTCGTCGGCCGTCCAGTCGGACATCCGGACACCCTCAAGGAGCCCCCGCACCATGGCGAACCGCCAGCAGCCCAGCCCCATGCCGACCCACAAGTACGGCCGCTACGAGCAGGTGGACATCCCGGACCGCACCTGGCCGGAGAAGCGGATCACCGCAGCGCCCCGCTGGCTCTCCACCGACCTGCGTGACGGCAACCAGGCCCTGATCGACCCGATGTCGCCCGAGCGCAAGCGCCGGATGTTCGACCAGCTGGTGAAGATGGGCTACAAGGAGATCGAGGTCGGCTTCCCCGCCTCCGGCCAGACCGACTTCGACTTCGTGCGCTCCATCATCGAGGAAGAGGGCGCGATCCCCGAGGACGTGACGATCTCCGTCCTCACCCAGGCCCGCGAGGACCTGATCGAGCGGACCGTGGAGTCCCTGAAGGGCGCCCGCCGGGCCACCGTCCACCTGTACAACGCCACCGCCCCGGTCTTCCGCCGGGTCGTCTTCCGCGGCTCCAAGGACGACATCAAGCAGATCGCCGTCGACGGCACCCGCCTGGTGATGGAGTACGCCGAGAAACTGCTGGGCCCCGAGACCGAGTTCGGCTACCAGTACAGCCCGGAGATCTTCACCGACACCGAGCTGGACTTCGCGCTGGAGGTCTGCGAGGCGGTCATGGACGTCTACCAGCCGGGGCCGGGCCGCGAGATCATCCTCAACCTGCCCGCCACCGTGGAGCGCTCGACCCCGTCCACGCACGCGGACCGCTTCGAGTGGATGCACCGCAACCTCTCCCGCCGCGAGTACGTCTGCCTGTCCGTCCACCCCCACAACGACCGCGGCACGGCCGTGGCGGCGGCGGAGCTGGCGGTCATGGCCGGCGCCGACCGCGTCGAGGGCTGCCTGTTCGGGCAGGGCGAGCGCACCGGCAACGTCGACCTGGTCACCCTGGGCATGAACCTGTTCTCGCAGGGCGTCGACCCGCAGATCGACTTCTCCGACATCGACGAGATCCGTCGTACGTGGGAGTACTGCAACCAGATGGAGGTCCACCCGCGCCACCCGTACGTGGGCGACCTGGTCTACACGTCCTTCTCCGGCTCCCACCAGGACGCCATCAAGAAGGGCTTCGACGCCATGGAGGCCGACGCCAGGGCCAAGGGCGTCACCGTCGACGACATCGAGTGGGCGGTGCCGTACCTGCCGATCGACCCCAAGGACGTCGGCCGCTCCTACGAGGCCGTCATCCGCGTCAACTCGCAGTCCGGCAAGGGCGGTATCTCCTACGTCCTGAAGAACGACCACAAGCTGGACCTGCCGCGCCGGATGCAGATCGAGTTCTCCAAGCTCATCCAGGCGAAGACGGACGCCGAGGGCGGCGAGATCACGCCGAAGGAGATCTGGGCGGTCTTCCAGGACGAGTACCTGCCGAACCCGGAGAACCCGTGGGGCCGCGTGCAGGTCAGGACCGGCCAGTCGACGACCGACACCGACGGCGTGGACACCCTCACCGTCGAGGCCACCGTCGACGGCGAGGACACCGTACTGACCGGCTCCGGCAACGGTCCGATCTCGGCCTTCTTCGACGCCCTGCAGTCCATCGGCCTGGACGTACGCCTGCTGGACTACCAGGAGCACACCATGAGCGAGGGCGCCTCCGCGCAGGCCGCCTCCTACATCGAGTGCGCGATCGACGGCAAGGTCCTGTGGGGCATCGGCATCGACGCGAACACGACGCGTGCGTCGCTGAAGGCGGTCGTCTCCGCCGTCAACCGCGCGAGCCGCTGATCCCTCCGACCGGGAGTTTCGACGCCCCGACCGCCGGCAACGGCGGCCGGGGCGCCGTCGTTTCTCGGCCATCGCGCCCCTCAGGTCACGGACAGGTCTCGTACGAGGTACTGACTCAGCCTCCGGATGTGGCTAACATCACGCCAGCGCGGCGATGCTGCCGCGCGGTTACGGAGGTGCGACGTGCTGCCAGTACGGGGACGAGACGACCGTGCCACCAGGGCTGTGCGCATCCTGGGCACCCGCACCGCATGGACACCCGTGGGAGACGGCGAGTTCTTCTGCCCCGGCTGCGGAGGCGACCGCAACTACCAGCGGCTCACCGGCCGCCGCCGCCTCACCCTGCTCGGGCTGCCGCTGCTGCCGCGCGGAGCCACCGGACCGGTCGTGGAGTGCGCCGCCTGCCGGCACCACTTCGGCACCGACGTCCTCGACCACCCCACCACGCGCCGCTTCTCGGGGATGCTCCGCGACGCCGTGCACACCGTCGCCCTGGCCGTGCTCGCCGCGGGCGGCACCGCGTCCCGTACGGTGCTGGAGACGGCCGCCACGACGGTCCGCGCGGCCGGCTTCGACGACTGCACCGAGGACCAGCTGGCCGCCCTGGTCGAGGCCCTCGCCGCCGACACCGGCCGGGTCTGCGAACAGCCCTGCGGCACCAGCCTGACCATAGAGCTGCACGAGGCCCTGGACCCGCTCGCCCCGCACCTCGCCCGGGTCGGCCGCGAGTCCCTGCTCCTCCAGGCGGCCCGCATCGCCCTCGCCGACGGCCCCTACACCCCCGCCGAACGCGACGCCCTGACCACGGTCGGCGCCGCCCTGACGATCTGCTCGGCCGATGTGACCCGGCTGCTGGCCGCCGCCCGCACGCCGTCGTGATGACCCCTACGGAGTAACGGCGGCCCGCCGAATCCGGGCAGCATCACACCGTGACCCCGCTGAACCGCGCCCTCCTCACCAGCCTCGCCCTCCTCGCCTCCTTCGCCCCCCGCCCACCCGCCGCCCACGCCGGTCCCGCGCACACCGGCTCCGCCCATGCCGGGCACGGCTGTGTCTCCTCGGTGCCGTACGTGTCCGGGAAGGGTGGCTACGCCACCTACCGCATCCCCGCCGTGGTGCGCACCGGCACGGGCACCGTCCTGGCCTTCGCCGAGGGGCGGCGCGACGGCGCCGCCGACACGGGTGACATCGACGTGGTGCTGCGCCGCTCCACCGACGGCGGCTGCACCTGGGGCCCGCTGACCGTGGTGGCCGCCGGCCGCGGGGACACCCGAGGCAACCCGGCACCCGTGGTCGACCCCGGCACCGGCGCCGTCGTCCTCGTGACCTGCGGCAACAGCGGGACGGTGACGGAGGCGCAGATCATGCGCGGCGAGGTCCCGGCGTCCCGGGGCCGCCGGGTGTACGTGCAGCGCAGCGGGGACGACGGCCGCCACTTCTCGCGCCCCACGGAGATCACGGCCCAGGTGAAACGGCCCGGCTGGCGCTGGTACGCGACCGGCCCCGGCCACGCGGTGGCCCTCACCCGGGGCCCCCGTGCCGGCCGTCTGCTCGTCCCCGCCGACCACTCCGCGGCCCCGCCCGCAGGCTCCCACGACACCGGCCGGGAGCCCCGCTACTACGGCGGCCACGCCCTCTACAGCGACGACGGGGGGCACACCTGGCACCTCGGCTCCGAGGACGCCACCTACGACGGCCGCACCAACACCAACGAGACCAGCGCGGCCCAACTCTCCGACGGCCGCGTCTACTTCAGCGCCCGCGATCAGGGCGGCACCGCCCCGGGCAACCGCCTCGGCACCTACTCCGGCGACGGCGGCCGGACCCTGGAGCGCCCCTACACCGTCCAGCCCTCCCTGAACGCCGTCCCCATGGTGCAGGCCGCCCTCCTCCAGCTCCAGGGCCCGCACGCCCCCCTGCTGCTGTCCGCCCCCTCCGTCCCCACGGCCCGCCGGGCCATGGCGATCTGGTCCAGCACGGACGCCGGCCGCACCTTCGGCAAGCTGCTCACCCTCTCGGACCGGCCGGCCGCCTACTCCGACCTGGTCCAGCTCGCCCCCACCACGGTCGGCGTCCTCCACGAGACCGGCGCCCACTCCGCGATCGAGTTCCGCCGCGTGCGCCTGCCCTAGAGCAGCCCCGCCGCCGCGAGGAACTTGCCGACCTTCTCGACCTCCTCGCCCGACAGCGGCACCTGCGGTTCGGCCGTCGCCGCGCAGGCGATGACCCCGCGCAGATGCAGTGCCGCCTTGAACGCGCCCAGCGCCGACGAACTCCCGCCCATCCGGGCCGGGTCGCCGGCCCCCACCATCCCGAACAGCGCGTACAGCCGCTCCTGCTCGGCCCGCGCGCCCTCCCAGTCACCCGCCCGGCACAGCCGGTACAGGCGCACGTAGCCGTGCGGGTCGACGTTGGCGAGGCCCGGCACCGCCCCGTCGGCACCCAACGCGAGGGCCGAGTCCACGATCAGCTCGGAGCCGGTCAGCACGCTGAACCCGGCGTGCGCCCGGGCCCCCACCACCACCTCACGGAAGGCGCCCAGATCCCCGCTGGAGTCCTTCAGACCCGCCAGCACCCCGTCGGCGGCCAGTCCCAGCAGCAGGTCGGCGGGGAGCTTGCTGTGCACGGCGACGGGGATGTCGTAGGCGATGACGGGGACCGGGCTGGCGGCCGCGATCCGGCGGTAGTGGTGGACGATCTCCGAGCGGTGGGTGCGGGCGTAGAAGGGCGCGGTGACGACGACGGCCTGCGCACCGGCGGCGGTGACCGCGGCGACATGGTCCAGGACCCTCGGGGTGGTCATGTCGATGGCCCCGGCGAGGACGGGCAGCTGACCGCCGGCATGGGCGACCACCGCCTCCACCACCTGCCGCCGCTGCCGGTCCGTCAGGAACGCCGCCTCCGAGGTCGACCCGAGCAGGAACAGGGCGTGCACCCCGCCCGCCACCAGATGGTCGACCAGCCGGAGCAGCGAGGGCACGTCCACCTCGCGCTCCGGTGTGAGCGGCGTGCAGACGGGCGGGACGACACCGGTGAGCGGGGCGGGGAAGGTCATTCACGGCTCCTGGCGTGCGAGGTCGCGGGTCGACTGGTCCTCCTCCACAGGATGGTGACAGCGGTAGCGGTGTCCGGGCTGCGACGCGGCCGAGAAGCCCGGCATCGCCTCGGCAC
This sequence comes from Streptomyces sp. NPDC052301, assembly GCF_044593395.1. Classification (NCBI taxonomy): domain Bacteria; kingdom Bacillati; phylum Actinomycetota; class Actinomycetes; order Kitasatosporales; family Streptomycetaceae; genus Streptomyces; species Streptomyces sp. NPDC052301. The sequence continues at coordinate 95,377 of NZ_JBIUBE010000005.1, read as the reverse complement.
ACAGGTGATCCGCCTTCCAGCAGCGGGTGCGGAACGGGCAGCCGCTCGGCGGACGGGTCGCCGAGGGCACCGGCCCGGTCAGCGGGATCGGGTCGATCGGGTCCAGCAGTCCGGGCGTGGCCGAGAACAGGGCGCGGGTGTACGGGTGCCGGGCCGCGTCGGTGACCCGGTGGGCCGGGGTCTCCTCCACGATCCGGCCCAGGTACATGGTGATCACCCGGTCGCTCATCCGCCGTACCGTCTGGATGTCGTGCGAGACGAACACCAGGGCGAGGCCGAGGCGTTCCTTCAGGTCCAGCAGGAGGTTGAGGATCTGCGCGCGGACCGACACGTCCAGGGCGCTGGTCGGCTCGTCGGCGACGACCAGGGCCGGGTCCAGGGCGAGCGCGCGGGCGATGGCGACCCGCTGCCGCTGCCCGCCCGACAGCTGCCCCGGCAGGGCGTCCGCCAGGGCGCGGGGCAGCCCCACCAGACCCATCAACTCCGCTACTCGCTGCTCGCGTTCGGCCCTCGTCCCGCGCTGGTGCACGTCCAGCGGGTCGCGCAGGATCCGCCGTACGGTCAGCCGCCGGTTCAGCGCCGTCGACGGGTCCTGGAAGATCATCCCGGTGCCCGCGCCCACCGTGGCCCGGCGTTCCGCCGCAGGCATCGCCCACAGGTCCCGGCCCGCGTACGACACCGTCCCGGACGTCGGCCGCTCGACGCCCACCAGCACCTTCGCCAGCGTCGACTTCCCGCACCCCGACTCGCCGACCACCCCCACCGTCTCACCGGGCGCCACGGTGAGTCCGGCGCCGGTCAGCGCGTACACCCGGTCCCGGCGGAACAGGCCGCCGCTGCGCGCCCGGTGGACCACATGGGCGTCCCGTACCTCGACGACAGCGGTCACTGCAGGGCCTCCTCGCTCTCCGCCGTCAGATGCACCGCCGGGTGGTGGCAGGCGGCGGTGTGCGTGGCCGTGCCCGCCAGGACGGGTGCGGTGGTGTGGCAGACCTCGGTGGCCAGCGGACAGCGGTCGGCGAACCGGCAGCCCGCCGGGAAGTCGGCCGGGGCCGGCACGACCCCCTTGATCTGTGTCATCCGCGACTCGGCCGACTCCAGCGACAGCACGCTGCCGAGCAGGCCGCGCGTGTAGTGGTGGGCGGGCGCGGCCACCAGGTCGGCGGTCACCCCGGTCTCCACGATCTGCCCGCCGTACATCACCGCCACCCGGTCGGTGACGTCGGCGACGAGCGCCAGGTCGTGCGAGACCAGGATCAGCGCGAAGCCCAGCTCCTCGCGCAGCCGCAGCAGCAGTTCCATGACCTGGGCCTGCACGGTGACGTCCAGGGCGGTCGTCGGCTCGTCGGCGACGATCAGCTTCGGGTCGCGGGACAGGGCCATCGCGATCAGGACGCGCTGCCGCTGACCGCCGGACAGCTCGTGCGGGTAGCTGCGCAGGGTGCGCTCGGGGTCCAGCCCGACCAGCTCCAGCAGCTCCCGCGGACCGCGCCGACCGCCGCGCCGGACCAGCTGCTTCAGCTGGGCGCGGATCGTCATCGCCGGGTTCAGGGAGGACAGGGCGTCCTGGTAGACCATCGCCATCTCGTGCCCGAGCAGCCGCCGCCGGGCCCGCGTCGGCTCGGCGAGCAGGTCTCGCTGCCGGAAGCGGACCTGGCCGCGGACCCGGGCCCCCTTCGGCTGCAGCCCCATCACCGTGAGCGCGGTCAGCGACTTCCCGCACCCCGACTCGCCCACCAGCCCCAGCACCTCCCCGGGGTACACCTCGAAGCCGACCCCGTCCACGATGTCCACGCCCCGGTGCCGGTCCGGGAAGCCGACGGCGAGGTTCTCGACCGCGAGCACCGGCTGCCCGCCGCTCCCGGGCAGCGGCCGGGCCCGGGAGCGCAGCCGCCGGGCGGCCTCGGTCAGACCGGGCAGCCGCAGCACCTCACCGCTGCCCGTCTCCGGTGTCTGGAGCCGGTCCCGGGGTGCCTCCACCTCCCGCGCGGCCGGCGCCGCCCAGGCGTCCGAGACCCCCTCCGAGAGGATGTTCAGCGACAGGACGGTGAGCAGGATCAGCAGCCCGGGGAAGACGGTCGCCCACCAGCCACCCGTCAGCACCATGTTCTTGCCGTCGGCGATGACACTGCCCCAGGACGGGTCCGGTGGCCGCACGCCCGCGCCGATGAAGGACAGCGACGCCTCGAACACGATCGCCTCGGCGACCTGCACCGTGCAGAACACCAGGACGGGGGCGGCACAGTTGACGGCCACGTGCCGCAGCACGATGTGCGGCGTGCGGGCGCCGATCACCCGTTCCGCCGTGACGTAGTCCTCCCCGTACTGGTCGAGGACGTTCGCCCGCACCACCCGCGCCACCGGCGGCGTGAACAGAAAGGCGATCGCGCAGATCAGCACCCCGATCCCACCGCCGAACACGGCCACCAGCACCGCCGCGAGCGCGATCCCCGGGAACGCCATCACCACGTCCAGGCAGCGCATCAGCGTCTCGTCCACCGCCTTGCGGGAGGTGGCGGCCAGCGCCCCGAGCAGCGCCCCGACGACCAGGGCGAGCCCGGTCGCGCCCAGCCCGATCGCCAGGGACCAGCGGGCGCCGTACATCAGCCGGCTGAGGATGTCCCGGCCGAGGCTGTCCTGTCCCATCCAGTGCGCGGCCGACGGATGCCCCGTGCCGCCGACCGGGTCCTGCTGGTCCAGCGGATCGTCGGGGGCGAGCAGTGGGGCGAGTACGGCGACCAGCACCACCACGGTCAGGAAACAGACGGCGACCTTCGACAGCAGCGGCAGCCGGCGCAGGCCGCGCAGCCGGACGCCGGGCCGCGAGAGCCGCTCGGCGAGAGACGCGCGCGTGATCATCAGGCCGCCCTCAGACGTGGGTTGACCAGCAGATACAGGATGTCGATGGCGAGGTTCACGACGACGAACCCGGTGGCGGTGGTGAGGACCACGCCCTGGACGACGGCCGGGTCGCCGTTCTGCACGGCGTCGATCATCAGCTTGCCCATGCCGGGCAGCGAGAAGATCGTCTCGATGACGACGGCACCGCCCAGCAGGTAGCCGACCCGCAGCCCGAGCACGGTCAGCGGATTGACCAGGGCGTTGCGGAGCACGTTCCGCCCGACCACCACCCGGGGCGGCAGCCCGCTGCCGATCGCGGTCCGTACGTAGTCCTTGTCCAGCTCCTCCACGACCGAGGTCCGCACGATCCGGGTGAGCTGCGCGGCCACCGGCAGGGACAGGGCGAGGGCGGGCAGCGCCATGGTCTTCAGCCAGCCGGAGACCGAGTCGGCCGGGTTGATGTACCCGCCGGTCGGGAACCAGCCCCGGTCCACCGCCAGGTACTGGATCATCAGCAGCGCCAGCCAGAACCCGGGCGCGGCGACACCGACCAGCGACACCACCCGGATGACCTGGTCCGGCAGCCGGTCCCGGTAGACGGCCGCCGTGACCCCGCCGGCGAGTGCGAGGACGACGGCGATCAGCAGCCCGAGGAAGGTCAGCTGCAGGGTGAGCGGCAGGGCCGTGCCGACCTGGTCGGCGACCGGGGCCCGGGTCAGGGCGCTGGTGCCGAGGTCGCCGTGGAGGAGATCACCGACGAAACGGACGTACCGCACGGGCAGCGGATCGAGCAGCCCGTTGCGCGCCCGGAAGTCGTGCAGCTGCTGCGGGGTCGGGTTCGCCCCCTGGAAGAACGCGGACGCGGGGTCGACGTGCGAGAACCGCATCACCAGGAACACGAACAGCACGATCCCGAGCAGCAGCGGCACCAGCAGCGTGACACGGCGCAGCAGGATGCGTACGACGGCGGTCATGCCGTCAGACCCACCGGGCCCGGAGGAGGTTGATGCCGGGGTAGGGCTGTGCCCTTATCCCGGTCAGCTTGCGCGGGTCCCACGCCGTCATCAGCTCGTTGTGGACGACCGGATACAGCACGGCCTGCTCGGCGACGACGTCGATGTAGTCCTGGACCATCACCTTCTTCCGCGCCGGATCCGGCTCCCGGGTGGCCCGGTCCATGTCCTTGAAGAGCTGCTTGGCGACCGCGTTGTCGGCCCAGCCGGTGTAGTTCATCCAGAGGTTCTGCGGTCCGTAGTTGTAGTGCATGATCAAATCGGCGTCGAGCCCGAACTGGTTGGGGTTCGAGGCCGCGGCGACGACCTGGTAGTCCTGTTTCTGGTCCATCTTGGTGAACACGGCCGTGGTCTCCTGCGGCGCGAGGGTCGTCTCCACGCCGGCCGCGTCCCAGGAGGACTTGATGGTGGGCAGACAGTCGACGATCCAGCTCACGTTCACCGCCAGGATCTCGACCTTCAGATTCCGGACGCCGGCCGCCTTCAGCAGGGCCTTCGCCTTCTCGGGGTCGTAGTCGTAGACGGTCCTGGCCCGCCGGTAGCTCGGATTGCCCTCGTTCAGGAAGGAGGACGCGGGCCTGCCGTGCCCCTTCAGGGCGACCTGCACCATCTTCTCGGTGTCGATGGCGTAGTGCAGGGCCTGCCGTACCCGCACGTCGTCGAACGGCTTGTGCCGGGTGTTGAACATCAGGAAGAGGTTGTTCATCCCGGCACCGCCCGCGACCTTCATCCCGCCCTGCTCCAGGCGGGGGATGTTGGCGTAGGGGATGTTGTCGGCGATCTGCGCGCCTGCGCCGGTCCCGGAGATCTTCGCGACGCGTGGAGCGGCGTCCACGATGGTCAGCCAGTTCATGCGCTTGAAGGCGGGCTTGCGCGGGCCGTTGTAGGCGGCGAACGCCTCGAAGGTGGTGTTGGACTTCGGGTGGTGCGCGGTCTGCCGGTACGGGCCCGAGCCCACGGCCAGCCCCTTGATCGCGTCGTCCCAGGCCCCGGGCGCGGAGAACACGTGCTTCGGCATGACCTTGGCCAGGGTGAGCCGGGCGAGCCCGTCCGGGAAGGGGAACTTCAGCACCAGCTCGACGGTCCGCGCGTCGACCTTCCTGACCTCCTTCAACCAGCTCACGAAGAAGCCCTTGGCGAGGGTCTGGGTCTTCGGGTCGAGGATCCGGTCGAAGACGAACACCACGTCGTCGGCGGTGACGGGCTTGCCGTCGTGGAAGGTCGCGCCGCTTCGGAGGGTGAACCGCCAGGTGGTGGCGTTCGCGTCCTTCGGGACCTCGGTGGCCAGTGCCGGATACGGCACCCGGGTGATCGGGTCGGTGTCCAGCAGCCCCTCGTAGATGTGGTTGTTGGCGGCCATGCTGAACGCCGAAGCCGTCTGCGTGGGATCCCAGCTGCCGTCGTTGCCGTACCCGATCACGGCGGTCAGCGTCCGGTCCTTGCCGCTGCCCCCGCTCCCGGTGTCGTTGGTGGACTCGGGGCCGGCGGAACAGCCCGCCAGCGCGGCGCCCACGCCCAGCGCCGCGGCGCCCGTCAGGAAGGACCGGCGTCGCGGCGCCGGCACCTCGGGGATCGTCACGTCGTCGCGCACGGGTCCTCCTGGTGAGTGGGTGGGGGAGGGGAGGTACGACGTCCTACGTCCGGTGGGTCAGCGCGACCATAGGAGGGGCGGTGGGGGCGGTCAAGGGTGCGCACGCGAATGGCGGAGCCGCCAGAGGTCGGCCCAATGACCGGTTCGAAGGGGGCCCTGAATCCGGCGGCTCTGACGGTCGCTCAGCTCGGCGAGTGACGATAGATCAGATTATCACCTTGAAAGGCTAACTGCCTATCAACTGACTTTGAAATGGGGCCAGTTGTCGACGCCCCGACGGTCCGTCAGGCGGCCTGAGGTCCCTCGTTCGGCTCAAGGGGAGGGGTCTGTCGAGTTGCCCGATATGACAGGTATTCAGGTGGTTAGTACGTTCATCACACGCCGACTGTTTCGGCTGTCTCTCGCCAGACATCAGACAGGAGAAGTTCGCATGCTCAAGATCCACCGCTCCACCGCTGTCACCGCGGGGATCGCCGCTGCCGCGGCCCTGGTCGCAAGCGGTATCACCTACGCCTCGGCGTCCACCAGCGCCACCCGGGCACCCAGTGTCATCGCCGGCGGCACCGGTACGGCTCCCGTCGCCACCGACCCCGGAAGCGCCAGCAAGGGCAACGAGGGCGTCGCCGTGATTGCCGGGGGCACCGTCCAGGGTCGCCAGCCCGAGCACCGCGAGAACCGCGAGCACCGCGAGCACCGCGAGCACCACGAGGAGGGGCGGATCCAGATCAACGAGCGGAGCTACTCCAGCCACCCGGGGGAGTGCGTGGTCGTGGCCCTCGTGGGCACCGCAGGCCGCATCGCCAACAGCCTGAACATCTTCAACGACAGTGACAGGACCGTCGACGTGTTCAAGGGGCCCGTCTGCGACAACGGGGCTCCCATCGCACACGTCGAGCGCGACAGCACCGCCTACAACGTGAACCCCGACGACTGCTGCGAGCCGAACACGGGGGGTAACGTCTGCCTGGCCAGCTTCCGAGTGGTCCACGAGCGCGACCACCACGACGACCACGACGACCGCGACGACCGCGGCGACCGCGGCGACCGCGGCGACGACCACTGACCCGACAGCCTGAAGCGGATCCCCCGGCCCGCCGTAATCGGGCCGGGGTCTCCGCCAGGGCCGTCCGTCCCCGGGGTTGCCGCCCCGGGTGACGGCCCGCACTGATCATTGTCCGGCCATGACAGGCGCCGTGCACGCGCTGTCAGGGCCGGACATGTTCGTTTCGGCCTTCGGATGTGGAGCCCATGCCTCGCGGGCCATGGGCAACCCCCTTGTCCCGCCCCGAACTTCAAGGGCGCAGACGCCTGCCGAGTGTAGAGGCGGAGCGTCACTTCCGATGCACGAAGAGTGAAAGTCGGAAAGAGAGGGGAGCGGGGTGGCTGGAACCCGAGAGGCGGAGGAGACGGAACCTTGAAGGAATTGCGGTCGGCTCCGGGAAGGGCCGAAGCGCCGGTGGGGCAGGGGGCACCGCGGTGAAGCACCCCGTCGGCAGCCATGTCGTGGACACTCGTACCGGGCGGCTCGGGATCGTCATGGGGCATGAGGGGCCCTACGTCCAGCTGAGACCCTACGGAGGGGGCCGGGAGTGGGACGCCGAACCCGATGCCGTGCGGCCCGCCACCTCCGCCGAGCGGCTGAGCGCGGCGACCGCGCGCGCGAACGCCCGCAGTCGGGGAGAGACGCTCTAGCCGCTCCCGGCATGGGCGAGAATGGGTGCCATGAGTCTGTTCCGCGACGACGGCATCGTGCTGCGCACCCAGAAGCTGGGTGAGGCGGACAGGATCATCACGTTGCTCACCCGGGGGCACGGGCGGGTGCGGGCCGTGGCCCGAGGGGTGCGGCGGACCAAGTCGAAGTTCGGGGCCCGGCTGGAGCCCTTCTCCCACGTCGACGTGCAGTTCTTCGCGCGCGGGAGCGAGCTGGTCGGGCGCGGGCTGCCGTTGTGCACCCAGAGTGAGACCATCGCGCCGTACGGTGGCGGGATCGTCACCGACTACGCCCGTTACACCGCCGGTACGGCCATGCTGGAGACCGCCGAGCGGTTCACCGACCACGAGGGCGAGCCGGCCGTGCAGCAGTACCTGCTGCTCGTCGGGGCGCTGCGGACGCTGGCGCGCGGTGAGCACGCCCCGCATCTCGTCCTCGACGCCTTCCTGCTGCGGTCGCTCGCCGTCAACGGCTACGCCCCCACCTTCAGCGACTGCGCGAAGTGCGGCATGCCGGGTCCGAACCGTTTCTTCTCGGTCGCCTCCGGCGGCTCCGTCTGCGTCGACTGCCGGGTGCCCGGCAGCGTCGTACCCTCGCCCCAGACCCTGGTCCTGCTCGGAGCGCTGCTTACGGGAGACTGGGAGACGGCGGACGCCTGCGAGGCGCGCTACGTCCGGGAAGGCAGCGGGCTGGTGTCCGCCTATCTGCACTGGCACCTGGAGCGCGGGCTGCGTTCGCTCAGGTACGTCGAGAAGTAACACCCCACGAAGAGGGAGACGAGAAGCACATGGTGGTACGTGGGTTCCTGGGGCGACAGCGGCGCGAGTACAGGGCGCCGGAGCCGCACCCGTCCGGTGCGCGCCCGCCGAAGCTCCCCGGCGAGCTGGTCCCCAGCCATGTGGCGATCGTCATGGACGGCAACGGGCGCTGGGCCAAGGAGCGCGGGCTGCCGCGCACCGAGGGACACAAGGTCGGCGCCGAGCGCGTGCTGGACGTGCTCCAGGGGTCCATCGAGATCGGCGTCCGCAACATCTCCCTGTACGCCTTCTCCACCGAGAACTGGAAGCGGTCGCCCGACGAGGTCCGCTTCCTGATGAACTTCAACCGTGACTTCATCCGCAAGACCCGCGACCAGCTCGACGAACTCGGGATCCGGGTGCGCTGGGTGGGGCGCATGCCCAAGCTGTGGAAGTCGGTCGCCAAGGAGCTGCAGATCGCCCAGGAGCAGACCAAGGACAACGACCTGCTGACGCTGTACTTCTGCATGAACTACGGCGGGCGGGCCGAGATCGCCGACGCGGCGAAGGCGCTCGCCGAGGACGTGGCGGCGGGGCGGCTGGATCCGGGCAAGGTCGGCGAGAAGACCCTCCAGAAGTACCTGTACTACCCCGACATGCCGGACGTGGACCTCTTCCTGCGGCCCAGCGGGGAGCAGCGCACCTCCAACTACCTGCTCTGGCAGAGCGCGTACGCCGAGATGGTCTTTCAGGACGTGCTGTGGCCGGACTTCGACCGCCGTGACCTGTGGCGGGCCTGCCTCGAATTCGCCTCCCGGGACCGGCGGTTCGGCGGGGCGATCCCGAACGAGGAGCTGCTTGCCATGGAGGGCAAGTCCACCTCGTAGTCACCGGTTCTTCATCGGGGCCGTCGAGGATGCGGGACTCATGAGACGTCTCACCCCTGTCCTCGCCCTCGGCGCCCTGCTGCTCACCGCGCTGCCCGCGCACGCCTCGGACGCCCCCGCCCACCGCGAGAGCTACGGCACGAAGGCGCCGTACGAGCCCCGACAGGGTGCGCGCACCTACCAGCGGCCGCCGGCCGGCTTCGAGCCCGTCTTCACCGAGAACGTCTCGCGGCACGGTTCCCGCTCGGCGACCGACAGCGCCGACGGCGACCTGATCCTCGCCCTGTGGGACAAGGCGGACGCGCAGGGGCAGCTCACCGCGAGGGGTGAGGAGTTCGGGCCGAAGGTGCGGGCGCTGCTCGCCGCCATGGCCGAGGTCGGCTACGGCAACCTCAGCGGGCGCGGCCGGCAGGAGATGCGGGACACGGCCCGGCGGATGCAGCAGCGGCTGCCCTCGCTGTTCACGCGGATCGCCGGCGAGGGCGAGAAGATCGACGTGGTCAGCTCCGGGCAGGGGCGGGCCGTGGACAGCGCCGGGGAGTACACGGGCGCGCTCGCCGCGGCCGAGCCGGCCCTGAAGCCGCTGATCGGGCCGACCCGCACCGACAAGGACCTGCTGTACTTCCACAAGGCGGCGGGCGGTGCGGCGTACCGGGACTACATCGCGAACGACCAGCGCCTCAAGGACACCCTCAGCGGCATCACCGACCGGCCGAGGACCCGACAGGCCGCCCGCCGCGTGCTGCGCCGGCTGTTCGAGGAGCCGTTCGTCGAGCAGATCACCGACCAGGTCGGTGCCGCCGAGGCCGTCTACAACCTGTACGGCATCGCCCCGGCGATGAGCGAGGAGAGCCCGGACGGCAAGGGCTGGGGCATGGACCGGTACATCTCCCGCTCCGACGCCGCCTGGTTCGGCTACCTGTCCGACGCCGAGGACTTCTACGAGAAGGGCCCCGGGTTCTCCGACAGCGACATCACGTACAAGATGGCGGACGTCCTGCTCGACGACTTCTTCCGGCAGGTCGAGGCCAAGCGGGACGGCACCGGCAACCTGGGCGCCGAGCTGCGCTTCACGCACGCCGAGGAGATCATCCCGCTGGCCGCGCTGATGGGCCTGCCGGGCAGCACGGAGCCGGCGACGCCGGGGGAGCCGTACACCTACGCCGACAACCCCTGGCGGGGCGCCTCCGTGGCTCCCCTGGGCGCGAACATCCAGTGGGACGTGTACGAGAAGAACGGCCGCTACCTGGTCCGCATGCTCTACAACGAGAAGGAGACGGCGTTCAAGGCCGGTTGCCGGCCGATCGCCAAGGGCAGCACGTTCTACGACCTGGACGAGCTGGAGCGGTGCTTCGGGCGCGGTTGATCGACTCGTCGGACCCGGCTGTACGATCCCGCCCCATGGTCATGGACATGGGGCGGGAGGCCGTCCAGGAGGCGGTCGAGCTGGTGTACCGGTCGCAGGCGCGGGACTATGCGTCGGCGCTGCGGGCGCGCCGGAAGGTCAGCAGGTCGGGCAGGCTGACGCGGGTGGCGACGGTCCTTCTGCTCGTGGCGTTCGCGGTGATCGCCGCGGCCGGACTGGCCGCCGGGCGGGTGGACTCGTTCCCTCTGATCCTCGTGTGCTACTTCGGCTTGGGGCTCGCCGTGCTGCCCCGGCTGCAGGCGCGCAGCCTGGCCAAGGCCGCCGATGTGAGCGGGCCGTGCCGTACGACGGTGACGGACGAGGGGCTGACGATCCGCGCCGAGCACGTCATGGTCGTCCAGGGCTGGGGCGCCCGGCCGGTGTACCGGGAGACCGGCGAGGTGTTCGCACTCTTCAGCGGTGACCGCGACGCCCGCTGCGTGACCCTGCTCCCCAAGCGGGGACTGGTCGACCCGGCGGACGTGGACCGACTGCGGGCGATCCTGGACCGCCACGTCAAGCGCGCCTAGCCGATACCGGTACCCGGCTGACCCGCGGCGCAGTCCGCGCACGTGCCGAAGATCTCCACCGTGTGGGCCACGTTCACATATCCGTGTTCGGCCGCGATGGCCTCGGCCCACTTCTCGACGGCCGGCCCCTCGACCTCGACCGCCTTGCCGCACGTACGGCACACCAGATGGTGATGGTGCTCCCCCGTGCTGCAGCGGCGGTAGACGGACTCGCCCTCGGAGGTGCGCAGGACGTCGACCTCGCCGGCCTCGGCGAGGGACTGCAGCGTGCGGTAGACGGTGGTGAGCCCGACCGAGTCGCCCTTGTGCTTGAGCATGTCGTGCAGTTCCTGCGCGCTGCGGAACTCGTCGACCTCGTCCAGGGCCGCCGCCACGGCTGCCCGCTGTCGGGTCGCGCGGCCCTTCACGGGCGGTCCAGCGGTCGTCACCGGTTGCCTCCTTACGTCTCGCCTCTGCCGCGGGCCATTGTGCCAGCCCGGGCTGTCGGCGGTCGGCCGCCGACCTCGTCCCCGGCGGCCCGCGTGGCCGGAATCGAGCACTCCGCCGGGTCCCCGGCGGGCTGTGCCGAGGTGGCCGCGCGGGCGCGTCGGCGGGCCAGCGGGGTGGCGAGGGCGGTCAGCGCGACGAACGCGCCGATGGTCAGCAGGACGATCGTCGCGCCGGGCGGGACGTCCTGGTAGTACGACGTGATCGTGCCGCTGACGGTCACGGCCACCCCGATCGCGACGGCGATCACGAAGGTGGCGGTGAAGCTGCGGCTGAGCTGCTGCGCCGCCGCCACCGGCACCACCATCAGCGCGGACACCAGCAGCAGGCCGACCACGCGCATGGCGACCGTGACCGTGACGGCCGCCGTGACCGCCGTGAGCAGGTTCAGCGCGCGCACCGGCAGGCCGGTGACCCGGGCGAACTCCTCGTCCTGGCTGACCGCGAACAGCTGGCGGCGCAGGCCCAGCGTGACCAGCAGCACGAAGGCCGCGAGCTCGCAGATCGCGGTCACGTCGGACTGCGAGACCGTGGACAGGGAGCCGAACAGGTACGAGGTCAGGTTGGCGTTGGAGCCGCCCGGCGCGAGGTTGATCAGCATCACGCCGCCGGCCATGCCGCCGTAGAAGAGCATGGCGAGGGCGATGTCGCCGCGGGTCTTGCCGTACCAGCGGATCAGTTCCATCAGGACCGCGCCGCAGACGGAGACGGCGGTCGCCGTCCAGACCGGGGAGGTGGAGAGGAGGAAGCCGAGGCCGACGCCGGTCATGGCCACGTGGCCGATGCCGTCGCCCATCAGGGCCTGGCGGCGCTGGACCAGGTAGATGCCGATGGCGGGCGCGGTGATGCCGACCAGGACGGCCGCCAGGAGCGACCGCTGCATGAATTCGTAGGTGAGGAAGTGCATCAGCTCAGCAGTCCCGTGCGGATCGGTTCGGTGCCCGCGGGTGCGTGCGGGTGGACGTGGTCGTGGCCGGGCAAGGCGTGCTGGCCGACGGCCTGTGGGGGCGGGCCGTCGTGCAGGACGCAGCCGTCGCGCAGGACGACCGCCCGGTCGATCAGGGGCTCCAGCGGGCCCAGTTCGTGCAGCACCAGCAGGACCGTCGTACCGGCCTCGACCTGCTGTTTCAGCGTCCGCGCCAGCACCTCCTGGCTGGCCAGGTCGACACCCGCCATCGGCTCGTCCATGATCAGCAGCTCGGGCTCGGCGACCAGCGCGCGGGCGATGAGCACGCGCTGGTGCTGGCCGCCGGACAGGGCGTTCACGGAGTCCTTGGCGCGGTCCGCCATGCCGACCAGCTCCAGGGCCCGGTGCACGGCCTCCCGGTCGGCCCTGCGGAAGACCCCGAAGCGGGTGCGGGAGAGGCGCCCCGCCGAGACGATCTCGGTGACCGTCGCCGGGACCCCGCCGGCGGCTGTGGTGCGCTGCGGTACGTATCCCACGCGCGCCCAGTCGCGGAAGGCGCGGCGCGGGGTGCCGAACAGCTCGACCGTGCCGCCGCCGACCGGCACCTGGCCGATGATCGCGCGGATCGCCGTCGACTTGCCGGAGCCGTTCGCGCCGAGCAGCGCGACGACCTCGCCCCGGCCGACGGTGAGGTCGATGCCGCGCAGCACCGGTCGCGCGCCGAGTTCGGCGGTGACCTTGCGCAGGGCTATGACGGGCTCGTTGGTCATCTCGTCTCCCGTGCTGCTCACTTGGCGCCCAGCGCCTGCCGGAGGGCCTTGAGGTTGGCCTGCTGGACGGAGAAGTAGTCCGTGCCGCGGGACTTGGCGGTGATGCCCTCGAGGGGGTCGAGGACGTCCGTCTTCAGGCCCGTGTCGTGCGCGACGGTCTTCGCGGTGCTGTCGCTGACGAGGGTCTCGTAGAAGACGGTGGAGACGCCGTCGGCCTCGGCCATCGACTCCAGGTCCTTGATCCGCTCGGCGCTGGGTTCGGAGTCGGGGTCGAGGCCGTTGATGGCCTCCTCGGTGAGGCCGTAGCGCTCGGCGAGGTAGCCGAAGGCGGCGTGCGTGGTGATGAAGACCTTGGTCTTCGTGTGCGCGAGGCTCTGCTGGAACGCGAAGTTCAGGGCGTCCAGCTTCCCCACCAGTTTCACGGTGTTCTGCCGGTAGTCGGCCGCGTGCTTCGGGTCGGCCTTCGCGAAGGCGTCGCCGACGCCCTCGGCGACCTGGGCGTAGCGCACCGGGTCGAGCCAGAGGTGCGGGTCCTTGCCCGCCGACTCCTCGCTCGTGCGGGTGTCGTGGGCCGCCGCGTGGCCGCCGACCTCGTTGCCGTGGTTCTCCAGCGTGGTCAGGGAGGCCGCGTCGATCTTCGTCTTCACCGGGGACTGGGCCACCGCGTTGTCGACGGCGGGCTGGAGGCCCTTCAGGTACAGGACCGCGTCGGAGTCCTCGAGCGAGCCGATCTGCCGGGGAGTGAGCTCCAGGTCGTGCGGCTCCTGGCCGGGCGTGGTCAGACTGGTGACGTGGACGTGGCTGCCGCCGATCTGCTCGGCGAGGAACTGCATCGGGTAGAACGACGCGACGACGTCGAACTTGCCGGTGCCGGCCGCCGCCCTGTCGCCGCCGCAGGCGGAGAGCGTGCCGATCCCGACGGCGGTGGCCGCCGCGACCGCGGCGGCGGGTATGAGGCGTCGTCTTACGTTCATGACAGTCATTTTCAACTAACATGGAAACCGTTGTCAACAACGGTCGTCAGGGGTTCAAAGCAGGGGCCGATTTGGTCGTGGGGGAGCCTGCGCCGGTAACCTGAATCATTCGCTGGAAGCATCTCGCTTCAACGCCCGTCGTCGTAATGAAGAGAGCACCGTGGCCGCCGACAAGATCGACACCATCGTCAGCCTGAGCAAGCGCCGTGGCTTCGTTTTCCCGTGCAGTGAGATCTACGGCGGACAGCGTGCCGCCTGGGACTACGGACCGCTGGGTGTCGAGCTCAAGGAGAACATCAAGCGCCAGTGGTGGCGCTACATGGTGACGTCGCGCGAGGACGTGGTCGGTATCGACTCGTCCGTCATCCTGGCGTCCGAGGTCTGGGTCGCGTCCGGCCACGTCGCCACCTTCACGGACCCGCTGACCGAGTGCACCGCGTGTCACAAGCGGTTCCGCGCCGACCACCTGGAAGAGGCGTACGAGGAGAAGAAGGGCCACGCCCCGGCGAACGGCCTGGCCGACATCAACTGCCCGAACTGCGGCAACAAGGGCCAGTTCACCGAGCCCAAGCAGTTCTCGGGTCTCCTCTCCACCCACCTCGGCCCGACCCAGGACTCCGGCTCGGTCGCCTACCTGCGCCCCGAGACCGCCCAGGGCATCTTCACCAACTTCGCCCAGGTGCAGACCACCTCGCGCCGCAAGCCCCCGTTCGGCATCGCCCAGATGGGCAAGTCCTTCCGCAACGAGATCACGCCCGGCAACTTCATCTTCCGCACCCGCGAGTTCGAGCAGATGGAGATGGAGTTCTTCGTCAAGCCGGGCGAGGACGAGAAGTGGCAGGAGTACTGGATGGAGCAGCGCTGGAACTGGTACACCGGCCTGGGCCTGCGTGAGGAGAACATGCGCTGGTACGAGCACCCGAAGGAGAAGCTCTCCCACTACTCCAAGCGCACCGCCGACATCGAGTACCGCTTCCAGTTCGGCGGCAGCGAGTGGGGCGAGCTCGAGGGTGTCGCCAACCGCACCGACTACGACCTCGGCGCCCACTCCAAGGCCTCCGGCCAGGACCTGGCCTACTACGACCAGGAGGCCCAGGAGCGCTGGACGCCGTACGTCATCGAGCCGGCGGCGGGTGTCGGCCGCACCATGCTGGCCTTCCTGCTCGACGCCTACGTCGAGGACGAGGCGCCGAACGCCAAGGGCAAGATGGAGAAGCGGACCGTGCTGCGGCTGGACCACCGCCTCGCCCCGGTGAAGGTCGCCGTCCTCCCGCTGTCCCGCAACCCCGAGCTGTCCCCGAAGGCCAAGGGCCTCGCGCAGGCGCTGCGCCAGCACTGGAACATCGAGTTCGACGACGCGGGCGCCATCGGCCGCCGCTACCGCCGCCAGGACGAGATCGGTACGCCGTACTGCGTGACCGTCGACTTCGACACGCTCGAGGACAACGCCGTCACGGTGCGTGAGCGTGACTCGATGAAGCAGGAGCGGGTGTCCCTGGACCAGATCGAGGGCTACCTCGCGGGTCGTCTGCTCGGCTGCTGACGCCGTACCTCCGCCCGCCCTCCAGCCGACCCGGTCGGCCGGAGGGCGGGCGTTTTCGTCACAGGTCCACGTCCACGTACAGCGCGGCGTGGTCCGACGCCTCGTCCGTCTTCGCCTGCACGCTCCGGAAGTGGTTCGCGTGGGCGAAGATGCCCCGCGTCTCCAGGCCGACCTCCTGCACCTTCCCCCACAGCGCGGGCGGCAGCAGGACGTAGTCGAGCTTGTCCTGCTTGTCCTGGCAGGTGCCGTGGGTGCCGGGCTCCCCGTGGTAGGAGGAGTGGCTCATCACATCGCGCAGACCGGTGTCCAGCAGCACTCCGACCGGCTTGCTGTCCGGGAAGTCGTTGAGGTCTCCGGCGACCACCACGTTCGTGGTGCGCTGCAGCGCGGCCCGGTAGATCTCCGCGACCCGTTCCGCCTGCGCCAGGCGCAGCTCCGGGTCGTCGCCGGCCTTGCTCTTGAGGTGGTTGCCGAGGATCACCAGGCTGCCCCGGTCGAGCTGGATCTCGTACTCGGGGCAGTCGCGGCTGAACAAGGGCTTCGCCGGGTGCGCCGGGTTCGGGTCGAAGAGGTGCGGCCGGACGGATGTGATGGGGAAGCGGCTGAGGATCCCGATGTCGATGCCCCGCGGGTCGTTGCCGTCGACCAGCAGATTGAAGGGGTACGGCTGCCATCCCAGGCCCAGGACGTGCTGGTTGAAACGGTCCAGGGTGAGCCGGTCCTCCACCTCGGGCACCAGCAGGACGTCGGCGTTCACCTCCCTGACGACCCGCCCGGTGTTGCTGACCGCGGTCATGTCCAGGTCGTCCTGCGTGAGTTCGGCCCAGCCGGCCCACGCGCCCCGGCCACCCGCGAGGATCGGCAGCTGTGTCGGGTGCGATCCCGGCGGGGGCGTGTCGAAGAGGCCGCTCTTCTTGCCGGGGCGGTTCTGGTTGACGTAGATCAGCGGCGGGTCGTCGCGGTCGCTGCTGTACGCCCGGTGCTTCAGGACGAGCGCCGAGATCTTCTGCTTGTCGTCGTCGGTGTACGTCTCCTTGTCCAGGAGAGCGATCAACGTGTCGAAGTCGTGGAGGACTTGCTCCCGGTCCGACGCCTTCGCGAGACGGAAGACGGAGGGGCGGCGGAAGAGGTTCTCGGTGTTGAAGGTGGCGATACGGATGGCCATCGCGGCCTCCTCGGCGGCGCTGGAACACCGCACGGCCGACGGCAGGCGCCGCCTGGAGGCTGCTCGTCGGCAGTTCCCATTCTCCGGTCGGTGGCGCACCGTGTCCAACGGAGCGGAGGGCACGGGCGGGCCGGGCTCAACGGCCCTGCAGCGACTCGACGTTGTCGCCGAAGGTCCAGTTCTTCGCGCCGTCCCAGTTGATCGACCAGGTCATCAGGCCCTTGAGCGAGGTGCCGTAGTGCTTCCAGGCCTGGGAGACCAGGGACGGTGACATGTAGCCGCCGCCCGCGCCGGGCTGGGCGGGCAGGCCCGGGACCTGCTTGTCGTACGGAACCTTGACGGTGGCGCCCTGGACCACCAGACCCTTGTTCAGGCAGTCGGTCTGGGCGGTGAAGCCCGCGACCGTGCCCGCCTCGTAGGAGTCGCCGGAGCAGCCGTACATGCTGCCGTTGTAGTACTGCATGTTCAGCCACCACAGGCGGCCGTTGTCGGCGTACTTCTTGACGATCGGCAGGTACGCGCCCCAGATCGAGCCGTACGTGATGCTGCCGCCGGTGACGTAGGCGGTCTCCGGTGCCATCGTCAGGCCGAAGTTCGACGGCATCCGCGCGAGGACGCCGTCGATGATCCGGATCAAGTTGGTCTGGGAGGCGGAGAGTTGGTTGATGTTTCCACTGTTCGTCAGGCCCGTCTCGATGTCGATGTCGATGCCGTCGAAGTTGTACTTCTTCAGGATCGGCACGATCGTCGCCACGAAGCGGTCGGCGACGGCCGAGGAGGACAGGTCGATACCGGCCGCCGCCCCGCCGATGGACAGCAGGATCGTCTGACCGGACGCCTTGGCCGCGCACATCTCGGCGGGCGTGGCCACCTTCACACCGGAGTCCATGCCGTCCTCCCACAGGGCCGTCCCGTCGGAGCGGATCACCGGGAACGCCGCGTCGATCACGTTGTAGCCGTGCGCGGGGATGCGGGAGTCGGTGACGGGGGTCCAGCCGAAGGGCGGGTGGACCCCGTTGGCGGCGCCGTCCCAGTTCTCCCAGTAGCCCTGGAGCACCTTTCCGGCCGGGCGGGACTTCACGGCACAGGTGTCGGCGGCGGAGGCCGTGCCGGCGGCGGGCAGCTGGGTGAGACAGGCGGTCGCGAGCGCGGCGGCGACCAGGCGCAGGGCGCGACGGATCATGCGGGCCTCCCGGTGGGGGTGCGGTGAGGTGTCGTAGGCATGACAGTGGGCTGGTCCAGACCTGTCGTCAATAGGTCTGAACCAATCGAACGGCTATGGAATGACAGATATTGAAATCTGTCAGCTGTCATGGCAGGGTGGAGCCATGACGATGCGCACACGACACCTCGGAACCACCGGCCCCCACGTCTCCGCCCTCGGCCTCGGCTGCATGGGCATGTCCGCGCTGTACGGCGACGCCGACCGAGCGGAATCCGTCGCGACGATCCACGCCGCCCTGGAGGCGGGCGTCACCCTGCTGGACACCGGCGACTTCTACGCCATGGGGCACAACGAGATGCTGATCGGCGAGGCCCTCCGCGCCGCACCGGCCGCCGCCCGGGAGCGGGCGCTGGTCAGCGTGAAGTTCGGCGCCCTGCGCGACCCGGAGGGCAACTGGAGCGGGTACGACGGCCGCCCGGCCGCCGTGAAGAACTTCGCCGCCTACTCCCTGCAGCGCCTGGGCGTCGACCACATCGACGTCTACCGGATCGCCCGGCTCGACCCGGACGTGCCGATCGAGGAGACCGTCGGCGCGATCGGCGAGCTGATCGAGAAGGGGTACGTCCGGCACGTGGGCCTCAGCGAGGTCGGCGCCGAGACGGTCCGGCGGGCCGCCGCCACCGCCCCGGTCGCCGACCTGCAGATCGAGTACTCGCTGATCTCCCGCGGCATCGAGCGGGAGATCCTGCCCACCGTCCGTGAGCTGGGCATCGGGATCACGGCTTACGGGGTGCTCTCCCGCGGCCTGATCTCCGGCCACTTCACCCGCGACCGGCAGCTCGCCGCGCACGACTTCCGCGCCCACTCGCCCCGCTTCCAGGGCGAGAACCTCCAGCACAACCTGAACCTCGTCGACGCCCTGCGCAAGATCGCCGAGCAGAAGGGTGCGACGGTCGCGCAGACCGCCATCGCCTGGGTGCTCTCCCGCGGGGAGGACATCGTTCCGCTGGTCGGCGCCCGCACCCGCGAGCGGCTGGGCGAGTCGCTGGGCGCGCTGGACGTGACCCTGGACGCCGCCGACCTCGCGGCGATCGAGGAGGCCGTACCGGCGGACGCGGCGGCCGGCGACCGCTACCCGAGCGCCCAGATGGCACACCTCGACAGCGAGCGCTGACTCCGCTGCCGGGTACGGTCTAGGACATGGCACCGACCAGCGAGACCCTGACCGCCGAGCGCATCCTCGAAGCCACCGAGGAGGTGCTGCGCCGCCACGGCCCGGCCAAGGCCACCGTGGTCGACGTGGCCCGCGCGCTCGGCGTCAGCCACGGCAGCGTCTACCGGCACTTCCGCACCAAGGCGGCACTGCGGGAAGCGGTGACCAAGCGCTGGCTGGACCGGACGTCGCAGCAGCTCGCCGGGATCGTCGCCGCCGACGGCCTGGATCCCGAGCAGCGGCTGCGGGCCTGGCTGGCGGCGCTGTTCGCGGCCAAGCGGCACAAGGCCGGTGACGACCCCGAACTGTTCGCCACCTACACGGTGTTGACGGACGAGAACGGCACGGTCGTCGGCGAGCACATAGCCGAGCTGACCGCCCAGCTGACCCGGATCATCGACGACGGAGCCGGGCCGGGCACCTTCCGCGTGCCCGACCCGGCTGCCGCGGCCCGGGCCGTCTTCCAGGCCACCGGCCGTTTCCACGACCCCTGTTACGCCCGGGAGTGGACCCGCCCCGGCATCGACGAGGAGTTCACGGCCGTCGTGGACCTGCTGGTACGGGGGCTCAGCTCACCTTCACGGTGACGGGCGGCGAGTAGACCTTCCCGGACGCGTTCACGCCGGCGACGCGCAGCTTCTCCATGCCCTTGGTGCCGAGTTGGGCGAGGATGGCGTACGAGCTGCCCTTCTTGACCTTGGCGGTCGCCCTCAGCGGGACCCACTTGTCGTTCTTCATGTGCTGGAGCACCAGCGGAGCACCGACGTTCAGACCCTTGGTGCGGCCCGTGATCTTCACCTTGTCACCGGCCTTCACGGTGTTCCCGTGGGCCGTGATGGTGATCGAGGCGGCCATGGTGCTGTCGGGGCTGGGCTTGGTGGCGGCGAGGGCTCCGGCCGTCCCGCCGGACAGCAGCGCCGCGGACAGGGCGCAGGTGCCCAGTGCACGGCCGTAGCGGTGGTGGCGGAGTACCGAGGTCATGTTCGTCTCCTGTCGCTCGGCGGACCTTCCCAGGCTGAACCCGGTCGGCGCGGGCGGCCAGTCGAGACAGCTGGGAACGGCCCCTGGCCCGGGGGAGGAGCGCAGGTCGAGCAGGGTGCCGGGGGCGGGTCGCTCAGCGCGACGGCTGCCGGGCCGCCGCCGGGTCGACCGTCGCCTGGTGGGCCTCGGCGAGGTGTTCCTCCGCCTTCAGCCAGGGCAGGAACTGTGCCCCCTTCCGCCAGCCGCAGGTATTGCATCTGATCGTGCGCTGCACGCCCGTGCGGACCACCCTGACCACGTGTTCGCGGCCGTGCTGGTCCCAGCGGCTGACCTTGCTCGAGTTGGCGCTCTGCGGCATGACCCCTCCCGGTTCCCACACGTGTGACCGCAAGGAGTGTGCAGCACGAGCAACATCAACAGGGTCAGGTTCACGGTGAGTTGTCCGAGCCGTCCGCCCGGCTCAGCCGACCGTGCGGGGCAGGCGCAGGCTCAGCAGACCGGTGAGCACCACCCCGGCCAGCTGCACCAGCAGCGCGGTGACCAGCGCGTCCCGCATGCCCATGCGCGGCACGAGGGTGAGGAACAGGGTGCCGAGGGTGGCCACGCCCAGGGCGAGCGCGGACTGCTGTGTGGTGACCATCACACCGCTGCCGACACCGGCCCGGGCGGGCGGCACCTCGGACATCACGATCCGGAACACGTTGGGCAGTTGCAGCGCCTGCCCGGCACCGGCCACGGCCGCGCCCGGCAGCAGCGAACCGAAGCCCAGATGCGGCCAGTCCCGCCAGGCGGTCAGCACGATCAGCAGCACGCCCACGGCCTGGATGCCCGCCCCGGCGGTGACCACCCGGGTGCCGTACCGGGCGATCAGCCGAGGCCCGGCCAGGGAGACGAACAGAAACGTCACGGCCATCGGCGCGAGCGCGAGCCCGGCCGGCACCGGACCGAGCCGGGCGCCCTGCTGCAGCGCCAGCGCTATCACGAACATGAACCCGCTGAAGCCGATCGAGAAGGGCAGCATCAGCACCAGCCCGCGCCGCAGCGAGACCAGTCCCAGCAGGCTCGGCGGCACCAGCGGGGTCCGGCCCGCCCGGTCCGCGCGCCGCTCCACGGACCAGAACGCGGCGGCGGCGACCGGGAACGCGGCCAACGACAGCCACGTCCACAGCGGCCAGCCCGCCGCCCGGCCCTCGGTGAGCGGCGCGAGCAGCGTCAGCAGGGACGCCGCGAGCAGCACGGTGCCGGGCCCGTCGACCGGTTCCGGGTGCTGCGAGCGGGTCTCGGGCACGAGCCGTACGGCCAGCACCAGCCCGGCCAGGACCACGGGCACGTTGACCAGGAACACCGCCCGCCACCCGGTGCCGGCGATGTCGGCCGCGACGAGCACCCCGCCGAGGATCTGCCCGGCCACCATGGACAGCCCGGCCGTGGCGCCGTACAGGCTCATGGCGCGCGCCCGGCGCCCGCCGCTCGTCGCGGCCTGGATGGTGGCGAGCACCTGCGGCAGCATCGCGGCGGCCGCGGCGCCCTGCGCGATCCGCGCCGCGACCAGGCTCCAGGCGCCGGGTGCCAGCCCGCACGCCAGGGAGGTGAGCCCGAAGGCGGCCATCCCGCCGAGGAACAGCCGGCGCCGCCCGAACAGGTCCCCGAGCCGCCCGCCGAGCACGAGCAGCACGGCGTACGCGACCCCGTACCCGGCGACGACCAGCTCCAGCACGGCCTCGCCCGCGTGCAGGTCGGCGCCGATGGTGGGCAGGGCGACGTTGACGATGAAGAAGTCGACCAGCGGCAGCGCCGCGGCCAGCAGAACGGTGAACAGCCCGAACCCGCCGAGTGCGGGCGGGGCGGCCGTCGTACGGACGACCGGGGTGGTGACGGTTTCACTCATGCCTCCGAGCCTCCGCCCCCGCCCAGACGGGTACCAGAGTCTCCTTGTCCTGGTAGAAGAACTACCTGGCAACAGGCTGCCGGGGGCGGCACTCTGTAACCATGACGACCACGGCCCAGGAGACCACCCCGAGGCCCGGCCGGGGCTCGGAGATCCGGCGCAGCGAGCTGGCCGCGTTTCTGCGCAGCCGGCGTGAGCGCATCACCCCCGAGCAGGTGGGGCTGCCACGCGGTGCCCGGCGGCGCACCCCCGGTCTGCGCCGGGAGGAGGTCGCCCAGCTCTCCGCGGTCGGCGTCACCTGGTACACCTGGCTGGAACAGGCCCGCGACATCCAGGTCTCCGTGCAGGTCCTTGACGCCCTGGCGCGCACCCTGCGGCTGGACGCCAGCGAGCGGGCCCACCTCTTCCAGCTGGCCGGCGCCACCGACCCGACCCCCGCGGCGAACTGTCCCAGCGTGACCCCGGCCCTGCGCGCGCTGCTGGACAGCCTGGACCCGATCCCGGCCTGCATCCAGAACAGCCGGTACGACATCCTCGCCTACAACCGCACCTACGGCCTCCTGCTGAGCGACCTGGACGCGGTCCCGCCCGAGGACCGCAACTGCATGCTCCTCGTGTACACGAACAAGGACTGGCAGGCGGCCGTCGTGCACCTGGAGGAGTCCCAGCGCCTGATGGCCGCCCGGCTGCGCGCCTCCCTGGCCGGTCACCTCGGCGAGCCGGCCTGGAAGATGCTGCTCAAGCGGTTGGAGACGCAGTCCCCGCAGTTCCGCGAGAACTGGGAGCGCTACGAGGTGGTCGGCACCCGCACCAAGTCCAAGGAGTTCCTCAACCCCTACGTCGGTCACCTCATGCTGGAGCACACCGACCTGTGGCTCGGCCCCGAGCTGGGCGCCCGCATGGTGACGTACACACCGAGGACCGAGGAGACCCGCGAGCGCCTGGAGCGGCTGCACGCCCTCGCGCTGAGCAGGGTCTGACAGCCGCTCGCGTCCGCCGGGGCGGCCGGGCTCAGGAGGCGCCGACCACCTCGCGCACCTCCGCCGCCTGAAGCCGGTCCGCCGTGCGCTCCGCCGTCCCGCGGGCCCAGCGGCCGCTGGTCAGCAGGCCGAGGACGAGGACCACGAGGCCGCAGCCGGTGAGGATCCACCAGCCGGGGCGGGCCGCCGCGACGAACGCGTGGCTGTACGGGGACGAGCCGATGCCGGACGCCAGCACCGCCCCGACCACCGCGACGCCCAGCGTCTGTCCCAGCTGCCTGCTGGTGGAGGCGACCGCCGCCGCGACACCGGCCTGGGCCCTCGGCATGCCCGACACCGCGGTGTTGGTGATCGGCGCGTTCACGAAGCCGAAGCCGACGCCGAACAGGACGTAACAGAGGAAGCGGGTGACGCTCGACGTCTCCGCGTCGAACGCCGCGAACAGCACACCGCTCGCGGTCGTCGCCGCACCGGCTATCAGCAGCGGCAGGCGCGGGCCCCGGTTGCCGACCAGCCGGCCGGACAGCGGTGCGCACAGGAAGGTGGGCGCGGCCATCGGCAGCATCCACAGGCCCGCGTGCAGGGCGTCGAGGCCGCGCACGTTCTGCAGGTACAGCGTCGACAGGAAGAGGAAGCCGCCCAGCGCCGCGAACGCGCTGATCGCGATCACCGTGGCTCCGCTGAACGGTGCCGAGCGGAAGAAGCGCAGGTCGATGAGGGGTTCCTCGCGACGCGGCTCGTACCGGACGAGGGCGATGAGCGCCGCGACGGCGATCGCGACGAACGGGGAGACCGAGGCGAGTCCCGCGTCGGGCGCCTCGATGATCGCGTACGTCAGGGAGCCGAACAGGGCGATCACCAGCAGCTGGCCGACCGGGTCGGGGCGGCGGGCCTTGGGTGCGCGGGACTCGGGGACGAAGCGGAGGGTGAGCAGCAGGGCGACGAGACCGACGGGGAGGTTGACCCAGAAGATCGCGCGCCAGCTCACCGACTGCACCAGCAGGCCGCCGACCAGCGGGCCGGCCGCCATGGAGATACCGACCACCGCGCCCCACACGCCGATCGCGCGGGCACGCTCCCGGGCGTCCGTGAAGGTGTTGGTGATGATCGACATGGCGACCGGGTTGAGCATCGAGCCGCCGATCGCCTGGACCATGCGGAAGACGACCAGCAGTTCCAGGCTCGGGGCCAGGGAACAGAGCAGGGAGCCGAGGGAGAACACCACCAGGCCGGCCATGAAGACCTTCTTGCGGCCGATCCGGTCGGCCGTGGAGCCGGCGAGCATCAGCAGCGAGGCGAGTACCAGGGTGTAGGCGTCGATGGTCCACTGCAGCCCGGACGTGGAGGCGTGCAGGTCGCGCTGCATCGACGGCAGCGCCACGTTCAGCACGGTGTTGTCCAGGCTCACGATGAGCAGGCTCATGCAGCAGATCGCGAGCACGAGGAGACGTCGGCGATGGCTCAACTCGGGCATGCGGGCCATCGTACGCCGATTTCAATAGTGCGTCTAACTAATGAGTGATACACGATCTCTGTGGCCCCGGGGCGCCGCCCACGCCGCCCCCCGCCCGACCCGGCTCAGCCAGGTACCCGGGGCAGCCGGAGGCCAAGCACCCCCAGTCCCACCAGGCCCGCCGCCTGGACCGCCAGCACCACCGCCAGCGCCTGCCGCATCCCGAGGCCGGGGGTGAGGGAGAGGAACAGGGAGCCCAGCGTCGCCACCCCCACGGCCAGGCACGACTGCTGGAGCGTGGCCGCCAGACCGCTGCCCGCGCCCGCCAGCCGGGCCGGGATCGCGGCGAGCAGGTTCCGGTAGTACAGCGGCAGCTCCAGGCCCCCGCCGACACCGACCAGGACCAGGCCCGGGGAGAGCAGGAGCGGGCTCAGCCGCGGCCAGGGGCCCAGCAGCACCGTCGCCGTCACCGTCGCCAGACCGGCCACGTGCAGCGCCGCCGCCAGCGTCACCGCCCGCCCGCCGAACCGCCGTACGGCACGCGGCGCCAGCATCGACGCGGCGAACTGCGCCACCCCCATCGGCACCATCGTCAGCCCCGCCCGCATCGCGCCGTAGCCGAGGCCCTGCTGGAACGTGACCGCGCTCACGAACATCCAGCCCGCGAAACCGGTGAACACCGGCAGCCCCAGCAACAGGCCCCGGCGGACCTCCGGGGCCGCGAGGAGCGACGGCGGCAGCAGCGGGCTGCCCGCGCTCCGCTCGGCGTGCCGCTCCACCGCGGCGAACGCCAGGCCCAGCAGCGGTACCGCGCACAGCAGCAGCACCGACCACAGCGGCCACCCCGCCGCCCGGCCCTCGGTCAGCGGCAGCAGCAGCGCCGTCAGGGCCGCGGCCAGCAGCGCCGTACCGGCCAGGTCGCCGCGCGCCGGCCGTTCGGCACGGCTGTCCGGGACCGAGCGCAGCGCACACGCGAAGGCGGCCACCGCCACCGGCACGTTCACCAGGAACACCGCGCGCCAGCCGGTGCCCGCGAGGTCGGCGGCGACCAGGACCCCGCCCAGCACCTGCCCGAGCACGACGGACACCCCGCCCACCGAGCCGTACAGGGCGACCGCCCGGGCCCGGCGCTCGCCGGACGTCGTGGCGTGGACCGTCGCCAGCACCTGCGGCAGCATCGCCGCCGACGCGGCGCCCTGCGCGACCCGCGCGGCGACCAGCCACCACGCGCCGGGCGCCAGCCCGCACGCCAGCGAGGTCAGGCCGAACCCGGCCACGCCCCACAGGAACAGCCGTCGCCGGCCGAGGCCGTCGCCGAGCCGGCCACCGAGCACCAGCAGTACGGCGTACGCCACCGCGTATCCGGCGACGACCATCTCCAACGTGGCCGGGGGAGCGTGCAGAGCGTGCTCGATCGTCGGCAGCGCCACGTTCACGACGAAGAAGTCGATCATCGGGAGCGCGGCGCCCAGGAGGAGGGTGAGCAGGCCCAGCGGGCTCAGGGGGCGCGCCGACACGTCGGTGCGCGCGGGGATGGTCGTCGTGGTCACGCCCCCGACTCTGGGGCCGCCCCCAGCGGGGTACCAGGCGGTGGTCATCCAGGTACCGGCACCAACTGGAACCGGGGCACGACCGGGCGGCACCCTTGATGCCATGACCGTCACAGCGCCGGAGCAGCCGGGGGAACAGCAGATCCGGCGCCGGGAACTGGCCGCCTTCCTGCGCAGCCGCCGTGAGCGCATCACACCCGAGCAGGTCGGTCTGCCACGCGGTCCGCGCCGCCGTACGCCGGGACTGCGCCGGGAGGAGGTCGCCCAGCTCTCCGCGGTCGGGATCACCTGGTACACGTGGATCGAGCAGGCCCGCGCCGCCCATGTCTCCGCGCAGGTGCTGGACGCGGTCGCCCGCGCCCTGCTGATGGACCCCACCGAGCGCGCCCATCTCTTCGCCCTCGCCGGCACCGCCGACCCGCGCGCCGACGCCGAGTGCACGGTCGCCTCGAAGACCGCGCTGAAGGTCGTCGCCCGGCTCGCGCCCTACCCGGCCTCCCTGCAGAACGCCCGTTACGACGTCCTCGCCGCCAACCGTCCCTTCGCTCGCCTCTTCGGCGACCCCGCCGAGCTGCCGCCCGCCGACCGCAACTGCCTGTGGCTGCTGGCCACCAGCGAGCGCTGGAAGCGGGACTTCCTCGACCGGGACGAGATGCTGCGCGACCTGATCGCCAAGTACCGGGCGGGCATGGCCGAGCATGTCGCCGAGCCCGCCTGGAAGGAGCAGCTGAACCGGCTGCTGGCGGCCTCCGAGGAGTTCCGCGAGCTGTGGGAGCGGCACGAGGTGGCGCCGATGTCCCCGCACGTCAAGCGGTACCGGCACCCGCGGGCCGGCCTGATCCGGCTGGAGCACCGCAACATGTGGCTGGCCCCGCAGGCACCCGCCCACCGGGTGGTCGCCTACCTCCCCGCCGACGAGGAGAGCGAGGAGCGGCTGGAGCGGCTGGCGGAGCTGCCGGACGAGTGACCGGCGCCGTGAGGGACAATGGGTTCTCGTCCCGTGCCGTATCCGCCGTCCGTCCGTCCCGGAGCCGTCTGATGTCCCACCCGCTCTCCATCGGCCCGCACGCCGTCGCGCCGCCCGTCGTGCTCGCACCCATGGCGGGCATCACCAACGCGCCCTTCCGCACGCTGTGCAGGGAGTTTTCAGGCGGCAAAGGCCTGTTCGTGAGCGAGATGATCACGACCCGGGCGCTGGTCGAGCGCAACGAGAAGACCATGCAGCTGATCAGGTTCGACGCGAGCGAGCAGCCGCGCTCGATCCAGCTGTACGGCGTCGACCCGGCGACCGTCGGCAAGGCCGTCCGCATGATCGCGGAGGAGGACCTGGCCGACCACATCGACCTGAACTTCGGCTGCCCGGTCCCCAAGGTCACCAGGAAGGGCGGCGGCTCGGCCCTGCCGTACAAGCGGAACCTGCTGCGGGCGATCCTGCGGGAGGCGGTCGCGGGCGCCGGTGATCTGCCGGTGACGATGAAGATGCGCAAGGGCATCGACGACGACCACATCACCTTCCTCGACGCCGGCCGCATCGCCGTCGAGGAGGGCGTCACGGCCATCGCCCTGCACGGCCGCACGGCCGCCCAGCACTACGGCGGCACCGCCGACTGGGACGCCATCGCCCGGCTGAAGGAGCACGTCCCGGAGATCCCCGTGCTCGGCAACGGCGACATCTGGTCGGCCGAGGACGCGCTGCGGATGGTGCGGGAGACGGGCTGCGACGGAGTCGTGGTCGGGCGCGGGTGCCTGGGGCGGCCCTGGCTGTTCTCCGACCTGGTGGCCGCGTTCGAGGGGCGGCTCGACGATGTCGCGCGTCCCACGCTGCGGGAAGTGGCCGAGGTCATGGTCCGGCACGCGACCCTGCTCGGTGAGTGGATCGGCGACGAGTCCAAGGGGGTCGTCGACTTCCGCAAGCACGTCGCCTGGTACCTGAAGGGCTTCGCGGTCGGCTCCGAGATGCGCAAGCGGCTCGCGATCACCTCCTCGCTGGAGGAGCTGCGCGCCGGACTGGACGAGCTGGACCTCGACCAGCCGTGGCCGGCCGGCGCGGACGGGCCCCGCGGCCGTACGTCCGGCAACAACCGGGTGGTGCTGCCGGACGGCTGGCTGAAGGACCCGTACGACTGCGCGGGTGTGAGCGAGGACGCGGAGCTGGACACGTCCGGCGGCTGAGCGCCCTGGGCCGCTGTCAGCCCTTCTTCGGGTGCGGGGTCGAGCCGTACGCCGTCAGGAAGCGGTCCCGGAAGGCGCTCATCTTCCAGACCGGGGCGTCATGGGCCGGGCGCAGACCGTCCGTCCAGCCCCAGCCGTCGACCTTGTCGAGCACCTTCGGGTCCTTCGCCACGATCGAGACCGGCACGTCACGGCTGGCGTGGTTGCCGCTGACCCGGGCGATCGGCTGGTGGTCGCCGAGGAAGACCAGCACCGTGTCCTGGCTGCCGTAGCGCTCCAGCCACTGGGTCAGCGCGGTCACCGAGTACTGGATCGACTTGCCGTACTCCTGGCGGGACTTGGTGGTGTCGGCGATGACGTCGGCCGGCTTGTTGCCCGCCGCCTGGATGCCCTTGAAGACCGAGCCGTCGCCCAGCTGGTCCCAGCCGACCATCTTCGGGATCGGCGCCCAGGGCTGGTGGCTGGAGGTGAGGATCAGCAGCGACATCCGCGTCTTGCCGTCGGCGGGCTTCTTGCTGTGCACCCGCTCCTGGTACTGCTGGAGCGCGTACTGGTCGGGCATGGTCGACCAGCTGAACTTCGGCCCCTTGTAGCCCAGTTCGAAGGCGTTGTAGACCTTGTCCAGGCCGTACCACTTCTGCTCCGGCCACCCCTTCTGCACGCCCGGCATGACGCCGACGGTGTCGAAGGCGCCGGTCTTCTTGAACGCGTCGGTCAGGCTCATGTGATCGCTGGCCATGACCGTGCGGTAGCGCTGCTGGTTGCTGATCCACAGGCCCGACATGGTGGTGGAGTGTCCGAGCCAGCTGCTGCCGCCGTACGTCGCCGAGGTCAGCCAGCCGCTCTTCGCGTGGAAGCCGGCCTTCGCCAGGGCCTTGGTGCGGGCGTCGAGGGTCGCGTCGACCCCGGGCGCCATGATCGGGTCCTCGACCGCGCTGCGGCCGTAGCTCTCGATGAACGTGAAGATCATGTCCTTGCCGCGCAGATCCGGCACCAGCTGGCTGCCCGGGGTGTTCCCGAACCGGTCCACCTTGGCGACCTTCCGGAACGCCGCCTCGTCCCGGAGCGTGTCCGAGACCCGGCGCGCCTCGATCTTCAGCGCGCTGGCGGTGTGCTCCGAGGCGATCGGCACACCGGATATCTGCAGGCCGAGCGAGGTGCAGGTGATCCAGACGACACCCGCGATCAGCGTGCCCCGGGTCGCGACGGCGGTGTGCCGGGCGAGCAGGTTGCTCAACCGGACCACGGCCAGCGCCAGCACCACGAACAGCAGCAGGACGACGACGATCAGACCGGCTACCGCGGCGAGTGTCTCCGTACGGCCGAGGGAGTCCTCCAGGTACGACTCCGCGTCGCCGAACAGGCTCCAGTCCAGCACGACGTTGAAGGACCGGCCGAGGTACTGGTTGAAGCCCATGTCGAGCAGGTTCAGCACCGTCATCGCGGCCAGCGCGACCCCGGACACCGCGGCCAGCACGATCCGCGGCCGGCGCGGCAGCGCGAGCAGCACGGCGGCCCCGATGACCGCTTCCCCCGGGATGCGCAGGAACTTCGCGGGCCCGAGACCGACGACGGTGTTCGGCAGCACGAGCGCTACGACGACCAGGGCGGCGGCGAGCACGTCGACGGTGACGGACAACACCTGAACGGCCGTCGGGTGCTCCTCCCGCCAGCGCCGCGTGCGCGCCGCCACGACGGCCCAGGGACGGCGGAAGGGGCGGCGCGGTCCGGGTGCCGGGGCGGTGACGGCCTCTCCCGGCTCGGCCTCCTCGGCTGCCGCTACGGCTGATTCGCGCGTGCTCATGTCCTGGGACAACCCGGCGTCCTTCCCTGCGAGACCGATCCGACCTCCGTTACGGACCCTTCGCGATCCCTGTTCACCAGCGCCGGGCAAACACCTGGCAAACGGTCCGAGCCCCGGACCGGGGGCGCGGGGCCGGGCCGGCATGCGGCTCCGCCGCGTGGGCGCGACCAGCCACAACGGCCCCGCAGCCGACGACGGCGCTACGCGCCCCCGACCGCTGTCAGCAGCGCGAGCGGCACCGCGGCCGACCGGGACTCCCGCACACACGCGTGCGGATACGGCACCGGTTCCGGATGCGTGTCCCGCCCGTACCCCGCCAGCACCTCCGGCAGCCGGTGCCCCGCCGCCGTCGCCGCGTCGACCAGCGCGTGGGCGACCGTACGGGCCTCGTCGTGCAGCCCGTACCGCGCCAGACCCAGCGTGATCAGCGCGTTGTCGTGCGGCCAGACGGAACCGCGGTGATAGGAGAGCGGATGGTAGGCAGGCTGGCCGGAGGCCACCGTGCGGACGCCCCAGCCGGAGAAGAAGTCCGGCTCCAGCAGCCGCCGGCCGACCACCTCGCCGTACTCCTTGTCCAGCAGCCCCGACCACAGCAGATGACCGGCGTCGGAGGCCAGTGCGTCGATCCGGCGGCCCTTGCCGTCGAGCGCCAGCGCCGGGAAGGACTGCTCCGGCATCCAGAAGTCCCGCTGGAAGCGGTCCCGCAGATCGGCCGCCGCCTGCTCCAGCAGGGCCGCGTACGTCTCGTCCGCCCACACCGTGCGCGCCAGCCACGCCGTGCGGCGCAGCGCGTCGTAGGCGTAGCCCTGGGCGCCCGCCGCCATCACCGCGCCGGTCGGCCGGGTGCCGTCGGCGCAGCAGATCGCGCCGGGGGAGTCCTTCCAGTTCTGGTTGGACAGGCCGCCCTCGTCGGCGCGGTAGACGAGGTAGCCGCGGGAGGTGAGCCCGCCGTGGTCGAGCATCCAGCCGACGGCGGCGCGGGCGTGCGGCTCCAGGCGCCGGGCGAGCGCCGTGTCCGTCGTCCGCTCGACGTACATGCCGAGCAGGATCAAGAACAGCGGGGTGGCGTCGACCGAGCCGTAGTACCGCCCGAACGGGACCTGTCCGAAGTGGGCCAGCTCGCCGTGCCGTACCTCGTGCACGATCTTGCCGGGCTGGGCGAGGCGGGACGGGCCGTTGCCGGTCGCCTGGGTGGCGGCGAGCGCGAGGAGGGTGGCGGCGGCCGGACGGGGGCGGTAGGGCAGGGCGAACAGGGAGGTCAGCAGGGCGTCGCGGCCGAGGAGGGTGAGGAACCAGGGGGCGCCGGCCGCCGGGACGCGCAGCTCCTCGCCGTCCGGGCCGGTGGCCGGGATCTGCAGGGCGGCCAGGTCGGCCAGGCCCCGCGCGCACGCCTCCGACAGCTCCGGCCAGCCGGTCGGGAAGGCCACGCCCTCCACGAACTCCTCCTCCAGCGCGCGGAGCTGACCGTGCACGGCGGCCGGATCGCGGGGCACGCGCAGGGCGCGCCGCTCGCCGTGCGGGCGGGCGATCACCCGCAGCAGCAGCTCGGTCGTGCCGTGCGGCGCCAGGTCGAGGGTCCACACCAGGCGGCGGGCGCCGGTGCCCGTCTCCTCCACCGCGTCGGGGGCCGGGTCGGCCGTGATGCTCGTACAGGACCGCCACTCGGCGCGCCGGTAGGCGAACTCGATGCCGTCGTCGAGGACCTCACGGGAGCGCACGGCGCCGGCCTTGACGTAGGTGCGGTGGTCGGAGCGGAGCTCGAACTGGTCGGTGAAGTCGGCGTCTACGGTGAGGGCGAGGCGGATCGTGGTGGGCACCGGGCGGTTGCTGGTGAGCCGCAGGGACTCCACGAACGCGCTGTCCCCGACGGCCTGCTCCCGGAAGAGCGTGTACGCGGGTGGTTCCTGCCGGCCGCCGCGCGGCACCAGGACGCAGCGCGCCGCGTCCCCGTCCGCGACCGGCGTGAGCACCTCGGGCACCCCGCCGTCGAGGGTGAGCTGCCAGCGGCTGAGATGCCGGGCGTCGCGTACGAACAACCCGTCCGGGGAGCTGCCGCCGCGCACCCCGCTGATGTCGCCCCGGTCGCCCACGACGGCGAACGTCGCCCCGTGCACGAGCAGGTGATGCCGGTCTGTCATCCCCGGTGCCCTCCTTCGTCACTCCCTGTCGAACGTGCCGGTGCCCTGGGGGACACGCCCCGTCAGGAGCGCTTGAGCAGATCTTGGTGCAGGTCGAGCGCGAGCGCCGCGGTCCAGCTGAAGCCGGTCGCGCCGCAGGCCTCGCCGGTGTACGGGTCGACGTACTCGGCGAAACCGGTGGTGCCGGCGAGGTCGAGGACCGCCTCGCGCAGGGCGTCGGCCGCCGCGGTCTCGCCGTGCACCCGCAGCCCCCGCTCCAGCAGCCAGCCGGTGTTGAACCAGGCCGGGCCGCGCCAGTACCGGTGCGGGTCGAAGGCCTCACCGAGCAGGTCGTGACTGGGCACCAGCCGGGTGCGGTCGCCGAGCGAGAAGTGCGGGCCGCGCAGGGTGCGCACGAGGGCGCCGGCGACGGGGCGGGGCAGGCCCGGCAGCAGCAGCGGGATCAACCCACCGACGCCGCGCTCCCGGATCGGCCCACCGTCGCCCCGCAGGTCCCGGCACAGGAACATCCCGGCCGCCGGGTCCCACAGCCGCTCCACCAGCGCCGCGGTCAGCCGTTCCGCGCGCGCGTGCCGGGCGGTGCCGGCGGCACCCAGCTCCTGGGCGATCCGCGCCAGCGCGTGCTCGGAGGCGATGAGCAGGGCGTTGAACGCCGGGTCCTCCACGGCGAAGTCCCCGCCTCCGTCCGCATATCCCGCGTCCCGGTAGTCGGCGGCCAGCCGCACGTAGCGCCCGTAGTCCAGATCCGTCGGCCGGTCCTCGGGCGCACCGTGGTCGAGGTCGGCGCGGCGGAAGGTGCGGGCCGGGGCCGGGACGATCCGGGCGAGCGGGGCGTCCCAGCAGGGGCTGTTGTCCATGCCCTGCTCCCAGGGGTGGACGACGGACACCAGGCCGCCACCGCCCAGGTCACGCCGGTGCAGCAGATACCGGTGCCAGGCGGCCAGCCGTGGGTACACCCGGGCCAGGAAGCCGCGCGCCCGGGACAGGGCGGGGTCGGCGCGGTGCACCAGCCAGGCGGCGAGCGCGTGCACCGGTGGCTGCACGATGCCCGACGTCTGTACCGTGCGCGGGGCGCCCGCGGCGCGTCCGGCGGTGGCGGAGCGCCAGAAGTCGGGGCTCGGGAAGTACGCGTCGAGCGGTACGGAGGGGTTGAAGACGATGTGCGGGACGCGCCCGTCGCCCCACTGGGCCGCGAGCAGCGTCTCCAGCTCGGTCTGCGCCCGCACCGGCGAGAGGTGCCGCAGGCCGATCGCGATGAACGCCGAGTCCCAGGACCACTGGTGCGGATACAGGTTCCGGGAAGGGACGGTCGAGCCGCCCGTCCAGTTGGCGTCGAGCACCTGGGCCGCCCTGACCCGCAGGGACGAGCCGGCGGCCGGTAACGCGCGGTCGGCGGCGGAAGGGACGGGGGCGGACGCGGAGGACGTGGGCACGGGGGGCGCGGGGGCGGACGCGGAGGACCTGGGCACGGATGGCGGCGGATCGTATGCGGTCCCGGGCTCGGTCGGGCGGGGGGTGAGCTGTGCGGTGCGGTCCACTCGGGGCTCCCCGAAGACGAAGCTGTGTTTGGCTGGT
Organism: Streptomyces sp. NPDC052301; assembly: GCF_044593395.1. NCBI lineage: Bacteria > Bacillati > Actinomycetota > Actinomycetes > Kitasatosporales > Streptomycetaceae > Streptomyces > Streptomyces sp. NPDC052301. Next base: position 61,898 of record NZ_JBIUBE010000005.1, on the reverse strand, counting down.
TCTGGCTGGGTTTATGGGTGCCCACCGAAGGGGTTACGTCTATTTAACACGCAAAACTCACTATGTAATGCAGGCTGGGGAAACACAAGGGGGTGCGCATGGCCGGGCGTCCGGGAAGAGCCGTCAGGGGCGGCAGTCAGACGAGCGCCGGTGATCTGCTGGAACTGGTGCGCAGCGGCCGGGCGGTGACGCGCGGAGCGCTGCAGCAGGTCACGGGGCTGTCCCGGGCTACCGTCGGTCAGCGCCTGGACCGGCTGTTCCGAGCGGGCTGGCTGCGCGAGGGCGCCGGCGGCCCGGTCGACTCGCCGCTCGGCGGCCGCCCCTCCATCACCCTGGAGTTCGACGGCTCGCACGCCGTGGTGCTCGCCGCCGACCTCGACACCCGGCACGCCCGCGCGGCCGTCCTCACCCTGACCGGCGAGACACTCGCCGAGCACGCGGGCACCCTGGTCGTGGAGGAGGGCCCGGAGGCCGTCCTCGGTGAACTCGGGGGCTGGTTCGCCGAGCTGCTGGCCAAGGCCGGGCACCGGGCGGCGGAGGTCTGCGGGATCGGGCTGGCGGTGCCGGGCCCGGTGGACAGCGAGACCGGACGGGTCGTCCAGCCCCCGATGATGCCCGGCTGGGACGGCTACGACATCACCGGTCGCCTGTCCCGCGCCTTCTCCGAGCACACCGGAGCCCCGGCCGTCCCGGTCCTGGTGGACAACGACGCCAACCTCATGGCCTACGGCGAACAGCGCACCGGCCACCCCGACTGCGCGGCGTTCGTGCTGGTGAAGGTGTCCACGGGGATCGGCGCCGGGGTCGTCGTGGACGGTTCGGTCTACCGGGGCGTCGACGGCGGCGCGGGCGACATCGGGCACATCCGGGTGGACGCCGACGCGCTGTGCCGGTGCGGTTCGTACGGCTGCCTCGCCGCCGTCGCGAGCGGGGGCGCCGTGGCCCGGCGACTGGCCGAGTCGGGGGTGCCGGCCGCCTCCGGCTCGGACGTGCGGGACCTGCTGGCCGCCGGGCACCCGCAGGCGGCGGCGCTGGCCCGGGAGGCGGGGCGCCGGGTGGGGGACGTGCTGGCGACGGTGGTGACCCTGCTCAACCCGGGCGTGCTCATGATCGCGGGCGATCTGGCCGGTACCCCCTTCCTCACGGGGGTGCGCGAGCTGCTGTACCAGCGGGCGCTGCCCCGCTCCACGGCCCACCTGGACGTCGTCACCTCCCGGCTCGGCGACCGGGCGGCGCTCATCGGAGCGGGGGCGCTGGTCGTGGAACACCTGTACGCGCCGGAGCGGGTGGAGGAGCGACTCACCGCGATGGGTGTGTGACGAGGGCGTTCACCGGTGGTTTCGGGTCCGCGCGGGCGTCCGCATGGTGAAATCGGGCCCGCTGTGGCAGCGTGATTCTCGCCACCCTTGATAGGGGTTGCGCTCAGATGAGCGGATCATGAGCGGCTGCACTTCTCCAAGGGGTGGCACCGAGTGCCACCCCTTGATCGTTCATCGATCGAAATCAGACGTGCCAGGAGCTGCTCATCTGAGCGGAATACCCCGCCTCTAGGGGTTGATGCGTTCAAGAAGTGAAAACATAACCCCGCCGCGGCTTGCCAAGCTTTGACTTTCGATCCGCTGGCGGACGAGTGGTTACAGGCGTATGACGCGCAAGTGGACGTACCCATGTGCCTTCGATCTGGGTACATTCCTCGCCGTCAGGGCAGCCACCGCGGCCTCAAGGAGTCGAGACCCGTGTCGGATAACAAAGAACCCCAGGTAGCGAAGTTCGTTTACGACTTCACCGAGGGCAACAAGGACCTCAAGGACCTCCTCGGCGGCAAGGGTGCCAACCTCGCCGAGATGACCAACCTGGGTCTTCCGGTCCCTCCCGGCTTCACCATCACCACCGAGGCCTGCAAGGTCTACCTGGAGAGCGGTGAGGAGCCCGCGGCACTGCGTGACGAGGTGAGTGCGCACCTCGACGCCCTCGAGGCATCGATGGGCAAGAAGCTCGGCCAGGCCGACAACCCCCTCCTGGTGTCGGTCCGCTCGGGCGCCAAGTTCTCCATGCCCGGCATGATGGACACGGTCCTGAACATCGGCCTCTCCGACAAGTCCGTCCAGGGCCTGGCCAAGCAGGCCGGCGACGACCGCTTCGCCTGGGACTCCTACCGCCGCCTCATCCAGATGTTCGGCAAGACCGTCCTCGGCGTCGACGGCGAGCTCTTCGAGGAGGCCCTCGAGGCGGCCAAGGAGGCCAAGAAGGTCACGGTCGACACCGACCTGGAGGCCGCCGACCTGAAGAAGCTGGTCACCAAGTTCAAGAAGATCGTCAAGGCGGAGGCCGGCCGCGACTTCCCGCAGGACCCGCGCGAGCAGATGGACCTCGCCATCAAGGCGGTCTTCGACTCCTGGAACGGCGACCGCGCCAAGCTGTACCGCCGCCAGGAGCGCATCCCCGGCGACCTGGGCACGGCCGTCAACGTCTGCTCGATGGTCTTCGGCAACCTGGGCCCGGACTCCGGCACGGGCGTCGCCTTCACCCGCGACCCCGCCTCCGGCCACCAGGGCGTCTACGGCGACTACCTGCAGAACGCCCAGGGCGAGGACGTGGTGGCGGGCATCCGCAACACCGTCCCGCTGGCGGAGCTGGAGCAGATCGACAAGAAGTCGTACGACCAGCTCATGCAGATCATGGAGACGCTGGAGAACCACTACAAGGACCTCTGCGACATCGAGTTCACGATCGAGCGCGGTCAGCTGTGGATGCTCCAGACCCGTGTCGGCAAGCGCACCGCGGGCGCGGCCTTCCGCATCGCCACCCAGCTGGTCGACCAGGGTCTGATCGACGAGACCGAGGCGCTCCAGCGCGTCACCGGCGCCCAGCTGGCCCAGCTGATGTTCCCGCGCTTCGACGAGGACGCCAGGACCGAGCAGGTCGGCCGGGGCATCGCGGCCTCCCCGGGCGCAGCGGTCGGCAAGGCGGTCTTCGACTCCTACACCGCGGTGAAGTGGTCCCGCTCGGGCGAGAAGGTCATCCTGGTCCGCCGCGAGACCAACCCCGACGACCTGGACGGCATGATCGCGGCCGAGGGCATTCTGACCTCGCGCGGCGGCAAGACCTCCCACGCGGCCGTCGTCGCCCGGGGCATGGGCAAGACCTGTGTCTGCGGCGCGGAGGAGCTCGAGGTCGACACCAAGCGCCGCCGCATGACGGTCCCCGGCGGCCACGTCGTCGAGGAAGGCGACCTGATCTCCATCGACGGCTCGTCCGGCAAGGTCTACCTGGGCGAAGTCCCCGTGGTCCCCTCCCCGGTCGTCGAGTACTTCGAGGGCCGGATGCACCCGGGCGCCGACGACGCGGACGAGCTGGTCGAGGCGGTCCACCGCATGATGGCCTTCGCCGACCGCAAGCGCCGCCTGCGGGTGCGCGCCAACGCCGACAACGCCGAGGACGCCCTGCGCGCCCGCCGCTTCGGCGCCCAGGGCATCGGCCTGTGCCGTACGGAGCACATGTTCCTCGGCGACCGCCGTGAGCTGGTGGAACGCCTGATCCTGGCGGACACGGAGTCGGAGCGCGAGGCGTCCCTGAAGGCCCTTCTGCCGCTGCAGAAGAAGGACTTCGTGGAGCTCTTCGAGGCGATGGACGGCCTTCCGGTCACGATCCGCCTCCTCGACCCCCCGCTGCACGAGTTCCTCCCCGACATCACGGAGCTCTCGGTCCGCGTGGCGCTGGCGGAGTCCCGCCAGGAGCCGCACGAGAACGACCTCCGTCTGCTCCAGGCGGTGCACCGTCTGCACGAGCAGAACCCGATGCTCGGTCTGCGCGGTGTGCGCCTCGGCCTGGTCATCCCCGGCCTGTTCACCATGCAGGTCCGCGCGATCGCCGAGGCGGCGGCGGAACGCAAGGCCGCGAAGGGCGACCCGCGCGCGGAGATCATGATCCCGCTCGTCGGTACGGTCCAGGAGCTGGAGATCGTCCGCGAGGAGGCGGACAAGGTCATCGCCGAGGTCGAGGCGGCGACGGGCACGCAGCTCAAGCTCGCGATCGGCACGATGATCGAACTCCCGCGGGCCGCCCTGACGGCCGGTCAGATCGCCGAGGCGGCGCAGTTCTTCTCCTTCGGCACGAACGACCTGACGCAGACGGTGTGGGGCTTCTCCCGCGACGACGTCGAGGCCTCCTTCTTCACGGCGTACCTGGAAAAGGGCATCTTCGGCGTCTCCCCCTTCGAGACGATCGACAAGGACGGCGTGGGCTCGCTGGTGAAGCTCGCGGCGGAAGCGGGCCGGCGTACCCGGCCCGACCTGAAGCTCGGCGTCTGCGGCGAGCACGGCGGTGACCCCGAGTCCGTCCACTTCTTCCACGAGGTCGGCCTGGACTACGTCTCCTGCTCCCCGTTCCGCATCCCGGTCGCCCGCCTCGAGGCGGGCCGCGCGGCCACGAACTCGGAGGGCAGCGACCACCGCTAGGCCCTACCGGGCGTCACCGACCCCGGAGCCGTCGTCGGTCCCCGACCCTCAGACCGATCGGCGACGGCTCCGGCACACGAAAGAGAGACGGCACCCTGTGCGGGGGTGCCGTTTTTCTTTGTGTGCGGTTTCGGCCGCTGTCCGGATCGTGATCACCTGATGTGGTGGTGGGCGGGAGACTGAAGGATTCGGCACGTGATCGAGGCGCTACGTTCTGTAACGCCGGGGGCCGGTGGGGCCGTCGGAGTCATGGAAGAGGTAGCACATGAAGCGAGTAGTGGTGGGTCTCGTCGCGGCCGGGGTGTTTCTTGCGGGGGCAGGGTCGGCGGTTGCTTCGTCGTGGCGGGACCTGCCGACGCAGAGCACGACAGGAGTTGCCTTCACCGGTCGGTACCGACTCAATCCCCCTGAGCGGAACCACGGCTCGTTCGAGTGGAGTGGGCACCTGAGGGACACCGACGCCGGGGACGGACACAACGGGTACGTGGAAGTCAAGGTAGAGGGTCATGACTGGATCCGCTACTACGGCAAGCAGCGGCAGGCGGTGTTCATGCACCACTCCAACTGGGACGGAGCCGAGCGGTACATCGAGGACGCGCGATTCCACGTCTGCCGTGACAAGGGTGCTTTTCGCCCCGACAATTGCTCGCCCGAGCTGCGCTTCAGCTACAAGCTCAACGGCTGACCGAGGTCATGGTGCCGGAAACTCTTGTCGCCAACGAGGTCGATCTCTTCTACGGAACGTCGCAAGCGGTCAAGGGAGCCTCGATCGTCCTGTGTCGGGGCGAGATCGCGGCAATCACCGGGCCGAGCGGCTCAGGCAAGTCCTCCCTGCTCTACTGCCTCGCGGGGGTGCTGCCCGCCAGCCGTGGCGAAGTCCGATTTGAACAGCGCTCGTTCAACGAGATGGACGATGACGAGCTGAGTGCGCTCCGCCGCGAGCGCTTCGGGTTTGTCTTCCAGTACGGCGAGTTGCTGCCCGAGTTGACCGTCGAGGAGAACGCTGCCCTGCCCCTGCGCCTGGCAGGACAGCGGAAGAGGTCTGCGCTCGCCGCTGCTGGCGAAGTGCTCGGCAGGCTAGGCCTGGCGGAGCTGCGCGAACGCCGGCCTTCCCAGGTGTCGGGGGGGCAGAGCCAACGCGTCGCCGTGGCCCGAGCCCTGGTTCACCGGCCGGCCGTGGTGTTCGCCGATGAACCGACGGGTTCGCTCGACAGCGCCAATGCTTCTGCCGTGCTGGACGAGTTCCTGACGTTGGCCCGTTCACAAGGTACGGCAGTCCTCCTGGTCACGCATGACCGGGACGTGGCGGCTCGCGCCGACAGTCGCTACTCCATGGTCGACGGTGTCCTCACCGCACAGGGGGCGGGCGGGTCGTGAAGGAGCTGCTTCTAGGGCTCCGGCTGTTGCTGAGCAGCGGTCGTGGCAACCGCGTGCGATTCGCGCTGATGAGCCTGGGCGGCTCGATCGGCGTCTGCTGTCTGGCGATCGTGCTCACGATCCCAGGCATCCTTGCCGCGCAGGACGCGCGCGTCGCGGCAAGGCAGCCGGTGGTTCCGAGGGACGAGTCACACAAGCCGGTCTTCTCAGGGTTTCCCCTCCTGCTGGAAAGGATGGACCCGTACGGAGCCAGGCCCCTCACACGCATCTTTCTGGCCCGCGGTTCCAGAGACGTTGAGCCTCCTCCGGGACTGTCGTCCTTTCCGCACGCCGGTCAGTTTTTTGTCTCTCCGCGGCTGCACGAGATGCTGCGTGCCCAGCCGGATCTCGCTCAGCGTCTTCCGGGACGTGAATCGGGGCTGATCGGCCCGCAGGGACTGGCGCGTCCCGAGGAACTGGTCGCCTACGTCGGCATGCCCCGTGGTGAGCTGTCGGACGGCATGCCCGTCGAACGTTTCGGTAAGTCGGAGGCCCCGGAACCCACAGTGGAGCCGGCGACTCTCGGCATCTTGCGCTTCACCATGGTGGGGGTCGTCCTGGTGCCCTTGGCGATGTTCCTGTCCGTATGTGCTCGCCTGTCCGCGGCCGAGCGGACCCGCAGACTGGCCGCGCTCCGCCTGCTGGGCATGAGTGCTAGGGAGGTGCGGCGGGTGAACGCGGCTGAGACGGTCGCCGCTGCGGGCCTGGGAGCGCTCCTGGGGTTGGGCGCTTACTGGGTACTGAACCAGTTTCTCTCGCGAGTCGGTCTGCCTGGATTCACCTGGTACCCGAGTGATGGCGCGCTGAGCGGTTCGACCCTCGGAACGTGCCTCTTGGGCTGTCCGGCGCTCGCCTGGTTCGTAGGGCGGGTCAGCGTACGTCAGGCGGCTGCGAATCCGCTCGCCGTCCGCAGGACAGCTCCAGGGAAGCCTCCCTCTGCCTGGGGCTTCGTCCCCTTGCTCGCCGGGGCGGGCGTCGCCGCAGGCTACTGCGTCGCTGGGATGGCGGGGCATTCTCCTTCGGACACCGGGGTGTCCGCGCTGCTGATTCCCTCGATGATCGTCCTTATCGGCGTCGGCCTCGTGACGATGCTGCCCCGTCTGTCCCGGTCCTCCGCAGGGCGGATTGCCCGACGCACCCGCTCACTAGCTCTAGGGCTCGCTATGCGGCGTAACGAGGCAGAGCCTGGTGGTGCGCTTCGTGTTGCCGCCGGTTTGATTCTGCTGGTGTTTGCGGCTTCCCTCGCCCAAGGTGTGCTGATCGAGCTGGACCAAGTCTCCAAGAACACCGCTGCGATCCAGATGTACGACGTGCCTGATCAGGGGCTCACCGCAACCCAGCGAGGGGCCCTCGAACACCTCCGGGGCATTCGTGCTCATCTCGTCACTGCGCGAACGGGCGGAGGCGACGCTTGGCATGAATGGTCACCCGGGGTCGTCCTGGCAACCTGTGCCCAGCTTCGGAAGGCGGTGCCATGGGTCGGCAAGTGTGTCGACGGTCGGCCCCTGCGCCTGTACGACCCCACACAAGTGCAGGACGGGAATTTCAAGGCGGGGGGGAAGCTGTTCATCACGTTGGCCGATGGGCACCGGAGTATGGAGATCACGGCACCACGCCGCACCCTGCCGTATCGTGATCAGGCAGGTATGCCGCTGCTCAGCAGTGGCATGATTCTTGTTCCGCCTTCCGCACTGCCTCAAGGGCTGCGCCCCCACGTAGGCACACTCAGCCTGATCAGCGCCTCGGATTCGGACACCGTCCGGGCCGTTCTCGATGGCATTGCCCACGTCGCTCCCACTGCTGCAGTGATTCCCCAAGGCCTGAATGTCACCGCTCTCCAGCAGATCGCCGTCGTCAAAACGCTCCTCGCCCTCGGCATGGTCCTAGGTGCCGTCATCGGCGTAGCCGCCTACCTGGTCGCCGCCACCGACCGCGCAGTGGAGCGCCGTCCTCAAGTAACCGCCCTCACCCTCCTCGGCGCCCGCCCCCGCACTCTTCGCTTCGTGCAAGTGGCACAAGTGGTCCTGCCGTTGGCGGGTGGATTGGTGTTGGCCATCGTCATGGGGAAGATGGCCGAGTCGAGTTACCTCGTCACCGGGGGTGGTGCGATCTTCTGGGACGGCGAGGGTGTGCCGCTGCTGCTCGCCTGTGCGCTCGGGGCCGTGGTCGTCGCCGCCCTCGGTTCCCTCCCCCTGGTCGGCCGGCGGATCGATCCCGAGTTGATCCGGCGGGACTGAGGGGCGGGGGAGACGTGGAGGGGCGGCGCCCGGCAGGGGGCCGCCCCTTCGTGTGGGCCCCTCCACGGCGTCCCGGCGCGAGACGTGCGCCACTTCGCTCAGCCGCTGTCGACAACCCCACGCCCGCACGCTATTTTTCTTACATGTATAAAAAGTTACGCGGCAGCCCGGGCACCGTTCTCGCTGCCGCCGCCGTCGCCCAGTTCGTCGTCGCCCTCGACATGGCCGTCGTCAATGTCGCCCTCCCCGCCATCCGCACCGCCCTCGGATTCGCCCCGCTCGACCTCTCCTGGGTCGTCCACGTGTACGCCCTCACCTTCGGCGGGTTTCTGCTGCTGGGCGGGCGTGCCTGTGATCTGTACGGGCGGCGGCGGCTGTTCGTGCTCGGGATGGTCGTGTTCGGGCTCTGCTCGCTGGCCGGTGGGCTGGCGCAGGAGCCCTGGGAGCTGGTCACCGCCCGTGCCGGGCAGGGGATCGGTGCGGCCGCGGCCGCACCGGCCGCGCTGGCGATGCTGACCACCACCTTCACCGAGGGCCCCCGGCGCGTCCGTGCCCTCGGGGTGTGGAGTGCGGTGAACGCCGCCGGTGGCGCACTCGGCGTGCTCGCGGGCGGGCTGCTGACCGAGTACGCCGGCTGGCGCTGGGTGATGCTGATCAACCTGCCCATCGTGGCGTTGGCCCTCGTGCTCGTCTGCGTCGCCGTACCGTCCGGGTCGCGGCCGGAGAGGCGGCGCGAGCGGCCGGACGCGCTCGGTGCGCTGTTCGCGACCGCCGGGACCGGGCTGCTGGTGTTCGGGGTCGTACGGACCGACACCCGGGGGTGGGGGTCCCCGGCGACGCTGGTGACCCTCGGTGCCGCGGTCGTCCTGCTGGCCGCGTTCACCCTGGTGGAGAGCCGGGTCTCCGCTCCGTTGCTGCGGCTCGGTCTGCTGCGCAGCCGGTGGGTCTCCGGTGCCAATCTGCTCGTGTTCCTGGCCGCGGCCGGACAGTTCACCGCCTTCTACTTCGTCTCCCTGTACCTCCAGCAGGTCCTCGGCATGGGGGCCGCCGCCACCGGTGCCGCGTTCCTGCCGTTCTCCGTGGGGCTCGTCGCGGGCACCGTCGTCGCGACCAAGGTCACCGCGGCCCGCTCGCCCCGCGCCGCCCTGCTGCCGGGCGCCCTGCTCGCCGCCGCCGGCCTGGCCTGGTTCTCCCGGATCAGCCCGGACGGCAGCTTCCTCACCGACGTGCTCGGCCCGTCCCTGCTCACCAGCGTCGGCGCCGGGCTGGTGCTGGCACCGGCAGCCGCCGCCGCGACGACCGGCGTCCGCATCAGCGAGGCCGGCATGGCCTCCGGTGTGCTCAACAGCTCCCGTCAGCTCGGCGGTTGCGTCGGCCTGGCCGCCCTGGCCACGGTCGCCGCCCACCACACGGGCAAGGCCACCGACCCCGCCTCGCTCAACTCCGGCTACGCCCTGGGCCTGGCCGTCAGCGCCGCCCTCTTCCTGCTCGCGGCCCTCGTGGCGGTCGGCGTGCTGCCCCGCCGCCGGGCCGCCGTCACCGCCTCCCACTCCCCGGCTCCCACCGAACAGCGGCTGGAGGGGACCGGGACACATTCCTGACCGCGACCTGCCGCCGTCACCCGCCCCCGCAGCTCGCTCCGGCAGCGGTACCGCGCCCGTGGCCCCCTTTCGTAATCGCCGCGCATGGTTGATCGTTGGGCCGTGCATCGATGACGAACGTCTGGGGGCACGATGACGAGCATCAGCCGTAGGACCTTGCTGGCAGCGGGAGCCGGTGCCGGGGCGGGGCTGCTCACCGCCTGTGGATCCAACACCGGTCGCGGGGGCGGTGGTTCGGGGAGTGGCGGACTGTCGCAGTGGTACCACCAGTACGGCGAGACCGGCACCGAGCAGGCCGTCCAGCGGTACGCCGCCGCCTACAAGAAGGCCGACGTCCATGTGCAGTGGCGGCCCGGCAACTACGACCAGCAGACCGCCGCGGCCCTGCTCACCGACTCCGGGCCGGACGTGTTCGAGGTCAACGGGCCCACCCTCGACCAGATCCAGGGCGGGCAGGTCGTCGATCTCACCGGGCTGCTCGACGGGGTGAAGGACGACTTCAACCCGGCCGTCCTCGCGCCCAAGACGTACCGGGGGAAGATCTGGGGCATCCCGCAGGTCGTCGACATGCAGATGCTCTACTACAGGAAGAGTCTGCTGAGGGAAGCAGGGGTCGAGCCGCCGGCCACGGTCGACGGTCTCGTCGACGCCGCACGGAAGCTCACCCGCGGCAAGGTCAAGGGGCTCTTCCTCGGCAATGACGGGGGAGCCGGTGTCCTCGGCGGTACGCCCCTGTACGCGGCCGGACTCCGGCTCGTCACCGACGACGGGAAGGTCGGCTTCGACGACCCCGCCGCCGCCCGCACCCTCGGCAGGCTGCACCAGCTGTACGCCGACAAGTCCCTGCTGCTGGGCGCCCCCGCCGACTGGTCCGACCCCTCCGCCTTCATCCAGGGGCTGACCGCGATGCAGTGGTCCGGGCTGTGGGCGTTGCCCCAGGTGCAGAAGGAGCTGGGGGACGACTTCGGGGTCCTGCCCTTCCCGAAGGACGGCGGGGCGGGCCGGCCCGCCGTGCCCGTCGGTGCGTACGGCGCCGCCGTCAGCGCGCGCAGCAGGCACACGGAGGCCGCCAAGGAGTACGTGAAGTGGCTGTGGGTGGAGCGGACCGACTACCAGGAGGACTTCGCCCTCTCCTACGGGTTCCACATCCCCGCCCGGATCTCGCTCGCCAGGAAGGCCGCCAAGCTGAAGACGGGGCCGGCCGCGGACGCGGTGCGGTTCACGACCGAGTTCGGGTACGCCCAGCCGCTGTTGTGGACGCCGGCCGCCCAGACCGCCTACCAGGACGCGCTCAGCCGGATCATCAGGGGCGGGGCCGGCCCGGAGGGTGAGCTGCGGGCCGTCGTACGGAAGGTGGGCGCCGAGCTCGACCGGGTGAAGAAGCAGTCGTGAGGCGGCGCAGGGCCCTGTGGTTCTGGGTGTTCGTCGGGCCGTTCGTGCTCGGGCTCGCGCTGTTCACGTATGTTCCGCTGCTGTGGAGCGTCGGCCTGAGCTTCTTCGACGCGCACAACACCGTCACGCCCACGCACTTCGTCGGCCTCGGCAACTACACGGCGATGCTGCGGGACGACGCGTTCGTCGGCAGCCTGAAGACGTTCCTCCTCTTCACCGCCTTCATCGTGCCGGTCACGTACGTGTGCTCCCTCGCCCTCGCCCTGATGGTCAACCGCCTGAGACACGCCCGCGCGTTCTTCCGGTCCGTCTTCTTCCTCCCGGCCGCGTGCAGTTACGTCGTCGCTGCCCTCGTCTGGAAGATGTCGCTCTTCAACGGGGTGCGGTTCGGGCTCGCCAACACCGTGCTGGGGTGGTTCGGGGCCGATCCGGTCGCGTGGCTGCCGACGACGGATCCGCCCTGGTACTGGCTGGTCATCGTGACCGTACGGCTGTGGCTGCAGGCCGGGTTCTACATGATCCTCTTCCTGGCCGGGCTGCAGCGGATCGACCCGGTGCTGTACGAGGCGGCGGCCGTGGACGGGGCCCGGCCCGGCTGGACCGTGCTGCGGCACATCACCCTGCCCCAGCTGCGGGCCACGTCGGTCGCGGTGGTGCTGCTGCTCGTGGTCAACGCCTTCCAGGCCTTCGACGAGTTCTACAACCTGCTGTCCGACGCGCGGGGCTATCCGCCCTACGCCCGGCCCCCGCTCGTCTACCTCTACTACACCGCCCTCGGGCAGGGGCAGGACCTCGGGCTCGGCAGTGCCGGCGCGGTGATCCTGGCGCTGGTCATCGCGGTCGTCACGGTGGGGCAGGCGTGGTGGCTGAAGCTGGGAAGGACGGACGCCGATGGATGACGCCCTGGTGCGGGCCGGGCGGGCGCTGCGCGTGGTGCTGCTGGTCGCGCTCGCGCTGCTCTTCCTGGTCCCCTTCTATCTGCTGGTGCGCAACGGACTCTCCGGCGAGCAGGACATCACCTCGCCCGAGTGGACCTTCTTCCCGGACGAGGTGCGGTGGGGCAACGTACGGGAGCTGTTCGACGACCCGTCCGTGCCGTTCGCCCGCTCGCTGCTCAACTCCGCTCTGATCGCCGTCGCCACCACGCTGGGCACCCTGCTCATGGCGTCCCTCGCCGGGTACGGCCTCGCCCGCATCCCCTACCGGCACGCGAACAAGGTCTTCTACGGCATCCTCGGCACCCTGCTGGTCCCGGCCGCCGTCACCTTCGTACCCAGCTTCGTTCTGGTGTCGTCGCTGGGCTGGATCTCCACCCTGCGCGGGCTGATCGTCCCGACGCTGTTCTCCGCGTTCGCCTGCTTCGTCTTCCGGCAGTACTTCCTGGGCTTCCCGCGGGAGCTGGAGGACGCGGCGCAGGTCGACGGGCTGGGGTACTGGCGGACGTACTGGCTCGTCGTCGTGCCGAACGCGCGGCCGGTATTCGCGGCCGTCGGGACGATCGTGTTCCTCGGCGCGTGGAACTCCTTCCTGTGGCCGCTGGTCATCGGGCAGGACCGGAGCGCCTGGACGGTGCAGGTGGCCCTGTCGTCCTTCACCACGTCCCAGGTGGTGCGGCTGCACGAGCTGTTCGTCGCCGCCGCCGTGTCGATCCTGCCGCTGCTGCTGGTGTTCCTGTGCTTCCAGCGGTGGATCGTGGCGGGGGTGGAGCGGTCCGGGATCGACTGAACCGGGTCAGGCCGTGGAGCCGCCGTCCACCACCAGGTCGGCGCCGACGACCGAGGCCGCGTCGTCGGAGGCCAGGTAGAGCACGGCGGCGGCGACCTCCTCGACGGTGGAGACCCGGCCGAGCGGGACCTCGGCGCGCATCCGGTCGGCCCGGCCGGCCTCGGTCTCGCCGGGTTTGAAGGACATGTCCGTGGCGGTGGGGCCGGGGCTGACGGCGTTGATGCGCACACCGTCGGCGATGTGGTCCAGGGCGGCGCTGCGGCTGAGCACCGACACGGCCGCCTTGGTGACGGCGTAACCGGTGGTGCCGGGCAGCCGGCTGTGGACGCCGATCCGGGAGGCGATGTTCACGACGGCGCCGCCGTCGGGCTGGGTCCGCATCTGGGCGACCTCGGCCTGGAGGGCGAGCAGGACACCGGTGACGTTGATGTCGAGCATCCGGCGCCAGTCCTCCTCGGCCAGGTCGGCCGCGGCCTTCCCGCGGCCCTCCAGGACTCCGGCGTTGTTCACCGCCACGTCGAGGGAGCCGAACCGGTCCACGGCGGCCGACACCAGCGCCCGCAGGTCGCCGGCGCTGGTCACGTCCGCGGTGACGGCCAGCGCCTTGCCGCCCGCCCGCTCGATCAGCGCCACCGTCTCCTCCAGCGGCTCCCTGCGGCGCCCGGCGACGACGACGTTCGCGCCCTCGCGGGCGAAGGCGAGCGCGATGCCCCGCCCGATGCCGGTGCCGGCGCCGGTGACGAGGGCGGTGCGGCCGGTGAAGCGATGCGTCATGGTGATCCCCCTAATTCTTGACTGATCGATCCAATATGACGTGCGAAAAAATGGCGCCACCGACCGTGTGTCTCAGTCCAGCAGCGCCAGCGCCTGCTCCGCCGCGTCCCGCACCCTGGCCGGGTCCGCGGCGGCCTTGCCGACCACCCGCAGGCCCTGGAGCAGGACGAGCAGCATGCGGGCGAGGGCGAGCGGGTCACGGTCCGCGGGCAGCTCGCCCTGGGCGCGGGCGCGGACCAGCGCGGAGTGCAGCAGCGTCTCCAGGCTGTCCCAGCTCTGCTGCACGCGGCGGGCGGCGGCCGGGTCGTGCGGGGCCAGTTCGACGGCCGTGTTGGTGACCAGGCAGCCCTGCTCCCGGGTGGCCTCCGCCGTGGCCTCGGCGGCGAACCGCCGGACCAGGCCGCGGACGGCCGGCAGCACCGGGCCCGGCGGGGACAGCTCCCGGGTCAGCAGCGGGTTCTGGGCCTGCCCGTACCGGTCCAGCGCGCGCACGTACAGCTCGTGCTTGCTGCCGAACGTCGCGTACAGGCTGGCCCGGCCGATCCCGAGGTGCTCGACCAGGTCGGCCATCGACGTCGCCTCGTAGCCGCGCCGCCAGAACAGCTCCAGGGCCGACTGCAGCGCGGCGTCGGGGTCGAATTCCTTCGTCCTGGCCATGGGCTGCAGCCTAGGTTTTCTGGAACGATCAGTCAAACATGGTCACGCTGCTCGCACCTCGTACACCGTCACCCGCACCGACGCGTCGTCCAGGCACTCCCCGCTCTCCAGGTCGAAGCGCTGCTTCAGCAGCGGGGAGGCAACGAACGGGCGGCCCTGGTGGGTGCCGGTCAGGCCGCGGGAGAGGACGGCCGCGCCGGTGAACGGGTCGCGGTTGTCGATGGCGTAGAGGCGGTCGGAGCGGTCGCGGAACAGGGCTGCCTGGCGGCCGTCCGGCAGCAGGGCGGCCACCCCGCGCCCCGGGGTCAGCAGGCTCAGGTCGCAGACCGTGAACCAGCTGTCGGTCAGCTGGAGCTGGACCTTCAGGTCGGTGCTCTCGAGTGCCAGGGTCATCGCTGGGCGCTTCCTTCCAGGACGTCGGCCGCGCCGTCCGAGGGACGCGTGCCGATGGACAGCAGCGGCAGGTCGGGCTTGATCTGGTCGCGCTCGGGGACGAAGGCGACGACCGGGTCCGGGGTGTCCGGGGCGTTCACGAAGGACACGAACCGGGCGAGCTTCTCGGGGTCGTTGACGGTCTCCGCCCACTCGTCGCGGTAGTGCGCGATGTGCGCCCGCATCAGCTTCTCCAGGTCGTCGCAGATGCCGAGCGAGTCGTGCACCACCACGTCCCGTACGTGGTCCAGGCCGCCCGGGATCCGCTCCAGCCAGGTCGAGGTGCGCTCCAGGCGGTCGGCGGTGCGGATGTAGAACATCAGGAACCGGTCGATCAGACGGACCAGTTCGGCGTCGGACAGGTCCTGCGCGAGGAGGTCCGCGTGGCGCGGGGTCGCTCCGCCGTTGCCGCCGACGTACAGGTTCCAGCCGCCCGCGGTGGCGATGACGCCGAAGTCCTTCGACTGGGCCTCGGCGCACTCTCGGGCGCAGCCGGAGACGGCGGACTTCAGCTTGTGCGGCGAGCGCAGGCCCCGGTAGCGCAGCTCCAGGTCGATCGCCATGCGCACCGAGTCCTGCACGCCGTACCGGCACCAGGTGGAGCCCACGCAGGACTTCACCGTGCGCAGCGACTTGCCGTAGGCGTGCCCGGACTCGAAGCCGGCGTCCACCAGGCGGGCCCAGATCAGCGGGAGCTGCTCCACGCGGGCGCCGAACATGTCGATCCGCTGACCGCCGGTGATCTTCGTGTAGAGGCCGAAGTCCCGGGCGATCTCGCCGATCACGATCAGCTTCTCGGGGGCGATCTCGCCGCCGGGGATGCGCGGCACGACGGAGTACGAGCCGTTCTTCTGCAGGTTGGCGAGGAAGTGGTCGTTGGTGTCCTGCAGGGCGGCCTGCTCGCCGTCCAGGACGTAGCCGCTCGCGCCGATCGCGGGGGCGAGGGAGGCGATGATCGAGCCGACGGCCGGCTTGCAGACCTCGCAGCCGTCGCCGCCCCGGGCGCCCTCGCGGCCGTAGCGGTCCAGCAATTCCCGGTACGACGTGAGGCCCAGCGCGCGGACGATCTCGTACAGCTCCTCGCGGGTCTGCGCGAAGCAGGCGCACAGGCCCTTGTCGACCTCGATGCCGGACGCCTCCAGCTCGGCGTCGACGAGCTGGCCGAGGACCTTCACGCAACTGCCGCAGCCGGTGCCGGCCCTGGTGCACTTCTTCACCTCGGGCACGGTGGTGCACGAGTGCTCCGTCACCGCGCCCCGGACGGTGCCCTTGCTGACGTTGTGGCAGGAGCAGATGATCGCCTCGTCCGGCAGCGCGGACGGGCCCAGCTGGGCCCCCGAGCCCGCTCCGGCGGGCAGGACGAGCGACTCGGGGGAGATGGGGGGCACCGAGCCGGTCAGGGCGCGCAGGGTGCCGTACGCCTCGGCGTCGCCGACGAGGATGCCGCCGAGCAGCGTGCCGTCCGCGCCGATGACGAGCTTCTTGTAGAGGCCGGCGCGGGAGTCGGAGTAGACGACGTCCAGGCAGTCCTCGGTGGTGCCGTGCGCGTCGCCGAAGGAGGCCACGTCCACGCCGAGCAGCTTCAGCTTGGTGGACAGGTCGGCGCCCGTGAAGGACGCCTCGTCCTCGGCGATGGTGGCCGCGGCCGTCTCCGCCTGCTCGTAACCGGGCGCGACCAGGCCGTACACCCGGCCGTCCACGGCCAGCGCGCACTCGCCGATCGCGAACACGTGCGGGTCGGACACCGTACGGCAGCGCTCGTCCACCGCGATGCCACCGCGCTCGCCGACGGTCAGGCCGCAGTCGCGGGCCAGCTGGTCGCGCGGGCGGACACCGGCGCTGAACACCACCATGTCGACGGCGAGTTCGGAGCCGTCGGACAACTTCATGCCGGTGACGGCGCCGGACGCGTCCGTCACGATCTCCTGCGTGCCCACACCCGTGTGCACGCTCAGGCCCATGGACGCGATGGTCCGCAGCAGCGCCGCGCCACCGCCCTCGTCCACCTGCACCGGCATCAGGCGCGGCGCGAACTCCACGATGTGGGCGTTCAGTCCCAGGCCGTTCAGCGCACCGGCGGCCTCGAGGCCCAGCAGCCCGCCGCCGACCACGGCACCCGTCGTCGCCCTGGCCTTCGCGTACTCCTCGATGGCGAGGAGGTCCTCGATCGTGCGGTAGACGAAACAGCCCTCGGCGTCCTTGTTCGGCACCGGCGGCACGAAGGGGTAGGAGCCGGTGGCCAGCACGAGGACGTCGTAGCCGACGGTGAGCCCGGAGCGGGCGGTGACCGTACGCGACGCGCGGTCGACCGTCTCCGCCGGGTCGCCGATGTGCAGCTCGATGCCGTGGGCCTCGATGAACTCCCGGTCGGTCAGGGAGAGGTCCTCGGGCGTGCGGCCCGAGAAGTACGAGGTGAGCTGGACGCGGTCGTACGCGGGACGCGGCTCCTCGCACAGCACGACCACGCGGTGCGTGGCGGTCAGGCCGCGCTCGGCGAGCGCCTCGAGGAACCGCTGGCCGACCATGCCGTGGCCGACGAGCAGAATCGTGGGGCGGGGGCGGTCCCCAAGAAGTGCGGTCCTGGACATCAGGTGCCTCCGTCGTTGGTGAGCAGGTGGAGCAGGGGGCCGTCGTCGGGGAGCGGCTCTGCTCCCTCCCAGGCGCGGGCGAGCGCGCCGACGGTGCCGAGTTCGCCGACGAGGACCCCGCCCACCAGGCGGTCGTCGCGGACGACGACCTTGCGGTAGGTGCCTCGGGTGGCGTCGGTGAGGCGCACCACGTCGTCGCCGGGGCGCGCCTCGCTCTCGCCGAACGCGGCGAGGTCGAAGGGGGAGCCCGGGCCGGTCAGGGTGAGCCGGGTCAGGGAGCGGGTGCCGCGGTAGCGGGCGGTCGTGTCACCCGCGAGCAGCGCGGCGAGGACGTCGGCCTGTTCGAGGGCCGGGGCGGCGAGGCCGTAGACCGTCCCCTCGTGCCGGGCGCAGTCGCCGAGGGCGTGGATGTGCGGGTCGGAGGTGCGCAGCCGGTCGTCGACGAGGACGCCCCGGTGCACGGCGAGTCCCGCCTGCTCGGCCAGGCCGGTGCGCGGGTGGACCCCGCAGGCGAGGACCACGAGGTCGGCGTCGAGGGCGTACCCGTCGGCCATCTCCACCGAGCGGACGGCACCCGCGAGGCAGCGCACGTCCCGCACCCGGCACTCGGTGTGCACCTCGACGCCCAGGCCGGTGAGGTGCCGCAGCACCAGCCGGGAGGCGTCCGGGTCGAGCTGGCGTTCCATGAGCCGCTCGGACTGCTGGGCGAGGACCACCTGGGCGCCGCGCACGGCCAGCGCGCGGGCCGCTGACACGCCGAGCAGCCCGCCGCCGATCACGACCGCGCGTACGCCGGGCCGGACCGCCTCGGCCAGCCCCAGGCAGTCGTCCATGGTGCGGAACGCGTGGACGCCCTCGGGCAGCCGGTGGTCCGCGGTGAACAGGCCGCGCAGCGGCGGCAGCACCGGGTTGGAGCCGGTGGCGAGGACCAGCGTGTCGTAGGCGATCGAGGTGCCGTCGGCGCAGTCGAGGGTGCGGGCGGCCCGGTCGATGCGGGTGACCCGGGCCCGCAGCAGCCCCGCCGGTGCCGGCAGGCCGATGACCTCCGGGGCGTACCGGCCGGCCAGCACCTCGGCGAGCAGCACCCTGTTGTACGGCGGGTGTTCCTCCTCGCCGACGAGGAGCGCGGGCGTACCCAGCTCGCCGAGCCGCCGGGCGAGCCGTACGCCCGCGAGGCCGGCGCCGATCACCACCACACGCGTATTCGAGGTCATGTCCCCGAGCCTGCGGCTTCGACGTTACCCGGCAGCATCACTCCTGTTTCCCGGGAGGAACGCTGCCCTCAGCGGGCGCGCGCCGGGGGTGTGAGGGTCCCGAGAAGGCGCCGGGGCGGGCTGTGAGGCCGAGGCCGTGCTCACGGCAGGCGCGCTCTCGGGGCGCTGTCTCAGCGGAGGCGCTGTCTTCGCTTGGCGCTGTCTCAGGGGCGCAGGAGGTCCACCAGCCCCGCGATGTCCTCCGCCCCGTGCGTGGCGGGGCCGGCCTCCAGCCGCCGGCGCATCAGGTCCAGGAACGGCCTGAGCAACTCCGTGCGCACTCCCTGCTCCTGCGCCGTGCGCAGCAGCGTCCCCGCGCCCGCGACCTGCATGGCCAGCGGGGAGACGACACCGCCGGTGTAGTCACCGCTCGCCAGCCGCTCGGCCGTCCCGTGGGCCGTGCCGGCCATCGCGTGCAGCCACGGCACGAGCACGTCCGCGAACTCCCCGGGCGCCACCTCCTCCCGGCGCACCAGGGCGAAGGCGTGCGTGACGCCCGCGAACATGCCGTACATGGCGCTCAGCAGCGCCACGTCGTACAGCGCGGCCAGGCCGGGGTCGGTGCCGGTGTACCGGGTGCCGGCCGGGACGGCGAGCGTGTCCCGGTGCTCCTCGAACAGGTCCGCGCGGCCGCTGTAGAGGACGTACGCGCCGGGCGTGCCGATCATCGGCGGTACGGCCATGATCCCGCCGTCCAGGAGGCGTGCGCCGCGTTCCTCGGCCCAGGCGGCCCGGGCCCGGGCGTCGGCGGGGGTGCCGGTGGTGAGGTTCACCAGGTCACGGCCGGTCAGGTCGGCGTCCGCCAGGGCCTGGCCGACCGAGGCGTCGTCGAGCAGGCAGACCACGACGAGCCGGTTCGCGGCCACCGCCTCCGCCGCGCTGCCGGCGGTCACCGCGCCCTCGGCGGTGAGGGCGGCGGTGCGTGCGGGGGTGCGGTTCCAGACGGTCAGCGGGTGTCCGGCGGCCAGCCAGGCCCGGCCGAGGGCGGTGCCCATCGCGCCGGTGCCGAGCAGGGTCAGGGGTGAGTTGTCGGTCATGACGGCTAGGCTCGTCCGAGGGAGCGCCCGGCGTAAGTACCTACTTCGAAGTGGGTGGTTACCCGGAGGGAAGGCTGCAGGCCGCGAAGGGGGAGCGCATGCCGGTCGGACGACGGCCCGGGGCGTACGTCTGCGGGATCGACGCGGCGATGGATGTCGTGGGCGGCAAGTGGAAGGTGCTGATCCTGTGGGCGCTGAACGAGCGCCCGCACCGGTTCGGCCAGTTGCGCAGGGCACTGCCCGGCGTGACGGAGAAGGTGCTCGCCGCGCAGCTGCGGGAGCTGGAGGCCGACGGCATCGTGCACCGCGAGGAGTACGACGAGGTGCCGCCGCGCGTCGAGTACACCCTGACCGGCCGGGGCGCCCTGCTGAACGAGGCCCTGGCGCCACTGGGCGCCTGGGGCAGGGAGCACGTCCTCGGCGGCGACCCGGCACCGCACTGAGGGGTTATCGGCTGCCCGTCAGATGGGCGAACACCACGACGTTGCCCTGGTAGCCGGTCGTCTTCGAGTAGCCGCCGCCGCAGGTGATGACGCGCAGCTCGGGGCGGGACGCGGCGCCGTACACCTTGTCGTCGGGGAAGTCGCGGGCCGCGTAGACCTCCACCGCGTCCACGGTGAACACGGCCACCGCGCCGTCCCGGCGGTCCACCTCGATGGTGGTGCCCCGCTTCAGCGCGCCGAGGTCGTAGAAGACGGCGGGGCCGTCGGTGTTGTCGACATGGCCGGCGACGATCGCGGTCCCGGTCTCGCCGGGAGTGGTGCCGGCCTCGTACCAGCCGGCCAGGTTCTTCTCACCGGCGGGCGGCACGTCCAGGCTGCCGGAGCGGGTCAGCGCCAGGCCCATCAGCGGGGCGTTCACGCGGATGGCGGGGATCCGGATCCTGAGCGGCGGGGAGGGCGGCAGCGAGGGCGCGGCGAGGCGCTCGCCGGCCGGATCGGGGTGGCCCTCGACCGCCGACGGCTGGGGCGGGGTGTGCGCCGCGGTGCCTCCGCCCAGCAGCCACACGCCCGAGCCGAGGGCGACGACGGTGACGGCGGCTATGGCGGTGTCGCCGAGCCTGTCGCTTCTGACGCTCCTGCGCATACCGACCTCTCTCCCGAAGGCGTGCCTCCGCATGCGCCCTTCCCCTCCGGGCCGCGAGGGGCATCGGACCCGGAGGGGGCGGGACGTGCGGTACCGGCGGACGGACAGCGGAGGGTGTCCGTCAGATCCCGTCGCCTCTCGCCCGGCGATGCAGGAGCCAGGTACCGCCCGCGGCGGCGACGGCCAGTGCCGCCACGCCCGCCGCGGTCTGCACGGGGTCGGGGCCGAATGCTCCGCCGACCCCCGTCTTCATGATTCCGCGCGGCTGCACCTGCTCGTGCGCCGCGCTCAACGTCACCATCAGGTCGCCCGTCACCTGGCGGGTGCCCTCGGCGCACTTGGCGACGATCTCGTAGGTCCCGGGCTGTGCGCTCGGCGGCACCCGGAACTGGCCGATCGCCTCGCCCTGGTGCGTGCTGGGCGCCAGGGCGAAGACGCCGGCCCCGAGGGCGCCCGCGTCCCCGGTCGCCGCGCCCTTGTCGCCGCACGCGGCGGTGTTCACCGAGACCAGGCCGCCCGGCGTCACGGTGGCGGGGTAGACGTCCAGACGGCCGGTGTCACCGGCGTAGGCGGGTGCCGCCGCCGCCACGACGAGCGCGGTACCGGTCAGCAGACGGGCGGTGCGTCGCATGGTGCTCCCCACGGCTTGCGTTTCGGCTGGTCCAGGGGCGCGGCGCCCCTGCCCTTCCGAGATAAGTCGCTGTCCGGGAGATCCGCTTGCTGATGCAGCGTCAGGAATGCGGTGAACGGGTGTCACCGACGGCCCCCGCACGGCCTAGCGTCTCAGGGGTTTCCGCAGGTCACGGGGCATCCGAGAATGTTCGCAAGATAATCATACGAAGAGAACACGAATGGACCGCCGGGGGCGTTGAACGGGTGACGGCACGTCAGCGACACGGCTGGGGCCGGTGCCCGCACGGAGCACCGGCCCGCCGCTGTCGCCGCCCGCTCAGTTCACGTTGACCGCGCTCCAGGCCGCGGCCACCGCGTTGTACTCCGCGCTGCCCGCGCCGTACAGGTCCTTGGCGGCGTTGAGGGTCGCCGTACGGGCCCCGGCGTAGTTCGTCGAGGACGTCATGTAGACCGTCAGTGCCCGGTACCAGATCTTGCCGACCTTGTCCCGGCCGATGCCGGTGACCGTGGAGCCGTTGGACGTCGGGGAGTTGTAGCTGACCCCGTTGATGGTCTTCGCCCCGCTGCCCTCCGCGAGGAGGTAGGCGAAGTGGTTGGCGACGCCGGAGGAGTAGTGGACGTCGAGGTTGCCGACCGAACTGCTCCAGTAGTCCGCCGAGTTGCCGTCCTTGGACGGCTTGTCCATGAAGCGCAGGGCGGGCTGGCCGAAGCCGGGCTTCACGATCTTCTCGCCGATGAGGTAGTCACCGGGATCGGAGGGGCTGTTCGCGTACCACTCCACCATCGTGCCGAGGATGTCGGAGGTGGCCTCGTTCAGCCCGCCGGACTCGCCGGAGTACGTCAGCGCGGCCGTCTTGGAGGTGACGCCGTGGGACATCTCGTGCCCGGCGACGTCGAGGGCGACGAGCGGGCCGAAGGTGGTCCCGTCACCGTCGCCGTACGTCATGCAGAAGCAACTGTCGTCCCAGAAGGCGTTGTTGTATTTGCTGCCGTAGTGGACGCGGTTGTACGAGCCCTTGCCGTCACCGGCGATGCCGTTGCGGCCGTGGACGTTCTTGTAGTAGTCCCAGGTCTCGTTGGTGCCGTACTGGGCGTCCACGGCGGCCGAGGCGCGGTCGGAGGTGGTGCCGGTGCCCCAGTGGTTGTCGGCGTCCGTGAACAGGGTCGCGGGTGCCCGGCTGAAGCAGATGCCGAAGAAGCACAGGTCGGTCTTGCCCTCGGCGTCACCGGTGTAGGTGTTGCCGCGCGTCGGGTCCTTGAGCTGGTACGACGACCCGGACTGGGTGGTCTCCAGCGGCACCGTGCCGCTGTACAGCGACTTTCCGTCGCCGGTGGCCGTCTCGATGCTGTCCCAGGCGTCGATCTGGGCGCCGGTGCGGGCGTCGGTCAGCACCGTGCGGGCGACCGGGTTGCCGAGCGAGTCCTGGCCGACGGCGTTGGTGCGCCAGGCCAGCTTCGGGGTGCCGTGCAGGGCGTCGACGATCAGCTCGGGCTTGGCCTTGACCTGCTTCAGCCGCTCGCCGAGGTTGACGGCGCGCAGGGCGTTCACCGCGAGGCCGGCGGCCTCGGGGGCCGACACCTTCGGGGTGACCGAGGCCAGGGAGATCCGGCTCCTGGTGGCGCGGTCGGCGCCGTGGTAGGCGCCGCTGGGCGTGAGGTGGACGACGAAGTCGCCGCCCAGGACCGGGAGATGGTGGTACGTGCGGTCGTAACGGACGTGCTGGGTGCCGTCCTTGTCCACGATCACGTCGCGGACGCTGGTGCCCTCGGCGGAGGTGAGGCCGAGGCTCGTGGCGTGGGCGACGAGTGCCGACGCCGCGTTCTCGATCGCGGTGACCCGGGTCGGTCTCGTGTCGGCGTGGGCGGCGGGGGAGAGAGCGGCCGCCAGCAGGGTGGCGGTGGTGGCGGCGATGCCGGCCGTGGCGATGCGACGGGATCCTCGGACGTGCTGCCGTATCCGGCTCATCTGTCTCCTCGGGGGAGGCGCCTCGAAGGCGTGGGGGCGGGCGCTGACGTCACAGAGATTTAAGAGGCCATGACATGTCATGTCCATAGCGTCTTCATGGAGATGTGTGACGGGCCCGAGGGGGTACAGAATCGTTTCCGTGATCACTCCGGATCCCGGCCGGCCGCTGCCCTTCTTCGTCTACGGCACCCTGCGGCCCGGCGAGCCCAATCACGACCTGTTCCTGCGGGGCCGCACCGCCGCCGCATCACCGGCCCGCCTGCCCGGCGCCGCCCTGTACGACGGCCCCGGCTACCCCTACGCCGTCGAGCAGCCCGGCGAGGAGGTGCGCGGTGAGCTGGTGACCGCCCTCCCCGAGGCGTACGAGGACCTGCTCACCGCGCTGGACCTGCTGGAGGAGTACGTGCCGGACGGACCCCGCAACCTCTACGAACGCGTCGCCCGCGACGCGGTGCGCACCGACGGCATCCCGGTCCGCGCCTGGGTGTACCTCGCCGCCCCGCCCGTCGCCGCCCGGCTGCGTGCCCGGGGCACCCGCATCGAGGGCGGCGACTGGCTCTCCCGCCGCTGACTCAGCCGCCGAGCAGCCGCAGCCCCGCCGGCACCTCGATGCCGAACTCCTCCTCGATCACCCGCCGGACCTCGCCCTCGCCGGACAACGTCCGCTCGGTCACCGTCCCGTCGGCCCGTGACTCGGTCAACCGGGCGCCGTCCAGGGAGAGATGGCGTTCGGCGGTGGTCCGCTGCACGTAGGGGCGGTGGGTGAAGGGGGAGCGGGGGTTGGTGCCGACGTGCCAGTTGAACACCTCGAAGTCGGCGGCGGTGAACGGCTCCAGCGTGAACGCGTACTGGGCGGCCCAGTCCGCCGCCCGGCGGTCGTACGTCTCCAGCGCCCACAGCGGAAGCGGCCCGTCGTGCGGCAGCAGCACCAGCCGGTGCCGGCGCCCCGCCCCCTCGGACTCGGTGCCGAGCGCCAGCGGTACCGGCGCCAGCAGCGCGGCCGCGGCACCGAACCCGACGTCCGCCAGATACGGCTGCGGCTCGCCCGGCACCTCTACCCGCAGCATGGCGTGCGTGCGCGGCCGGCTCATCGGCGTCTCGGCCCCCACCACCACCCGCGCGGCCAGCGGTGTCACCCGGTGACCGAGTGCTTCCAGGGCCAGCCGCAGCAGCGTGTTGTGCTCGTAGCAGTAGCCGCCGCGCCGCCCGTGGATCATCTTGGCCATCAGATCGCCGGGGGCGAGGGACGGAGCCCTGCCGGACACGGGGTCCAGGTTCTCGAAGGGCAGCGACAGCGCGTGCGCCAGATGCACTCCCCGCAGGGTCGCGAGATCGGCCCGCCGCTCCCCCTTCCACCCGATGCGGTCCAGATAGGCGTCGAGGTCGAACTGCTGTGTGTCGGACATGGTCCCGAACCTACGGGAGACGGCCGCCCGGCGCCGCCGGCCAGGGTCGTGCACCGCCCTGCTAGCGCGGCCCCAGGACCTCCACCCGCACCGCGCACGACTTGAACTCCGGCATCCGGGAGGTCGGGTCCAGGGCCGGGTTGGTGAGGGTGTTGGCGCGGCCCTCGCCCGGCCAGTGGAAGGGCATGAAGACGGTGTCCGGACGGATGGCGTCCGTGATCCGGGCGGGGGCCGTGGCCCGGCCCCGGCGGGAGACCACGCTCACCGGGTCGCCCTCGGCCGCGCCGATCCGGGCCGCGAGCCGGGGGTGCAGCTCCACGAACGGGCCGGGAGCCGCCGCGTTCAGCTCCGCCACCCGCCGGGTCTGGGCCCCCGACTGGTACTGGGACACCACCCGCCCGGTGGTCAGCAGCAGCGGGTACTCGGCGTCCGGCTCCTCCGCCGTCCCCCGGTGGACCGCGGCGACGAACCGTGCCCGTCCGTCGGCGGTGGGGAAGCGGTCCAGGAAGAGGCGGGGGGTGCCGGGGTGGGGCGTGTCGTCCGCGGTCTGCGGGCACGGCCAGAACACGCCGTCCTCCTGTGCCAGGCGTCGGTAGGTGATCCCCGAGTAGTCCGCCGGGCCGCCCGCGCTCGCCCGGCGCAGTTCGTCGAAGACCTCCTCCGGGGCGGTCGGAAAACCCTTCTCCACGCCGAGACGGGCCGCCAGCTCGTGCAGGACGTACAGGTCGCTGCGGACCCCGGGCGGGGGAGCGACGGCCCGGCGGCGGAGCAGCACCCTGCCCTCCAGGCTGGTCGTCGTGCCCGTCTCCTCCGCCCACTGCGTCACCGGCAGCACGACGTCCGCCAGCTCCGCCGTCTCGGACAGGACGACGTCACAGACGGCCAGGAAGTCCAGCGACCGCAGCCGCTCCTCGACGTGGGCCGCGCGCGGCGCCGACACCACCGGGTTGGACCCCATCAGCAGCAGCGCCCGGATGTCGGTGCCGAGGGCGTCGAGGAGTTCGTAGGCGCTGCGTCCGGGGCCGGGCAGACTGTCCGGGTCCACGCCCCACACCCCGGCCACGTGCGCCCGCGCCGCCGGGTCGTCCAGCTTGCGGTAGCCGGGCAACTGGTCGGCTTTCTGTCCGTGTTCGCGTCCGCCCTGCCCATTGCCCTGCCCGGTCAGACAGCCGTACCCGGACAGCGGGCGGCCCGCCCGGCCCGTCGCCAGGCACAGGTTGATCCACGCCCCCACCGTGTCCGTGCCCTGGGACTGCTGCTCGGGCCCGCGCGCGGTGAGCACCATCGCCGACTCCGGCTCGCAGAACATCCGAACCGCCTCCCGGAGTTGCGGGACGGGCACGCCGGTGATCCGCTCCACGTACTCCGGCCAGTGCGCCATCGCCGCCGCCCGGGCCTCCTCCCAGCCGGCCGTGCGCTCCCGGATGTACTCCTCGTCCGTGCGTCCCTCGGCCACCACCAGGTGCAGCAGGCCCAGCGCGAGCGCGAGATCGGTGCCGGGCCGGGGCGCGAGATGCAGGTCGGCCTGCTCGGCGGTCCGGGTCCGGCGCGGGTCGACGACGATCAGCGTGCCGCCGTTCTCCCGCAGCTCGGTGAAGTAGCGCAGCGACGGCGGCATGGTCTCGGCCGGGTTCGACCCGACGAGGATCACGCAGCCGGTCCTCGGTACGTCCTCCAGGGGGAACGGCAGCCCCCGGTCCAGCCCGAACGCCCTCGTGCCGGCCGCCGCGGCCGACGACATGCAGAAACGGCCGTTGTAGTCGATCTGGGAGGTGCCGAGCACCACCCGGGCGAACTTCCCGAGGGAGTACGCCTTCTCGTTCGTCAGCCCGCCCCCGCCGAACACGCCCAGCGCGTCGGCACCGTACTCCCGCCGGGTGCGCCCGAGCCGCTCGGCGACCAGGTCCAGCGCCTGCGCCCAGCCCGCCTCGACGAGCCGGCCCCCGGACCGCACCAGCGGCGAGGTCAGCCGCACCCCCGGTGCCAGCACCTCGGCCGCCGTACGGCCCTTGCCGCACAGCGCGCCCCGGTTGACGGGGAAGTCGACGCGCTCGGAGACCTCGACTCCACCCTGCGGCAGAGGCGTGACGTTCATCCCGCACTGCAGGGCGCAGTACGGGCAGTGGGTGGGCGTCGGGGGGATCGATTCCATGCCGCCCAGCGTGCTTCCGGCGTGTTACGGCCCCGGACCGCTCCCCGTTACACGCCCGGCACGGCGACCTCCCCGCGCCCTCCCGGACGCCGTGAGGCGAGGCCTCACCGCCCGGCGGCCAGCGCCCGCGCCACCCCGTCTTCCCTCCGCCCCAGGAACCGCGGATCCGGGTGGAACACCGCGTCCAGCACTGCCTTGCCCGCCGCGAACACCTCCCGCGTGCCGCCGTAGTACCAGGTCGCGTCGTGCTTGGCGTCGACCCCGACCCCGTACGAGTCCACCCCGGCCGCCTCGCACAGCGCCACCGCCCGCCGGATGTGGAAGCCCTGGCTGATCAGCACGGCCCGGTCCACACCGAAGACCTTCCGGGCCCGCACACAGGAGTCCCAGGTGTCGAACCCGGCGTAGTCGCTGACGATGCGCCGGTCCGGCACCCCGTGCTTCCTCAGATAGGCCCGCATGGCGTCCGGCTCGTCGTAGTCCCTGCGGCTGTTGTCCCCGGTGACGAGAACGACCTCGACCCGCCCCGCCCGGTACAGCTTCGCGGCCGCGTCCAGCCGGTGCGCGAGGTACGGCGACGGCTCGCCGTTCCACAGCCCCGCCCCGAACACCACGGCGACCTGCGCCCGCGGTGCGTCCGCCGTCGTGCGCAGCCGGTCCGCCGTGGACACGTACAGCCAGGTCGCCGGGAGCAGCGCCAGCACACAGGCGGCCATCACGGCCTGCACCAGCCGGCGCTGCCCCGTGCGGGTGCGTGGCAGCCGCGGTCGACGGATCTTCATACGGGCCCCCGGAAAGTCTGATCGCTTCGACCATGGAGGACGCGGACGGAGACGAACCGGTTCGCCGCACGTCGTGCGTCTGTTCGCCTCACAGCGTGCATCCGTACGCCGTGAAGCAGCGGAAAACGCTCGTGACGGTCCGGCAACGACCACGCAACCTGACCCCGGCAGGATCCTTCCATGACGGCGTCGCACCCTTCCCGCCCCGAGCCCGACCTCCACCTCGACAGCACGGCGCACCTCATGAACAGCATCGGCAGCCGGCTGGCCGGGCAGCTCCGGCTCGTCCCGCCGCTCGGACGCCGCCGCCCGGCCCCGCCCGCCCTCGTCCTGGTCGCCCACGGCAGCCGCGACCCGCGGGCGCTCGCCACCGTACGGACCCTGCTGGACCGGGTCCGCGAGCTGCGCCCCGCCCTCCCCGTCCACCTGGGCCACATCGAGCTGAACGAGCCCCTGCTCCCCGACACCCTCGCCGCCCTCGGCAGCGCCCAGGCCGTCCTGGTGCCGCTGCTCCTCTCCCGCGGCTACCACATCAAGCAGGACATCCCCGAGATGGCCGCCGCCGCACCGGCCCGCGCACGCGTGGCCGCGCCGCTGGGCCCGCACCCGCTGCTCGTGGAGGCCCTGTACGACCGCCTGCGGGAGGCCGGCTGGCCCGCGGCGACGGACGAGGCGACGCGCCGCACGAGCGCGGTCGTCCTCGCCGCCGCCGGGTCCCGCGACCCCGACTCGGCCGCCGACACCCGCCGCACGGCCCGCCTGCTCGCCGACCGTCTGGGCGTCCCCGTCGTCCCGGCCTACGCCTCCGCCGCGAACCCGACCGTCCCGACGGCGCTGCGTGCCCTGGCGGCCCGCGGCCGGCACCGGGTGGCGATCGCGTCGTCCTTCGCGGCACCGGGCCGCTTCGCGACGCAAGCCGCGCAGGCGGCCCCCTGGATCGCCGCGGCCCCCCTGGGCGCCCATCCGGCGGTGGCCCGCCTGATCCTGCACCGTTACGCGGAGTGCCTGGCAACACCGTGGACGGAAGCCGCCTGACGCACCCTTTTGTCGGTGCCGACGCTTACTGTCGAACCATGGAAGGCACCGCACCCCCCACCGGTTACGACCAGGCGTCGGCCGAGCGCTGGGTCACCGAGTCCGACAAACGCCCCGGCCGCACCGCCTTCCAGCGCGACCGCGCCCGGATCCTCCACTCCGCCGCCCTGCGCCGCCTCGCCGGCAAGACCCAGGTCGTCACGCCGGGAGCCCGCAGCCAGGTGTGGGACGCCAGCCCCCGCACCCGGCTCACCCACTCACTCGAATGCGCCCAGGTCGGAAGGGAGCTCGGTGCGGCCCTCGGCTGCGACCCCGACCTGGTCGAAGCGGCCTGCCTCGCCCACGACCTGGGCCACCCGCCCTTCGGGCACAACGGCGAACAGGCCCTGAACGCCTTCGCCGACGACTGCGGCGGCTTCGAGGGCAACGCCCAGTCCCTCAGACTCCTCACCCGCATCGAACCCAAACGCTTCACCGAGGACCGCTCCGTCGGCCTCAACCTCACCCGCGCCGCCCTCGACGCCGCCACCAAGTACCCCTGGCCGCGCGGCGCCCATCCCACCGACCCGGCGTCGGGGAAGTTCGGCGTGTACGAGGACGACCGCCCGGTGTTCGACTGGGTCAGAGCGCACGCCCCCGGCACCCGCACCTGCTTCGAGGCACAGGTCATGGACTGGTCGGACGACGTGGCCTACTCGGTGCACGACGTCGAGGACGGCCTGCACGCCGGCCACATCGACCCCAACTGCCTGCAGGCAGACCCCGAGCGGCAGGCGGTGTTCGAGGTGGCCGTCGGCCGGTACGTGCCCGCGGACACCGACCCGGCCGAACTCGCCGAGGCCCTGGACCGCCTCCTGGACGAGGAGTGGTGGCCGCACGGCTACGACGGCACGGCGGCCGCCCAGGCCCGTCTCAAGGACGCCACCAGCCAGCTCATCGGCCGGTTCTGCCTGGCCGCCGAGGGTGCCACGCGCGCCGCGTACGGCAGCGGCCGGCTCACCCGCTACGGCGCCGAACTCGTCGTCCCCCGCGCGACCCGCATGGAGTGCGCGGTGCTCAAGGCCGTCGCCGACCGGTACGTGATGCAGCGCACCGAGCAGGAGCGGCTGCGCGCCGACCAGCGGGTGGTCGTGGTCGAACTGGCCGAGGCGCTGACCGCCCGTGCCCCGGACGGGCTGGATCCGCAGTTTCGGGCGCTGTTCGACGGGGCATGCGACGACCACGCGCGCAAGCGGGTGATCGTCGACCAGATCGCCTCGCTCACCGATGCCTCCGCACGCTCGCTGCACGCCAGACTGACGGGGCATATGTGAGAGGAACATGACCCGCCGTGGCCTGATCGGGTCACTCCCTCTTCCCGCAGCACCCCGCGTGCGGGACGCTCGCATGTGGCGGCACCCTTACGAGGAGGCATCAAGTGGTCGACGCGGATCAGACATTCGTCATCGTCGGAGGCGGTCTCGCCGGTGCGAAGGCGGCCGAGACGCTCCGTGCGGAGGGCTTCACCGGGCGGGTGATACTGATCTGCGACGAGCGCGACCACCCCTACGAACGCCCGCCGCTGTCCAAGGGCTACCTGCTCGGCAAGGAGGAGCGCGACAGCGTCTTCGTGCACGAGCCCGCCTGGTACGCGCAGAACGACATCGAGCTGCACCTCGGCCAGACCGTCGACCGCGTCGACCGTACGGCGAAGACCGTCCGCTTCGGCGACGACGGCACGCTCGTCCGCTACGACAAGCTGCTCCTGGCCACCGGCGCCGAGCCGCGCCGGCTCGACATCCCCGGCACCGACCTGGCGGGCGTCCACCACCTGCGCCGGCTCGCGCACGCGGAGCGCCTCAAGGGCGTCCTGCAGCACCTCGGCCGGGACAACGGGCACCTCGTGATCGCGGGCGCCGGCTGGATCGGCCTGGAGGTCGCGGCGGCGGCCCGCGAGTACGGCGCCGAGGTCACGGTGATCGAGCCGTTGCCGACCCCGCTGCACGGCGTCCTCGGCCCCGAGCTGGGCAACGTCTTCGCCCAGCTGCACCGCGAGCACGGCGTCCGCTTCCACTTCGGGGTGCGACTGACCGAGATCGTCGGCCAGGACGGCATGGTCCTCGCGGTCCGCACGGACGACGGCGAGGAGCACCCGGCGCACGACGTGCTGGCGGCGATCGGCGCCGCCCCGCGGGCCGCCCTCGCGGAGGCGGCGGGCCTGGAGATCGCCGACCGGGCGCACGGCGGGGGGATCGTGGTGGACGAGCGGCTGCGCACCTCCGACCCGGACATCCACGCGGCCGGTGACGTGGCGTCCTTCCCGCTCACCCTGTTCGACACCCGGCTGCGGGTGGAGCACTGGGCGAACGCGCTGAACGGCGGCCCCGCCGCCGCCCGCGCGATGCTCGGCCGGGACGTCACCTACGACCGCGTGCCCTACTTCTTCACCGACCAGTACGACCTGGGCATGGAGTACAGCGGCTGGGCGCCTCCGGGCTCGTACGACGAGGTGGTGATCCGGGGAGACGCCGGCAAGCGGGAGTTCATCGCGTTCTGGGTGAAGGAGGGCAGGGTCCTGGCCGGGATGAACGTGAACGTGTGGGATGTCACAGACAAGATCCAGCAGCTCATCCGTTCCCGGGCCCAGGTGAACGTGGAGGCGCTCTCGGACCCGCACGTCCCGCTCGACAGCCTCGTCCCGCGATCCTGACGGGCACCGGGACTGTCACCGCGCCCCCGTAGAATTCACGCGTGGCAGGACGGATCAACGACGAGGACGTGAAGGCGGTACGGGACGCGGTCCCGATCGACGCCGTGGTCTCCGAGTACCTCCAGCTGCGCAACGCGGGCGGCGGCAACCTCAAGGGCCTGTGCCCGTTCCACGACGAGAAGTCGCCGTCCTTCCAGGTCAGCCCGAGCAAGGGCCTCTTCCACTGCTTCGGCTGCCAGGAGGGCGGCGACACCCTCACCTTCGTGATGAAGGTGGACCACCTCTCCTTCTCGGAGGCGGTGGAGCGCCTGGCGGCCCAGGCCGGGATCACGCTGCGCTACGAGGAGGGCGGGTACAACCCCTCCCACCAGCGCGGCGAGCGCATCCGCCTGGTCGAGGCGCACAAGATCGCCGCGCAGTGGTACGCCGAGCAGCTCGCCACCGGCCCCGAGGCCGAGACCGGCCGGGTCTTCCTCGCCGAGCGCGGCTTCGACCAGTCCGCCGCCGTCCACTTCGGCGTCGGCTACAGCCCCCAGGGCTGGGACCACCTCACCCGCTACCTGCGCGGCAAGGGCTTCACCGACAAGGAACTGATCCTCTCCGGCCTCTCCCAGGAGGGCCGCCGGGGCCCCATCGACCGTTTCCGGGGCCGCCTGATGTGGCCCATCCGGGACATCGGCGGCGAGGTCGTCGGCTTCGGCGCCCGCAAGCTCTACGAGGCGGACAACGGCCCGAAGTACCTGAACACGCCCGACACGCCGATCTACCGGAAGAGCCAGGTGCTGTACGGCATCGACCTGGCCAAGAAGGACATCGCCAAGGCCAGCCGCGCGGTCGTGGTCGAGGGCTACACGGACGTCATGGCCTGTCACCTCGCCGGGGTGACGACGGCCATCGCGACCTGCGGCACGGCCTTCGGCGGCGAGCACATCAAGATCCTCCGCCGGCTCCTCATGGACAACGGCTCGGCCCGCGTGATCTTCACCTTCGACGGCGACGCGGCCGGGCAGAAGGCCGCCCTGCGGGCCTTCGAGGACGACCAGAAGTTCGCCGCCGAGACGTACATCGCCATCGCGCCCGACGGCATGGACCCGTGCGAGCTGCGCCTCGCCAAGGGCGACGAGGCGGTCGCCGACCTGGTCGAACCGCGCACCCCGCTCTTCGAGTTCGCACTCCGCCAGATCGTCTCCCGCTACGACCTCGACACCCCGGCGGGCCGTGCCGCCGCCCTGGACGAGGCCGCGCCGATCGTCGCCCGGATCAAGAACAGCGGTGCCCAGCACGAGGTCGCCGTCGAACTCGCCGGCATGCTCGGCATCCTCGACACCCAGTTCGTGGTCCGGCGCGTGGCCCAGCTGGCCCGCTGGGCGCGGGAGCGCGGCGGAAAGGCCCCGCAGCAGGACCGCTCGCGCGGCGGTGACCAGCAGTGGGCGGCCCCCGCCTCCCGCCCGGCGGGCGGCGGCCCCGCGCTGACCCTGCGCAACCCTGTCTACGCCGCCGAACGCGAACTGCTCAAACTCGCCCTGCAGCGCCCCGAGCTGGTCTCCCCGGCCTTCGACGCCTACGGGGTGGACGAGTTCACCGCGCCGCCGTATGCGGCCGTGCGCCAGGCGATCGCGGAGGCGGGCGGCGCCGAGTACGGCGTCCAGGACGCCCAGGAATACCTGGTCCGCGTGCGTGAGGCCGCGCCCGACGACACCGTCCGCGCGATGGTCACCGAGCTGGCCGTCGAACCGATCCTGCGCCGCACCGTCGACGACACCTACGCCGGCACGGTCCTGGTCCAGATCCGCCGCCGCGCCGTGGAGCGCCGCATCCGCGACATCCAGTCCCAGATGACCCGCCTGGCCACCGGCGGCGACCCCGCCCAGCTGGCCGCCGTGCAGAACGAGATGTGGGTCCTCCAGCAGTACGACCAGACACTGCGGGAGCGGGGCGCGGAGGCGCTGTAGGTCACCTCCGCGGGATCAGTCCCCGAGGGACCGGCCGGGGGGTGATGCCGAGGTGGTCCATGACCGCCACCTGCCCGGCCACGAGAGCGCCGGGCAGCTGTCCCTGTGCCTCAGTCCCCGCATATGCCAGTCGGATGGTCCAGCGACCTGAGTATTCGCCCGGTCACGGACCGGACGCAAAAAGTCACCGCACGCCCCTCGTGGCGGGGATGTGTCTTACTCCACACTGGGGGCGGTGCCCGAGTCCTCGGAGCGCAGGCCGACGACTCTCCGCTCCCGAAGTACCGCTGCCGCACTGCCTCCGGCAGCGATCATCCTGGAGGTCGCCCCCGTGCAGACCCAGACCCTCACCCAGACCGACAGCAGCACCGGCGTACCCCCGCAGGGACCTGCCGCCCTGCATCCGGAGACGGTGGCCGCGGAGCTGACGGAACCGCCCGCGGAGGCCCTCGCGGAGGAACCCGACGAGGCCGACGAACCGCTGGAGGCCGCCGAGCCCGCCGGGAACCCGGCCGCCGCCCGCATCGACACCGGCGGCCCGTCGGCCGATCTGTTCCGCCAGTACCTGCGCGAGATCGGCCGCATCCCGCTGCTCACCGCCGCCGAGGAGGTCGAGCTGGCCCGCCGGGTCGAGGCCGGCCTGTTCGCCGAGGAGAAGCTGAGCAACACCCCCGACCTGGACAGCGAGTTGGCGCTGGACCTCGACCGGCTGGTGGTCATGGGCCGGATGGCCAAGCGGCGGCTCATCGAGGCCAACCTGCGGCTCGTCGTCTCCGTCGCCAAGCGGTACGTCGGCCGCGGCCTGACCATGCTCGACCTCGTGCAGGAGGGCAACCTCGGGCTGATCCGGGCCGTGGAGAAGTTCGACTACGCCCGCGGCTACAAGTTCTCCACCTACGCCACCTGGTGGATCCGGCAGGCCATGTCCCGGGCCCTGGCCGACCAGGCCCGCACCATCCGGGTGCCCGTCCACGTGGTGGAGCTGATCAACCGGGTCGTACGCGTGCAGCGCCGGATGCTGCAGGAGCGGGGGTACGAGCCGACGCCCGACGACGTCGCCGCCCAGCTCGACCTGCCGCCCGAGCGGGTCTCCGAGGTGCTGCGGCTCGCCCAGGAACCGGTCTCCCTGCACGCCCCGGTCGGCGAGGAGGAGGACGTGGCCCTCGGCGACCTCATCGAGGACGGCGACGCCACGAGCCCCGTCGAGTCGGCGGCCTTCCTCCTGCTCAAGGAGCACCTGGAGGCCGTTCTGTCGACGCTGGGGGAGCGGGAGCGGAAGGTCGTACAGCTGCGGTACGGCCTGGCCGACGGCCGCCCCCGCA
Source organism: Streptomyces sp. NPDC052301 (assembly GCF_044593395.1). NCBI lineage: Bacteria > Bacillati > Actinomycetota > Actinomycetes > Kitasatosporales > Streptomycetaceae > Streptomyces > Streptomyces sp. NPDC052301. The sequence continues at coordinate 27,306 of NZ_JBIUBE010000005.1, read as the reverse complement.
CCCTGGAGGAGATCGGCCGTATCTTCGGCGTCACCCGGGAACGGATACGGCAGATAGAGTCCAAGACCCTCAACAAGCTGCGGGACCATGCCTTCGCGGACCAGCTGAGGGGATACCTGGACTGAAGGGGCGCTCACGTCGGCGTGAGCGCCCCCGTCATCTCAGTCCACCTCCGCGACGGCCTGCGCGAACTGGGCCTGGTAGAGGCGGGCGTACGCGCCGTCCGCCGCCAACAGCTCCGCGTGCGCGCCCTGTTCCACGATCGAGCCGTTCTCCATGACGAGGATCGTGTCGGCGTCCCGGATCGTCGACAGGCGGTGCGCGATCACGAACGACGTCCGTCCGGCCGCCAGCTTGGCCATCGCCTTCTGGATCAACACCTCCGTACGGGTGTCGACCGAGCTCGTCGCCTCGTCCAGCACCAGGATCGTCGGGTCCGACAGGAACGCCCGCGCGATGGTGATGAGCTGCTTCTCGCCCGCGCTGACCCCGGTGCCCTCGTCGTCGATCACGGTGTCGTAGCCGTCGGGCAGCGTGCGGATGAACCGGTCGGCGTGCGCGGCCCGCGCCGCCTCCTCGATCTCGCCGCGGGTGACCTCCCTGGCCGCCCCGTACGCGATGTTCTCCGCGATCGTGCCGCCGAACAGCCAGGTGTCCTGCAGCACCATCCCGATCCCGGAGCGCAGTTCGTCCCGGGACATCCGGCGGACGTCCACCCCGTCCAGGGTGATCCGGCCGCCCGACACCTCGTAGAACCGCATCAGCAGGTTGACCAGCGTGGTCTTGCCCGCACCGGTCGGGCCGACGATCGCCACCGTGTGCCCGGGCTCGACGGTGAGCGACAGATCCTCGATCAGCGGCTTCTCGGGTTCGTACCGGAACGAGACGTGCTCCAGCCGCACCCGGCCGGTCAGCTCGGCCGGCCGCTCGCCCGGTACCGGGTCCGCCTCCTGCTCCTCCGCGTCCAGGAGTTCGAAGACCCGCTCGGACGAGGCGACACCGGACTGCACCAGGTTCGCCATCGACGCGACCTGCGTCAGCGGCATCGAGAACTGCCGCGAGTACTGGATGAAGGCCTGCACGTCACCGATGGACAGCGCGCCGGACGCGACCCGCAGCCCGCCGACGACCGCCACCAGGACGTAGTTCAGGTTCGACACGAACATCATCAGCGGCTGCATGACGCCGCTGTTGAACTGCGCCCTGAAGGAGGCCTCGTACAGCGCCTCGTTCTGCTCGGCGAACTGCTGCGCCGACTCCTCCTGCCGGCCGAACACCTTCACCAGGGTGTGCCCGGTGTACATCTCCTCCACGTGGGCGTTCAGCTTGCCGGTGGAGCGCCACTGCTGCACGAAGTGCGGCTGCGACCGCTTGCCGACCCGGGTGGCCACGACGAACGACAGCGGCACGGTCACCAGGGCGACCAGCGCCAGGATCCAGGAGACGTAGAACATCATCGCCAGCACGCCGATGATGCTGAGCACCGAGTTGATCAGCTGCCCCATCGACTGCTGGAGCGTCTGCCCGATGTTGTCGATGTCGTTGGTGGCGCGGGACAGCACCTCGCCGCGCTGGCGCTGGTCGAAGTACGACAGCGGCAGCCGCGACAGCTTCGCCTGCACGTCCTGGCGCAGCCGGTACATCGTGCGGTTCACGGCCCGGTTGACCAGCCGGGTCGCCACCGCCATCAGCAGACCGGAGACCAGGAAGATGCCGAGCGCGAGCAGCAGGACGTTCCCGACGGCGGTGAAGTCGATGCCCTTGCCGGGGGTGAAGTCGGTGCTCTTCAGCATGTCCGCGATCCGGCCCTGGCCGTGCGCACGCATCTGCGCGAGCACCTGCTCCTTGGTCGCACCGGCGGGCATCCGCCGGCCGATGATCCCGGAGAACACCAGGTCGGTGGCCTTGCCGAGGATCTTCGGGCCGATCACGTTCAGGGTCACGCTGACGACCACGCACAACAGCAGGCCGTAGATCGTGAGCCGTTCGGGTCGGAACTGGGCGACGAGCCGCTTGCCCGACCCCTTGAAGTCCATCGACCGCTGGTCGGGGCCGCCTCCGGCCATCATGCGTCCCATGGGCCCGGACATCAGGCGGCCTCCGCTTCCGTCAGCTGGGAGAGCACGATCTCCCGGTACGTCTCGTTGGTCACCATCAGCTCCTGGTGCCGGCCGGAGCCGACCACCCTGCCCTCGTCCAGCACGACGATCCGGTCCGCGTCCCGGATGGTCGCCACACGCTGGGCGACGATCACGACGGTCGCCTCGGCGGTCTCCCGGGCGAGCGCGGAGCGCAGGGCCGCGTCGGTGGCGTAGTCGAGCGCGGAGAAGGAGTCGTCGAAGAGGTAGATCTCCGGACGCTGGACGAGCGTGCGGGCGATGGCGAGCCGCTGCCGCTGGCCGCCGGAGACGTTCGTACCGCCCTGCGCGATCGGCGCGTCCAGGCCGCCCTCCAGCTTGCTCACGAAGTCCTTGGCCTGCGCGACCTCCAGCGCGTGCCACAGTTCCTCGTCGGTGGCGTCCGGATTGCCGTAGCGCAGGTTGGTGGCGACCGTGCCCGCGAACAGGTACGGCTTCTGCGGCACCAGCCCGACCGTCCTCGCCAGCAGCACCGGGTCGACCTGCCGGACGTCCTCGCCGTCGACCAGGACCTCGCCCTCGGTGGCGTCGAACAGCCGGGGGACCAGTCCGAGCAGGGTCGACTTGCCGCTGCCGGTGGAGCCGATGACGGCGGTCGTCTCACCCGGCCGGGCCACCAGCTCGATGGACTTCAGCACCGGCTCCTCGGCTCCCGGATAGCGGAAGCCGGCCCCGCGGATCTCCAGGTGCCCGTGCCGGCGCAGCTCGGTGACCGGTGCCGTCGGCGGCACCACGCTCGAGTCGGTCCCGAGGACCTCCTGGATGCGCTCGGCACACACCTCCGCGCGCGGCACCATCATGAACATGAAGGTGGCCATCATCACGGACATCACGATCTGCATCAGATAGGCGAGAAAGGCGGTCAGGTCACCGATCTGCATCCCGCCGCTGTCGATGCGGTGCGCGCCGAACCACACCACCGCGATGGAGGACAGGTTCACCACCGTCATGACCATCGGGAACATCAGCGCGAGCATCCGGCCGGTGGCCAGCTGCATCTCGGTGAGATCGCCGTTGGCCCTCCCGAACCGGCCCTGCTCGTACTCGTCGCGGACGAAGGCGCGGATCACCCGGTTGCCGGTGATCTGCTCGCGCAGCACCCGGTTCACCGTGTCGAGGCGGACCTGCATCGACCGGAACAGCGGCCGCAGCCGGCGCACGATCAGCGTCACGCAGATGCCGAGGACGGGGACGACCGCCACGAGCACGGCCGACAGCGGCACGTCGAGTCCGAGCGCCAGCACGATGCCGCCCACACACATGATGGGCGCCGACACCATCAGGGTGAACGTCATCAGCGCCAGCATCTGGACCTGCTGTACGTCGTTCGTCGTACGCGTGATGAGTGAGGGCGCCCCGAAGTGACCCACCTCACGCGCGGAGAAGGACTGCACCTGACCGAAGACGGCTCCGCGCAGGTCCCGGCCGAGCGCGGAGGCGGTGCGCGCACCGTAGTAGACCGCGCCGATGTTGCACACGACCTGCGCCAGCGAGATGCCGATCATCAGGGCGCCGAAGGACAGGATGTAACCCGTGTCACCCTTCACGACACCGTTGTCGATGATGTGCGCGTTCAGGGTGGGCAGGTAGAGGGTGGCGCAGGTCTGCAGGAACTGCAGCAGCACCAAGAGGGCTATGGGTTTCTTGTAGGGCCTGAGATAGGTCCGCAGAAGTCGTATGAGCACGCTACGTCTCTCGGGTTCGGCGACGGGGCTGGTCGGTTGCCCTTGGCCCCTATCGTCGAACACACCACCGGCGTTACCTCAACCGATTAAGCCGTCCGCATGCACCTTCGGGCCCAGGGGGCTTCGTTCGGATCAGGCCGGGTCCGCGACGCCCGGCCCGGCACCTCGCCGTGTCGTCGGGCCACCCGAGTACGCCCGGTACGCGGGTGATCCTCCGCCGGTGCGATGCACCGCACCGGACGCCGCGGCCCGATCCGACCTGGTCCGAACGAAACCCGCTAGACGCGGAACGCGCCCGGATGGGTCTGCTCCCGCACCGCCGTGAACTGCTGGCGCACCGCCTGGCCCACGGCCAGCTCGTCGCCCGGTTCCAGCACCTGGGCCGCCGCGCCCTGCCAGGCCGGCGGGGTGCGCGGGTCGAGGGTGCCCTGCGACACGCCGAGCGCCCAGGCCGCCTGCCGGGCCGCGCCGATCGCCGCGTAGTCCGCGGGCTGCGGTACGACGACCTGCGCGCCGAACAACGCGGGCGCCGCCGCCTGCACCGCGGGCAGCTCGGCGGCCTGGCCGAGCAGAAAGATCCGCCGCACCTCCACGCCCCGGCCGCGCAGCACGTCCAGCGCGTCGCCGAGCCCGCACAGCATGCCCTCGAACGCGGCCCGCGCCAGGTGCTCCGGCTTCATCGACTCGCGCCTGAGCCCGGCGAGGGTGCCCGCGGTGTGCGGCAGGTTCGGGGTCCGCTCACCCTCCAGGTAGGGCAGCAGGACCAGCCCGTGGGAGCCGGGCGTGGACTTCATCGCCAGCTCGGACAGGCTCTCCAGGTCCGGCAGTCCGAGCAGTTCGGCGGCGCCGCGCAGGGTGCGTACGGCGTTCAGGGTGGTGACGACCGGTAGGTGCATGCCCGTGGCGTCGGCCAAAGAGGTGATCATCCCGGACTGGTCGGCGAGGGCCTCCGGGTGAACGGCCATCACCGATCCGGAGGCACCGAGGGACACGACCGCGTCCCCCAGTCCGAGCCCGAGCCCGAACGCGGCGGCCATGGTCTCGCCGGTCCCCGCGGAGATCAGCAGCCCCTCCGGGGTGGTCCCGGCGGCGTCCGCCGGGCCGATCACCTCGGGGAGCATCGCCTGGTGCCCGAGGGCCAGCTCGACCAGGTCCGGCCGGTAGCCGCCGGTGGCCGCGGACCAGTACCCGGTCCCGGAGGCACCGCCGCGATCCGTGGTCCTTCTCAGGGGCCGCCCCAGCAGCTGCCACACCAGCCAGTCGTGAGCCTGCAGCAGTACGGCCGTGCGCAGGGCGTTCTCGGGCTCGTTCTTGGCGAGCCAGCGCAGCTTGGTGACCGGCTGGGCGGCCTGCGGCACGCATCCCACCGCCTGCGCCCAGGCCTCGCGCCCGCCGAGCGCGTCGACGAGATCGGCCGCCGCGACCTGGGCCCGCTTGTCGCCGCCGACCATGGCCGGGCGCACGGTGTTGCCCTGGGCGTCCAGCGGGATCAGCGCGTTCTGCTGCGAGGACACGCCGATGGCCTGGACGCCCTCCAGCAGACCGCCTCCGGCGGCCTCACCGAGCGAGAGCAACCAGGCCTGGGGGTCGACGTCACTGGGGCGTCCCCCGCCCTCCGATGCCTCGACCGGATGCGGCGCGTACCCCTGTCGGAGCACGGCTCCCGTGTCCGTGTCGCAGACGACGATGCGAGTGAAATCGGGCGAGCTGTCCAACCCGGCGACTATCCCCATGTGGAGAATTTTGCAGCATTCCTGCGCCGGGTTCGGCCGAGGGCGCCGATGGAGGCGGGCACGCCGCTCGCGCTAGGTGTTGCTCGTGCCCCAGTCGTCCTCGGCCGTGCCGTCGACGCTGCGCTCGCGCAGGGACCGGACGCGCTGGGCCACGGAGGCGGGGACGCGGTCGCCGACCTTGTCGCTCACCGTGTGGAACGCCTTGCCGGCGTACTGACGGCTCTGCTGGGCGGCCGTCTCCGCGGTGTTGCGCACGGCGGGGTTCTGCGCGATCTGGCGAGCGGACTTCTTCAGCTGTTCGTAGCGCTCGCGTCCGGCCCTCGTGCCGAGTACGTAACCGAGGGCCAGTCCGGCGACGAACGTGAGCCGGTAGCGCATGGCTGCCACCCTTCCCTTGCCTGGGTCTGCTGGTGCGACGTGGGCACCGGGGGTACCGATTGGCGGAGCACCCCCCTGCTTGCGCTAATGTATGTGTCGCAGCGAGCGCCCGCCCCCTGGCGAATACCCAGGTAGGTGCGTTCGATGCAGACGAGGCGATCCTCCGTAGCTCAATTGGCAGAGCAGCCGGCTGTTAACCGGCAGGTTACTGGTTCGAGTCCAGTCGGGGGAGCTTCGGTCCTCCGTAGCTCAATTGGCAGAGCAGCCGGCTGTTAACCGGCAGGTTACTGGTTCGAGTCCAGTCGGGGGAGCACGCCGAACGAGGACCCCTCCGGGGTCCTTTTTCATGTCCGGTTTCATGTCCGGGGGAACCATGGCGCTCGCGCCGGAGTCCTCAAGGTCATGAGCAGTGCCGAAGCCGACCATCCGAGGCAGGAGATCGTATGAGCGGCTATGCTGCGGCAGACGGCGCGCACACTTGTACGCGACACGCCGTTACGGGGCGGTAGCTCAGCCGGTTAGAGCAGCGGACTCATAATCCGTCGGCCGTGGGTTCGAGTCCCACCCGCCCCACCAGGCATCGCAGATGCAGAAGCGTTTCTAACTGCGGAAACGTATGAAGGAGGGCCGCCATGCCAGCGTGGCGGCCCCCGTTCACCCGCTCAGGCCAAGGTCCAGGGGACACCCAGGGGACGTGGTTCGGGCTACATGCGAGGCATAGCCGAAATTGGCCGTATCGCCTGACCGGCGTTGTGGAGGCAAGGCGTTGAGCGAGGTCTCGTCTCTGTGCTGCCTCTTTCTTGCGCCGAGGCGCCGCAGCTCTTCGAGTATCGGCTCCCACAGCGGGGTTGGTGCCCCTCGAAGGGGGGCCGCGTTCTTCGGACCGTGTCAGTAGTGGTACCGAGCCTGAACGATGATCAACTCGTCGTCGGTCGGCTTGTACACGAGCCGGTGTGTGTCGTCGATTCTCCGGGACCAGTAGCCCGACAGGTCCCCCTTCAGGGGCTCCGGCTTGCCGATGCCCTTGAAGGGGTCGCGCGTGGTGTCGTCGATCAGCTCGTTGATGCGCTTGACCATCTTGCGGTCGTTCTCGGCCCATGGGCGTCGTCGTATTCGGCGGTGCCCTGGTCGGCCGGCTGCTGCACGAGGAGCTCCCACACGTGGAACGTGCACTGAAACGGCGAGGATGAGACGGCAACCTCGGAGCCCGGAGCTGCTCACGCCCGGACGCCCGGCGCCGGTGAACCGTGCGCCTGATCAGCGTGTATCAGACCGCATCCTCGCGTGGACGACGGCGAGCAGTAGCGTTCGGCCGACGTGTCATCGAGGACCGGTCTGGCGCGCGCGGTATGACCCCGGCACCGGTCGTTGCAGGGGCGGGTCGGTGGCCGCTCGGTATCAGGGCCTGCGCGGTGTTGTTGGTGGACCGCCGCCTTCCGCTGCCCGCTGGGGTTCGTCGGTCACTGCGGGTCCGGTCCCGGGACCCGCGGCTGTTTCGCCGGACTGCACCGCCGCCGCTGTCGCCGTCCAGGCGGTGCAGTACAGCAGCAGCCTGGCCATGAGGTTGATCCACAGCACGACGGCGACCGGGACGGCGAAGGCGCCGTACATGCTCTTTCCCGCGACGCCCTGGAAATAGCCGGTCAGCAGCAGCTTGAGCAGTTCGAAGCCGACCGCACCGATCAGGCCGGCGACCACGACCGCACGTCGGCCGGGATGCACCCGCGGCAGCCGGGTGAGCAGGTAGACCAGGAGCAGGAAGTCGACGAGCAGGGCAATGGCCAAGCCGGCGAAGAACAGCAGCACCCGTCCCGCCCCGCCCTCGATCCCGACCTTGTCGGCTGCCCAGCCGACCGCGCTGTTCGCGAACACCGAACTGCCCATCGCGACCAGCCCGACCACTCCGAGACCGACCAGCACCCCGGTGTCCTTGATCCTGAGCAGGATCGGATTTCCCGGGTCCTGCTCCTTTTCCCAGACTGCGCGCAGGCACCCGCGAAGGGCGCCGACCCAGTTGATGCCGATCACGAGCAGCAGCGCGCCCGCGATGAGCCCGACGGTTCCGGCGTGCGCGACGAGGCCCTTCAGGTTCAGCAGGTTGGAAAGGCCCGGCGCCTGGCCGGCAATCTTGTCCTCAAGCTCGCTGAGCTGGTCCTTGCTCAGCAGCTTGGCGCCGATCGCCGCGCCCGCAGTGATCAGCGGAAAGAGTGCGACGAAACTGATGTAGGTGATGGCAGCGGCGAGCCGGGCCCAGTGGGTCTCGGCCAGCCGCTCGTACGCCCGCCACACGTGCGTACGCATCAGCCGTGCGATACCAGGAAGCCTTGTCAGCCAGTCCATGGTGAACACCTACTCTCAGCGTACCCACGGCGGGGGAAGAGGCATGTGGCGGCGAAACCCGCTATTCCGTGCCGAGATCGCTTGGCCGCCAGCCCAGAACAGGGCATTCGCGGTGACCGACTTGCTTGCACGGCGAATCCGTTGGAGGCCCGGGTTGCCGGCGGAAACCCTGATCTCCCCGGTGGTGGAAACGATCACCCACCCACGGGCGGACACCAAAACTCCCCGCAGACAGCAAAAGTCCCCACTCTGCAGGGCTTCCACCCCTGGCGGAACGGCACAACTGGAACCATCGACCCGTACTTCGCTGGGCCGGGGTGGAGTGCTCAGTGCTTGAAGACGTCCTTGATCTTCGCTCCGGCCTGCTTGATGTTGCCCTTGACTTGGTCTCCGTGGCCTTCGGCCTGCAGGCGCCGACTGCCGGTGGCGCGACCGGCCGTCTTCTTGGCGCCGCCTTTCATCGCTTCGGCTTTGTGCGCGATCTTCTTCGAAATACTCATGGGTTACCACCCGGGGTGAGTAGTCTGCTGGGGCTCGGTGGCAGGAAGATCCGTGGCGCTGGCCGGCCACCGATCTGCGCGCGGGGGCGGTCTACCGGGGGGCGGATCGATGCCCGCACAAGTGCAGTCTGCTCCGACGACCGCCGTCCGGGGCGGGAGCGCGATCGCCGTGGGGTGAGTCCCCCTGCGCGTTCGTGTCCTCCGCGCGGGCGGGCTCGCGTTGGTCGCTGCCCGAACAGGCCCGCCGCCCCGATGATGATGCCGTACAGGAACGGCATGCCGGTGGAGCCGGTCATGCCGTGGCCCAATACCGAGAACCCGCCGTTGAGTTCGTGCCCGCTGCCGCGGTTGGTGAGAACACCGGCCACGCCGACGACTACCACGGCGATCAAGACGATGAGTCCGAGAACGGCGATCATGACCCGCTCCAAGGATCTACCTGCTTCCCCCACGGTAGAACCGCACCGTCCACGAAGCCATCGCGGCAGGATTCCCCGGCGATGGCCACCTAGAAGATCGAGCGGTGTCGCGGTCGTTGGTCTCCACCGAGTGAGCCGCCGGTCACAAAACGAGAATGATCACCGATCCCGTATCCGAGCGGGAACTGGCGGGTTCATTCCTCCCGAGTCCCTGCTACGGCGACCTGCGCCGTTTGCCTTGCAGCACCCTGTTCGGCATCGGCCGCAAGGCCCCCTGGGGCGCGTAGGGGACACGCAGGGGACGGAAGGACCAGGAAGGATCAGGAGGGCCAGCGCAGAGCCAGAATGGCAAAGAGCCCCTGACCTGCGGTTATAGGAGGATCTGGGCAAGAGTGGGGACGGACCGGAAGATCAGAGAAGGACTCATAATCCGTCGGCCGTGGGTTCGAGTCCCACCCGCCCCACCCGGCACCGCAGGCGCAGAAACGATGGGACCTGTGGTGATGCAAGGACGGTGGTCGGCACGCCGAGGCGGCGGCCACCGTTCACGCGTCCGGACCAGGTCCGGCCCACCTTCCGGTCACGAGCTCTGGCCGGCCCTGCTGAGCGCCGTCCGGTCCGGCTGGTGCGAGGGGCACGACCGGCCGTCCGCCCTTCAGCTGCAGCACCTGCTCGTCGGCGACGACGCCCGCGACGAGGTGGTCGCACTGTTCCCGGGCGCGGCGCGGGATGTTGAGGTGCCCGACGTGGAAGAGGTCGAAGACGCCCGGCGCGTACCCGATGCGGTGTCTCCTCATGACTGACCCGGCTTTCGCGCGTCGGCTGTCGTGGTGACCATGAAGAGGTGGCGGCCGGGCCGACGTGCGTCTGCCGTCGGTCACCGTGACCGTCCACCGGTGGCTGGAGCCGGGGGCCACCGAGTCGGTGTGGCTCCTCGACGGGCGGTCCCAGGGGGCGGAGCGCTGCTCCAGCGTGGCCACGCTTGCCGTCACGGTGGATCCGGTGCGTCAGCACCGCGGCGTCCCGGTCCCAGGCGGCCCGCCGGCCGAGCGTGACGGTGCCGGCGCGGGTGCCGGTGAGCGAGAGGACGTGAGGGCCCTCGACCGGGGCGTCGGCGGTGGTCCCGAAGCGGGTCAGGAACTGCTGCGGCTCGCGGTTGGCCTTGGTGAACCCACCGCCCACCCGGAGGACTCCGCGGGCCCCGCCATGGTCCGCGGGCCGAGCCCCTCGCCGCGGCCGTCGCCGTCGTCAAGCCGCCCGGTGTCTCGTGGCGGTCGTGGGCGTGGGTTCCGCTGTAGAGGACGGCAGTCGTCCTTCCACGGCATCCGGTCGTCGGTCAGCCGGCCGGCGACCCGTCCGTCGAAGCGGCCGGTGTCGTCACCCTCGGCGCCCGGACACAAGGCGGAGCCGTCGCGGGCCGGCGACTGCACGTGGGAGTCCACCGGAACCCACCCGGGATACGAGAGACGGTGGCGCCGGTCCGCGGGTCCAGGGCGGCCAGCGCGTTGTCGGTGACCCCGTTGACCTCGCCGAACTCGCCGCCGACCAGCAGTTTTCCCTGGTCGGGTGCCGCCAGGAGGGCGTGGACCGATCCCTCCACCGCCGCCTGGAACGGCAGCAGCTTCCCGGTGCGGGTGAAGGCCGCGGCGTACTTCCTGGGCCGGCCGTCGGCGGTCTCGAAGTCGCCGCCCAGGTACACCGTGCTCCCCGTGGCGTCTGTGGGTCGACCGCGTCGGACACGCCCGTACGGTCGACCGTGTCGAAGGAGCCGCCGACGTACAGCCACCTTGTCGTCGGCCGACGCCTTCATCACCCGTACGGCTTTTGCCGCCCGTGAAGGAGTGTTGCACGGCAGGAGTTCGCCGGTGACGGCGTCGAACGCGGCGAAGTTCTTGCGCGCGACCTCCTTCTCGCCCGGCCGCGCGCCCGGCGGGCGGACGCTGTCGAAGGTGCCGCCGACGTACACGACGCCGCCCGCGGTCGCGCTCGACCAGACGATGCCGTCCGTCTGCCGGATCGCCAAGGGGGCTGCGGTGAAGCGGGGCGGCCGCTGGCCGGTGAACCCGCCGCTGTGGTGGTGAGCGAAGCGGTCGTGAGGACCACCGTGGCGGAGGCCTTGAGGGCGGTTCTCGCGGTGAGGTGGCGCAGGCGCATGGGACGTCCCGGATAGGGCGGCCCGAGCCGCGGGCGAGGGCGGGCAACGGGGTGGGGGGAGGGGCAACGCTGCCATATTTACTGCCTTCATTCTGTCTTATGGAGTGTTTCAGCCATATATGGATGTCATTTCGGGTGTGCCGAGGTGGGGTTGAGTAATGGCGCGAAAGGCTGATGCACCAGAACGTCGGCGGCTCAGCAGCGTTGTGCTGGTGCGGGCGAGCGCCCGCGACCAAGTCTGGAAGGCAGGGAACCTATGAAACGGGTTACCCGACACAGCGCGTTCGCCGTCATCGCCGCGACCGGCGCGATGGCCGTGGCGGTGCCGGCGTACGCCGACGCGACGGCGGACGGCTCCACAGCGGGCTCCCCGGGGCTGATCTCCGGCAACGGCATTCAGTTGCCGGTGCACGTCCCCGTGAACGTCTGCGGGAACACGGTGAATGTGGTGGGGCTGTTGAACCCGGCGATGGGCAACGGCTGTGCCAACGGCGGCGCCGGGACGTCCGGGGGCACCACGGCACAGAACACCGAGGGGGCACAGGCGGTCGGCAACGCCGACAACTCCCCGGGAGTCGTCTCGGGCAACGAGATCCAGGTGCCCGTCCATCTGCCGGTGAACGTCAGCGGAAACTCGGGGAACGTGGTCGGCATCGCCAACCCCGTATTCGGCAACACCTCCGTCAACGGTTCGGTGGACCAGCCGGAGCAGCCGACTCCGCCCCGGTCCGAGCCGCCGACGCCGACCGTGCCGCCGACGCCGACCGTGCCGCCGGCCTCCGTGCCGCCGACGCCGACCGTGCCGCCGGCCTCCGTGCCGCCGGCTCCGCCCCGGGGCCATGTCCCCCCGGCGCCCGCGCACGTCACCCCGGAGCAGCCCACCGCCCCGGTGCTCGCCCAGACCGGTGCGGAGGGTGCCCTGCCCGCCGCCGCCGCGGGTGCGGCGCTGCTCCTCGGCGGGGCGGTGCTCTACCGGGGCTTCCGCACCAGGAAGGTCCGCTGACACAGCGGACGGCGGAGCGATCCGGAAGGCCTCCCCGGGGTCACTCCCCGGGGAGGCCTTCCCGTTCCCGGCCGGTCAGGGCCCGGCTGACCGGTGCCAACGCGGTCGGCTCCACCACGACTTGAGCCGACCGCGCTTGAACGGCCGCCGTGCTGGGCACGCACCTCCTACCGGCGTCCACCGCCGGACACCACCGGCAGGAGGAGGGCGTCATGGACCGTCGGATCCGAGTACGTGTCAGCCGGCGACCCGCCGCGCCGCGCGAGCAGGAGATCGACCGCAGGACGCCCTCGGGGCGCGCCCTGCCCTACTGACCCCCGCGGGCGTGGCGGGCCGCCGCCGCGCGCAGCGCCGCACGCACCGGCTCGGGCGGGGCCGGGCCGCCCGGTGCCGCGCTCCGCGTCACTGCGGCCGCGACCTGCCGCAGCTTGGTGTTGGACCGCTGGGACGCCTCCCGCAGCATCTCCCAGGCCTCGTCCGGGGTGCAGGAGTGCGCGGCCATCAGGATGCCGCGGGCCTGGTCGATCAGCGGCCGCGAGTCGAGCGCGTGCCGCAGCTGCTCGATCTCCAGACGCAACAGCTCCAGCTGTTCTGCGCGTTCACGGGCCACCGCGGAGGCGGTCCGGGCCGGCACGTCGGCGGGTATCCCCGTACGCAGCGGATCCTCGGCGTCCAGGCCCACCAGCTCCAGGACCCGGCGCGGCTGACCTTGCCAGCCGGTGGCCGAGACGGGCACCCCGTGCTGCCGGCCGTACGCGCCGAGCACGTCCAGGAACGTCAGGCCCGCCGTGTCCATGAAGGACACCTCCGACACGTCCAGCACGACCTGGCCGACACCCGCCGGAAGCGCGGACAGGGCCCCGGCGACGGTGTCCGTGCAGCCGTGGACCAGCTCTCCGCGCGCCGTCAGCAGGGCCCGGTCCCCCTCGGTCCGGCCGTCGACGGCCAGGGTGTCCAGACGCCCGGTGTGCGCCGCGCGTGCCGCAGAGCCCATGTCTCCCCCTGTCCGCTGCTCGGAGTCCACGCCGGTGCGCCTGCCCCCGGGCACCAGGGCCTACACCCGCTCGGCCTTCCGGAGCCGATCGCCTCCGTGACAGAGATGTCGCTGCCATACTGGGCACTCGTGATGTGCGGTAGGGAGAAGGTGTGAGCGGACCCGAGCCGGTGGAGCCGCGGCTCGTCCTGTCCCCGCTGGCCGGGCGGACCGGACTGCGGGCGGCGGGCGAGGTCAGTCTGTCCACGCGCGGCATCTGGGAGCGCGCGCTGGAGCGAGCCGTTCGCGAGGGCGAGGATGTGTACTTCTTGGAACTTTCCGGGCTGACCTTCGTCGACGTCGCGGGCGCCGATGCCCTCGCCGCCACCGCCCGGCGGTTCGGCGACCGGCGGCGGCTGGTGCTGCACCGCCCGCCGCCCCCCCTGCCCCGCATACTGGACCTGCTCTGGCCGGGACTCCCGGCGATCGAGGTGTCGACGTCATGACCGCGACGGACGGGCTCATCGACCCCTTCGTCCATCCCGCGCTGTTCTACGCGGACGCGCGAGAGTACCTGGACGGTACCGTCCCCTTCGTCAGGAACGCCCTGGCGGCCGGCGAGCCGGTCGCGGTCGCCGTGCCGGGCGAGAACCTGCGGCTGATCCAGGACGAGCTGGGCGCCGACGGCGACGCCGTACGGTTCCTGGACATGCGGGAGGCCGGACGCAACCCCGGCCGGATCATCCCCGGCGTGCTGCGCGCCTTCGCCGACGCCCAGCCGCCCGGCCGGCGCGCCCACATCATCGGCGAGCCGGTCTGGGCGGGCCGCAGCCCCGCCGAGTACGCGGCCTGCGCCCAGCACGAGGCTCTGATCAACGCGGCGTTCCGGGGCCGCGAGGTGACGATCCTGTGTCCCTACGACACCGCCCGCCTCGACGAGCGAGCGCTGGCCGACGCCCACGCCACCCACCCTGTCGTCATCCCGGCCGGCACGGGCGGGCAGCGCCCCAGCCCGGCCTACGACCCCGAGGGCGTCGTCTCCCGCTACAACGAGCCGCTGCCGGCCGCCTCCGACACCGGCCCGGACGTGCTCAGCCTGCCCTTCGCCGAGGGCTCCCTCTCCGCCGTACGGCACCTGGCCACCGACCACGGCTCCCGGCTCGGCCTGACCGGCCAGGGCCTGGAGAACCTGGCGCTGATCACCGCCGAGCTGACCACGAACAGCGTCGTCCACGGCGGCGGCACCGGCACCCTCACGGTGTGGCCCGAGGGCGGGCACGTGCTGTGCGAGGTGCGGGACAAGGGCTGCCTGGCCGACCCGCTGGCCGGCCGCCGGCCCGCCTCCCGGGACCAGCGCGGCGGCCGCGGTCTGCTGCTGGTCAACCTGGTGGCCGACCTGGTCCGCGTCCACACCGGCCCCGACGGCACGACGATCCGCTGCTACCTGGCCCGCTGAGCCCGCCGGACGACGGAGAGGCTCTAGGCGGCCAGCGGGTCCAGCACCAGGGGGTCGATCCGGCCCTCCAGCATGGCGCCCAGCCCCTCGGCCGCGCAGATGTCGGGGCGCTCGGCGATGCACACCGGCATCCCGGTGGCCTGTCGCACCATCTGGTCGAACCCGGGCAGCAGCGCCGAACCGCCGACCATCATGATCCCGCGGTCCGCGAGGTCGGCCACCAGGTCCGGCGGGCACTCGCGGAGCACCTTGCCGATGCCGTCGAGGACGGCCGTCAGGGGGGTGTGGATCGCGTCGCGCACCGTGGCGGTGTCCACGTGCACACTGCGCGCGAGCCCGGTGGCCACGTCCCGCCCGTGGATCTCGGTGGTCGACGGACCGTGCGGCGTGAGCCCGTTGCCGGACAGGGCGAGCTGCAGCGGCCGTACCGACTGGCTGGGCAGCATCAGTTCGTGTTCGTGCCGGAGCAGCTGGACGATCGCGTGGTCCACGGCCTCGCCGCCCACCGGGACCCGCTCGGCGGTGACGATGGACCCCAGCGAGAGCACCGCGACCTGGGTGGCCGCCGCCCCGCACACCATGATCATGGTGGCCTCGGGCCGCTCCACCGGCAGCCCGCACCCCACGGCGGCGGCGATCAGCGTGTCCACCAGCTCCACCTTGCGCGCCCCGAGCCCGACCAGCGTCTCGATGGTCGCCCGCTGGGCCAGCGGGTCGGCGTCGTGCGGGGTGCACGCGGCGGCCCGCAGCCGCAGATTGCGGCGCAGGGCCCGGCGCACCTTGTCGCCGAGCAACTGGCGCAGCATCCGCTGCGCCATCTCGATGTCGACCACCGTGCCCCCGGAGATGGGCCGTACGACTCTGATGTAGCTCGGCGTCCGCCCGGTCATCTTCTCCGCGAACTCGCCCACCGCGATGAGCGCCCCGGAACGGGTGTTCACGGCGGCGACGGACGGCTGGTCGACGATGAGACCGGCACCCTTCACATACACCCGGGTGCGGGCCGCGCCCAGGTCGACGGCGAAGTGGCAGCGGCGCAACTGCTCCAGGCTGACGGTCACGGCGGATCCTCCCGCAGGCCTTGGGGCGCCCGTCCGGTCGGCGGGCTCTTCCTCTTCACTGCATCCTGCTCGGGGCCGGAAGCGGGCGCCTTTCGGGAGGGGCCGGGCGGGGTGCCGCTGAACGGGGGTATTTTCCGGCCGCCTCGGTGTGTCGGCTCGTGTCACAGGGATCGGGCCGCCTCCAGCAGCGGTTCGAGGGAGGAGAGGGTGACGTCGCTGCCGCCCTCGCGCAGCCGCCGGCGCCCGGCGGCGGTCGGGGCGTACCCGATGAAGGGCAGACCGATCTGCTGGGCGGCGGTGAGCTCGGCGACGGAGGAGCTGATCAGGACGCCGGTGCCGGGCGCCGCACCCCGGGCGGTCAGGGCGCGCCGCAGGCAGTCGGGGTGCGGGGTGAGCAGGCCGAGGTCGTCGCGGCGGCCGTGGACGCCCGCGAGGGGCAGGCGGTAGGGCTGCAGACAGCGGTGGACGGCCCGGGTCGACACGTCCGTCACCACGCTGACGCGCCGGCCGGAACCGTGCAGCGCGCGGACGAGCGGCACGGAGCGGTGCGTCGAGGGGGCGTCGGGCACGGCACGCAGTTCCAGGTCGTCGAGGCACAGCCGCAGCCGGGGGCCGAGCGGGTCGTGGGCGTAGGCGCGCAGCAGGTCCAGCGGATGCGCGAACGCCTCCTGCCCGGCGCCGCTCACGACGGGCAGCGGCCGGCCCTCCAGAGCGTCCCGCGGATCGCGGTGCTCGGCCACGACCGCCAGCAGGTCGAGGACGGCCTGCCGTGCCGTCTGCGCCGGGAACAGCCGGGCGAGGGGACCGTCGAAGCCGATCAGTACGGTGTCGGTGCCGCCCAGGAGGGAAGCCAGCCGGCGGCGGGACGGGACCTGCGGCTCCACCGGTGGAGTCGGCGCCCCCTCACGGAGCAGGCGCACGGTGGACGACACCGACAGCCCCGGGATCGGCCAGGCGCCCATTCCCGCGTTCACCTCCCGCTCGGCCGCCGTGGCATGGCGCAGCGAGTGGCGACGGGTGACGCGGGCCGCCGCGCCGCGCAGGTGGTCCACCAGGAGCCGGGGGACACCGGTGGTCTCGCCACGGACGAAGGCGACCGGATCGTCGACACGCCAGGTCAGCGTCACGGCGGCCTTGAAGACGCCCTTGCCGGAACTCGGCAGGGTGACGGTGTGACGGGTCTCGTACGGGGTGAGGTCGACCGAGAAGTACGTCTCCGGGCGGGGCGGGCGAGTCCCGTACGGCTGGATCGGGTCGAGCAGCCGGAGCGGGCCGTCGGGCTGGGTGTGCACGACGGCCGTGCGGCCCGGGGTGGGGACACCGAGCGCACGCAGGTCGGCGGTGATGAACGGGCCCTGGACCAGGTCGCGTTCACCCGGTGCGGAGGACAGCGGTGCGAGCGGGCAGTACCAGGCGGCCGGCGGGGTGTCCGGGGCGCTGCCGGGGAACAGGGGCCAGAAGGGCTGGAGGTCACGGGCGGCGGAGCTGGCGGCGAAGTCGTCGTACAGCGCGGGCGGCACGACGACCGTCACGTCCGCGGCCGGCTCCGGCGGCTCGGCGGCGAGCCGGCCGAACGACACCCGCAGCCGTGGGGGATCGGTCAGCCGGGCGAGCGCCTGGGGGAGTTCCCGCAGGACGGCGACCAGCACGGGCAGCAGATAGGCGCCGGGCTCGGTGCGTACGAGGTAGCCGTCCGGGCGGACCTCCACCGCGTACTGACGCGGGGCGAGGGAGCCGCGCGAGAGGATGTCGTGCACCGCGGCCTCGAGGGTGATGCGGGCTTCGGGGCGGCCGGTGAGCGCGTCGGCCGTGAAACGGATCTCCGCGCGGTCGGCGGGCGCCGCGGGCTGCCCCCCGTCGTCGGGCGTCTCCGTGAGCCGGCGCACGCTGTCCTGGCTGACGGTGGCGAACGGATCGCCCTCCACGGCCGTGTCCGTGCCCTGCGCGGAAGAGGCGGAGGGGACCGACGCGCGGAACTCTCCCGGCGCCCGTCCCGCCCGGCGGTCGATGAACTCGCCCATGCGGTCGAGCAGTTCCGTGGTCCGGTTGCGGGCGGTGCGCGGCAGGCCGAGCAGGAGCAGCTCGCGCACGCCGTCCCGGAAGGCGTAGGAGCCGGGCGGGCCGCCCGGGACGGTGGTGAGCATGCCGCTGAGCACGATCTCGGCCAGGTGCTGCGGACGCGGATCCGGTTCGACGGCGGCCTGGACCAGGCGCATCACCGGCAGGTCGGGGCGCCCCACCGCGAGATGACCGGCCAGCCGGAACGCCTCGGGCGAGGCGGTCGAGCGGAACCGCAGGACCAGCTCCTCGGCCGACAGCAGGCCCACGTCCGTACGGTCCTCGGCGTCCGCCAGCAGCGGACGGCCCAACTCGGCCACGGCGCCCGGGAACACCGCTCCACCCGGCGTCGTCAGCAGCGCGGCCCAGTGCGCCAGCCAGCGCGGCTCCGGCTCCAGCACGGGCAGGTGGACGGCGCGGCCGGTCACGGCGGGCTCGGGGTGCTCGTGCCCGTCGTACGGGGTGAACCCGAGCGCCGCCGTGGGGGCCGCCGGGTGCGGGGCCGACAGCCGGCCGGGGGCGGTGGGCAGCGCCGTGTCCCGCCACAGGTGTTCCGGGAGCGGCTGGACGACGGCCAGGGACATCCGGCGCGCCCAGCGGTGCAGGGTGGCGTACCACCGGGTGCCGGCCGGCCCCTCCCGCCACTGCGGGCCCATGCAGTCGCTGATCAGGAGGGTGACGGTACGGCCGTCGGCGGGGGCGTGCGCGTCGGAGCCCCGCACCGTGCCGTCGGCGCCGGCGCGGTGCAGGGTGACCGCGCGGAAGGCGCCCGACTGGGCCAGGGCCGTGTGCAGTTCACGGATCAGGGGGCGCCAGACCGGCATGGTGGGGCCGGCGTCGTACACCAGGTTCAGGCGCAGCCAGCGCTCCCGCGCGGGGCGCAGCACCGGCAGCCACCACGCCGGGTCGGCGCCCAGGCGGGCGATGCGGTCGGCGGTGGCCCGCTCGTCCAGCTCGTGGCCCACGGGGGCGTCGATACGGCGCTTGAGCGGGCGCAGCGCGCGCTGCAGCGCGAGCGGGTGGCGCAGCATCGGGGGTGCCGGGGCGAGGAGCGTGGTGCGGGACCGGTCCGCCGCGGGACCGCGCGAGGGGAGGTGCAGGGGGACGCGGGAGGGCGGCTCGGGGGTGCGGGCCGGCTCGGGTTGCCGGTCCTTCCGCGGGGAGGGGGGCGGTGGGTCCGGCGCCGGGAGGTCCGAGGGCTCCGAGGGTTCGGGGAACTCCGGGACCTCCCGTCCTGAGGCCGTGCGGTCCGTGCCCTCGCCGTCGGTGGCGCCGGGTGCCACGTGCCGGGCCAGCCACAGCAGTTCGGCCAGCTCGAGCGGGGTCGGGCGCACCCCGTCGGCCGCCTGGGCCAGGACGTCGGCGAGGCGGACCAGGGGATCCGTGGAGCCCGGACGGTCAGAAGACATCGGACTGCGCGGACCGGCCCAGGAACGGCATCAGCTGTTCGGCCAGCTGGTCCAGGGAGCCGGTGTCCAGGTCGGCGGAGCGGGCCAGGTAGATCGCGTTGAGGAGCTGGTCGGTGGCCAGGTCGCCGGCGCCCGCCCGGGCGAGGAAGCGTTCGATCAGGGTCTGCGCGTACGCGTCGGGTTCACCGAGGTGGGCGCGGACGATGCCGGCGAGGTGCCGGTCGTCCGGCTGCCGCAGGTGCAGCGTGACACAGCGGCGCAGGAAGGCGGGCGGGAACTCGCGCTCACCGTTGCTGGTGAGCACGACGAACGGGAAGGCGCGGCAGCGGACCCGGCCGCGGGCCACCGGGACCCGCTCGTCGGTGCCGTCGGCCAGCACCTCGGCGATGCCGTCCGCGGCGGACCGGGAGGCGCGCACCAGCTCAGGGATCTCGTACTGGCCCTCCTCCAGCACGTTCAGCAGGTCGTTGGGCAGGTCGAGGTCGCTCTTGTCGATCTCGTCGATGAGCAGCGCGCGGGGGCGGGCGTACGGCAGCAGGGCGGTGCCCAGGGGGCCGAGGCGCAGATGGTGCTCGATGCCCGAGCCGTCGCCCGTCGCCTCGGCCGACCCCTCCGCCGTCGCGCCGGTCCGGTCCTGCCGGGTGGCCTCCTGGCGGGCCGCGTACAGCCGCGAGAGCGGGTCGTACTGGTAGAGGCCGTCGTGGAGCGTGCTGCGGCTGGTGACGTTCCAGCGCAGGACGGGGCCGAGCCGCAGCTCGCGGGCGACCGCGTACACCAGCGAGGACTTGCCGGTGCCCGGCGGGCCGGTGACCAGCAGCGGCCGGCGCAGATACAGGGCCGCGTTGACCAGCTGGACCGTCTGCTCCGTGGCCTGGTACGTCGCGGCACGGTGCATGCGGTCCGGGGAGACGGCGCTGGCGTCGGCGGCCGCGTCCGGGGCCCGGAGCGGCGGCCCGCCGTCGAAGGCGCGCCAGGGCGGCGGCGGGGGCAGCTTCTCGATGCCGTCGTGCGGCTCGTTCGTACCGGTGTAGACGGGCCACAGGGGCATGGGCTCTTCTTCTCCGTGGGGGGTGCGACGGGGGCGGGCGAATCGTGCGGTCGGTCAGGCGACGGGGGAGCGCAGGCTCGCGGTGGTCTCCGGGAAGCAGCGCGGGTCGTCCCAGAGCAGCTGCAGGTCTCTCGCCCAGTGCAGGTCCGGTTCGTCGGCGGCGTCCGCGGTCAGCCGCAGGGACAGGATGTGGCGCGGGAGTTCGGCCGGCGGGACGTCGGCGAGCGAGGCGCTGAGCTGGTCGAGGAACGCGCTGCCGGGGCAGCCCGGATCCTGGTGCGCGGTCCCGGGGCCGGGCCGGTGCCGGTGTTCCGTGCCGGGGCAGCCGGCCCGGGACCACAGCAGGACCGGGACGGGGACGGTGAGGCCGACCTCGAAGTGCTTCCGTGCCGCCGTGGGCGGGGCCGCGAATCCCGCCAGCCCGGCCTCGCCGTCCCACAGCCGCTTGCGCAGGCTCGGCGGCCGCTCCAGGGAGCCGCACTCGACGCGGTGCACCTCCGCCCCGCGCCCGGAGTCCAGCTTCTGCCATCTCTTGCGCAGCTGGTGGCGCAGCCGGCCGCTGTGGTGGCGCGCGCGGTCGGTCACCACGAGGGGGTAGGCGCAGCCCAGGGGCGTGCTGTCGTCCGCGCTGCACTCCCAGTGCGCCACCGCCTCGTTGAGCCACTCGCGCGGCAGCACGAACGTCACCAGCTCGTCGGCGTCCGGGGCGAGGTGGGCGACGGCCTCGTCGATGCGGTTCTGCACATAGGCCCGCACCCCGGCGCGCGGCAGCCGGCACGCGCCCACCGGCCGGCGCCGGCCGTCGCGGTACGCGGACACCTCGACGGTGACCTGGTCGGGCCCGGCGCCGCTGTGATCGATCTCGACGACCACCGGAGACCAGGCCGAAAGCCCCGGGTCGACCGGAGACGCCGGGGTCGCCAGGTCCGGCGGGGCCGCCGGGTTCGGCGGGGCCGCGCCCGCGCCGAGCAGCTCCCGGAGCCGGCCGGCGAACCGGCTCACCGCGGCCGGGTCCGGCACCTCCCACTGGACGTACCCGGCGGCCGCCCACAGGGAGGGGAAGCCGCCCGGAGGCAGCGGCGGCCCGAAGGCGCCCACCGCGTCCACGTACAAACGGTTCGGATCACCCGCGCCGCCGCTGTCGTCCGCGGCCCGCCGCAGCAGCGCGTACAACTCCCGGCGGGCGTCGTCCCGGTGGCCGGGCGTGGGCACCAGCTCGCCCAGCTCGGGCCAGTACCGGGCCATGACGTCCAGCGGCAGCATCCGGCCCTTGCGCACGTCCGGTGTGCCCGAGGCCGCGGTGACCATGCCGACCACCCTGCCGTCCGGGAGGGTCGCCGCCGCCCCGCTGAATCCGGCCACGAGCGGCTGCCCGTGCCCGTTCCACGCCACCAGCTCCAGCCACTCGTCGGCGATCAACTGGCCGGACACCGCCTGGTACTCGGCGAGCGTGCCCTCGTCGTAGCCCTCGGGGAAGCCGTAGGCGATCAGCTTGGGGTACGGCTCGGTGTACGCGGAGTCGGGCGGCGCGAAGCCGGCCGGGGCGAGCGGGACGTCACGTTCCAGTTCGAGCACGGCGACATCGCCGGGGTCGGTGGCCGCACCGGCCCAGTCGCCCCGGGCGACGACCGACGCGGAGAGCTCGCCCAGCTCCCTGGCGTGCGGGAAGGACACGGTCACCGCAGCGCTGTCGCTCCGGTGGACGACGTGCGCGCAGGTGAGCACCCGGCGGCCGGTGACCAGGAACCCCGCCCCCACCTCGTGGCCACAGACGATCCGGGCATGCCAGGCAGCACTGCGCATCACCGGTCGGCGGACTCCGGTTCAGGGACGGCCTGACCCGGCAGGGTCCGACCCGGCACGGTTCCGCCCGGCACGGTCCGACCCGCCGCGCCCTCACCCGCCTCCGCATGCGCCGCCGCGCCCTGGCCGGGAGCGGTCCGTGCCGGCTGCTGCCCGGGGGACCAGCTGAGCTTGACGACCAGGTGGCCCTCCGTCGATCCCTTCGCGATGACGGCACCGGCCTCCGCGGACAGCCGCACGCCGAACTCGATCTCCACCGCGTCGGGGCTCAGGCTCCCGTCCCGGAAGACCCGCAGCGCGGACGTGGCCGCCGCCCGTACGCCCTCCAGCGCTCCCTCGAAGGTGCGCGCCGCCTGCGCCGGCCCCTCGCCGCGCGAGACGAGCCGGGCGCCGGACCTGACGTCGACGCCCTCCACCAGGACGTCCGCGCCGTCCTCGGTCCTGAACTGCACCAACCCGTCCATGACGACGTCGCCCCCGCTCTGTGTGACCAGCAATCAACTCCTATGTTACGGACGGTGCTTCACGAGTCACACCACCGAAGGCGGGGGGCGTGGCGCCGTCCGGGGTTGGCGAGAACCCGCCAGGGCGCCTTTCCGTCAGCACCGCTCAACTCCCCCATCGGGAGCGGCACATGACACTCGTCCCAGCACGCGACGCGCTCGACCCACACGAGAAGAGGCGTGGATGACCAGAGGACCAGTCAGACGCCCGGCGGCCCTGCTGGCGGTGGGGCTGGTGACCGCCCTGCTCCCGGCCGGCCCGGCAGCGGCGGCCGCACGGCCGGTGTCCGCCCCCGCCGCCCCGGGCGACGGCACCACCACCGTCACCCTCGTCACCGGTGACACGGTGCGCGTCACCGACCTCGGGCACGGCAGGAGGACGGTGACCGTGCAGCGCCCGCGCGGGGCCACCGGAGCCGTCCGGACGCAATCGAGCGACGGCGACCTCACGGTCGTACCGGACGAGGCGCTGCCGTATCTGCGGGCCGGGACGCTGGACCGGCGGCTGTTCGACGTGAGCGGGCTGATCCGGCAGGGGCTCACCGACACCCGGGCGGACACCCTGCCGCTGATCGTGACCTACGGCAGGAGCGCCCGGACCGTCACCCCCGCCGGCGCCGAGCGGACCCGGACGCTGGCCAGTCTGCGCGGGGCCGCCGTCGACGCGGACAAGGGGCGGACCTTCTGGCGGTCCTTCACCCGGGGCGGCGGCATCGACAAGGTGTGGCTCGACGGGCGGGTCAAGGCCGACATGGCCGAGAGCAACGCCCAGATCGGCACCCGGGCCGCCCGGGACGCCGGGCTCACCGGCAAGGGGGTCACGGTCGCCGTCCTCGACACCGGCGTCGACCCGAGCCACCCCGACCTGAAGGACCGGGTCGGCGAGACGAAGAGCTTCGTCGACGGCGAGGAGGTCGCCGACCGCAACGGCCACGGCACCCACGTCACCTCCACCGTCGGCGGCAGCGGAGCCGCCTCCGACGGCAAGGAGCAGGGGGTCGCGCCCGGCGCCACGCTCGCCGTCGGCAAGGTGCTCAGCGACGCGGGCTCGGGCAGCGAGTCCCAGATCATCGCCGGGATGGAGTGGGCCGCGCGGGACGTGCCCGCCCGGATCGTCTCCATGAGCCTGGGCTCGACCGAGCCGAGCGACGGCACGGACCCGATGGCCCAGGCGGTGAACACCCTGTCCCGGGAGACCGGCGCGCTGTTCGTCGTCGCGGCCGGCAACACCGGCGCCCCGTCCTCCATCGGCTCGCCCGGCGCCGCCGACGCCGCCCTCACCGTCGGCGCGGTCGACTCCGCCGACCGGGCGGCCTACTTCACCAGCGCCGGGCCCCGCCACGGCGACAACGCCCTCAAGCCGGACCTGTCCGCGCCCGGTGTCGACATCCTCGCCGCCCGCTCCGGGCTCACCTCCGGCAGCGGCTACTACACCTCCATGAGCGGCACGTCCATGGCGACCCCGCATGTCGCGGGCGTGGCCGCCCTGCTCGCCCAGGAGCATCCCGACTGGACGGGTGTCCAGCTGAAGGACGCGCTGATGTCCCGTTCGAAGCAGCTGGACGCCTCCGCGTACGAGCTGGGCGCGGGCCGGGTGAGCGTCCCGGACGCCGTGCGGGCGGGCGTGACCGCCACCGGCAGCGCCGACCTCGGCTGGTACAGCTGGCCGTACGACGGGAACAAGCCCGTCACCCGCACCCTCACCTACACCAACTCCACGGACGTCCCGGTCGAGTTGAAGCTGGCCGTGCGGGGCGCCCCGGACGGCGTGGCCACGCCGTCCCGCGACACCCTCACCGTCCCCGCGCACGGCACCGCGTCCACCACCGTCACCGGTGACGGCGCCAAGGCCCCGGTCGGCGCGAGCAGCGGGCAGATCGTGGCCACGGACCCGTCCGGCAGCGTGGTCGCGCACACCGTGTTCGGGCTGGTCAAGGAGGAGGAGCGGTACACGCTCACCGTCCACGTCAAGGACCGCGCGGGCGCGCCGACCGCCGCCGACCTCACCGTGCAGCGGCTCGCCGCGGGGGAGGACGCCCAGCCCGCCCACGTCGGCGACACCGGCACCCTCGCGCTGCGTCTGAAGCCCGGCAGCTACTGCCTCACCTCCTTCCTCGACGTGCACGGCAGCCACGGCCCCGACTCCCTGGGCCTCGGCTTCCTCGCCGCCCCCGAGATCACGCTCGACTACGACCAGGACGTCACCCTGGACGGACGGAAGCTGCGCGAGATCAGGGCCCAGGTGGACCGGCGCACCGAGACCCACCAGCTGCTCATGGAGTACGACCGCACCGCGAACGGCGCCGACCTGTTCGGCGCGGTCCAGGTGCCGCTCACCTACGACAGCGTCTTCGCCGCCCCCACGGCGAAGGTCGGCGCCGGAACCTTCGAGTACCGGACCGTGTGGCGGCTGGCCGAGCCGCAGCTGGCGGTCAAGGGCGTCGGCGAGGCGACCGTCCAGGCGGGCGGCACCCTCCTCGAGGGCCGTACGAGACTGCCGCTCGTCGACGTCGGGGACGGCCCCTTCACCGGGGTGTCCGGCAAGGCCGTGCTCGCCCGCCTCGCCGACGGCACCGACCCGGCCGCGCTCGCCCGGGCCGCCCAGGACGCGGGCGCCGAGGCCCTGTTCGTCACGGACGACGCGCCCGGCCGGCTGATGGCCTGGTGGGGTACGGACGACAACGCCGACCGGCCCCTGCAGATCGCCACGGTGAACGAGGCCGACGCGGCACGCCTGCGCGCGGCCGGCCGCGTCGACATGACCGGCACGGCCGACTCGCCGTACGTGTACGACCTGTCCGAGGGGCACCGGGGCGCGATCCCGGACCGCGACCTCACCTACGTCCCGGCGCAGCGTCAACTAGCCGCCGTGCACGTGAAGTTCCATGCCAGGCAGCCGCTGCGCGGCGGTGAGTTCCGTTACTCCCTCACCGACACCTTCGCGATCGGCCTCGGCTTCCAGGAGCGCGTCACCCTGCCCGCCGAGCGCACCGACTACGTCTCCACCGGCCCCGGCCAGCTCTGGCACGAGTCCGTCACGGCCGGGGACGGCGCCCTGGAGGAGCGCAGCGGCCTGGTCCGCTACGACGGCGGCACCCGGCCGCGGCTGAACTGGTTCCGGCCCGTGTGGCACCCGTGGCTCGGCACCGGACTCGGCTGGGGCCAGCAGCGCGCCGGGAACGAGATCCAGCTCAACACGCCCGGCTGGGGCGACTCCGGGCCGGACCACACCGGCTTCGGCGACGCGTGGAGCGAGGACAGCGGGACGAGCCAGACCACCGCCGTCTACCTGGACGGCGCGCTCGTCGACCGGAACACCGGCTCCGCCGCCCATGTGTGGGACGCCCCCGCCGACGAGCACGGCTACAAGGTCGTCACCGACACCGCCCTCGACGGTGGCCGCTGGAAGCTCGCCACGAAGGGCCACACCGAGTGGACCTTCCGGTCGGCGGCCACCCCGGAGGACCACTGGACCTACCTGCCGCTGATCAACCTCGCGTACGGCCTCGACACCGACCTCTCCGGTGCCGTGCGCGGCGGACACCGGATCCCGGTCACGCTCGGCGCCGAGTACGTCGCCCGTGCCTCGGGCACCGGCACGCTCGGCGGCGGGAGGCTCGAGGTGTCGTACGACGAGGGAGCCCACTGGCAGCGCGTGCCGCTGCGGGGCGGGGGCGCCGCGTGGCACGGCACGCTGACCGTGCCACGCGCCGCCGCGTCCGTCTCGCTGCGGGCCTCGGCCCACGACGAGAGGGGGGGTTCGGTGACGCAGGAGATCATCCGGGCGGCAGCCGTGAGGTGACCCGGCCACCGGGGTGGTCCGCGGGCTCGACGATGCCCCGGACCACCCCCAGCTCCACCAGGTCCTGCGGCCGGATGCGCAGTTGGGCGGCGGTCTCCTCCACCTCCTGCGGCGGACGCTTGAGAATGGCCGCCGCGAGCTCCGGGGCGATCACCGAGAAGTAACTGTCCGGGACCGCCCAGGTGTTGCCGGGCGCGGCCAGGGCGAGTGCCCCGCCGGAGCCGCCCTCGCCCACGACGAGGGTGGTGACCGGGACCCGGGCGGCGGCCACCGCGGCGAACACCTCGGCGATGGCCGCTCCCGCGGCCTGCCGCTCGGCCTCCGCGTCGTTGGCGGCGCCCGGGGTGTCCACCAGGGTCAGCACGGGTATCCCGAGGCGGTCCGCCAGCCGGATCAGCCGGGCGGCGGTGCGATACCCGGCGGGCCGGGTCGCCGTCCCGGTCTGCGCCGCGTAGGCCACGGTACGGCCGCCGTGCTCACCGAACCCGCAGAGCATCCCCTCGGGGTCGGTCCCGCCGCACCGGTCGCCGCTGATCCGGACGCGGTGGGTGAAGTAGGCGTCCAGGTAGGCGCCCGCGCGGGGGCGTTCGCGGGAGCGGGCCCGCCGGACGGCCTCCCAGCCGGTGCCGGGCAGACCGGCACTGCCGAGCGCGGCAGGGACGGGGGCGGGCTCGGGGGCGGGGCGGGTGCCCGCGGGGGCGGGGACGACGGTCGGCGAGCCGGCCGGCCCGGTCGTGCCGGCGGTGGTGGGTGAGTCGGGGGTGGGGGGTGTGTCGGGGGTGGTGGGTGAGTCGGGGGTGGGGGGTGTGGAGGGGGGGGTGGGGGAGGAGGGGGGGGGGGTGG
>NZ_JBIUBE010000004.1:371244-753112 GCF_044593395.1 Streptomyces sp. NPDC052301 | reverse complement strand
ACGCTGTTGAGTTCTCAAGGAACGGTCGCTTCCTTTGTACTCACCCTCTCGGGCTTTCCTCCGGGCTTCCCTTCGGTGTTTCCGACTCTATCAGACCCTTTCGGTGTCCGATTCCCGGTCGGCGGGATTGCCTCGGGGCTTTCGGCTTTCGCCGTCCGCCCTTTCGACATTCACTACGTTAGCTCATTCTCTCGGCGACTCATAATCGAGTCTCGCGAGTTCGAATTCCGACGCGCGGGCGCGCCACAATCGACCCCGCTGAGGGGTTGTAGCTAGATAGTGGGTTGGCCGCTCCGGCTGCAGGTGATCACCGTACCCGGTTCAGCGGCTCGGGATACATTACGCATCTTCGCGAGTCGCGTCAACTTCGTCGTCGCCTCGGCACATGGGCCCGGTAGGGGCTCACGGTGGGGTCGCCGGCCACCCAGTAGCGCCAGGGGTGGACGTCCCCGTTGCCACCCTCGCCGGCCACCCCGGTGCGCGGGCCGTTCCGTACCTGGTCAGGCGTGATGGGAGTGCCGGTCAGCATCCGCAGCGGGGTTTCGCCCGAGGTGCAGGCGTCCGTGCCGTCGAGGGCGCGGTCGACCTCCAGCGCCGTGGCCAGACGGGCCGGACCCTTGGCCAGTTCCTTGTCATTGCGGGCCGAAACCCGTCGTTTGCGGGCCAGCTCGACGCCCTCCACCACCTCGCCGGCGCGGAGCAGGACGGCGCTCGCCCTGCCCTCGGGGCCGCAGACGAGATTCATGCAGTGCCACATGCCGTAGGTGAAGTAGACGTACACATGTCCGGGCTCGCCGAACATCACGGCGTTGCGGGCGGTGCGGCCTCGGTAGGCGTGGGAGCCGGGGTCGTTCGGGCCGTCGTACGCCTCGACCTCGGTGAGGCGGACGGCGATCGGGCCGTCGGGTGTCGTACGCACCAGGATGCGGCCGAGAAGGTCGGGGGCGACCTCCAGGACCGGGCGGTCGAAGAAGTCTCGGGGCAGTGGCGTACGGTCCGGGGGCGCGATCATGCCCTCCGAGGGTAGTCCAGACGGGTCGGCGTCACGGATCGGTGCCACGGCCCGGCGTCGGGGCGGAACCGGGCGGGGGCGGATGGCGTTTGTAGGGGCGAGGTCCGTTCGTAAAGGGAGAGTCAATGGCGTTCAAGAAGCTGCTCGCGAGCCTCGGGGCCGGCGGGGCGTCGGTCGAGACGGTGCTGACCGAGGTCAACGTCGTGCCGGGTGGGGTGGTCCAGGGCGAGGTGCGGATCCAGGGCGGGTCCGTGAACCAGGAGATCGAGGGGCTGTCCGTCGGTCTGCAGGCCAAGGTCGAGGTGGAGAGCGGCGACCAGGAGTACAAGCAGGACATCGAGTTCACCAAGGTGCGGCTCGGCGGTGCCTTCGAGCTGCAGGCGGGGGCCGTGCACGCGGTGCCGTTCGGGCTCGAGATCCCCTGGGAGACGCCGGTCACGATGATCGACGGGCAGTCGCTGCGCGGGATGCACATCGGGGTGACGACCGAGCTGGCGATCGCGCGGGCCGTGGACTCCGGCGATCTCGACCCGATCAACGTGCATCCGCTGCCGGCGCAGAAGGCGATCCTGGACGCCTTCATCCAGCTGGGCTTCCGCTTCAAGAACGCCGACATGGAGCGCGGTCACATCCGGGGCACGCGGCAGCGGCTGCCGTTCTACCAGGAGATCGAGTTCTACCCGCCGTCGCAGTACCGGGGTCTCAACCAGGTCGAGCTGAGCTTCGTGGCCGACGAGTACGCGATGGACGTCGTCCTGGAGATGGACAAGAAGCCGGGTCTGTTCAGCGAGGGTTCGGACACCTACCGGTCCTTCCAGGTGGGGCTGGACGACTGGCAGGGGACCGACTGGGCGGCTTATCTCAACCAGTGGCTGTCCGAGGTCGGCAGCAAGCGCAACTGGTTCTAGGCTCGGGAACTGCTGATTCCAGATCATCGATCAGGAGGTACCGAGGTGACCGAGCACAAGCGGCGGCCGCTCCCCCATGACTTCCACCCGCCCGTGCCGTCGTTCACGGTGACGAGCGACGATGTCGAGGAGGGCGCGACGCTGAAGAGCGCTCAGGTCCACGCGGAGGGCAACACCTCGCCGCAGTTGCGGTGGGAGGGCTTCCCGCCGGAGACCAAGAGCTTCGCCGTGACCTGCTACGACCCCGACGCGCCGACCGGCAGCGGGTTCTGGCACTGGGTCCTGTTCGACATCCCGGCCTCGGTGACGGAGTTGCCGGCGGGTGCGGGCGGCGGCAAGTTCGAGGGGCTTCCCGAGGGTGCCGTGCACGTGCGCAACGACTACGGGACGAAGGACTTCGGCGGTGCCGCGCCGCCGCCCGGGGACGGCCCGCACCGGTACGTCTTCACGGTGTACGCGGTGGACCAGGAGAAGCTGGGCCCGGACGCGGACGTCTCTCCGGCGGTCGTCGGGTTCAATCTGCGGTTCCACGCGATCGCGCGTGCTCAGCTCATCGGTGAGTACGAGAACAAGGGCTGACCGCGCCGCACGGATTCAGCCGAGCGTTCATTGAACGTTTGCCCGCCCCCGGTCTTGGAAGTGATCGGGGGCGGGCATTTTTTATTGCGTTGTCCATCTCGGCGCGCCCGTCCAGAGTTGATCCAAGCCCGCCGGGGGGTGGGCAGGTGCGCACGGGAGGTGGGCTGGATGCGGGACACGCTGGTGCTGAACGCGAGCTTCGAGCCGCTGTCGACGGTGACGCTCAATCGGGCGGTCGTTCTGGTGCTGCAGGACAAGGCCGTCGTCGAGCAGGCCCATCCCGAGCTGCGCATGCGCGGTGCGGATGTGGACATACCCGCGCCGCGGGTGATCAGGCTGTGCCGGTACGTACGGGTGCCGTTCCGAAGACAAGCTCCGTGGTCGAGGCGGGGTGTGCTGGTCCGCGACCGGCACCGGTGCGCGTACTGCGGGCGGCGGGCGACGACGGTGGACCATGTGGTGCCGCGGGCGCAGGGCGGGCAGGACACGTGGCTGAACACGGTGGCCGCGTGTGCGGAGGACAACCACCGCAAGGCGAACCGGACCCCTGACGAGGCGGGCATGGCGCTGCTGCGGGAGCCGTTCGAACCGACTCCGGCCGACGCGATGCTGCTGGCGCTGGGGCGGGACGAGTTCGACTCGCTGCCGGAGTGGCTGGCTCAGCCGGCGGCATAGGTCCGGCTCGTCGGGACCGTGGACGACTTCCGGTGTACCGCGGAAGTTGCAGGAACCGGTGGCGTACGGCCGCTGTCGTCCGGCAAGGTCAATCCGGTGCGGGACGACGGTGCGGGTGGGGCGGTCGTAGGTTCTTGGTCCAGCAGCCGTGGGTCGATCGGGGGACCCGGCCCGCGGTGTGCGGAAGGGACGACCACGTCATGAGCAAGCTCGGCCTGCGTACCCGTGCCGCTCTGTCGGTCACCGCCGTGGCGGCGGCCGCGCTCGGCTTCTCCGGGATGACCGCCGGGGTGGCCACGGCCAACACCCACGCGTCCGTTCTGAAGTACGGCGCCTCCGGGCACGGTGTGTGGTGCGGGCAGCGCATCATCAACCGGAACTACCCGCACGCGCTGAAGGAGGACGCCAAGTACGGCACGTACACCAAGGCGTGGGTGAAGTACGTCCAGGAGCACCACGGGCTGACCGGCCGCAACGCGGACGGCATCGTGGGGAAGAAGACCGGTACCAAGCTGCTGGCGTCCATCGGCGGTGACACGTACTGCCACAAGTACCTGCCGGCCCAGAAGTGACCGCGCGTCCCGGGGCGCGTCGGCCACGCGGCCCGGAGTGAGTGGAGAGCGGCCCGCCTTCCTCGATCTCGCAGGAGGGCGGGCCGTTGCGTGTGTGCGGGGCTGTCAGTCGATGTGCGGCTTCTCGCGCCGCTGGTCCGGGACGCTGCCGGAGCCGCCGTTGTTGCCGGAACCGCCGCCCAGGGGGCCGAAGTTGCCCATGGCGCCGGACAGGCCCTTGAGGGCGTCGCCGATCTCGCTGGGGACGATCCAGAGCTTGTTGGCGTCGCCCTCGGCGATCTTCGGGAGCATCTGGAGGTACTGGTAGGACAGCAGTTTCTGGTCGGGGTCACCGGCGTGGATGGCCTCGAAGACCGTGCGGACCGCCTGGGCCTCGCCCTCGGCGCGCAGGGCGGCGGCCTTGGCCTCACCCTCGGCGCGCAGGATCTGGGACTGCTTCTCGCCCTCGGCGGTGAGGATGGCGGCCTGGCGCGTTCCTTCGGCGGTGAGGATGGCGGCGCGCTTGTCACGGTCGGCGCGCATCTGCTTCTCCATCGAGTCCTGGATGGAGGTCGGGGGTTCGATGGCCTTGAGTTCCACGCGGTTGACGCGGATGCCCCATTTGCCGGTGGCCTCGTCGAGGACGCCGCGCAGGGCCGCGTTGATCTCCTCGCGGGAGGTCAGGGTGCGTTCGAGGTCCATGCCGCCGATGATGTTGCGCAGCGTGGTCACGGTGAGCTGTTCGATCGCCTGGATGTAGCTGGCGACTTCGTAGGTGGCCGCGCGGGCGTCCGTCACCTGGTAGTAGATGACCGTGTCGATGTTGACGACCAGGTTGTCCTGGGTGATCACCGGCTGGGGTGGGAACGGGACGACCTGTTCGCGCAGGTCGATGCGGTTGCGGATGGTGTCGATGAACGGGACCACGATGTTCAGGCCCGCGTTCAGGGTCCGGGTGTAGCGGCCGAAGCGCTCGACGATGGCCGCGCTGGCCTGTGGGATGACCTGGATGGTCTTGATCAGGGCGATGAAGACCAACACCACCAGAATGACCAGGACGATGATGACCGGTTCCATCGTGTTCCCCGTACCCCTCTCCGCCTCGGCGCGTTCGGCAGATCTCGTGGTTGTAGAAGATCTTGCTGGTCGAGTCTGACAGACCGTCGCCCAACTCGTGGCCCGGATGGCTCAGATGACGATCGCGGTGGCCCCTTCGATGTCCACGACGTCCACCTCCTGGCCCACGTCGTAGGCACGGCCGGTGTCGAGGGAGCGGGCCGACCAGATCTCTCCGGCGAGTTTGATGCGTCCGCCGGAGCCGTCGACGCGTTCCAGTACGACCGCCTGTCTGCCCTTCAAGGCGTCGATGCCGGTGGCGAGTTGGGGACGCTGTCTGTCGTGCCGGGTCGCGATGGGCCGGACGACGGCGATGAGGGCGACGGAGACGACGACGAACGCGAGGACCTGGATGACGGCGCTGAGGCCGAGGCCGGCGACGACGGCCGCGGCCACGGCTCCGACCGCGAGCATGCCGAACTCCGGCATGGCGGTGACCACGAGCGGGATTCCGAGCGCCGCCGCGCCGACGAGCCACCACACCCATGCGTCGATGTCGTTCACGTGGTCATGGTAGGGCCGTGGTCGGGCGGCGGACAGGGCGCGCGAGGGAGAGCAAGGGGTCAGGACAGGGGCAGGCCCTGGGCGGTCCAGCGGTCGCCGACCTGCTCGACGACGAGCGGCAGGCCGAAGCAGAGGGAGAGGTTGCGGGAGCTCAGCTCCAGCTCGATGGGGCCGGCGGCGAGCACCTTGCCCTGACGGATCATCAGGACGTGGGTGAAGCCGGGGGCGATCTCCTCGACGTGGTGGGTGACCATGATCATCGAGGGGGCGATGGGGTCGCGGGCGAGCCGGCCGAGGCGGCGGACCAGGTCCTCGCG
This sequence comes from Streptomyces sp. NPDC052301, assembly GCF_044593395.1. Lineage (NCBI taxonomy): Bacteria > Bacillati > Actinomycetota > Actinomycetes > Kitasatosporales > Streptomycetaceae > Streptomyces > Streptomyces sp. NPDC052301. The sequence continues at coordinate 747,450 of NZ_JBIUBE010000004.1, read as the reverse complement.
GCCGCCGAGGTCGAGGCCGGCTGCGGGCTCGTCGAGCAGGAGCAGCTCGGGGTCGGTCATCAGGGCGCGGGCGATCAGGGTGCGCTTGCGCTCGCCCTCGGAGAGGGTGCCGAAGCGGCGGTCGAGGTACTCGCTCATGCCGAGGCGGTCGAGGAAGGCGCGGGCGCGCTGCTCGTCGACGTCCTCGTAGTCCTCGTGCCAGCCGGCGGTCATGCCGTAGGCGGCGGTGAGGACGGTCTGCAGGACGGTCTGGCGCTTGGGGAGCTTCTCGGCCAGTGCGATGCCGGCCACGCCGATGCGGGGGCGCAGCTCGAAGACGTCGGTGCCGGGCCTGCCGAGGGTCTCGCCGAGGATGCTGGCGGTGCCCTTGCTGGGGAAGAGGTAGCTGGAGGCGACGTTCAGGAGGGTGGTCTTGCCGGCGCCGTTCGGACCCAGGATGACCCAGCGCTCGCCCTCCTTCACCGACCAGGAGACCTGGTCCACCAGAGCCCGGCCCTCGCGGACCACGGATACGTCCTGAAGCTCCAGAACATCGCTCATGAGCGCGTTGTCTCCCCTTGCAGTGTGGCCGTTCTCGGCTGTCGCGTACGCCTGTGGCTCGGGTCCGCCGCGCCGGTGGGCGCAGCCCTTATGAAATCTACGCCACGAGCGCCCCGCTCCATTCCATCGGTCCGGTCCGTAGGGTGTGGGCATGCTCTCGGAACCGCGTTCAGGACGCCTTGCCGCATGGGGAAATGCCCTTTTGGCCGGACTTGTCTCTCCGGATGAGGCCGTGCTCGCCATCGTGGGCGAGGACGCCGTGCACCGGGTGGAGGGGCTTCCGGGTGAGTCCGCGCAGGTCGGGCTCACGCTCGCCCTCGGGCGGCTGCGGGCGCTGGGGGTGCGCGGGCTGCGGGTGGCGCTGCCGGCGTCCGGCCATCCGCTGGGACTGAGCGGTCCGCCGGAGTTCAATGCGCGGGCGCTGGAGGCCCAGGAGGCGGTGATCTGTCACGGCGCCGCGTTCGGGCTGGTGCCGGAGGTGTACGAGGCCGGGCCCGAGGGTGATGTGCACGCCGAGGTGATCTGGCACGTGCTGCCGGTGCGGGAGGCGCCGCCCGCGGACGTGCCGTCGCTGGGTGAGGCGGAGCGGGAGCTGGCGGAGGCGCTGCGCGACGCGACCGAGGTGCTGTCGAAGCTGGACGTCGCCGGGTCGGGGCCGGTGGCGGAGGCGGCGATCGACGCGTATCGGGCGCGGGCCGAGCGCGGCCGGGAGGTGCTGGCGCCGGGGTATCCGCCGCGTGCGGTGCGGGTGCTGGAGCTGGCTCAGCGGGTGGGGCTGCTGGTCTCGCTGGCGTACGGCGACGGGCGCGGGGGTGCGGTGAGCGCCTCGGAGATGGCGGCGCGGTCCCAGGCACTGCGGCCCGTCGAGCGCACGGCCCGGCGGGCACAGGTCGCGGCGTACAACGCGATCGTCGAGGAGCGGGAGCGCGGGGCTTCCTGAGCGTGCCCGGGGGCTACCGCCCCCAGGCTCAGCCGCGGTGACGTCAGTGGTTGACGGACGTGTTGCCGAACGCGGGGTTCAGCAGGCCGATCACGTTGACGGTGAGGCCGTTGGCATTGACCGGGACGTGAACCGGGACCTGGACGCTGTTGCCCGAGATGACGCCCGGCGAGTTCACGGCCATGTCGGCGGCGCCCGCGTCGGCGAAGGCGGCACCGGCTGAGGCACCGGCGGCGACACCGGCGACGGTCAGGGCGAGGGCGGCCTTCTTGGCGATGTTCATGAGATGGATTCCTCCTGCGTGTGCGGGTCCGACCCGGCCGGGGGTCATGCCTGGTCAACGCGGGAGTCGTGGCAAGGGGTACGGCGGCAGGTGCGGGGGCGCCCGTTCGGATCAGTCGGATGACAAGCCGACAGGCCTCCCGGGTGCGTCCGGGAGGCCTGGGATCGCCGGTGGCGGGACCTCAGTGGTTGAGGCCGAGGTTGCCGAAGGCGGGGTTCAGCGCGCCGATGACGCTGACGCTGTTGCCGACCGCGTTCACCGGGACGTGCACCGGGACCTGGACGACGTTGCCCGAGACGACGCCAGGGGAGCCGTGGGCCTCGCCGCCGGCCCAGGCGCCGTCCGTGGCGGAGGCCAGCCCGGCACCGGCGGCCACCAGGCCACCGGCCACCATCGTCACGGCCGCTGCCTTCTTCAGGTTCTTCACTTTCCAACCCCTCCTAGGCGTTCACCGCGGCGGATCGACGCGGCACGCACTGGAGAACGGCGGAGATCGCCGCAGGATGCGCCATCCGGGTGACATTCCCACGACGGTATGAATCTCAGTCCGGAACGGGACCCTCCGTGTTGCCTTCGGTGAGGCCCTGCGGAGGGCGTTTCAGCCGGTCACGCCGTGGCGTACGGCCCACAGCGCGGCCTGGGTGCGGTCGGCGAGGTCGAGTTTCATGAGGATGTTCGAGACGTGTGTCTTCACGGTCTTCTCCGACAGCACCAGGGCGCGGGCTATCTCCCGGTTGGACCGGCCGTCCGCGATCAGGCCCAGCACCTCGCGCTCCCGCTCGGTGAGCGAACCCCCCCGGCCCTGGCCGGAGCCGGGCTCGTCCTGGGAGAGCAGGGCGCCGGCGACCTCCGGCTGGAGCAGGATGTGCCCGGCGTGCACGGAGCGGATGGCGCCGGCGAGGGCGTCGGGGTCCACGTCCTTGTACACGTACCCGGCGGCGCCCGCGCGCAGGGCCGGGACGACCGTGCGCTGCTCGGTGAAGCTGGTGACGATCAGCACGCGCGCGGGGTTGTCGAGTTCGCGGAGCCTGCGCAGGGCTTCGATGCCGTCCGTGCCCGGCATCTTGACGTCCATGAGGACGACGTCGGGCCGCAGTTCCTCGGCGCGGGCGACGCCCTCGGCGCCGTCGGCGGCCTCGCCGACGACCTCTATGTCGTCCTGCACCTCCAGGAAGGTGCGCAGGCCCCGGCGGACGACCTGGTGGTCGTCGACGATCAGCACCTTGACGGGTTCAGCCACCGGGGACCTCCATCTCGATCGTGGTGCCCTTGCCGGGCGCCGATTCCACGGTCAGCGTGCCGCCGACCCCGCTCGCCCGGTCCCGCATGGAGACGAGGCCCAGGTGGCGTCCGGCGCGGCGGTCGGCCTGGGGGTCGAAGCCACTGCCGTCGTCGGTGACGCGCAGGACCGCTCCGCCGCCGTGCCGCTCCAGGCTCACGCCCACGTGTGCGGCCCCGGAGTGCCGCAGGGCGTTGTGCAGGCCCTCCTGCGCGACTCTGAGCAGGGCCTCCTCCTGGGCGGCGGGCACGGCCCGGAAGCCGTTGCTGGTGAAGGTCACGCGCGCGGTGTGGGCGCGGTCGAGGACCTGGATCTGGGTGCGCAGGGTGGCGATCAGGCCGTCCTCGTCCAGCGCGGCGGGCCGCAACTCCACGACGGCGGCGCGCAGTTCGTCGGCCGCCTCGGCGGCGAGCGCGGCGACCTGGTGCAGTTCGCCCTTGGCACGCGCCGGGTCGCGGTCGACGAGTGCTGCCGCGGCCTGGGCGGTCAGCCGTAGCGAGAAGAGCTTCTGGCTGACCGCGTCGTGCAGTTCGTGGGCGAGGCGGGAGCGCTCCTCGGCGATGGTCAGCTCGCGGCTGCGCTCGTACAGGCGGGCGTTGGTGAGGGCGATGGCGGCGTGCTGGGCGAGGATGGAGAGCAGTTCCTCGTCCTCTTCGGTGAAGCCGCAGCCGCCCTCCGGCTTCGGGCAGTTCTTGTTGGCCAGGAAGAGGGCGCCGATGACCTCGTCGCCGTCGCGGACGGGCAGGCCGAGGAAGTCGGCCAGTTCGGGGTGTGCGGACGGCCAGCCCTCGAAGCGGGGGTCCTTGCGCACGTCGGCGAGACGCTCGGGGCGGGCCTCGTGCAGCATCGAGGCGAGGATGCCGTGCTGGCGGGGCAGCGGGCCGATCGCCTTCCACTGGGCGTCGCTGACGCCGTCGACGACGAACTGGGCGAAGCCGCCGTGGTCGTCGGGGACGCCGAGGGCGGCGTACTGCGCGTCGAGCAGCTCGCGGGCGGAGGCGACGATCGTCTTGAGGACGTCGCGCACCTCCAGATGCCTGCTCATGGCCAGCAGCGCGGCGCTGACCGCGGAGAGGCCGGACCGGGGGCCTTGACTCATGTCCTCACGGTACCGGCGGGGTCCGACACCGCGGATCGGACCGGTGGCGGCGGGCGCCGGGCCGCTGGGCCTAGGACCGGCGGCGTACGTCCCGGGGCGGTGCGGCAGGGGCAGGTCCACGGTCGGGGGACGCGCGGCGTACGTCCCCCGGCCCCGGCGTGTGACGTACGCCCCCCGGGCCGGGGTGTGCGGTGTACGACCTTCGGACCCTGGCGTGCGGCGTACGCCTCCCGCTCCGGGCGTGCGCTGTACGTCCGCCGGCCCCGGGCGTGCGGTGTACGCCGAAGGGACCGTGCGGTCTGCGGCCCGCGGCCGAGGCGGTCCGGCCGGTGGCGTTCCTAGCGTGATCACACCGCCCGGCGGGGGCGGTGAGCGACGAGGGGACGGTGTCATGCCGGTAGCGATCATCACGGGGGCCTCGAAGGGGCTGGGGCGGGCGCTGGCCGAGGCGCTGGCCGCGCGCGGCTGGGATCTGGTGCTGGACGCCCGGGGCGCCGAGGTTCTCGAGGGGGCTGCCGAGGCCGTCGCCGGGTACGGGACGCGGGTGGTCGCGCTGCCCGGGGACGTCACGGACGCCGCGCACCGGGCGGATCTGGTGGCCGCCGCTCGTCGGCTGGGCGGGGGCGATCTGCTGGTGAGCAACGCGAGCGCGCTGGGCGCCGAGCCCCTCGTGACGCTCGCCGAGCTGCCCCTGGACGGGTTGCGACGGGCGCTGGAGGTGAATGTGACGGCCGCGCTGGGCCTGCTCCAGGAGGCGCTGCCGCTGCTGCGGGAGGCGGCGGCCGGGGCGGTGATCGCGGTCAGCTCGGACGCGGCGGCCGAGGCGTACGGCACCTGGGGCGGCTACGGCGCCTCCAAGGCGGCCCTGGACCAGCTCTCCGCCGTGCTGGGCGTGGAGGAGCCCGGTCTGCGGGTGTGGGCGGTGGACCCCGGGGACATGGCGACCGGCCTGTACGCGGCGGCCGTACCCGGCGACGACGATCCGCGTCCCGCGCCCGCCACGGTCGTGCCGGCGTTCCTGCGGCTGCTGGACGAGCGGCCGGCCAGTGGGCGGTATGCGGCGCCCGCCCTGCTGGAGCGGTGATGAGGACGGCCTCGAAGGTGCCGGAGGGGCTGTCCGCGCGCGTGCCGGCCGAGCAGCGGGGGCCGGGGCTGGACCGGGACGCCGTACGGCTGCTGGTGTCGCGCGGCACGGACGTGAAGCATCACGTGTTCCCCGAGCTGCCCGGGCTGCTGCGGGCCGGGGACCTGCTGGTGGTGAACACCTCGGCCACGCTGGCCGCCGCGGTGGACGGGAAGATCGGGCACGCGCGCGTGGTGGTGCACTTCTCCACGCGCGGGGACGACGGGCGGTGGGCGGTCGAGCTGCGGGCCCCGGACGGACGGGGCACCACGCGCGCGCGTGCGGGTGGGCCCGCGGGCGTGGAGGTGGAGGTGCCGGGCGGCGGCCGGCTGGTGCTGGAGGAGCCGGTGAGCGCGCGCGGGGAGCGGCTGTGGTGGGCGCGGGCGACCGGGGCGGGGGTGCTCGATGTCCTGCGGGAGCACGGGCGGCCCATCCGTTACTCCTACACGGACCGGGACCAGCCGCTGTCGGCGTACCAGACGGTGTTCGCGCTGCCCTCGCCGGACGGGTCCGGCAGCGCGGAGATGCCGAGTGCGGCCCGGCCCTTCACCGCGCCGCTCGTGACGGAGCTGGTGAGCCGGGGGGTGCAGTTCGCGCCGGTCACGCTGCACACGGGAGTGGCGTCGGCGGAGGCGCACGAGCCGCCGTACCCGGAGCGGTTCGCCGTGCCGGAGGCGTCGGCGCGGCTGATCGACGCCGCGCGGGCGGGAGACGGGCGGATCGTCGCCGTGGGGACGACGGCCGTGCGGGCCGTGGAGTCGGCGGCGGGTCCGGACGGGGTGGTGCGGGCGGCCGCGATGGACGGATCTGGTGGTCACACCCGGGCGCGGGGTGCGGGTGGTGGACGGACTGCTGACCGGGCTGCACGAGCCGGAGGCCTCGCATCTGCTGATGCTGGAGGCGGTCGCCGGGCGGGCCGCGGTGGCCCGTGCCTACGAGGAGGCGGTGCGCGGGCTCTACCTGTGGCACGAGTTCGGCGACGTACACCTCATCCTCCCGGAGGAGGGCCCGTACACAGAGCATTGCGGCGGCAACGCACGGTGAGACCGAGGGGCATCCGGTGTGAGCCCGCGCATAGGGCCCACATCACGTACGAAAGTGCATAGGAGATAAACCGCCCATCTTGAGCGGGACAGACAGCCCTGTCTGTCCCGTTTTGCCCATCCCTGATCCACTATGGCGGATCGTACGTCACACCTTTGCCTGGGCATTTTGCGCCAGCTAAGAATTGCTTCCGTCGCTCAGCGCCGTGGGTTTACGGCCCGCGGCGTTCGTGCGGGAGGAGCCGATTCCCCCGGCGGACGCAGGAGCGACCTCCGCGCTATCGAAGAGGTCCATCAGCCATGCCCAAGAACTTCCTCAACCGAGCTCATAGTCGTATGACCAAGCAGCACAAGGTCGCCCTCGCCGGTGTCGCCGCTCTCGGCACCTGCGCCGTCGCCCTCTCGGCGATCCCGGGCAACTCCGGCACCGTCACCACCGGCGCCCCCGCCGAGACCGCCCAGGTCGCCGCCGCCGCCAGCCTGCAGAACGTCAAGGGCACGGTCACCGACCAGCTCGCCGGCCAGAACGTCAAGCTCGACGCCCTCGCCGCCAAGAAGAAGGCCGCCGACCAGGCCGCCGCCAAGCAGCGCGCCGAGGCCGCGGCGAAGAACGCCGCCGCCAAGAAGGCCGCGCAGCAGCGCGCCGGCCAGCAGGCCGCGAACCGTTCCGCGCAGCGCCCGCAGATCGAGACGGTCGCCGCGAAGACGTACGCGAACAACCTCGACGGCTGGATCCGGCACGCGCTGGACATCATGCACTCCAAGGGCATCCCGGGCAGCTACAGCGGCCTGCACCGCAACATCATGCGGGAGTCCTCCGGCAACCCGACGGCCATCAACGACTGGGACATCAACGCGATCAACGGCATCCCGTCCAAGGGTCTGCTGCAGGTCATCCCGCCGACCTTCACCGCGTACCACGTCGGCGGCACCTCCTGGAACATCTACGACCCGGTCGCCAACATCACCGCCGCCGCCAACTACGCCGCCCATCGGTACGGCTCCATCGACAACGTCAACAGCGCGTACTGAGGCCTGGCGCGGACCTCGGCAACGTAAGGCCGAAGGGCGGCACCCCCGAGTGGGGTGCCGCCCTTCGGCGTCGTACGGGCGCGGTTACTTGCGCATGACCTCCGGCTCGTGGCGGCGCAGGAAGCGGGCCACGAAGAATCCGCAGACCACACCGAGCACGATCAGCGCGATCATGTCCAGCGTCCAGGCACCGGCCGTGTGGTTCCACAGCGGGTCCGTGCTGGCCGGGTCGTCGTTGTTCGGGGCGATGTTGTTGAAGTCCAGCGTCGCGCCGGCCGCGGCCACCGCCCAGCGCGACGGCATCAGGTACGAGAACTCGTTGACGCCGAGCGTGCCGTGCAGGGTGAACAGGCACCCGGTGAAGACGACCTGGATGATCGCGAACATCACCAGCAGCGGCATGGTCTTCTCGGCGGTCTTCACCAGCGAGGAGATCACGAGACCGACCATCATCGAGGTGAAGCCGAGCGCCATGATCGGCAGGCACAGCTCGATCAGGGAGGAACCGCCGAGCACGACGCCCTGGTCCGGGATCTCGCGGCTGGAGAAGCCGATCAGGCCGACCATCAGGCCCTGCAGCACCGTGACGGCGCCGAGCACGACCACCTTGGACATCAGGTACGCCGACCGGGACAGACCGGTCGCTCGCTCCCGCTCGTAGATCACCCGTTCCTTGATCAGCTCGCGCACGGAGTTCGCGGCGCCCGCGAAGCACGCGCCGACCGCGAGGATCAGCAGCACCGTGGTGGCCGTGCCGTTCGGGACGTGCAGCCCGGTCCTGGGGTTGACCGTCGGATTGACCAGCAGACCGTGGTTGTGGTCGATCAGCAGGCTGACCGCGCCGAGCACCGCCGGCAGGATCACCGTCAGTGCCAGGAAACCCTTGTCGGAGACGATGACCGACACATAGCGCCGGACCAGCGTCATCAGCTGCGAGCCCCATCCCTGCGGCTTGGGCGGCTTCATGGCCTGCGGCGGAGGCATGTGTACGGACTGAGGGGCGACCGAGTCCACGTCCGCGGCGTACATCTGGTAGTGCTGCGAGCCCTTCCAGCGGCCCGCCCAGTCGTAGTCACGGTAGTTCTCGAAGGCGGAGAAGACGTCGGCCCAGCTGTCGTAGCCGAAGAAGTTCAGCGCCTCCTCCGGCGGGCCGAAGTAGGCGACCGCACCGCCCGGCGCCATCACCAGCAGCTTGTCGCACAGCGCCAGCTCGGCCACCGAGTGGGTGACGACGAGGACCGTACGGCCGTCGTCGGCGAGACCGCGCAGCAGCTGCATCACGTCACGGTCCATGCCCGGGTCGAGGCCGGAGGTCGGCTCGTCCAGGAAGATCAGCGACGGCTTGGTGAGCAGCTCCAGCGCCACCGAGACACGCTTGCGCTGGCCACCCGAGAGGGACGTGACCTTCTTGTCCTTGTGGATGTCCAGCTTCAGCTCGCGCAGCACCTCGTCGATGCGCGCCTCGCGCTCCTGCGCGGTGGTGTCGGCCGGGAAGCGCAGCTTGGCCGCGTACTTCAGGGCCTTCTTGACGCTCAGTTCCTTGTGCAGGATGTCGTCCTGCGGGACCAGACCGATGCGCTGGCGCAGCTCCGCGAACTGCTTGTACAGGTTGCGGTTGTCGTACAGGACGTCGCCCTGGTTGGCGGGCCGGTAGCCGGTGAGCGCCTTCAGCAGGGTCGACTTGCCGGAGCCGGACGGGCCGATGACCGCGACCAGGGACTTCTCGGGGACCCCGAAGGAGACGTCCTTCAGGATCTGCTTGCCGCCGTCGACCGTGACGGTCAGATGGCGCGCGGAGAAGGAGACCTCACCGGTGTCGACGAACTCCTCGAGCCGGTCGCCGACGATCCGGAAGGTGGAGTGGCCGACGCCGACGATGTCGGCCGGGCCCAGCTGCACCGAGCCGCCCTTGGGGATCGGCTGGCCGTTGACGTAGGTGCCGTTGTGCGACCCGAGGTCGCGGATCTCCAGCCGGCCGTCCGCAGTGGCGTGGAACTCGGCGTGGTTCCGGGAGACCTGCAGGTCGGAGACGACCAGGTCGTTCTCCAGGGAACGGCCGATGCGCATCACGCGGTCGAGCGAGAACTGGTGGAACGTGGTCGGGCTGCGGTCGCCGTGGACCGGCGGCGCCCCCGCGCCACCACCGGGCGTCTTCTGCACGTACTGGTCGGCGGGACCCGCCTGCTGCTGCGGGAACGCGGGTGCCTGCTGCGCCTCCGGCTGCTGCCAGCCGGGCTGCGGGGCCTGCTGGTGCGCGGGCGCCTGGTGCGGAGCCGGAGCCTGCGGGGCGGCGGCCTGCTGAGGTGCCTGTTGGGCCCAGCCGGGCGCACCCGCGCCCTGGGCCGCGTACGGCGCCGGGTGCTGCTGCCCGGCCACGGCCGAGGAGAGGTTCAGGCGCGGTCCGTCGGTCGCGTTGCCCAGGTGCAGCGCCGAGCCGGGGCCGATCTCCACACGCTGGATCCGTTGCCCCTGCACGAAGGTGCCGTTGGTGCTGCCGTGGTCCTCGATGACCCAACTGCGGCCGTCGAAGCTGACCGTGGCGTGCCGCCAGGAGACCCTGGCGTCGTCGAAGACTATGTCACCCTGCGGATCGCGGCCGAGGGTGTAGGGCCTGGACGGGTCGAGCGTCCAGGTCCCTCCGTTTGATTCCAGTACGAGTTCCGGCACTCCATGCCCCACTGAGTTGTCCCCCGAGTTACCCCCGTCGCAGGGAGTCTAGGGATGTCGAACATCGTGGGGAACTATTTCAGGCTCGGCCCTCTGACCGAAACCCGGGCCTTGTCACGGGCGCCGGTGCGCGCTTCAACTCGCCCCGTTGACGGGGTTGAAACCGGGCCGGAGAGTGGTAATCCCGGCGAGGGGGACAAGCGCGGCCGTACGGTCGCGGTGCGGATCGGGGGGTCTGCCATGAACGCTGCCACGAGCGCCGAAAGCGCGCGGCACGGCACGAGGTTGCCCTGGACGGACCTCGTGGTGTCCGCGATCGCCGCGGTGAGCTGGGCATTGATCGGGATGGCGGGCACCGCCGCGCTCGGTCTGCACCTGCTGCAGGCGGACTCTGCGGGCTCGTTGGGCCCGATGACAGCGGCAGTTGTGGCGCTCGGGGCGGGTGGTTCGGTCACGCCGTCGGGCGATGTGTCCGCCTTCGGTCTGCAGGGAGCCGAGGCGCACACCTCCATCGAGATCACGCCACTCGGGGTGAGCCTCGTCGGGGCGCTGCTGCTGTCGTGGTTCTTCCTACGGTCCCTGCGCACGGCCGGAGTTGTGATCGCCTCCGCCGAACTCCTCGCCCGCGCGGGGGCGGTGGTCGTGCTCTTCGTGGCGATGCTGGGCGGCCTGGCCTGGGCCGGTCACGACGTCGTCACCATCGACGGCGGCTCGCTCGGCCTGGACCAGCTGCCGGGCGCGGGCGGGAGCGGCAAGGGCGGCGGGCTGAGCATCCCCGGCCTGGGGGACGTGAGCGGACTGCTGCCGGACCGGATCGGCGACCTGATCCACGCCAAGGCGGCGGTCGGCTTCACCGTGGACACCGCGGCCACGCTGCTCGGCGGCCTCGGCTGGTGCGCCGGAGTCCTGCTGATCGCCCTGCTGGCCTCCCGCCGCGCTCCGCTCCCGCCGGGCTGGGCCGTCGTGCACCGGGTGATCCGGCCGGCGGCCTCGGCGCTGGTCGGCGTGGCGCTGACGGCCGTGGTCGCGGGCCTTGCGGCGGCGGCGTACGCGGCGATCGGCGACGACCACCCGCGGCGCATCGCCGGGGCGGCGCTGCTCGGCGCGCCCAACGGGGTGTGGCTCGGCCTGGTCCTCGGCCTGTTCGTCCCCTGGGACGGCCATGTCACCGGCGCCCTGCGCACCCTGCTCCCCCACCCGCTGGACCACTTCCTGAGCGCGTCCGACCGGCCCGTGACGCTGGGCCGGCTGGCCGAGCTGGACGGGCGGGTGTGGCTGCTGGGCGTGGCGGCGTCGCTGACGATGCTGCTGGCCGGGGTGCTCACGGCGGTACGCACACCGGTGAACCGTCCCACCGACGGCGCCCTCCGTTTCGCCGCCCGGTGCGCGCTGTGCCTGGCGGTCCCGACCGCGCTCACGCTTCCCCTGCTCACCTGGCTGACCGGCGTCTCCGCGGACGCCTCCCTCTCCGTCCTCGGCTTCGACGCCTTCGGCGCGACGGCCGGCCTGCACGGCCATGTGGGCATGGCACTGCTGCTGGGCGCCGTGTGGGGAGCGGGGGCGGGCGCCGCCGGGGCTCTGCTGAGCCGGCTGACCGGGGCGGCGGGGGCACGGGCCGCTCGGGAAGCGCGTGGGGGTGCGGGCGCTGTGGGTGCGGGGGTGGCGGGGGCCGGGTTCGGTGGACGTTCCGGCGGGGGCGGGGGTGCCGGGTACGACGGTGGCGCCGGGTCCGGTGGACGTGCCGGGTACGACGGTGGTGCCGGTGGCGCCGGGTCCGGCGGAGGTGCCGGGCACGGCGAGCATGCAGGACCGTACGCGCCGGGGAGGCCGCACCGGCCGCCGAACCCCGACACGAATCCCTACCTTCGGATGCCGGCGGACCCGCGCGAGGAGCCGCAGGACGCCCGGCCGCCGTCCGCCCGGGACGACGTGTACGGCGCCCCGACCATCGCCGGTCCGCTCGGCACCGCTCCCCCGCCACCGCGCGGCCGTCGGGGCCCACGGCCGGGTGACCGCCCACCGCAGACACCGGGCGACGGACCGCCGCCCCCGCCCCCGCCTCCGCCGCTGCCCCCGGGGAAACCGAAGCGGCGAGGGTGACGGGCGGGTCCTCGGCGGAGGCCGCGCACCCGGCGGAGCACGCGCGGCGATCACTTCGGTGCGCCTTCGCACCGCTCGCACCCCGCCGGACCTGCCCCGTCCGGCAACCCGTGGCACAGTCGTGGTGGGAGCCGGAGCGGTGCCGCCGGTGGTGGAGGGGCGTGGTGTCGTCCCACGGCCAGATCCCCGACACCGGGCCGACACCCATTGTTCCGTGTCCGTCAGGCGGACCTCGGCGGCAGAAGGCACTGGGTGCCGGATACGGTGGAGGCACCATGAGCGCTTCGCAGACCTCCGAGGTCCCCACTCTCCTCGTCAAGATTTTCGGCAAGGACAGGCCGGGCATCACGGCCGGCCTCTTCGACACCCTTGCCGCCTACCTCGTCGACGTGGTCGACATCGAGCAGGTCGTCACCCGGGGCCGCCTGGTGCTGTGCGTGCTGGTGACCCAGCCGCCGGCCGGTCTGGAGGGCGACCTCAGGGCCACCGTCCACAGCTGGGCCGAGTCGATGAAGATGCAGGCGGAGATCATCTCGGGGCACGGCGACAACCAGCCGCGCGGTCTCGGTCGCTCCCTGGTGACCGTCCTCGGTCACCCCCTCACCGCCGAGTCCACGGCCGCCATCGCCGCCCGGATCGCGAAGGCCGGCGCCAACATCGACCGTATCTTCCGGCTGGCCAAGTACCCGGTGACCGCGGTGGAGTTCGCCGTCTCCGGTGTGGAGACCGAGCCGCTGCGCACGGCCCTGGCGTCGGACGCGGCGGCACTGGGTGTCGACGTCGCCGTCGTGTCGGCGGGTCTGCACCGGCGCGCTCAGCGGCTCGTGGTGATGGACGTGGACTCGACCCTGATCCAGGACGAGGTGATCGAGCTCTTCGCCGCGCACGCCGGCTGCGAGGACAAGGTCGCCGAGGTGACGGCGGCGGCGATGCGCGGGGAGCTGGACTTCGAGCAGTCGCTGCACGCGCGTGTGGCGCTGCTGAAGGGGTTGGACGCCTCGGTGGTGGAGAAGGTGCGCGACGAGGTCCGGCTCACCCCGGGGGCGCGCACCCTGATCCGCACCCTGAAGCGCCTCGGCTACCAGGTCGGCGTCGTCTCCGGCGGGTTCACCCAGGTCACGGACGATCTGAAGGAGCGGCTGGGGCTGGACTTCGCGCAGGCCAACACGCTGGAGATCGTCGACGGGAAGCTGACCGGCCGGGTCACCGGCGAGATCGTGGACCGTGCGGGCAAGGCGCGGCTGCTGCGCCGGTTCGCTGCGGAGGCCGGGGTGCCGCTGTCGCAGACGGTGGCGATCGGCGACGGCGCCAACGACCTGGACATGCTGAACGCGGCCGGCCTGGGCGTCGCCTTCAACGCCAAGCCGGTGGTCCGCGAGGCGGCGCACACGGCGGTGAACTTCCCCTTCCTCGACACGGTCCTGTACCTGCTCGGCATCACCCGGGAAGAGGTCGAGGCGGCCGACACGCACGACGAGGGCTGACCCGGACCGGACGGCCCGTACGGCAGGGCCCGGCACCTCTCCGGTGCCGGGCCCTGCCGTACGGGTGAGGTCACTCGGCGGGGGCCCAGTACTCCGTGAGCGTGGCCGTGCCCGGCTCCAGGCTCTTCCAGGGGCCGTCGAAGGACAGCAGTGCGAAACCGGCGGCGGGGAAGCCGCGGCGGTTCATCCGCTCGCGGGCGTCGCCGTCGGCCGCGCCGGCGAGGATCTCCGCCAGCCCGTGCACGCCCGGGTTGTGGCCGATCAGGATCACATGGCGGGCATCGTCCGGGAGCTCGTTGAGCACGGCGACGAGTTCGCCGGGCGAGGCCTCGTAGACCCGCTCCTCGTAGACGGTCTTCGGCCGGTGCGACAGTTCGTGGACGGCGAGCTTCCAGGTCTCGCGGGTCCGGATCGCGGTGGAGCACAGGGCCAGGTCGAAGGTGATGCCGGTGTCGGCCAGCTTGCGTCCGGCGACCGCGGCGTCCATCCGGCCCCGCTCGGCGAGCGGGCGCTCATGATCGGGCACTTGGGGCCAGTCGGCTTTCGCATGCCGGAAGAGGGCGATCCTGCGGGGTTCTGCGACGCTCATGGAACCCAGCTTCGCATGAAACAGGCCAGGCGGCGCAGTGGAGTTGACATGCGGATTCACCGCGCGAGGGGGCTTCGGGTCAGCGCGTGAGGAGCTGCTGCACGCGCTCGAAGAGGTGACCGATCGCCGGGTCGCCGCTCGCCGCGTGCGCGTCCGACGGGTTCAGTATCAGCAGGAGCAGGGCGATGAAGGCCAGAGCGGGGAGGGCGAGGGCCCACCAGGGGAGCCTGATGTCGACGCCGCCCGTGGTCGCCGGGTGGGGCCGGGAAGGGGTGCGGGCCGGCATGATCGCCTCCGTGAGCGTCGAGCGGGTGTGTGACCGCTCCGTGCGGTCACCCCTCGAAAGTACGGAATCCGGGGGCCGCCAACCCATCCGGAGATCCACCCACTTGACCCTGACCCTTACCCCCTAGGGGATGGTGGGGCCAGCCCCACCATCCGACCGCCGAGGCGGCCGGGCGGCGGCCGTCACGGGGACGCGATGGTCGCGATGACGGCGATGACGACGAAGATGGCGAAGAACGCGCCGAAGACGAGCAGCATCTTCTTCTGGCCGTTCTTCGGGTTCGGATCGAGCACAGGCTGCATGCCGCCAGTCTCGCACCCCCGCCGCGGTTCGCTCGCACGGGGTCGGCCCTGTGTGGCGTTCGCGCGGGGGCCGGCGGTCAGCTCCGGGCGGCCTCGTCCTCCACCGTGCGGTTCCGGCCCGCCAGCCAGCCGACCACCATCTGGGGCAGCATCAGGGCCGCCATGAGGGCGATGGGCAGCCCCCAGCCGCCGCTCTGCTGGTAGAGCACGCCGACCAGCAGCGGGCCGGGGATGGAGATGAGGTAGCCGGTGCTCTGGGCGAAGGCGGACAGCTGGGCCACGCCCGGACCGCTCCTGGCCCGCATGCCGACCATCGTCAGCGCCAGCGGGAAGGCACAGTTGGAGACGCCGAGCAGCACGGCCCAGACCCAGGAGCCGCCGGCGGGCGCGAAGTACAGGCCGGCGTATCCGGCGAGGCCGCAGATGCCCAGGAACAGCACGATCGGGCCCTGGTGGGGCAGTCGCGTGGCGACGCGCGGGATGACGAAGGCCAGCGGCACGCCCATCACCATGGTGACGGCGAGCAGCAGGCCCGCGGTGCCCGCGGGGACCCCGGCGTCCCGGAAGATCTGCGCCATCCAGCCCATGGTGATGTAGGCGGCGGTGGCCTGGAGGCCGAAGAAGACGGCGAGCGCCCAGGCGGTGCGGCTGCGGGTGATGCGCAGCGCGGCGGGCTGCTCCGCCGGCGCGGGCGCCGACGGCTGCCGGTCCTCCGGCTGCGGGGCGGGGGCGGTGCCGCGTTCCCGCACCAGCGGCAGCCACGGCAGGACCGCGGCGGCGGCGACGGCCGCCCACACGGCGAGGCCGGCCTGCCAGCCGCCCCCCATGGCGTCGGTCAGCGGGACGGTCACGGCGGCGGCGAGGGAGGTGCCGAGGGCGAGGGCCATCGAGTACAGGCCGGTCATGGAGCCGACCCGGTCGGGGAACCAGCGCTTGACGATGACCGGCATCAGGACGTTGCTGACGGCGATGCCCATCAGGGCGAGCGCGCTGGCGGCCAGGAAGCCGGCGGTGCCGCCCACGTAGGGCCGTATCAGCAGGCCCGTGGTGATGGCGGCCATGCCGGCGCACACCACGGCGGCGGGGCCGAAGCGGCGGGCCAGGCGGGGCGCGGTGACGCCGAAGACCGCGAAGCAGAGCGGGGGCACGGAGGTGAGCAGCCCGGCCACGCTGCCGCTCATGCCGAGTCCGTCGCGGACCTCCTCCAGGAGCGCGCCGAGGCTCGTGATGGCCGGGCGGAGGTTCAGCGCGGAGAGCACGATGCCGACGACGACCAGGCGCATCGTCCACGCGCGCGCGTGGACTGCGCCCTTGCTCGTCGCGGGGGTGCGCGCCCTTGCGGCCCCACCGCGTTCGGTCGGTGACATCGCCGTACGGGTCTCCACTGTCCGGGTTTCCTCACTAGCCATGAGACCCATCATAGAATCATGGGATGATTGGTTGTCCATGTCCGGTGCGGCTCCGCCCCGGTCCGACGTGCGAAGGTGTGCCATGCCCCTGAGCCACCCGCGCCGTTCGGCGCTGTCCGAGCAGGTCATCGCCGAGCTGCGGAACCAGATCGCCACGGGCGAGTGGCCCGTCGGCTCGCGCATCCCGACGGAGCCGGAACTGGTCGAGCAGCTCGGGGTCGCCCGCAACACCGTCCGCGAGGCCGTGCGCGCGCTCGCGCACAACGGCCTGCTGGACATCCGGCAGGGTTCCGGCACGTACGTCGTGGCGACGAGCGAGCTCGCCGGGGTGATGCACCGCCGGTTCGCCGGAGCCGACCCGCGGCACATCGCGGAGCTGCGCTCGACGCTGGAGTCGGCCGCGGCCAAGCTCGCCGCCGAGCGGCGCACCGAGAAGGACCTCAGGCAGCTGGACGCAGTGCTGGCACGGCGCGAGCAGGCCTGGGAGACGGGTGACACGGAGGCGTTCGTGACCGCGGACGCCACGTTCCACCTGGCCGTCGTCGCCGCCTCGCACAACGACGTCATGACGGCGATGTACGCCGACCTGGGCGAGGTGCTGCGGGACTGGCTGCGCGCGGACGTCGGGGCGGAGCTGACCCCGGAGACGCACATGGACCACACACGGCTCGTGGACGCGATCCGCGCCGGGGACGCGGAGGCGGCGGCGGTGGAGGCCGCGAGCTATCCGTTCCTGTGCCGGTTCAGCGCACCTTCTGGTGACTGATCCACACCGAGCGGACCTCCTTCCAGCACCGCCCCGTGAGCCGGACGGTCATGGCGGGCTCGGTGTCCGCCGGGGCGCTGTCGGTGTCGATGTCCCACCAGCGGGCGCACTCGATGTGCAGGCGCACCCGGTCGGTGTCGACATAGGGGTTGTGGCAGTACGCCGTCACATGGGAGCCGTGGACGGTCGTACGGCAGGCGGCGCCGAACGGGTTCGGCACGGCCGGGCTGCCGTCGCTCACGCGCGCGTGCGGCATCGCGTCGTACGGCAGGGACAGCACGAGGGCGACGGCCAGGGTCACCGGGGCCAGGCTGCGGGACAGGCGCACAAGGGGACCTCCTCGGCCGGGCTGCGGAGGGGCACGTGAGGGACGCGTAATCCAGGGTGCGCCGCCCGCCCGGTGACGGCCCGGCCGGTGGGCCGAACGGGTGACGCCCGCCGGCGGCCCGCGGCACGGCGGAGGCCCGCACCCCCGTCAGGGGCGCGGGCCTCGGCCGTGGGTCATGCCTCAGCGGCAGCGGTCACGCACCGATCGCGTGCAGGCCGCCGTCGACGTGGATGATCTCGCCGGTGGTCTTCGGGAACCAGTCGCTCAGCAGGGCGACGATGCCGCGGCCGGCCGGCTCCGGGTCCTTCAGGTCCCACTCCAGCGGGGAACGGCTGTCCCACACGGAGGCCAGCTCGCTGAAGCCCGGGATGGACTTGGCCGCCATGGAGCCGATCGGGCCCGCGGAGACGAGGTTGCAGCGGATGTTCTGCTTGCCCAGGTCGCGCGCCATGTAGCGGTTGGTGGCCTCCAGGGCGGCCTTGGCCGGGCCCATCCAGTCGTACTGCGGCCAGGCGAACTGGGCGTCGAAGGTGAGGCCGACGACGGAGCCGCCGTTCTGCATCAGCGGCAGGCAGGCCATGGTCAGCGACTTCAGGGAGTACGCCGAGACGTGCATGGCGGTGGCCACCGACTCGAACGGCGTGTTGAGGAAGTTGCCGCCGAGCGCGTCCTGCGGCGCGAAGCCGATGGAGTGCACGACGCCGTCGAGGCCGCCCAGCTCCTCGCCGACGATGTCGGCCAGCCGGTTGAGGTGCTCGTCGTTGGTGACGTCCAGCTCGATGACCTTGGTCGGCTTCGGCAGCTTCTTGGCGATGCGCTCGGTCAGCGTGGGCCGCGGGAACGCGGTCAGGATGATCTCCGCGCCCTGCTCCTGCGCCAGCTTGGCCGCGTGGAAGGCGATGGAGGACTCCATCAGCACACCGGTGATCAGGACGCGCTTGCCCTCGAGGATTCCGCTCATGGTGATCAGTGACCCATTCCCAGTCCGCCGTCAACGGGAATGACGGCTCCAGTGATGTACGAGGCGTCGTCCGAGGCGAGGAACCGCACCGTCGCGGCGATCTCCTCCGGCTGCGCGTAACGGGCGAGCGGCACCTGAGACACGATGTTCTCGCGCTGCTCGTCGGTGAGCGCCTTGGTCATGTCGGTGTCGACGAAGCCGGGCGCGACGACGTTGAAGGTGATGTTGCGCGAGCCCAGCTCACGGGCGAGGGAGCGCGCGAAGCCGACCAGCGCGGCCTTGGAGGCGGCGTAGTTCGCCTGGCCCGCCGAACCGAGCAGGCCGACCACGGACGAGATCAGGATGACGCGGCCCTTCTTGGCGCGCAGCATGCCGCGGTTCGCGCGCTTGACCACGCGGAAGGTGCCGGTGAGGTTGGTGTCGATGACCGAGGTGAAGTCCTCCTCGGACATGCGCATCAGGAGCTGGTCCTTGGTCACGCCGGCGTTGGCGATCAGTATCTCGACCGGACCGTGCTGGTCCTCGATCTCCTTGTAGGCCTGCTCCACCTGCTCCGGGTCGGTGATGTCGCACCTGACGGCGAGGCAGCCCAGTTCCGTGAGGGCGGCCGGCGGCTCGCCCGAGCGGTACGTGATCGCGACCTTGTCGCCGGCGTCGGCGAAAGCGCGGGCGATGGCGAGGCCGATGCCCCGGTTTCCTCCGGTGACGAGAACCGAGCGGCTCAACGGATCACCCTTTCGTTAGCGGTCTGCAGCGGTCCGACAGTCCGCCCGGCACCTGGACCCAGGCGGCGATGACAGGCGGCTTCATCGAAAACCTATCGGTACGGCCGCGCCCGCGGGCAATCGGGCACCGACAGTGGCGCGGGGGTGTCGCTGTCGGATCCCTACAGAATGCGCCGGTCCGGAACCGAAAGATGTGGTCCGCCGGACCGCTCCCGCGACATGATCGGACCCGACAGGCCACGACAGCAGGGAGACCTCCGTGCCTCATTCCATCGACGAAGCCTTCACGGCGCTTCCCCTACGGGCCCTCGCCGACGCCGCGCTCGCACGCGCGCGTGCGCTCGGTGCCGAGCACGCGGACTTCCGGCTCGAGCGGGTGCGCAGCGCGTCCTGGCGGCTGCGGGACGCCAAGCCGGCCGGTTCGTCCGACACCACCGACCTCGGGTACGCGGTCCGGGTCGTGCACGGCGGTACGTGGGGCTTCGCGTCCGGGGTGGACCTGACGCTCGACGCCGCGGCCAAGGTCGCCTCGCAGGCGGTGGCCATGGCCAAGCTGTCCGCGCAGGTGCTCAGGGCGGCGGGCAGCGACGAGCGGGTGGAGCTGGCCGACGAGCCGGTCCATGCGGACAGGACGTGGGTGTCGTCGTACGAGATCGACCCGTTCTCGGTGCCGGACGAGGAGAAGGCCGGGCTGCTGGCGGAGTGGAGCGCGCGGCTGCTGGCCGCGAACGGCGTCGACCACGTCGACGCCTCGCTGCTCACCGTCCACGAGAACAAGTTCTACGCGGACACGGCGGGCACCGTCACGACCCAGCAGCGCGTGCGCGTGCACCCGCAGCTGACCGCCGTGTCGGTGGACGACTCGAGCGGTGAGTTCGACTCGATGCGTACCATCGCGCCGCCCGTCGGGCGGGGGTGGGAGTACCTCACCGGGACCGGCTGGGACTGGGACGCGGAGCTGGGGCGGATCCCGGAGCTGCTCGCCGAGAAGATGCGCGCGCCGAGCGTGGAGCCGGGCCTGTACGACCTGGTCGTCGACCCGTCCAACCTGTGGCTGACCATCCACGAGTCCATCGGGCACGCCACCGAGCTGGACCGTGCCCTCGGCTACGAGGCCGCCTACGCAGGCACCTCGTTCGCCACCTTCGACCAGCTGGGCAAGCTGCGGTACGGCTCGGAGCTGATGAACGTCACCGGTGACCGCACCGCCGAGCACGGCCTCGCGACCGTCGGCTACGACGACGAGGGCGTCGAGGGGCAGTCCTGGGACCTGGTGAAGGACGGCACGCTGGTCGGCTACCAGCTGGACCGGCGGATCGCACGGCTGACCGGGTTCGAGAGGTCCAACGGCTGCGCGTTCGCCGACTCCCCCGCCCATGTGCCGGTGCAGCGCATGGCCAACGTGTCGCTGCGGCCGGACCCGGCAGGGCTGTCCACGGAGGACCTGATCGGCGGGGTCGACCGGGGCATCTACGTCGTCGGCGACCGCTCCTGGTCGATCGACATGCAGCGCTACAACTTCCAGTTCACCGGGCAGCGCTTCTTCAGGATCGAGAACGGGCGGATCACCGGGCAGCTGAAGGACGTCGCCTACCAGGCGACCACGACCGACTTCTGGGGGTCGATGGCCGCGGTCGGCGGTCCGCAGACCTATGTCCTCGGCGGTGCCTTCAACTGCGGCAAGGCCCAGCCCGGGCAGGTGGCGGCCGTGTCCCACGGGTGCCCCTCCGCCCTGTTCAGGGCAGTGAACATCCTCAACACCACGCAGGAGGCCGGTCGATGAGCGCCCGCAGCAACAAGCCGCACGAGATCGTCGAGCAGGCCCTCGCACTGTCCCGGGCCGACGGGTGCGTGGTCATCGCCGACGAGCACTCGACCGCCAACCTCCGCTGGGCCCGCAACGCGCTGACCACGAACGGTGTGACCCGCGGTCGTACGCTCACCGTGATCGCGACCGTGGACGGCGCGCAGGGCACCGCCTCCGGTGTCGTGTCCCGGTCGGCGGTCACCGCCCAGGAGCTGGAGCCGCTGGTGCGGGCCGCCGAGGCCGCCGCGCGCGGGGCCGGGCCCGCCGAGGACGCGCAGCCGCTGGTCAGCGGTGTGCCGGAGGCCCCCGACTTCGCGGACGCGCCTGCCGAGACCTCCTCGGCCGTGTTCGCCGACTTCGCCCCGGCGCTCGGCGAGGCGTTCGCACGCGCGCGTGCGGGCGGCCGGGAGCTGTACGGCTTCGCCAATCACGAGATGGTGTCCACCTATGCGGGCACGTCCACGGGCCTGCGCCTGAGGCACGACCAGCCCACCGGCACCCTCGAGGTGAACGCCAAGTCGCCGGACGGCACCCGCTCGGCGTGGGCCGGCCGGTCCACCCGGGACTTCAAGGACGTCGACCCGGGGGCGGTCGACGCCGAACTGGCCGTACGGCTCGGCTGGGCGGAGCGCCGCGTGGAGCTGCCCGCGGGACGCTACGAGACGCTGCTGCCGCCGACCGCGGTCGCGGACCTGCTGATCTACCAGCTGTGGTCGGCGTCGGGCCGGGACGCGACCGAGGGCCGGACGGTGTTCTCCAAGCCGGGCGGCGGCACCCGGGTCGGCGAGAAGCTGAGCGCGCTGCCGCTGTCCCTGCGCAGCGACCCCGGCGAGCCCGGTCTGGAGTGCCCGCCGTTCGTGGTCGCCCACTCCTCCGGCGGCGACCAGTCGGTGTTCGACAACGGGCTGCCGACGCACGCCACCGAGTGGATCGGCGAGGGCGTGCTGAAGCATCTGACGACCACCCGGCACACCGCGGCCCTGACCGGGCTGCCGGTCGCCCCGGCGCCCGGCAACCTGATCCTGGACGGCGGCGACGACCGTTCCCTGGAGGAGATGGTCGCTGGCACCCGGCGCGGGCTGCTGCTGACCTGCCTGTGGTACATCCGCGAGGTGGACCCGGCGACGCTGCTGCTCACGGGTCTGACCCGGGACGGCGTCTACCTCGTGGAGAACGGCGAGGTGACCGGGCAGGTGAACAACTTCCGGTTCAACGAGTCGCCGGTGGACCTGCTGGGGCGGGCCACGGAGGCCGGGCGCACCGAGAAGACGCTGCCGCGCGAGTGGAGCGACTGGTTCACCCGGGCCGCGATGCCCGCGCTGCGGATCCCCGATTTCAACATGAGCTCTGTCAGTCAGGGCGTATAACCTCGTAGTCGTTCGTGGTCGGGTGTCACCCGACTGCCCGAAGATCACCGAGGAGACACGAGAACCGTGACGGACATCGTCGACGAGCTGAAGTGGCGGGGGCTGTTCGCCCTGTCCACTGACGAGGACGCTTTGCGCAAGGCGCTCGCGGACGGTCCCGTCACGTTCTATTGCGGCTTCGACCCGACCGCGCCGTCCCTGCACGTGGGGCACCTGGTGCAGGTGCTGACCGTGCGCCGGCTCCAGCAGGCCGGGCACCGGCCGCTGGCGCTGGTCGGCGGCGCGACGGGCCTGATCGGCGACCCGCGCCCGACCGCGGAGCGCACGCTGAACGACCCGGAGACGGTGGCCGGCTGGGTCGGCAGGCTGCGTGCCCAGATCGAGCCGTTCCTGTCCTTCGAGGGCGAGAACGCGGCCGTCATGGTCAACAACCTCGACTGGACCGCGAACCTCTCCGCGATCGAGTTCCTGCGGGACATCGGCAAGCACTTCCGTGTCAACAAGATGCTGACGAAGGACTCCGTGGCCCGCCGCCTGGAGTCGGACCAGGGCATCAGCTACACCGAGTTCAGCTACCAGATCCTGCAGGGCATGGACTTCCTGCAGCTGTACCGGCGGTACGGCTGCACGCTCCAGCAGGGCGGCAGCGACCAGTGGGGCAACCTCACGGCCGGTCTCGACCTGATCCACCGGCTGGAGCCGGGTGCCGAGGCGCACGCCCTGGCCACCCCGCTGATGACCAAGGCGGACGGCACCAAGTTCGGCAAGACCGAGGGCGGCGCCGTCTGGCTCGACCCGGAGATGACGACGCCGTACGCGTTCTACCAGTTCTGGCTGAACGTGGACGACCGGGACATCTCGACGTACATGCGGATCCTGTCCTTCAAGTCCCGCGAGGAGCTGGAGGAGCTGGAGAAGCAGACCGAGGAGCGGCCGCAGGCCCGGGCCGCCCAGCGGGCGCTCGCCGAGGAGCTCACGACGCTGGTGCACGGCGCCGACCAGACGGCCGCGGTGATCGCCGCGAGCCGCGCCCTCTTCGGGCAGGGAGAGCTGACGGAGCTGGACGGCCGGACCCTGGCGGCGGCGCTGTCGGAGCTGCCGCACATCCAGGTCGCCGAGCTCGGACCGGTCGTCGACCTGTTCGCCGAGGTCGGACTCGTCGCCAGCAAGTCGGCCGCGCGGCGGACGGTGAAGGAGGGCGGCGCCTACGTGAACAACGTGAAGGTCGCCTCCGAGGACGCCGTGCCGGCCCAGGAGGAGCTGCTGGACGGGCGGTGGCTGGTGCTGCGCCGCGGCAAGAAGAACCTCGCCGCGGTGGAGGTCGTCGCCGGGTAGCGAAGTCGCCTGGCGACCAGTGCAGCGCCTCTGCCGGGGCGCTGCACTCAGGGCGTTCCTCAGGCCCCGACCTTCTGCTGTTTCCTCTTGCCCAGCGTCGCCATGTAGAGGGCGTCGACCGCGGCGACGATGATGATGGCGGCCACGAGCTGGAAGATGTGCCGGCTCCAGTCGATGCCGCGGGTCTCCCCGACGCCGACGGCGCGGGCGACCGCGTTGCCCACGATGGCGCCCAGGATGCCGCAGATCGTGGTCAGCCACAGCGGGCTGTGCTGCTTGCCCGGGATGACGGCCTTCGCGATGATTCCCAGCACGAATCCCACGATGATCGCCCACAACCAGCCCATGGCTGCCTCCTCGTCCGGCTCGACGTGAGCATTACGGCCAGTCTGGGCGGGTGGGCCGTACGGCGCACGTCGGGTGCGCCCGTGCGCGCCGGAGCCGAGGGCGACACCGCGGGCAAGGGGTGACCCGGTCTCGTGGGCGCCGCAGGTGCGGCGTAACGTGGGAGATGTCCCGGTCCGGTTCCCCGCTGGGTGTGGACCAGGGTGCGGGCCGGGGAGAGTCCGATGCGGGCGGATGGTGGAATGTGATGCGGAAACAGCACGGCGGCAGCGGCCAGGTGTTCCGGATCACCGGAGCCCGGACGGGACTCGCCGAGGACGTACGGGGCCGGCAGCGGCGGTACGTCATCTCGATGTCGATCCGAACCCTGTCGGTCATCCTCGCGGCCTCCCTGTGGAACGTCGAGCGGTACGTCGCCATCGTCGCGCTGGTGCTCGGCGCGGTCCTGCCCTACGTCGCGGTGGTCATCGCCAACGCGGGCCGGGAGAGGCCGCCGTCCCTGCCCTCGACGTTCGTCATCGCGCCCACCCGTCCGATGATCACGCCGCCGCGCCCGGAGGAGGCCCAGGCGGAATCGGTTCCGGAGGACGCGGCGACCCCTCCTGCGGGGGCGACGGGTGAGCGGGCCGGGCCGGCCTGATCACGGGCGGCGCACGGGACGCGGCACGCGTCCGCGTGGCAAGCTCAAGAAAAGCTCAGATGAATCTGCAGTTCCGGTGCCGGGCGGCGGGTGACCCATGACATACTGCGTACGCGCTCCGCATCCCCCGTCGGAGCGACGGACCGACGCCGGGCAGCTCCCCCCGTGGCTGCTCGGCGTCGCCTTGTTTGCGCACCTTTTTTGTGAAATGAACCTGTGCGAAATGAACCTGCGCGAAATGAACCTGTGTGAGACGAACCTGTGAGTGACGAGACCCCCATCTGTTCCGCCAAGGGCTGCCACGCCGACGCGGTGTGGGTGCTGGCCTGGAACAACCCGAAGATCCACACGCCGGAGCGGCGCAAGACGTGGCTCGCCTGCGAGGAGCACCGCGAGCATCTCTCGCAGTTCCTCGGGGTGCGGGGGTTCCTGAAGGACGTGGTGAAGTTCGGGGACTGGCGGGACCCCGAGGGGGCCTAGAGGGTTTCGTTCGGAGCAGGTCGGATCGGGCCGCGGCGTCCGGTGCGGTGCCTCGCACGGCGGAGGCCCACCCGCGTACCGGGCGTACTCGGGTGGGCCGACAAACGCGGCGAGGTGCCGTGCCGGGCGTCGCGGACCCGGACTGATCCAGACGAAGCCCTCTAACCGCCGATCGCCGACATCGGCCGGTCCGGCTGGACGAACGACGGGTCGTCCAGGCCCGCCCCTGCCTTCTTGCCCCACATCGCCAGGCGCCAGATGCGGGCGATCTCCTCGTCGGGCGCACCATTGCGCAGGGCCGCGCGCAGGTCCGTCTCCTCGGTCGCGAACAGACAGGTGCGTATCTGGCCGTCGGCCGTGAGGCGGGTGCGGTCGCAGGCCGCGCAGAACGGGCGGGTGACCGAGGCGATCACGCCGACGCGATGGGGGCCGCCGTTCACCAGCCAGCGTTCCGCCGGTGCGGAGCCGCGCTCGTCCGCGGCCTCGTGGGTCAGGTCGAAGCGGGTGCGCAGGGAGGCGAGGATGTCGCCGGCGGTGACCATGCCCTCGCGCTTCCAGCCGTGCTGGGCGTCCAGGGGCATCTGCTCGATGAACCGCAGTTCGTAGTCGTGCTCGACGGCCCAGGCCAGCAGGTCGGGGGCCTCGTCCTCGTTCAGCCCCGGCATCAGGACCGTGTTGACCTTGACGGGGGTGAGGCCGGCGTCGCGCGCGGCTTCCAGGCCCGCGATGACGTCCTTGTGGCGGTCGCGGCGGGTGAGGGCCTTGAAGACGTCCGGGCGGAGGGTGTCCAGGGAGACGTTGACCCGGTCCAGGCCCGCTGCCTTGAGGGCGGTCGCGGTGCGCTTCAGGCCGATGCCGTTGGTGGTGAGGGACATCTGCGGGCGCGGGGCGAGGGCCGCGACGCGCTCGACGATGCCGACGAGGCCCGGCCGCAGCAGCGGCTCGCCGCCGGTGAAGCGGACCTCCTCGATGCCGAGCAGGCGCACGGCGATGTCGATGAGGCGGACGATCTCGTCGTCCGTGAGCAGGTCGGGCTTGGCCAGCCACTGCAGGCCCTCCTCGGGCATGCAGTACGTGCAGCGCAGGTTGCACCGATCGGTCAGCGAGACCCTCAGGTCGGTGGCCACTCGGCCATAGGTGTCGATGAGCACGTGGGCCCCCTCCCTCGATCCGGAGCACTCATGTTCCGTTACCTGCGAGCCTACGTGAGACCACCGACAACTACAGCGGCCTGATCCCACGAGGTACGGCGCGGCCGCGTCGTAGGACCGTACAGTCCTGGACGACGCGGCCGTCCGTACGAAGGTCAGTGCGCTCTCAGTGCGCTCCGGTGCCGGTCAGGGACCGCACCTCCAGCTCGGCGTACTTGCCGCTGTCCGGGGTCTCCTTCGACAGCAGGGTGCCCAGGGCGCCGAGCAGGAATCCCACGGGGATGGAGATGATGCCGGGGTTCTCCAGCGGGAACCAGTGGAAGTCGGCCTCGGGGAACATCGAGGTCGGTTTGCCGGAGACGACCGGCGAGAACAGCACCAGGCCGACGGCGGTGACCAGGCCGCCGTAGATCGACCACAGGGCGCCGGAGGTGGTGAACCGCTTCCAGAACAGGCTGTAGAGGATCGTCGGCAGGTTCGCCGAGGCCGCGACCGCGAAGGCGAGGGCGACGAGACCGGCCACGTTCAGGTCGCGGGCGAGGGCGCCGAGGACGATCGAGACCGCGCCGATGCCGACGGTCGCCCAGCGGGCCGCGCCGACCTCCTGCTTCTCGGTGGCCTGTCCCTTTTTGATGACGTTCGCATAGATGTCGTGGGCGAAGGAGGACGACGAGGCCAGGGTGAGACCGGCGACGACCGCGAGGATCGTGGCGAAGGCGACCGCGGAGATGGTGGCGAGGAGGACCGCGCCCCAGTTGGAGTCCACTCCGCCGAGGTGGAGGGCGAGCAGGGGGGCCGCGGTGTTGCCCGCCTTGTTGGAGGCGATGATCTCGTCCGGTTTGATGAGCGCGGCGGCGCCGAAGCCCAGCGCGAGGGTCATCAGGTAGAAGGCGCCGATCAGGCCGATCGCCCAGATGACCGACTTGCGGGCCGCCTTGGCGGTCGGGACCGTGTAGAAGCGGATGAGGATGTGCGGCAGGCCCGCGGTGCCGAGGACCAGGGCGATGCCCAGGGAGATGAAGTCCAGCTTGGTGGTGCCGGTGGCGCCGTACTTCAGGCCCGGCTCCAGGAACGCCGATCCCTTGCCGCTGTTGTCGGCGGCCTTGCCGAGCAGGTCCGAGATGTTGAAGTGGAACTTCAGCAGGACCAGGAAGGTCAGCAGCACGGCGCCGGCGATCAGCAGGACCGCCTTGACCATCTGGACCCAGGTGGTGCCCTTCATGCCGCCGATGGTGACGTAGACGATCATCAGGAGGCCGACCAGGGCGACGATGCCGATCTTGCCGCCGTCGCTGGTGATGCCCAGCAGGAGCGAGACGAGGACGCCGGCGCCCGCCATCTGGGCCAGCAGGTAGAAGATCGAGACGACGATCGTGGAGGTGCCGGCGGCCGTGCGGACGGGCCGCTGGCGCATCCGGTACGCCAGTACGTCGCCCATGGTGTAGCGGCCGGAGTTGCGCAGCGGTTCGGCGACCAGGAGCAGGGCGACCAGCCAGGCGACCAGGAAGCCGATGGAGTACAGGAAGCCGTCGTAGCCGAAGAGGGCGATGGCTCCGGCGATCCCCAGGAAGGATGCCGCGGACATATAATCGCCGGAGACGGCGAGGCCGTTCTGGAAGCCGGTGAACTGGCGCCCGCCGGCGTAGAAGTCGGCGGCGTCCTTGGTCTGGCGGCCCGCCCAGATGGTGATGACGAGGGTCGCGGCGACGAACACCGCGAACAGGGTGATGATCAGCGTCCGGTGCTCGCTCGCCTCACCGGCGGCCAGCAGCGTGTACGACGCCCGGCCCGTGGTCGACAGGGTGTGCTGCGCGGGACTCATGCGCCGCCCTCCATCCGGGACTTGATGGCCTCGGCCTTGGGGTCGAGCTTGGCGGCTGCGTGCCGCGCATACCACCAGGCGATGAGGAAGGTGGTGAGGAACTGGGCGAGACCCAGGACGAGCGCCACGTTGATGTTGCCGGCCACCTTGGTGCCCATGAAGCCGCCCGCGTAGTTGGAGAGCAGGACGTACAGCAGGTACCAGGCGATGAAGGCGACGGTCAGCGGGAAGGCGAAGGAGCGGTGCGCGCGGCGCAGTTCACCGAACTCTGCGCTCTGCTGCACCTCGGTGAACTCCTCGGTGGACGGAAGTGGTGCCCCCGGTGTCGCGGGGGGCGGTGTCTCGGTGGCCACGAAGTCTCCTCGCGTGTGCGGCTGCCATGACGACGGGGGCTCGATGGTGCTAGCGCTCCCTGTCCAAGGTCCACGGCGCCACGCGAAGACCGGTTCAAGTCCTATGAGCACTTCCGCAAGCGGTCTTGGTGAGTCATTGCCAAGTCATTGCTGACCGGTGAGCCGGGAGGATAGCTTCGGCCTGCACCACCCGTCATGTACCTGCCCGAGCACCACCTGTGTCTCGGGCGGTTCCGTATCCGGATGATGTGGAGATCCCATGGCTCATCTGCGCTCCAGACGTCGGCTCGCGCTCGCGGTGCCGGTCGCGCTGTCGCTGACCGCCTCGCTCGGCTTCCTGCCCGGGGTGGCCTCGGCGGCGCCCACCGTGGCCCCGGCGGTGCGGGCGGCGGACAGCCCGAACCTCGCGTACGTGGTCAACACCCGAACGGACCGCCGCACGATCGAGTCGGTGCAGCGTGAGATCGCGCGCAACGGCGGCACGGTCGTGGCCACTTACGACCGGATCGGGGTGATCGTCGTCCACTCGGCGAACCCGGACTTCGGCGCCCGGATGCGTGCGGTGCGCGGGGTGGACTCGGCGGGTGCCACGCGGACCGCGCCGCTCAGTGCGGCGGGGACGACGGACGAGGGCGCGGTGCAGGTCCTGTCGAAGGCGGAGGCCTCGAAGCTGGCCGGGAGCGCGACGGCGGGCGAGGAACCGCTGGAGGCGGACCAGTGGGACCTGCGGGCGATCGGCGCCGACAAGGCCGCGCGGATCGACCCGGGCAGCAGGAGCGTGACCGTCGGTGTCATCGACACGGGCGTCGACGACACCCACCCCGACATCGCCCCGAACTTCTCCGCGTCCCAGTCGGCCAACTGCGTGAGCGGCAAGGCGGACACGACGTACGGCGCGTGGCGGCCGGCGGACGCCGACCACTACCACGGCACCCATGTGGCCGGCGAGATAGCCGCGGCCCGCAACGGCATAGGTGTGGCGGGTGTGGCGCCCGGCGTGAAGGTCGCAAGCATCACCGTGGCCCAGCCGGACTCGACTTCGCTGTTCTATCCCGAGAGCGTGGTCTGCGCCTTCGTGTTCGCCGCGGATCACGGCATAGAGATCACCAACAACAGCTACTACGTTGATCCGTGGCTGTACAACTGCATGGACGACCCGGATCAACGTGCCATTGTGGACGCGGTCAACAGGGCGCAGTCGTACGCCCAGCGCAAGGGCACGCTCAACGTGGCCTCGGCGGGCAACTCCAACGACGACCTGGACGCGGACGCACTCACGGACGCCTCCAGCCCCGACGACTCGACGGCGGGGACCCGGACGGTCGACCCGCACGAGTGCTTCGACGTGCCGACCCAGCTGCCCGGTGTGGTCACCGTGAGCGCAGTGGGCGTGAAGGGCGCCAAGTCGTACTACTCCAGCTACGGCCGGGGCGTGATCGACGTGGCGGGGCCGGGCGGCGACAAGTACCAGATCCCGGACACCCCGTCGAAGAACGGCCGCATCCTGTCGACGCTGCCGAACGACCAGTACGGCTTCCTGCAGGGCACCTCGATGGCGTCGCCGCACGTGGCGGCCGTGGCCGCGCTGCTGAAGTCGGCCCATCCGCAAGCCACTCCGGCCCAGCTGCAGGCCCTGCTGAAGGCGCAGGCGGACAACCCCGGCTGCCCGAGCGGCCCGTACGACGGTGACGGCGACGGGGTCGTGGACGCGACCTGCGTCGGCGGCAAGCGCGTCAACGGCTTCTACGGCTTCGGGGTCGTCGACGCCCTGCGCGCGGTCGAGTAGCGCACGCGTTGTACGGGCTGCCGGCCCGACCGGGTCGGCAGCCCGTACATATATTGATCGAATCAATAATGCATAGTGCAGTCATGACAGACATCGCGTTCGCATGGACTGCGCTGGGCGGCGATCCCGCCCTCGTCTCCCGGGTGACGACGGTCGAGCGTCCGGACGCTCTTCCCGGCCGCCTTCCGGTACGGCAGCTGGCACGCGCGTGCGTGGGCGCGTGCGCGCTGGCCGCCGCGGAGCTGGCGGCCCGCCGGGCCGACCTCGCCGAGGTGCCCGGCGTCCGGGTCGACGACGGCGCCGTCGCGGCCGCCTTCCACAGCGAACGCCTGCTGACGGTCGACGGGCGGGCACCGGTCTCCTTCGCACCGCTGTCCCGGTTCTGGCGGACCGCCGACGGCTGGGTGCGCACCCACGCCAACTACCCGCACCACCGGGCACGGCTGCTCGGTTCCCTGGGCCTGCCCGGGGACGCCTCGGTGGAGGCCGTGGCCGGCCTGCTCGCCGAGCGCTCCGCACTCGACGTCGAGGGGACGGTCCAGGGTGCCGGCGGTCTCGCCGTGGCCCTGCGCACGCCCGAGGAGTGGGCCGCGCACGAGCAGTCCGCCGCGCTGGCCGCCCGGCCGCTGGTGGAGCGCGAGCGTCTCGACACCGCTCCCGCGCGCGTGCTTCCCCCGCTGGACCCCGCCGCCCCCCTGCTGCCCGCCGCCGGGCTGCGTGTCCTGGACCTGACCCGGGTGCTGGCCGGCCCGGTCGCCACCCGCACGCTGGCCCTGCTCGGCGCGGACGTCCTGCGCGTGGACGCCCCGTGGCTGCCCGAGCTCCCGGACCAGCACGCCGACACCGGCGTCGGCAAGCGGTCCGCCACGCTCGACCTGGGCACCGGCCGGGACACCTTCGAGGAACTGCTGGCCTCGGCCGATGTCGTCGTCACCGGTTACCGGCCCGGCGCCCTGGACCGGTTCGGGCTCTCCCCGGAGGCACTGGCCGCGCGCCGGCCCGGCCTGGTCGTGGCGCAGGTCTCGGCGTGGGGCGCGTACGGCCCTTGGGGCGCGCGGCGGGGCTTCGACAGCCTGGTACAGGTGGCGACGGGTATCGCCGTGACCGAGGGGTCCGCGGAGCGGCCGGGCGCGCTGCCCGCGCAGGCCCTGGACCACGGCACCGGGTATCTGCTGGCGGCAGGCGTGCTGCGGGCGCTGACCGAGCAGTCGTACGACGGGGGCGGCCGGTGCGTACGGCTGGCCCTCGCCCGCACCGCGCGCCGGCTGACGGACGAGATCCGGCCGTCCCCGGCCGCGGGGGCGCCGTACGAGGGCCCCGAGCCCTGGCTGGGCGAGACGGACAGTCCGCTCGGCCGGCTGCGGCACGCCCTGCCGCCGGTGGCCTTCGAGGGCGGCCCGGCCGGCTGGACGCGGCCTCCCGTGCCGTGGGGCACGGACCCGGCACGCTGGCGGTGAGGGCGTGGGCGGCGCAGACGCACGTACGGCCGGAACCACCCCTATGGGCGGAATGATGTACTGCCAGTTGCTTTCGTGGACTTGCCCGGTTCTGTAACGGCTGGCGAAGATCATGGGATGACGTTGATACGACCGAGCGCCGACCCTGCCGACGCGTCCGGCCCCGGCAGGCGGCCCGGCATCGGTCGGGCCGTCGCCGTCCTGGTCCTGGCGCCGCTGGGCGCCATGATCCCGCTGCTGGGGCCGGCGGCGGCGCTGCACGGCACCGGGGAGGCCGCCGCTCCCGGAGCGGGCGGCATGGCCCTGCTGCGCGCGGTGCTGTTCGCCGCCCTGTGCGTGCCTCTCGGCGAGCTGTTCGTGCACCGGCTCGCCCGGCGGCTGCCCGGCGCCCCACCCGAACGGCCGCGCAGCTGGGCGACACCGGCGGCCGCCGCCGGACTCGTCGCCGCGTCGGCGCTCGCCTCGGTGGTGTCCGCCGGCAATCTGATCCCGCACCACCTCGGCCGGATCGACGTCGGCGGCCTGTACGGGTCCCGTGACGGCAAGTTGGCCCTGCTGGAGGTCAACGCCTTCCTGCTTGCGGTCCTGTGCGCCGTCACGCGGCGCACGGCGGCACAGGTGTGGCCGCCGGCGGCGGTCGTGGTCGCCGAGGCGCTGCGTGCCCATCCCCCGACCGAGCAGAGCCCCCTGGTCGGCTCGGGGCTGACGCTGGTGCACCTGACCTGTGCGGCACTGTGGACCGGCGGGCTGCTGCACACCGTGCGGACCCTCAGGCTGTGGCCGAGCGGCCCGGCCGGGACCGCGCTGCTCGGCCGCTACGCGCGCGTGGCGGCCGTTTCGCTCGCCGCCGTCACGGCGACCGGTGTGTGGAGTGCGCTGCGGCGCATGCCGCCGGCGACGATCCTGGACCAGCTGACGACGACGGCGTACGGACGCACCCTGCTGGCCAAGGTGGTCCTGGTGGCCGCCGTCGCCCTGCTCGCCCTGCGGGCGCGGATCCGGCTGGGCCGCGCGGCAGACCCGCTGACCGCGTACGCACCCGCGCGGGCCGAGGTGATCGCCCTGGGCGCGGTGGTCACGGTCTCGGGTCTGCTGACCGCGCTGCCGCTGCCGATCCGCTGGTCGTGACCGGCCGGGGACGGCTTACCGGTCGTTGGTGACGAGCACCTTGAGGGCGGTGCGCTCGTCCATGGCCCTGTAGCCCTCGGGGACACCCTCGATGCCGACGGTCATGTCGAACACCGGCGAGGGGTCGATCGTGCCGTCGAGGACGTCGGGCAGCAGCTCGGGGATGTAGGCGCGGACCGGTGCCACACCGCCGCGCAGGGCGATGTTCCGGTCGAACATGACGCCGAGGTCCAGGCCGGTGCCGCTGCCGTGCGGCACGCCCACGAAGCCGATCGCTCCGCCGTCGCGGGTGATGTCGACGGCCGTCCGCATGGACTGCTCGGTGCCGACCGCCTCGACGACCGCGTGCGCGCCCTGACCGCGGGTGAGTTCCCGGACGGCCTCGACGGCCGCGTCCCCGCGCTCGGCGACGACGTCGGTGGCGCCGAAGCGGCGTGCGATGTCGGTACGGACGGTGTGCCGGCCCAGCGCGATGATCCGCTCGGCGCCGAGCCGCTTGGCGGCCAGCACCGCGCACAGGCCCACCGCGCCGTCCCCGACGACGGCGACCGTGGCACCGGGGCGGGCGCCCGCGCCGAGCGCCGCGTGGTGGCCGGTGCCGAGGACGTCGGAGAGGGTCAGCAGGGCCGACAGCAGGTGGTCGTCGGAGGCCGCGTCCTTGGGCAGCTGGACGAGGGTGCCGTCGGCGAAGGGCACGCGCACCGCCTCGCCCTGGCCGCCGTCGTGGCCGACGGAGCCCCAGAAACCGCCGTGCTCGCAGGAGGTCGTCAGGCCCTCGCGGCAGTAGTCGCAGACGCCGTCGGACCACATGAAGGGGGCGACCACCAGGTCACCGCGACGCACCGTGCTCACCTCGGAGCCGGTCTCCTCGACGATGCCGAGGAACTCGTGCCCGATCCGCTGGCCCGGCTGCCGGGCCGCCTCGCCTCGGTACGCCCACAGATCGCTGCCGCAGATGCAGGCGCGCAGCACCCGGACGACGGCATCGGTGGGCAGTTGCACCACGGGCTCGGGGACGTCCTCCACGCGCATGTCGAACGGGGCGTGGATGGTGGTGGCGCGCATGACGGGGTCCTTCTCGTGCGGGGGTGGTGCGGAGATGTGGGATGCGCTCAGGGGGTGGTCGAGCGCACTTCACGGTACGCCGCCGCCGGCACGGGCCGCGCGCGCAGGGTGCCCTGACCCGCGAAGGGGCCCTGACCACCGCGCACCCGGCCGTCGGCCGACCCGGGGTGCCCGGGGCCGGCCCGTCAGACGCCCGCCGCCCCCAGCAGCGTGCCCGCCGCGTAGGTGACCCCCATGGCCAGGGCCCCGCCCAGCACGTTCCGCAGCACCGCTCGCTTCGGGGCCGCCGCGCCGAGGCGGGCGCTGGTCCAGCCGGTGAGGACGAGCGCGGCCAGCACGGAGACGACGGTGACGGCGAGCCGCCGGTCGAGCGGGGGCAGGACGATGGCCAGCAGCGGCAGCAGGGCGCCCACGGTGAACGACAGGAAGCTCGCCCAGGCCGCGTGCCAGGGGTTGGTCAGCTCGTCGGGGTCGATGCCCAGCTCCACGCGCGCGTGCGCCCGCAGCGCGTCCCGCGCGGTGAGCTGCTCGGCGGCCTCGCGGGCCACCTGGCGGGACAGTCCGCGCTCCTCCAGCAGTGCGGTCAGCTCCCGCAGTTCGGCCTCCGGCTGCTCGCGCAGTTCCCGTTTCTCCATCGCCAGCGCGGCCATCTCCGAGTCGCGCTGGGTGGAGACGGAGACGTACTCGCCGGCCGCCATGGACATCGAACCGGCGAGCAGTCCGGCCAGCCCCGCGGTGATCAGGGCCGCCCGGCTCTGGGTGGCACCGGCCACGCCGACGACGAGGCCCGCGGTGGAGACGATGCCGTCGTTCGCGCCGAGCACGGCGGCCCGCAACCAGTTCAGCCGCGAGCCGAGCGCGCCCCCGTGGTTCTCGTCGTGGGTGGGTTCCGTCACAGCAGGGAGGATCGCACTCCTCGGGCCACCCGCGCCGCACCGACGCTCCCCGGGCCCGGGGAGGGGACCGGCAGACGCCACCGGCGCTTCCCCGCCCCCTCTCTCCCCCCGAACCGCTCTCACCACACCCGCACCGACGCCCCCCGGGCGAACACCGGGCTGGTGGCGTCCTCCGGCGGCTGGGACAGCGGCTCGGAGACCTCCGCCACCGTCGGCCCCACCTTGGCGGCGACGGGCTCCAGGAGGTCGAGGTCGAAGCCGTAGACACGGGCCGCGTTGCCGCCGAGCATGGCCGCGACCTCCTCGCGCGGCACGCCCGCGTAGGCGACGCGCAGTGCCTCGCGGGTGTAGGGATGGGTGCCCTCGTCGTGCGGGTAGTCGCTGCCCCACATGATCTTGTCGACGCCGATGCGGTCGCGCAGCGGCACCTCGTGCGGGCGCATGAAGCTGGCGCCGACGAAGCAGTTGTCCCGCCACACCCGGGAGGGCGGCGCGCCCATGCCCTCGGCGAGTCCGGCGCCGAACTTGGCCTCGGCCGTCGCGGCCTTCGTGGCCGCCGCGACCAGGCGGCCGTGGTAGTAGTCCAGCATGCCGAGCACTCCGGGTATCCAGCCCGAGCCCTGCTCGGTCAGGACCAGCCTCAGCTCCGGGTGACGACGGAAGGCGCCGCCGAACACCAGGTGCCACAGGGCGCGGTGGGAGAACCAGGTCGTCTCCACCATGAACACCGCACGGGCGGCCGGTTCCTCGCCGAGCGCCGGGGAGGCCGAGCCGGCGTGGTGGTTGACGGGGACGCCGAGTTCCGCGCAGGCGGCCCAGATCGGGTCGTACGTCCGCGAGTACAGCTCGGGCAGGCCGGAGCCGGGCGGGGTGCCGGGCAGCATCAGGCCGCCCTTCAGGCCCGCCGAGGCGGCCCACCGGATCTCCTCCACGGCCTTGTCGACGTCGCCCAGCAGGATCTGGAAGACGCCCGCACGGCGGCCCGGCGCGGCGGCGCAGAAGTCCGCGAGCCAGCGGTTGTGGGCGCGCAGGCCCGCCCAGCGGCGTTCGAAGTCCTCGGCGCCCGGCGGCGGGGCCATGAGCGAGCCGGACGGGAAGAACGGCGGGATGGTGTTCGGGAAGACCACCTCCGCGACGATCCCGTCCGCCTCCAGCTCCGCGAGGCGCCGCCCGGAGTTCCAGTTCCGGTCGGCGGAGTCGGCGAGCAGGTCCTCGTAGGGGTTGACGTAGGTGGCGGCCCAGACATCGAAGTCGTCGTGGTACCGCTGCTCCAGATAGGGCCGGTAGTCCAGCAGGTCGGCGCCGGCGTGGCAGTCGGCGGAGATCACCGTGTAACGGTCGTCGCTCGCCGGACCGCTCCTCGCGTCGTCGTTCACCGCGTCACCCCCAGCGCCGGGAAGTCCTCGTCCGTCAGCCAGTGCCGCCCCACCTCGCGCGAGCGCGCCCAGGACGCCTCGACGGCCGGCTGGTCGGCCGGCTGGCCGAGGTCGGCGGGGGTCGGGCCGATGCGGCGGGCCAGCGGCGTGAGCTTGTGCACGTCGAAGCCGAAGACCTCGGCCGCGGCGAGCCCGAGCATGCGGCGGGTCTCGGTGACGGGGATGTCGTGGAAGGTACGGCGCAGCCACGCGCGCGTGTCGGGCCAGGTGCCCTCGGGATGCGGGAAGTCGCTGCCCCACAGGATGTTGTCGACGCCGATCTCGTACCGCTGGGCCAGTTCGCGCCGCTTGGTGTTGGTGGCGCAGACGAAGACCTGCCGGTCCAGGTACTCGTGCGGCGGGCGCTTCAGCTCCTGGAACGGGGAGAGCTTCTTGCCGCCGTGTGCGCCGAGGTAGAGGCGGTCCATGAACCACAGCAGGTTCGGCAGCCACCAGCAGCCGGACTCCGCGACGCCGAAGCGCAGCCCCGGGTGGCGTTCGAAGACGCCGGACCAGAGCAGGAACCACAGCGGCCGGGCCGGCCACCAGGTGACTTCGGAGACGTAGATGCCGAGGTGGTCGCCGTACTCCTCGCGCGGGGCGGCGCCGGAGTGGGTGAGCACGGGCATCGCGCACTCGGCCGCTGCCGCCCACACGGGGTCGTAACGGCGGTCGTGGTACGGCTCCTTGCCGGCCCACATGGACGGGATCATCAGGGCGCCGAGGCCGGACTCCCGGGCCCGGTGGATCTGGGCGACCACCTGGTCCACAGGGGCCGTGACCGGCAGCAGGGCGACACCGCAGTGCCGTTCGGGGTGGGCGGAGACGAATTCGGCGAGCCAGCGGTTGTGCGCCCGCGCGCCGGCCATGCCCAGCTCCGGGTCGTGGTCGCCGGAGAGGCCGAGGCCCACGCCGAAGGGGGCCGCCGTCCCGCTGTCGACGGCGTCGGCGTCCGGGAAGACGACCTCGGCGGCCACGCCGTCGCCGTCCAGCTCCTCGACACGCCGGCCCGCGTCCCAGCCGCCGCGCAGCCCCTCCTCGTTGTCCTCGAACCACCGGGCCGCGAAGGCCTCGTTGCGGATGCCGAGCCGGGTCATCTCCTCGCGGCGCCGGTCGCGGCCCGCGAGGAACTCGTCGAAGTCCCGGTGGAAGCGTGACTCCAGATAGGGCCGGTACCGCTCGGTGGGCAGCCCGGCGTGGCAGTCGGAGGAGATGATCAGGTACGGGTCCCGCGCGGAGACGGTGTCGCTCATCACGGCCCCCCTCTCAGTTCTCAGTCCAGGACGAAGCGCTCGAGGTACGACGGGTTCGCGCGGTCCAGCATCGACTGCGCCCGCGCGCGGATCTGGGCGTCGCTGTGCTCGCCGGCCGGGAGCAGCCAGAAGCGGTCCGCGCGGATGCCGGCCACGACGAGGTCGGCGACCTCCTCGACGGGCGTGAAGCGGACCTCCTCGCCGGCCGCGCGCATCGCCGCCTCCCACTGGTCGAGGCTGCGGTACGGGGTGCGGCGCGGGCGCTGTTTGGCGTAGCGGGCGGGGCGGTTGCGGTGCGACTCCCACAGGCCGGTGCGCAGCATGTGCGGGCCGGGGAAGAGCACCGAGGCGCCCACGCGCGCGTGCTCGGCCTTCAGATGGGCGTACAGCGACTCGGTCAGGGTGACGACGGCCGCCTTGGTGACCGCGTAGACGGAGGCGGTCGGCAGGGGGGCGATACCGCCGTCGCCGGAGGAGGTGTTGACCACATACCCGGGTCGACCGGACTCGATCATCCGGGGGACGAACGCCTGGACGCCGTGGAAGACACCCCACACGTTGACGGCGAAGGCCCA
Organism: Streptomyces sp. NPDC052301; assembly: GCF_044593395.1. Lineage (NCBI taxonomy): Bacteria > Bacillati > Actinomycetota > Actinomycetes > Kitasatosporales > Streptomycetaceae > Streptomyces > Streptomyces sp. NPDC052301. The sequence continues at coordinate 709,619 of NZ_JBIUBE010000004.1, read as the reverse complement.
TCGCCAGTCGTTGGGGTCGTGCTCCCACATGCGGCCCTCGGCCCCCGAGCCGACGCCCGCGTTGTTGCACAGGACGTGCACGGCGCCGTAGGTGTCGTAGGCCTCCTCGGCCAGTGCCACGACCTGGTCGCGCTCGCCGACGTCGACCACGCGCGCGTGCACGTCGGCGCCCTCGGCGCGCAGCTCGGCCGCCGCCTTGTCCAGGGCCGCCGTCTCGACGTCGGCGAGGACCACCTTCAGGCCTTCGGCCGCGAAGCGCCGGGCCATCGCGAGTCCGATCCCGCTCGCCGCCCCGGTGACGACGGCTACCTGTCCCGCTTCGAGGCGCATCAGCGGCTCCCCTCGGGAGGCGCGTCGAGGACCTGCAGCGGGTCGTCGTAGCGCTGGTGGACGTACGGCAACAGGGCCTGGGCGTCGACGCGTTCGGCGACCCGGCCGCTCTGGTCGCTGGTCTTCTCGCCGAGGGTGATCTCGCGCAGGCGCAGCACCGGCAGATCGGCCACCGGGTCGTAGGGCGACTCGCGCAGGAGGACGTCCCCGGTGACCCGCTCCAGCCGGCGCACCCGCTCGTGGCGTACGCAGTGCACGAGCAGGGGGTCGGTGTCGAAGCCGGATCCGTCCACGGCGGGAAGGAATTTGAAGTAGAAGTCGGTCTTGCGCGACGGCTCCGGGGGTGTCAGCTCGCCGGCGACCGTGCCGCGCACCTCCACGAACGTGATGCCGTGACGTGTCATCGCGGCGCGGACCGCCGCCCCGTCGCGCTCGACGGTCACCTCGCCGAGTTTCTTGGGCTCGCCGAAGACCTCGCGCCCGCCGGTCAGTGCGCGCTCGTGGGTCATCGGCATGACCAGCGGGTACCAGCCGTCGACGGTGCCGTGGGCCGCCGCGACCGCGAACGAGCCGGCGCCGAGCGGGTATCCGGGCAGGTCGACCGCGCTGATGTTCACCCGGACGAGGGGACTCGAGGTGGGTTTCAGGGGTGGGGGCAGGACCGCTGCGACCGCGTCCGGGTCGGTCTCCCAGACGGCCACCACCCCGGTGGACCAGATCTCGGGAAGCCGTGCGCCCGCGGTGCGCGTGGCGGCGATCTCCCGCTCGGTCCGTGCTCCGTACCGTACGCGTGCGTGTGCCATGCGTCGTACCGCCCTTCTCCTGACGGACCGCTCCCGAGAGTTCCTGACGGCCCGTCACCTGTAACACAGTTACAGCAGACCTCGTCCGGGGTAAAGACGCGTGTGCGGACCGGAGTTGGGGGGATCATGCCGAGCGGGGCGAGGAGTGCGCTGAGCAGGGAGGCGGTGCTGGACGCCGCGGCGGGACTGGTGCGGCGGCACGGTCCGGACGGCCTCACCATGCGTCGGCTGGCCGCCGAGCTGGGCACCGCCGTGACGTCGATCTACTGGCACGTCGGCGGCCGGGAGGCGCTGGTCGACGCCCTGGTGGAGCGGACCGTGGCCGACCTCGGCGAGATCCGCCCGTCAGGCCGCACGCCGGAGCAGCGTGTGGTCTCCGTGGCGCGCGCCCTGCGCCGGCAGCTGCGCGACCGTCCGCACCTGGTGGCCCTGGTGCACGAGCGGGGCCTGACCGAACGGATGTTCCTGCCCGCCCAGCAGGTCCTGGTGCGCGAGGCGCACGCGGCCGGGCTGCGCGGCGCCCGGGCCGCCGAGTTCGTGCGGGCCGTGCAGTTCCAGGTCGTCGGGCACGTACTGGTCGAGCGCAACCGCGAGCGGGCCCCGGCGCAGCATCCGGGCGAGGAGGAGCTGTGGAGCGCCGAGACCGCAGGGGACGACCCCGCGCTGGCCCGCGCGCTGGCCCTGCCGGTGGACACGGAGCGGCTGTTCGCGACGGTCGTACGGGCCCTGGTGCGGTCCCTGCTGACAGCGCCAGGGACAGAAAGGACATGACGGACCCGCAGCCGACAGGGCCGCCGGGCACGCGCACGCGTGTACGGTGACCGAGCGGGTGGACCGGCCGCGGAGGCGGCGCCGGCACCTGAGGGACGGCGCTGTCAGTCGTGGCCCGTATCCTCAATGACCATGCTCGAAGACCGTGCGACCGCAGTGTCCTCCCCCACCCAGTGGCCGGCCGCGTATCCGAACGGATATGCGGTCGTTGACGTGGAGACCACCGGCCTGGCCCGGGACGACCGGATCATCTCGGCGGCCGTCTACCGGCTGGACGCGCGGGGTGAGGTCGAGGACCACTGGTACACGCTGGTCAACCCGGAGCGGGACCCGGGCCCGGTGTGGATACACGGTCTGACGAGTGAGGTGCTCGCGGGCGCGCCGCTGTTCGCGGACGTCGCCGAGGAGTTCGCGGCCCGGCTCGACGGCCGGGTGCTCGTCGCGCACAACGCCGTCTTCGACTGGCAGATGATCGCGCGGGAGTACGCGCGCGTGCGCGGCGAGGCCCCGGTGCGGCAGCGGCTGTGCACCATCGCGCTGTCGAAAGAGCTGGGGCTGCCGCTGCCCAACTTCAAACTGGAGTCGCTGGCGGCGCACTACGGGGTCGTCCAACAGCGGGCGCACCACGCGCTGGACGACGCGCGCGTGCTGGCGGAGGCGTTCCGGCCCAGCCTGCGGGCCGCGGCGGCGGGCGGCGTACGACTGCCACTCCTGGAGTGCCGCCCGCTGACGGAGTGGTCGGACCGTCCGGTGCCCCGACAGTCGACCGGTGGCTACGGCGGTTACCGGTCCGGCAGTTGGCGCCCGTCCCGCAAGCGCCCCGCCTGCCCCTACCCCAACCCCGGCCGCTACGAAGAGGGCAAACGACTCAAACAGGGCATGCGGGTGGCGTTCTCCGGCGACACCTCGACCGAGCGGGAGCTGCTGGAGGACCGGGCGACCGAGGCCGGGCTGCACGTGGCCTCCAGCATCTCCCGGCTGACCAGTCTGCTGGTGACCAACGACCCGGACTCGGGCACCTCGAAGACCGTCAAGGCGCGGCAGTACGGCACCCCTGTCGTGGACGAGGCGGCCTTCGGTCAGCTGCTGAGGGACGTGGATCCCGCCGACGGCTGACGGCCCGCGGGGGCGAGGTGACCGCACGACGGCCCGCGACGGGCGCATGACCGTAGGACGGCCCGCGGTGAGCAGATGACCGTACGAACGGGTGATTGCCGTACGACTCACCCGCCCGCCGCTCGCCCGCGCCCGGGCGACGGCTCACCCTGTGGCGCATGGCGAAATGCGAAGTTTGCGGCAACGACTATGGAATGACCTTCGAGGTCCACGCACAGGGCGCTGTGCACGTGTTCGACTGCTTCTCCTGTGCGATCCACCGCATGGCCCCCATCTGCGAGCACTGCCGGGTGCAGATCATCGGCCAGGGCGTGGAGGCCGAGGGCAAGTGGTACTGCGGTGCCCACTGCGCCCGGGCCGAGGGGAGGACGGGGATCGTCGACCGGGTGTGACCCGGTACCCGCCTGAATGCACCCCACGGCCCGGCGGTACCGTCGTGGGGTGCACCGCTACCGCTTCCTGTTGTCCCTCCAGTGGGTCATCCTCACGATCGTCGCGATCGCGCTGATCCCGACGATGATCAGGCTGGGTTTCTGGCAGCAGCACCGGTACGAGGAGCGCACGGCCCGCAACAACCTGGTCTCCTCGGCACTGCACGCGAAGCCGGTCCCGGTCGAGCGGCTCACCTCCCCCGGCCACGCGGTGACCCGCACGGAGAAGTACCGCACGGTCACCGCCACCGGCACCTTCGACACCGCCCGGGAGGTCGTGGTCCGGCGCCGCACCAACTCCGACGGCGAGGTCGGCTTCCACGTCCTCACCCCGCTCGTCCTCACGGACGGCAAGGTGGTGCTCGTCAACCGCGGCTGGATCCCCGCGAACGGGGTGCAGACCGCCTTCCCGAGGATCCCCGCCCCGCCGGCCGGCCGGACCACCGTCACCGGGCGGCTGATGGCCGACGAGACGACCGCGGCGAGCGGCATCAAGAACGTCAAGGGCCTGCCCGACCGGCAGATCATGCTGATCAACAGCGCGGAGGAGACGCACCGGCTGGATGCCCGGGTGCTCGGCGGCTACGTCGAGCAGACCGCGCCCACGCCGAAGGGCGGCTCCCCGGAGCAGATCTCCGACCCCGGCAGCGAGGACGCCCCGCTGAACTACGCCTACATGATCCAGTGGTGGCTGTTCGCCGCGGCCGTACCGGTCGGCTGGTGGTTCCTGGTCCGGCGCGAGATCCGCGACCAGGAGGAGGCCGGCGCCGAGGCGGCGCCGGAGGAGACGGAACCGGCCACCGTACAGCGCACCGCCTGATTGGTCCCCCGACCGGCCGGGAAACCGCATCCCGTGAACGTGCACATCGAGGACTACGCCCTCATCGGCGACGAACAGACCGCCGCCCTGGTCGGCAAGGACGGCTCGATCGACTGGCTGTGCCTGCCGCGCTTCGACTCCGGTGCCTGCTTCGCCCGGCTGCTGGGCGACGAGAACAACGGCCACTGGCGGATCGCCCCCGAGGGCGCGGACACCTGCACCCGCCGCGCCTACCGCTCCGACACCCTCGTCCTCGACACCGAGTGGGAGACCGCCGACGGCACCGTCCGCGTCACCGACCTGATGCCGCAGCGCGACCGCGCCCCCGACGTCGTCCGCATCGTCGAGGGCGTCAGCGGCCGGGTCACCGTCCGCAGCACGCTGCGCCTGCGCTTCGACTACGGCTCGATCATGCCGTGGGTGCGCCGCTCGGACGGCCACCGGGTGGCCGTCGCCGGCCCGGACTCGGTCTGGCTGCGCGCCGAGCCGGCCGTGCGCACCTGGGGCGAGGACTTCGGCACCCACTCCGAGTTCACCGTCGCCGAGGGCGAGCGGGTGGCCTTCGTGCTCACCTGGCACCCCTCGCACGAGCGGCGCCCGCCGCTCGTCGACCCGTACGAGGCGCTGGAGAGCAGCGTCACCGACTGGCGGCGCTGGGCGGGGCAATGCCGTTACGACGGCCCCTACCGGGACGCCGTGGTCCGCTCCCTCATCACCCTCAAGGCGCTCACCTACGCCCCGACCGGCGGGATCGTCGCCGCGGCGACCACCTCGCTGCCGGAGAAGCCCGGCGGGGTGCGGAACTGGGACTACCGGTACTGCTGGCTGCGCGACTCCACCCTGACCCTCGGCGCGCTGCTCACCGCGGGCTACCAGGAGGAGGCCGAGGCCTGGCGCAACTGGCTGCTGCGCGCGGTCGCGGGCAACCCGGCCGACCTGCAGATCATGTACGGCGTCGCGGGCGAGCGGCGGCTGTCGGAGACCGAACTGCCCTGGCTGCCCGGCTTCGCCGGTTCCACGCCCGTACGCACCGGCAACGGCGCCGTCGACCAGCTCCAGCTCGACGTGTACGGCGAGGTGATGGACTCGCTGTCGCTGGCCCGCGACTCGGGCCTGACCGCCCGGCCGCACATGTGGGCCATGCAGCGTTCGCTGATGGAGTTCCTGGAGTCGGCGTGGCGGCAACCGGACGAGGGACTGTGGGAGGTGCGCGGCGGCAGGCGCCAGTTCGTGCACTCCAAGGTGATGGTGTGGGTGGCCGCCGACCGGGCCGTGCGGACCCTGGAGAGCCACGAGGACCTCGGCGGCGACCTGGACGGCTGGCGCCGGCTGCGCGACGAGGTCCACCAGGAGGTGTGCGAGAAGGGCTTCGACGCCGAGCGCAACACCTTCACCCAGTACTACGGCTCCCGGGAACTCGACGCCGCGCTGCTGCTCATCCCGCGGGTCGGCTTCCTGCCCCCGGACGACCCGCGGGTCGTCGGCACGGTCGACGCGATCCGCGAGGACCTCGGCCACGGCGGCTTCCTGCGCCGCTACGACACCGAGGCCCCCGACGACTCGGTCGTCGACGGGCTGCCGAGCGGCGAGGGTGCGTTCCTCGCCTGCTCGTTCTGGCTCGCCGACGCGCTGCACATGACCGGCCGGACGAAGGAGGCGCGCGAGCTGTTCGACCGGCTGGTGGGCCTCAGCAACGACGTGGGCCTGCTGGCGGAGGAGTACGACCCCGTCGACGGTGTCCACCTGGGCAACTTCCCGCAGGCCTTCAGCCACATCGGCCTGGTGAACACCGCCCTCACCCTCTTCGGTGACGACCAGAGGCAGGAGGCAGGATAGGAACCATGGATCTTGGACTGAAGGACCGGGTGTACGTGGTCACCGGCGCCACGCGCGGGCTGGGCCACGCCGCCGCGCGCGAGCTCGTCGCCGACGGGGCGAAGGTGGTGATCAGCGGCCGGGACGACAAGCAGGTCGCCGAGGCCGCCGCCGAACTGGGCCCGAACGCGGTGGGCGTGGCCGTCGACAACTCCGCCGCGGACGCGCCCGAGCGGCTCGTCGCGGCCGCCCATGAGCACTTCGGCGGATTCCACGGGGTGCTGGTGAGCGTGGGCGGGCCGCCGCCGGGGTTCGTCGCCGACAACACGGACGACCAGTGGCGCACTTCGTTCGAATCGGTGTTCCTCGGCGCGGTGCGTCTCGCTCGCACGGCGGCGGCCGAGCTGGAGCCGGGCGGAGTGATCGGGTTCGTGCTGTCGGGGTCGGTGCACGAGCCGATCCCGGGGCTGACCGTTTCCAACGGGCTGCGGCCCGGGCTCGCGGGCTTCGCCAAGTCGATCGCCGACGAGCTGGGGCCGCGCGGGATTCGCGTGGTGGGGCTGCTGCCGGCGCGCATCGACACGGATCGCGTGCGGGAGCTGGACGGGTTGTCCGCGGACCCGGAGGCCACCCGGGCCGCGAACGAGGCGAGGATTCCGTTGCGGCGGTACGGGGCGCCGGAGGAGTTCGGCCGGGTGGCCGCGTTCCTGCTGTCTCCGGCCGCGTCGTATCTGACGGGGATCATGGTGCCGGTGGACGGGGGCATGCGGCACGGGTTCTAGCGTGCGAGGGGGCGCTCCTGCGGGTGGTGGGGGTGCTCACGCTGATCCCCGCGCCCCTGGGCCGGTGAGCCGCGCGTCGGATCTCAAGTGACCCTTTCCGCTCGGTGCCTGCCCGCCCTCAGGTGCACCTCCGCCGGGAGTGCCGCCACGCCCGCCGACTCGCGCGCGCGGGTCAGTGACCGGCCGGTGAACGTGTCCAGGGCCGCCGCCGGGGCCACGCCCGGTTCCAGTCGGAGCCGGGCGCTCACCCCGGGCGCCGTGCGACGGCGGCCCCTGAGGAGGACCTGCGCGTGCGCCACGCCGTCCTGGCGGGTCGCTTCCTCGGCCAGGGCCGACTCCAGTGCCCGGCCGCGCAGCAGGGCGCCCCTGCCGTCGCCGGTGTCGACCAGGACCTCGGTCAGCCTGCGGCGGCGCAGGACCGCCGTCAGCCACCACAGGGCGAGCAGGACCACGACGGCCAGGGCACCCAGGACCGTCGGCCACCACCAGCCCGCGCCGCGCCAGTGGGTGCGCTCGGCCCTGGTGAGCAGGACGTCGTGCGGGCCGGTGTGGATCCACCAGGAGGGCGGCGGCGCGCCCAGGCCGACCGCCAGGACGGAGCCGCCGACGGTGAGCAGGACCAGGCCCACGAGGGCGAGCAGGACGCGGTTGAGGACGCCGGAGCGCATCACCGTCACCCCTTCCGTCCGGGCCGGGTCATGCGCATCGAGAGTGTGGGCGGCCGGGTCAGGCCGAGGTCCCGGATCGTCGCGGCGAGCGAGGCGTCCAGGTCGGCGCGGACGTCGTCCAGGTCACGGAAGTGCGAGACGGCTCGGACGTGCGCCTTGGTACGGCGCATCCGCACGCGGACCGCTCGTACGCCGGAGATGTCCATGGCCCGGTCGCGCAGGAACAGGGCCGCCGCGTCGCGGTGGAGGGCGGCGCGGACGTCGGGGTGCGGGCGCCGCATGGGCAGCAGGCCGCGCAGACCGGGGGTGACCGCGAGGACGATCAGCCACAGGCCGAGCGCGGCGACGACGCCCGCGCCGGTGAGCACCCGGACGTCGTCCAGGGGCTGCGTCGCCAACTGCCGGGCGAGTGAACGGCGCCAGTGCATCGCGGAATGGTGGACGCGTACGGCGGCGATGTCGTAGACCAGCAGGCCGGCCCCGGCCGCGAGGAGCACGGCGACGATGCCCGCGGGAACGCGGCGCGGCGACCAGAAACGGCCGCTGCCGCGCCGTTCGCGCCGAGTGGTGCCGGTGTCCTTGTCGAGGACCGGGGTGGTCGTCCGCGGCTCGCTCATCACGCCCTCCCGTGCGGTAGCGGGTGCAGCCGTTCGACGCGGACGGCGACCTCGGACACCTCCATGTCCAGCAACGCACCTACCCGCTCGGTGACTTGACGACGCACGGCGGCGCAGCGGGCGCCGATGTCGCAGGGGTAGCCGAGGTCGATACGGACGCGGACGCGGGCCGTGCCGTGCCGGACCACGACCGTGGCGTGCGGGACCGCGGCCTCGCCGGGCAGGGGCGGCAACGCCTCGCGGGCGGCCAGTGCGGCAATCTTCGTGACGACCCGCTCGGCGATCCGGGTGGCGCCGCGCTCGCCCGCGGGCACGAGGGTCGGCGGCGGGCGCAGGGTGCCGGTCTCGGCGCTCACCACCGTCACCGTCGCCGGTCGCGCCGGTCGTCGCGGGCGCGGATGAAGTCGCCCAGTACGAGGTCGCCCTCCGCGAACCGGCCGATGACGAAGCCGATCGCGCCCAGCGCCGCCACCAGCAGAAAGGCGCCGAAGCCGCCGAAGTACCCGGCGAAGCCCAGCGCCATGCCGGCGATCATGCCGACCATGGCCGTGCTCATGCTGCGCTCCTCAGCTCATCGGGTGTGCGGGGTGGGGCAACGGGTCTCACTGGATCCGGGGCTCCGGTTCCTCGTCCTCTTCCTCGGGCAGCTTGACGTCGCTCACCGCGATGTTGACCTCGACGACCTCGAGTCCGGTCATGCGCTCCACGGCGGCCACCACGTTCTCCCGGACGGCCCGGGCCACGTCTCCGATGGAGACGCCGTAGTCCACGACGATCTCCAGGTCGAGGGCGGTCTGCACCTCCCCGACCTCGGCCTTCACGCCCCGGCTCACCGACTTGCTGCCACCGGGCACCCGGTCGCGCACGGCGCCCAGGCTGCGGGCGAGCCCGCTGCCCATGGCGTGGACGCCGACCACGTCCCGGGCCGCGAGTCCGGCGACCTTCTCCACCACACCGTCGGCGATGGTGGTCCGTCCACGGGTCGCCGGATCGCCGCCGCCGCGGCGGGTGGTCGTGCGGGTCAACTGCGACTCGGGGCCGTCCTCTGGGGTCGTCGTCATGTCGGTCATCGCCGTTACGTCCCTTTCGGTCGTCGTCCTGCCACCACCGTAAGCATGGTTGCGCCGCCGCGCCCCGGGGATGCGGCAGGCTGGAGGAATGACGGATGAGCAGTGGACTCGGGTGGTGCGGTACCAGGTGGGGCTGGGCAGGCTGCTGCCGCTCGGCGGGCCATGCGACGGCGCGTGGATCACCGAGGGGGCGGCCGGGGAGGTTCTGGGGCGCGCGGCGGCCGAGGGTGCGCCGGGGGTGCGGCTGGGGGCGCTGCGGATCGCGCCGGCCGATCCGGAGGAGGGGCAGGCGTCCGTCGTACCGGCTCCGCCGAGCGCGTTGCCGCCGGGCGCGCTGCGGGTGACGGCGGACTTCGCGGCGACGGCCGCGGAGCCCCTGCCGGCGGTGGCGTCCGGGCTGCGGCGGGTGCTGGCGTCGGCGGCGGAGTGGGTCGGGCTCGCGGTCACGGAGGTGGACCTGCGGGTGACGGACCTGCTGGAGGCGGACGAGCCGGCCGCCGCGGTACGCGCGCCACGGCCGGTACCCGCCCGGCAGGTCACGGACCCGGACGAGGCGCGGGTGGCCGCGGTCGTGCTGGCCGTGCCCGGGGTGACCGGACTGACGGGTTCGCTCGGCGGTCTGGGCCGGGCGGTGCATGTGGAGGAGCACACGGACGGCCCGGCGCTGCCGCACCGGCATGTGCGGGTGGAGCTGACGACCGGCACGGGGCACCGGACCCTCGACGTGGCCCGCCGGGTCCGCGCCGCCGTACGGGACGCGCTGGCCGACCGGCCGACGGTGGCGGTCCTGGTGACACGGGTCGACTGAGGGCCGGCGCGCTACCAGCCGGGCCCGGCGAAGCCGCACAGCCGCCGATCCCGCGCCGACCACCCCACAGCCCGTGAAGCCGACCACGCGACCCTCGACATGACCCGCCAGGTCCGCGCCGCCGTACAGCACGCGCCGACCGACCGGCCGACCGTGGCCGTGCTCGTGACGCGCGTCCGCTGAGAATCGGCGTGCTATTCGCCGAGGCCGGCGAGGTCACGCAGCCGTCGGGCCTGAGCGGCCCGCTCCGCCGCGCGCTGCTCGTCGTAGGTACGGTCGACGGCACCACGGAGCAACGCCTTGGTCTCGACGACCGCGTCGCGCGGCGCGGCGAGCAGCGCCGCGGCCAGGTCCCGCGCTGCCTCGTCCAGCTGACCGCCGGGCACGGCGAGGTTGGCCAGGCCGGACGCCACGGCCTCCTCGGCCCCGACGAACCGCCCGGTCGCGCAGATCTCGAGCGCGCGGGCGTACCCGACGAGCCCGACCAGCGGGTGAGTGCCGGTCAGGTCGGGGACGAGGCCGAGGCTGGTCTCGCGCATGGCGAACTGCACGTCGTCCGCGACGACCCTGAGGTCGCAGGCGAGCGCGAGCTGGAACCCGGCTCCGACGGCATGCCCCTGGACAGCGGCGACGGACACGATGTCGCTGCGCCGCCACCAGGTGAACGCCTCCTGGAATTCGGCGATGGTCGCGTCGAGCCCGGCGTCGTCACGACGCGCCAGGTCGATGAAGGTCGGCTCGCCCGGGATCCCCTCCGGGCTGAACATCTGACGGTCCAGCCCAGCGGAGAAGGACTTGCCCTCGCCGCGCAGCACGACGACGCGGACGGAGCCCGGCAGCAGCCGGCCGGCCTCGGTGAGCGCCCGCCACAGGGCGGGGCTCTGCGCGTTGCGCTTGGCCGGATTGGTCAGCGTCACCGTGGCGAGCGCGTCGTCGACGGTGAGCCGTACGCCGTCCTTGTCGAGTACAGGAGCGAGGTCCTGGTCGGGCGTGGCCATGGGGCGCCTCCGAGGGGTGCGGTCATCACACAGTGCCTTACGGCATGCTAAGTGACTGCACAGTAACCACCCGGCCGATCACAGTGCCGACCGGGTGGCCACCATCGAAGACGATGGGCCGCCCGGAGTCAGGACGTAGCGGCCTTCTTGCCCCGGGTCGCTCCGCCACGCCCACGCAGCGTGACGCCCGACTCACTGAGCATCCGGTGTACGAAGCCATACGAGCGGCCGGTCTCCTCGGCCAGCGCCCGGATGCTCGCACCGGAGTCGTACTTCTTCTTCAGGTCTGCCGCGAGCTTGTCGCGCGCGGCGCCGGTCACCCGGCTGCCCTTCTTCAGAGTCTCGGCCACCCGTGCCTCCTCATGGGAAGTGCGCTCTGGTCTCCTCATGATCACCCCTCCGGGGCGTGATGGCCACCCATTCGGCAAGGTCGGTGAGACATCGTTGTGACGACAGGAGCGCGCCCCCACAAGCGGAACAAGGGATTCCAGCAGTTCGTGTCCGCAGGGCCGAACGGGTGGATTCGCGAAGTGCCAGGTCAGCGACGCGAAGCGGTCGATCCCTTGCCATGCAAGGGATCGACCGCGATATCGGTGTAGGACACACCTCGATACGAGGAGATCTCACACAGATGATGGATCACGACTCGGCCGAATGATTCATACTCAGTGGATCATTCTTTGTGGATCGCTCTTCCGATCACGCCAGGGCGACGAGATCCGCGTAGTCGGAGCCCCACAGGTCCTCGACACCGTCCGGCAGCAGGATGATCCGCTCCGGCTGGAGCGCCTCGACGGCGCCCTCGTCGTGCGTGACGAGGACGACCGCGCCCTTGTAGGTGCGCAGGGCCCCGAGGATCTCCTCGCGGCTCGCGGGGTCGAGGTTGTTGGTCGGCTCGTCCAGGAGCAGCACGTTCGCCGCGGAGACCACCAGGGTGGCCAGGGCGAGACGGGTCTTCTCGCCGCCGGAGAGGACACCGGCCGGCTTGTCGACGTCGTCGCCGGAGAACAGGAACGAGCCGAGCACCTTGCGGACCTCGACGAGGTCCATGTCGGGGGCGGCCGAGCGCATGTTCTCCAGGACCGTGCGGTCCGCGTCCAGGGTCTCGTGCTCCTGCGCGTAGTAGCCGAGCTTCAGGCCGTGGCCGGGAACGACCTCGCCGGTGTCCGGCTGCTCCACCCCGCCCAGCAGACGCAGCAGGGTGGTCTTGCCGGCGCCGTTGAGCCCGAGGATGACGACCCGCGAGCCCTTGTCGATGGCAAGGTCGACGTCGGTGAAGATCTCCAGGGAGCCGTACGACTTCGACAGGCCCTCGGCCATCAGCGGAGTCTTGCCGCAGGGCGCGGGCTCCGGGAAGCGGAGCTTCGCGACCTTGTCGGACTGGCGGACCGCCTCCAGACCGGAGAGCAGCTTGTCTGCACGGCGGGCCATGTTCTGCGCGGCGACCGTCTTGGTGGCCTTGGCGCGCATCTTGTCGGCCTGCGAGTGCAGGGCGGCGGCCTTCTTCTCCGCGTTGGCGCGCTCGCGCTTGCGGCGCTTCTCGTCGGCCTCACGCTGCTGCTGGTAGAGCTTCCAGCCCATGTTGTAGACGTCGATCATGGACCGGTTGGCGTCCAGGTAGAACACCTTGTTGACGACCGTCTCGACCAGGTCGACGTCGTGGGAGATCACGATGAAGCCGCCGCGGTAGGTCTTCAGGTAGTCCCGCAGCCAGGTGATCGAGTCCGCGTCGAGGTGGTTGGTCGGCTCGTCGAGGAGCAGGGTGTCCGCGTCCGAGAACAGGATCCGGGCCAGCTCGATACGGCGGCGCTGACCACCGGAGAGGGTGTGCAGCGGCTGACCGAGCACCCGGTCGGGCAGGTTCAGCGCGGCGGCGATGGTGGCGGCCTCGGCCTCGGCCGCGTACCCGCCCTTGGTCAGGAACTCCGTCTCCTGGCGCTCGTACTGCTTCAGGGCCTTCTCGCGGGTGCCGCCCTTGCCGTTCGCGATGCGCTCCTCGTTCTCGCGCATCTTGCGGATCAGTACGTCGAGCCCGCGGGCGGACAGGATCCGGTCCCGGGCGAGGACGTCCAGGTCACCGGTGCGGGGATCCTGCGGGAGGTAGCCGACCTCGCCGGAGCGGGTGATCTGGCCGGCGGCGGGGATGCCCTCACCGGCCAGGCACTTCGTCAGGGTGGTCTTGCCTGCGCCGTTGCGGCCGACGAGGCCGATGCGGTCGCCCTTGGCGACACGGAAGGTGGCGTTCTCGATGAGGACGCGCGCACCGGCGCGCAGCTCGATACCGGAGGCGGAGATCACGGACAGACTCCAGGGCGTACAGGGATTGGCGGGTGGGCGGCTGAGGACGTTCCCGCCGTCTAATGCGCGAGGAGAATGGCCATGAGGCCAAGTCTAACGGGGTCGTGCAAGCAGTTTTTCTGCGTCCAGGTGTTCGGGCCGCCTGTGCGGGGGCGTTGTCGGTGGCGGCTGCCAGACTGAGCGGAACGCCACAGCACCGACGCACGAAGGAGTGATCGGCATGGCAGGCACGGGCGCCGGACGGCCGAGTCTCTACCCCACGCTGTTGTACACGGACGCGAGAGCGGCGATGAGGCAGCTCACCGAGGCCCTCGGCTTCACCGAGCTGTCGCTGTACGAGACGGAGGACGGCAAGGTGATGCACGCCGAGCTGGTCCAGGGCAACGGTGCGGTGATGATCGGCTCCAAGGGCCGCGGCGGCCGCTTCGACGCCCTGATGAAGGACGCCGGGCCCACCGGGGTGTACGTCGTCGTGGACGACGTGGACGCCCACCACCAGCGGGCCCTGGAGCACGGTGTGGAGATCCTCATGCCCCCGACGGACCAGGCCTACGGCTCGCGGGACTACCTGGCCCGGGACATCGAGGGCAACATCTGGAGCTTCGGGACGTACGCCCCGGAGGTCGGCACCTGATCCGCCCCGGCGCCGCTCATCCCCCGGTGTGCACCTGGAAGGCGGCCCGGCGCACGGCCTTGGCGAGGGCCGGGTCGGGGTGTGCGGCGGCGAGCGCGACCAGGACCTGCACGGTGCGCGGGTGGCCGACGGCGCGGACCTCGTCGAGCAGCTGGGGGACGGTGGGCTGCACCGCGGCCTCCAGATGCCGGACCAGCATCGGCGCCTCGCCGTGGTCGGCGACGGCGGCGGCCGTGTCCACCCACAGCCAGGTCGCCTCGTCGCGGGTGAGGACCTCGTGGGCGTCCTCCGGGTCGACGCCGTCGTGCTCGGCGATCCACAGCAGGGCGTAGGGCCGCAGGGCGGGCTCGGAGACGACGGCGCGTACGTCGGGCTCGGCGGGGGCGCCGACGACGCGCAGCGCCTCGAAGGCCAGGCCGCGCAGCAGGGCGTCCTCGCCACGGGCGGCGTGGATCAGCTCGGTGACGGCGCTGCCGACGGGGCGGGCGGCGAGCCAGGCGCGGTACTCGGCGCGGGCCGCGTTGGGCCGGAGCTGGGCGCAGCCGCGGAGCATGTCCTCGGCGGACTGCTCGATGTTGCCGGCGGGGCTCTGCGCGGCGACGCAGATCTGCTCCAGTTTGACCCACACCGCCCAGCTGCCGAGCGGGGTGAGGGTGGCCTGGGCGGCGTCGTAGGTGAGGGCCCCGACCGAGGCGAGGGCGCGCAGTGCCCAGTCGAGCAGAGGGGCGAGCGGGGTGTCCGGGGCGGGTTCCGCCGGGCCCGGAGAACCGGCGCGCTGCTCGGTTCCGGTCCCGTAGGAGACCTCGCAGCGCTCGGTGCGCAGTTCGGTGACCCGCTGCTGGAGCAGGTCCAGCAGCTGCTCGACCGGGACGGGACCGGCGGACAGCTGGAGGAAGGAGAGCACCTGGGGCATGGCGGAGACGACCTCGGCGACGGCGGCCGCCTCGGGCTCGTCGGGCTCGTGGAAGGCGAGCGACCAGGCGTCGAAGAGGGCGACCCAGCCGCGCAGCACGGCGCTGTCGTCGCGGTCCCAGGCGCGCAGGCGCCAGCCGGGGCGCGCGCTGTCGCCGTGCACCTCGATCAGTCCGGCGAGGCGGGCGATGTCCCAGTCGGCGCGGACCTGGGCGCTGCTCAGCCCGAGCTCGGCCGCGGCGCGTTCGGCGGTCTCCGTGGAGAGGGTGGCCTTGCCGTCGGCGGTGGCGCCGTCGCGGCCGGGGCCGAGGGTGGCATCGGCCCAGCGGGCGACGCGGACCGCGCCGGCCAGGCCGGTGCGTGCCATTCCGGCCAGTTCGGCGGGGGCGGGGGTGCCCTCCGGCGGCCGGGGTGCGGGGCGGCGGGGGCGCCGCTGGTTCACAGCTCTGGGGGCGGCGGCCAGGGGTCGCGGTCGGACGAGTCGGAGCCTGGAGTCGCGCGGGATACGGGACGTCACGGGTGCAGTCTTCCGGTTGACGGTCCGAAAACCCAAACGGAATGTCACGGGGGGCGACGGGGCTGGCCAAGGGACGGTGTCCGGTGCGGGGTGAGGAGGCGTGATCGAGCCAGCCGTCCACCCTTAAACGGAATGCCCTGCACCGCCCCGGCGGGCGCCCCGCTCCGGGGCGCCCGGCGGTCCGGTCCGCGCCCTCTCACATCAGCGGGGTCAGGAAGCGGCGCAGCCGCTCCTCGTACTCCTTGGGGTCCGCGTTCCACATGGCCCCGTGCGGGGCGTGCTCCACCGTGTGCAGGGCGACGAGGTCGGGGCGGCGGCGGGCGAGCCGGCGGGAGAACTCCCACGGGGCCACCCGGTCGTCGGGGCCGTGGACGATCAGGGTGGGTACGGCGAGCTCTGCGGGGTCGGC
Source organism: Streptomyces sp. NPDC052301 (assembly GCF_044593395.1). NCBI lineage: Bacteria > Bacillati > Actinomycetota > Actinomycetes > Kitasatosporales > Streptomycetaceae > Streptomyces > Streptomyces sp. NPDC052301. The sequence continues at coordinate 693,820 of NZ_JBIUBE010000004.1, read as the reverse complement.
GGTCTCCGCGACCCGGTCGGGGTGCAGCCCGGCCCGGCCCTGGGCGGCCCGCACCGCGAGCGGCAGCAAGGGCTGCGGGGTGTGGCGGGCCTGGGCCAGGGCGCGCAGCGTGGCCTCCCAGCTGAGCACGGGCGAGTCGAGGACCAGCCCGGAGATGCGGTCGCGCACCGGTGAGTGCTCGGCGGCGCGCAGGGCCATGGTGGCGCCGGTGGACCAGCCGAGCAGGACGACCCGGCGGGCGCCGTAGCGGACGGCGTAGCGGATCGCGGCGTCCACGTCCCGCCACTCGGTCTCGCCGAGGTGGTTCAGCCCGTCCGGCGGGCGGGGCGCGCCGAGGTCGCCGCGGTAGGCGAGGGCGAGCACCGGCAGGCGGCGGCCGTGCAGGAAGCCGAGGACGTTCAGGGCGTGTTCGCGGGTGGTGCCGAGGCCGTGCACGGCGATCACCCAGGTGTCCCGGTGACCGGGCACGAACCAGGCGGGCAGGGCACCCAGCTCGCCGGGCACGTCGACGTCGGCGTGGTCGAGGCCGAGGGCGGTGGCCGGGTTGCCGACGTAGAGGTTGGGCGTGAGCCAGGCCGTGTCACCGGGGGCGAAGCTGCCGTGCGTGACGCGCACCAGGCGGCGTACGACGGTGTCGGCGGTGTGCGGGGCCGCCTCCAGGACGGAGCCGACGACCGCGTGGGAGCCGTTCCCGGCGAGGCCGTAGCTGCCGGGGCGCAGGGAGGCCAGATCGCGGGTGAGCGTGATCCGGTCGACGTCCGTGCCGTGCACGGTGAGGCGGGGCTCGGTGGGCAGCGGCCGGCCGGCGGGCGCCTTCAGCGCGGCGTCGCTGGCGAGCCGGCCGGCGGCCACGGACGCCACACCGGCGGCGAGAACCGCGGTGATTGCGGTGGCGGTCGCTCTGACGGTGCGCACGGGTCCAGTGTCGTGGTGGTTCCCGCCACCGGCCAGCGGAAGGGTGGGGGCGGGCGGCCGGAGCGGGGGCGCGAGACGGCGCGGCAGCGCCGGCCAGGGGCCTCGTGGCGGGGCGCCGGCGCGGCGGGCCACGGGCAGCCGACTCAGGAAGGAGCGGCGGGCCGAAGCGAGCCGGGCGGGAAGGGGACGGTGCGCGGGACTGGGCAGCAAGGGGTCACCTCCGTTGGCCGTACCCCTTCAAGCGTTCCCCGACCTCGGCCAGTTGTGCCTCGGTCAGCAGGGAAGGGCTGAGGCCGGGCACGGTGGACGCCGTCAGCCACAGGCGGCACATCCACTCCAGCTGGGCGGTGCGGTCGTAGGCCTGGTCGAGGCCGGCGCCGTAGGTGATCGTGCCGTGGTTCTGCAGCAGGCAGCCGGAGCGGCCGGTGAGGGCGCGGAGCATGTTCTCGGCCAGCTCGTCGCTGCCGTAGGTCGCGTAGGGGGCGACCCGTACGGGACCGCCGAGGGCTGCCGCCATGTAGTGGACCAGCGGAAGCTCCGGCACGAGCGTGGAGACCGCGGTCGCGTGCACGGCGTGGGTGTGGACGACCGCGCGGGCGTCGGTGGTGCGGTAGACGGCGAGGTGCATGGGCAGCTCGCTGGTCGGCACCAGCGTGCCGAGCACCTGGCGTCCGTCGAGGTCGACTCCGGTCAGGTCGTCGGGGGTGAGCCGGTCGTAGGGGACGCCCGACGGGGTGACGAGCACGAGGTCTCCGACGCGTGCGGAGACGTTGCCCGAGGTGCCTACGACCAGTCCGTCGGCGACCGAACGGCGTGCCGTCGCGACCAGTTCCGCCCAGACCCGCGCGTGCTCCGTGTCCCCGTGCCACCGCTGTTCAGCCATGCCCGCGATCCTGCCAGCCGAAGGTTCCGGGGGCGGACCGGTCGTCCGCATCGGGCCGGAAGTCGTGCCACCGAACGGGCGGATGTCGGGGCGAATCACCACGCGTCTACGCCGATCCGGTGAGCGCCCGACCTTCAATGGTCCCTCTTGCCCGCCGGACACCGTCCGTCACCCCGGGGAGACACATGGCCCGTGAACGCACCCCTGCCCGTCGCCGCGCAGGTGCCCTCGCCGCGGCCACGGCGGCGCTGGCCCTGACCGGCACCGCGACTCTCCAGACCGGAACAGCGACCGCCCTCACGGGCACCGCGACCACGCTGACCGGCACCGCGACGGCTCAGTCCGGCACCGCGGCCACCGTGACCGGCACCGCGACCGCTTCCACCGGCACCGCGACCGCCCCGACCGGCGCCGCGGCCGACCGGTCCGTCCTGCCCCCCTGGGCCGGGGCCGTCACCGACCGGTCCGACCTGCCCGCCCGGGCCGCGCGCCCGCCCCGGGGCCCCGACGTGTCGTCCTACCAGAAGCACGTCGACTGGCCGGCGGCACGCACCGAGGGCGCTCGGTTCGTCTACGTCAAGGCGACCGAGTCCACGGACTACCGCAACCCCTACTTCCACCGGCAGTACACCGGCGCGCGCACGGTCGGCCTGATCCGGGGCGCGTACCACTTCGCGCTTCCGGACCGGTCCTCCGGCGCCCGCCAGGCCGCCTACTTCGTGCGGCACGGCGGCGACTGGCGGGCGGACGGCTGGACCCTGCCGCCCGCGCTCGACATCGAGGACAACCCGTACAGCAGGGAGCTCACGTGCTACGGGCTGGGCCAGGGGAGGATGGTCCGCTGGATCCGCTCCTTCAGCGACGAGATCGAGCGGGAGACCGGCCGCCGCCCGGTGATCTACACGACGACCCGTTGGTGGCGGCTCTGCACCGGCGACAGCCGCGCCTTCTCCACGACGCACGCCCTGTGGATCGCCCGGCACGGCACCTCGCGGCCGGGGAAGCTGCCCGGCGGATGGCGGTGCTGGACGTTCTGGCAGTACGACACCGACGGCGGGCTGCCGGGTGACCAGAATCTCTTCAACGGGTCGGCGAGCCGGCTGCGGGACTTCGCGCGAGGCCGGTAGCCCAAGGGGCGCCTGGGGCCACCGGTCCAAGCGGAACCGCACCCACGCGTTGCCGACACCGCGACGCCTGCCTCAGTTCATCTTCCGTTCACCCAGGTTGCCTACGTTCATCCAGCCAATGACCTCGAACGATTGCCTGGGTAAATGGAAAGCTTCTCGCTGATCCTCGCGATTGTGGTGGTAACCGCACTCGCGTTTGATTTCACGAACGGTTTCCACGACACCGCCAACGCGATGGCCACCACCATCTCGACAGGCGCCCTGAAGCCCAAGATCGCGGTGGTCATGTCCGCCGCGCTCAACCTGGTGGGCGCCTTCCTCTCCGTGGAGGTCGCGAACACGATCTCCAAGGGTCTCGTCGACGAGACCGGCATCCGGCCCGAGGTCATCTTCGCCGCCCTGGTCGGCGCGATCCTCTGGAACCTGCTGACCTGGCTGGTGGGCCTCCCCTCCAGCTCCTCGCACGCCCTGATGGGCGGTCTGATCGGCGCCACCGTCGCCTCGGCCGGCTTCGGTGCCGTGCACGGCGACGTGCTGGTCACCAAGGTGCTGCTGCCGGCGGTCGCCGCGCCGGTCGTGGCGGGCGTCGCCTCGATGCTGGCCACCCGCTTCTCCTACGGCGTCGGCGGCAAGGCCGAGGGCGAGGCCACCCGCAAGGGCTACCGCGCCGGGCAGATCGCCTCCGCCGGCCTGGTCTCCCTGGCCCACGGCACCAACGACGCCCAGAAGACGATGGGCATCATCACCCTCGCGCTGATCGCGGGCGGCGCCATCGCCCCGGGCTCCAACCCTCCCACCTGGGTGATCCTCTCGGCCGGCCTGGCCATCGCGCTCGGCACCTACATCGGCGGCTGGCGCATCATCCGCACCATGGGCACGGGCCTGACCGAGCTCGAGCCGCGCCAGGGCTTCGCCGCCCAGACCAGTGCCGCGACCGCCATCCTGGCCTCCTCGCACCTCGGTTTCTCCCTCTCCACCACGCACGTCGTCTCCGGCTCGGTGATGGGCGCGGGCCTCGGCCGCAAGGGCGGGGTGGTCCGCTGGTCCACCGCGACCCGCATGGCCGTCGCCTGGGTGCTCACCCTCCCGGCCGCCGCGCTGGTCGGCGCCGGCGCCGAGTCCGTCACCGACCTCGGTGACTGGGGCACCGCCGTCGTCGCCGTCTTCCTGGTCGCCTCGAGCGCCGCGATCTGGAAGATCTCCCGGCGGGAGGTCGTCGACCACACCAACGTCGTCGCCGACACCGAGGAGCCGGCCGGCGTGGTGACCACCGCCATCGCCGCGGTGACCCCGCCTCCCGCGGGCCAGATCACCGAGGACCTGAAGGCCACGATCGCGGCTCCGGCCCCCGCCGAGCCCGCGGCCCCGGCCGTCCCGCCGGCCGCCACCGTCTGACCCCGGTCACCCCGGTTACTGAAGGAAGCATCCCCATGAAGATCGACTGGGCGGCCCTCGGCTCCGTCTTCGGCGTCAGCCTCGCCTTCACGGTGGGCCTGGTGGCCCTCTTCACCCTCGGCATCAACGGTCTGGCCCGGCGTGAGAAGGCCGCCGCCCAGGGCGACTCCGCCGCCCTCGCCGTCACCGGCGCCTACGTCTGCTTCGCGGCCTGCGCGGCGGCGGTGGCGTACGGCATCTACCTGATCGTGGCCAAGGCCTGATCGAGCATCACGAAGGCTCCCCTCCGTCGGCGACGGAGGGGAGCCTTCGCCGTGCCCAGGGGCCACGGACGCCCCACTGTGTGGGGATCGGCACACTCTCCCCGTCCAGGTCAACGGCAAGTTGACGGCCCTTCCGGGGCCGTGGTGGACTGCCCACGCCATGTACGGCGGCAGGAGAGGAAGCCGGTGCGAATCCGGCGCGGTCCCGCCACTGTCACCGGGGAAGAACTTCCCGGGAGCCAGGAACTCTCACCGCCGAATCTCGTCGAACCAGGGCGCGGACACCCTGAGTGAGGACCTGTATCGCCATGCTCGGCTGCCGTTCGAGGACCACTACCAGGCGCACTCCCGCTCCCACGGCCGGCTGAGCCGATGGGTGCCGATCGCTCCTACGCGTACGGCGCCGCCGCCGGCCTTCTCGGTGACCTGCTCCTCGGCGATCCGCGCCGCGGGCATCCGGTGGCCGTGTTCGGGCGGGCGGCCGCGGCCGTGGAACGCGCGTTGTGGCACGACCACCGCGGCTGGGGTGCGCTGCACACCGCCGTGTGCGCCGGAGGCGCCGTCGCCCTCGGCTCGGTGGCCGCACGCGCCGTACGCCCCTCCTCCGCCGCCTCCGCCGCGCTGACCGCCGCGGCCACCTGGGCCGTCGTCGGCGGCACCTCGCTGGCCCGCGAGGCCCGCACGATCGGCCGCGCCCTCGAAGCCGGGGACGTCGAGGCCGCCCGGGCCCGGCTGCCGCACCTGTGCGGCCGGGACCCGCAGGCGCTGGACGCCGACGGGATCGCCCGGGCCGTGGTCGAGTCCGTCGCCGAGAACACCTCCGACGCCGTCGTGGGCGCCCTGGTGTGGGGTGCCGTGGCGGGCGTGCCCGGGCTGCTCGGGTTCCGCGCCGTCAACACCCTGGACGCGATGGTCGGTCACACGTCGCCCCGCCACCGGCGCTACGGCTGGGCCTCCGCGCGCCTGGACGACGTCGCCGGCTGGCCGGGGGCCCGGCTGACCGCCGTGCTCGCCGCCCTCGCCGGCCCCGATCCCCGCGGTGCCGTACGGGCCTGGCGGGACGACGCGGCCAAGCACCCGAGCCCCAACGCCGGTCCCGTCGAGGCGTCGTTCGCGGGGGCGCTGGGGGTGCGGCTGGGCGGCACGCTGTCGTACGGCGGCCGGGTCGAGCACCGCCCCGTGCTCAACGGAGCGTCCGGACGCGCCGTTCGGGTCACCGACATCGACCGGGCCGTACGGCTCTCCCGCCGCGTCGGCCTGCTCGCGCTCGGCGTCACCGTCGCCGCGCGCCGACTCGTGAAGGGACGTGGGAAGTGAACGGGGGTCTCCTCGTCGCCGGCACCACCTCCGACGCCGGCAAGAGCGTCGTGACGGCCGGGATCTGCCGGTGGCTCGTGCGCCAGGGCGTCAAGGTCGCGCCCTTCAAGGCGCAGAACATGTCCCTCAACTCGTTCGTCACGCGGGAGGGCGCGGAGATCGGGCGGGCCCAGGCCATGCAGGCCCAGGCGTGCCGGATCGAGCCGACCGCGCTGATGAACCCGGTGCTGCTGAAGCCGGGCGGCGAGCAGAGCAGCCAGGTGGTGCTGCTGGGCAAGCCGGTCGGCGAGCTGAGCGCGCGCGGCTACCACGGCGGGCGGCAGCAGAGGCTGCTCGGCACGGTGCTGGACTGCCTGGCCGAGTTGCGGGGCACGTATGACGCGGTGATCTGTGAGGGGGCGGGCTCGCCAGCGGAGATCAATCTGCGCCGGACGGACATCGTGAACATGGGGATCGCGCGCAACGCGCGGCTGCCCGTGCTGGTGGTGGGGGACATCGACCGCGGGGGCGTCTTCGCCTCCTTCTTCGGCACGGTCGCCCTGCTCTCCCCGGAGGACCAGGAGCTGATCGCCGGCTTCCTGGTGAACAAGTTCCGCGGCGACGTCTCCCTGCTGGAGCCGGGCCTGGAGATGCTGCACGGCCTCACCGGACGGCGCACCTACGGCGTCCTGCCGTTCCGGCACGGGCTCGGCATCGACGAGGAGGACGGACTGCGTGTCTCGCTGCGCGGCACCGTCCGCGAGTCCACCGTGGCCCCGCCCGTCGGCGAGGACGTGCTGCGGGTCGCCGTGTGCGCGATCCCGCTGATGTCCAACTTCACCGACGTGGACGCGCTGGCCGCCGAACCCGGAGTCGTGGTGCGGTTCGTGGACCGCCCGGAGGAGCTGGCGGACGCGGACCTGGTCGTCGTACCGGGCACGCGCGGCACCGTACGGGCGCTCGAGTGGCTGCGCGCGCGGGGCCTCGCCGACGCACTCGTACGGCGGGCCGCCGAAGGGCGCCCGGTCCTCGGCATCTGCGGCGGCTTCCAGATCCTCGGCGAGCACATCGAGGACGAGGTCGAATCGCGCGCCGGCGCGGTCGACGGGCTCGGGCTGCTGCCCGTGCGGGTGCGGTTCGCCCGCGAGAAGACCCTCACCCGGCCGGTGGGCGAAGCCCTCGGCGAGCGGGTCGAGGGGTACGAGATCCACCACGGGGTGGCCGACGTCCTGGGCGGTCAGCCCTTCCTGGACGGCTGCCGGGTCGGCCAGACCTGGGGCACCCACTGGCACGGTTCGCTGGAGTCGGACGGCTTCCGGCGGGCCTTCCTGCGCGAGGTGGCCGCCGCCGCGGGCCGCCGCTTCGTGCCCGCGCCGGACACCTCCTTCGCCGCGCTGCGCGAGGAGCAGCTCGACCGGCTCGGCGACCTGATCGAACAGCACGCGGACACGGACGCGCTGTGGCGGCTCATCGAGTCGGGCGCGCCGCAAGGACTGCCTTTCATCCCACCGGGAGCGCCCGCATGAGCACAGTGTTGTTGTTGTCGACCGCCGACACGGATCTGCTGGCGGCCCGGGCCTCCGGCGCGGACTACCGCATCGGCAACCCGACCCGGGTGGACGTCGCCGGGGAGCTGCCGGGCCTGCTCGACGGCGCGGACCTCGCCGTCGTACGGCTGCTGGGCGGCAAGCGCGCCTGGGAGGAGGGGCTGGCCGCGCTGAAGGCGGCCGGGATCCCCACCGTGCTGCTGGGCGGCGAGGCCGTGCCGGACGCCGAGCTGATGGCCGAGTCGTCCGTGCCGGCCGGTGTGGTGGCGGAGGCCCTGAAGTACCTGGTCGAGGGCGGCCCGGCGAACCTGCTGGAGCTGTCCCGGTTCCTGTCGGACACCGTGCTGCTGACCGGCGAGGGGTTCGAGGAGCCACGGAAGATGCCGGAGTACGGCGTCCACGGCTCGTACGAGGTCCGAGACGGCCGTCCGACCGTGGGCGTGCTCTTCTACCGGGCGCACGAGCTGAGCGGCAACACCGCCTTCGTGGACACCCTGTGTGCGGCGATCGAGGCGAAGGGCGCCAACGCCCTGCCCGTCTACTGCGGTTCGCTGCGTGGCGCGGACTCCGGGCTGTACGAGCTGCTGGGCCGGGCCGACGCGCTGGTCGCGACCGTGCTCGCGGCCGGCGGCACCCACGCCTCGCAGGCCTCGGCGGGCGGTGACGAGGAATCCTGGGACATCGGCGCGCTGGCCGACTTGAACGTCCCCGTGCTGCAGGGGCTCTGTCTCACCTCCTCGCGGGCCGCCTGGGCGGAGTCGGACGCCGCCCTCTCCCCCATGGACGCGGCGATGCAGGTCGCGATCCCGGAGTTCGACGGCCGGCTGGTCACCGTGCCGTTCTCCTTCAAGGAGCAGGGCCCGGACGAGGTCCCGGTGTACGTGGCCGATCCGGAGCGGGCCGCGCGGGTGGCCGGGATCGCCCTCGGGCACGCGCGGTTGAAGCACAAGCCGAACGCCGAGAAGAAGATCGCGCTGGTCTTCACCGCGTACCCGACCAAACACTCCCGGGTCGGCAACGCGGTCGGCCTGGACACGCCCGCGTCGGCGGTGCGGGTGCTGGACGCGCTCCGGGACGCCGGGTACGCGCTCACCGAATACCCCTCCGGCGGCGACGAGTTGATCCACCGGCTGATCGAGGCGGGCGGCCACGACGTCGAGTGGCTCACCGAGGACCAGCTGGCCGCCGCGCCCGCGCGGGTGCCGCTGGCGGACTACCGCGCCTGGTTCGGGAAGCTGGACCCGGAGCTGCGGGACGCGATGACCGAGGCGTGGGGCGAGCCGCCGGGCAGCCTGTACGTCGACGGTGAGGACATCGTGCTCGCCTCCCTGCAGTTCGGGAACGTCGTCGTGATGATCCAGCCGCCGCGCGGCTTCGGCGAGAACCCCATCGCGATCTACCACGACCCCGACATGCCGCCCTCGCACCACTACATGGCGGCCTACCGCTGGCTGGAGAACAGTTTCGGCGCGGACGCGATCGTGCACATGGGCAAGCACGGCACGATGGAGTGGCTGCCGGGCAAGGGCCTCGGCCTGAGCGCGGGTTGTGCCCCGGACGCCGTCCTCGGCGACCTGCCGCTGATCTACCCGTTCATCGTGAACGACCCCGGCGAGGGCACCCAGGCCAAGCGGCGCGGCCACGCCACGGTGGTGGACCACCTGGTGCCGCCGATGGCCCGCGCGGACACCTACGGCGACCTGGCCAAGCTGGAGCAGCTGCTCGACGAGTACGCGCTCGTCTCCGACCTGGACCCGACCAAGGCCCCGGCGGTGCGCGCCCAGATCTGGACGCTGGTCAAGGCGGCCGAGCTGCACCACGACCTGCATGTGGCCGAGCAGCCGGACGACGACGAGTTCGACGAGTTCGTCATGCACATCGACGGCTACCTCTGCGAGATCAAGGACGTGCAGATCCGCGACGGCCTGCACATCCTGGGCGGCGGTCCGGTGGGCGAGCCGCGCGTGAACCTGGTGCTGGCCGTGCTGCGCGCGTCCCAGGTCTGGGGCGGACAGGCGAACGCCCTGCCGGGGCTGCGGTCCTCGCTGGCGGCGCACTTCGGGCTGGACGAGAAGGAGCTGCTGGGCGAGCCCGGCGCCCCGGTGAAGGTGCCGGTGGAGCTGACCGACCTGGTGGCGGGGCCGGCGCGTACCGCCTCCGACGCGATCGACCTGCTGGAGCAGCTGTGCCGGCGGATCGCGGAGGGCATGGAGCAGCGGGCCTGGGAGCGCGCGGCCGTCCCGGCCGTCCTGTCGGACGTGCTCGGCGCCGAACTGCCGGCCGCGCTCGCGGTGCTGGAGTTCGCCTGCGACGAGGTCGTCCCGCGGCTCGCGCGGACCACGGACGAGATCGGGCACATCCTGCGGGCGCTGGACGGCGGTTACGTCCCGGCGGGTCCGTCGGGCTCCCCGACCCGCGGCCTGGTGAACGTCCTGCCGACCGGCCGGAACTTCTACTCCGTCGACCCCAAGGCCATTCCGTCCCGGCTGAGCTGGGAGGTCGGGCAGTCGCTGGCCGACTCGCTCGTGCAGAGGTATCTGCAGGACACCGGCGCGTACCCGCGGTCCGTCGGCCTCACGGTGTGGGGCACGTCCGCGATGCGCACCCAGGGCGACGACATCGCCGAGATCCTGGCGCTGCTGGGCTGCCGTCCGGTGTGGGACGACGCCTCGCGCCGGGTCACCGGCTTCGAGGTGGTCCCGCTCGAGGAGCTGGGCCGTCCGCGCATCGACGTCACGGTCCGTATCTCCGGGTTCTTCCGGGACGCGTTCCCGCACGTGGTCGGGTTGATCGACGACGCGGTGCGGGCCGTGGCCGAGCTGGACGAGCCGGCGGAGCGGAACTTCGTGCGGGCGCACGCCGACGAGGACATCCGCGAGCACGGCGACCGGCGGCGCGCGACGGCCCGGATCTTCGGCTCGAAGCCGGGCGCGTACGGCGCCGGCCTGCTGCCGCTGATCGACGCCCGCAACTGGCGCTCCGACGCGGACCTGGCCGAGGTGTACGCCGTCTGGGGCGGCTACGCCTACGGGCGCGGGCTCGACGGGCGGGCGGCGCGCGGCGACATGGAGACCGCGTTCAAGCGGATCGCGGTCGCCGCGAAGAACGTCGACACGCGCGAGCACGACCTGGTCGACGCCGACGACTACTTCCAGTACCACGGCGGCATGGTCGCCATGGTCCGGCACCTGACCGGCGCCAACCCCGAGGCGTACGTCGGCGACAGCGCCGTACCTGACCAGGTGAAGACCCGCACGCTCGGCGAGGAGACGCACCGGGTGTTCCGGGCCCGCGTGGTCAACCCGCGCTGGATGGCGGCCATGCGCCGGCACGGTTACAAGGGCGCCTTCGAGATGGCGGCGACCGTGGACTACCTGTTCGGCTACGACGCCACGGCGGGCGTGGTCGACGACTGGATGTACGAGAAGCTCAGCGCTGAGTACGTCTTCGACCCGGAGAACCGGGACTTCATGAAGACGTCCAACCCGTGGGCGCTGCGCGGCATCACCGAACGGCTCCTGGAGGCGGCCGACCGCGGCCTGTGGGCGGAACCGGACGCGGACACGCTGGAGCGGCTGCGCGCCACCTACCTGGAGCTGGAAGGCGACTTGGAGGGCGACGACCAGTGACCACCCCCTTCCCTTTCACGGCCGTTGTCGGCCAGGACGACCTGCGGCTCGCGCTGCTGCTGAACGCCGTCTCGCCGGCGGTCGGCGGGGTGCTGGTGCGCGGCGAGAAGGGCACGGCCAAATCGACGGCCGTGCGCGCGCTGTCGGCGCTGCTGCCCGAGGTGGCCGTGGTCCCCGGCTGCCGGTTCTCCTGCGACCCGGCGGTACCGGACCCGTCCTGCCCCGACGGTCCGCACGAGCCGGGGCCGGGCGCGCACCGGCCCGCCCGGATGGTCGAGCTGCCCGTCGGCGCCTCCGAGGACCGGCTGGTCGGCGCCCTGGACATCGAGCGGGCCCTCGCGGAGGGCGTGAAGGCGTTCGAGCCGGGCCTGCTGGCCGACGCGCACCGCGGGATCCTGTACGTCGACGAGGTCAACCTGCTCCACGACCACCTGGTCGACCTGCTGCTGGACGCGGCGGCGATGGGTGCCTCGTACGTGGAGCGCGAGGGCGTCTCCGTGCGGCACGCCTCGAAGTTCCTGCTGGTCGGCACCATGAACCCCGAGGAAGGCGAGCTGCGCCCGCAGCTGCTGGACCGGTTCGGGCTGACCGTGGAGGTCGCCGCCTCGCGGGAGCCGGACCAGCGGGTCGAGGTGGTGCGGCGCCGGCTGGCGTACGACGACGATCCGGCCGGCTTCGCCGCACGCTGGGCGGAGGAGGAGGCCGCCGTACGGCAACGCATCGTGGCGGCACGTCAGTTGCTGCCGCAGGTGCGGCTGGGCGACGGCGCGCTGCGGCAGATCGCGGCGACCTGCGCGGCCTTCGAGGTGGACGGCATGCGCGCCGACATCGTGATGGCGCGTACGGCGACCGCGCTGGCCGCGTGGGCCGGGCGGACCGACGTGCTCGCCGAGGACGTGCGGCAGGCCGCGCTGCTCGCGCTGCCGCACCGCAGGCGCCGTAACCCCTTCGACGCGCCGGGGCTGGACGAGGACACGCTGGACGAGACCCTGGAGCAGTTCTCCGGGGAGGACGAGGGCGACGACGATCCCGATCCCGACGGACCCGGCGGGGGCGGCGGCCGGCCGCAGCCCGACTCCGGCCCGCAGGGCGGCGGAGACACCTCCGCCCGCCCGGAGGCCGGTGAGGGCGGCGAACCGCAGACGTCCGGTTCCCGGGAGCAGTCGGCCGTCCGGGCCGCCGAACCCTTCCGTACCAAGGTGCTGAGCGTCCCCGGGATCGGCGAGGGCGCCGCAGGGCGGCGGTCGCGGGCCCGCACCGAGCACGGGCGGACGACCGGCGCCCGGCGGCCCCGGGGCGCGCTGACCAAGCTGCACCTGGCCGCCACCGTGCAGGCGGCGGCTCCGCACCAGCGGGCGCGCGGCCGGTCCGGGCCGGGGCTGGTGATCCGCCGGGACGATCTGCGGCAGGCGGCCCGGGAGGGGCGTGAGGGCAACCTCGTGCTGTTCGTGGTGGACGCCTCGGGGTCGATGGCGGCGCGGCAGCGGATGAGCGCCGTGAAGGGCGCCGTGCTGTCGCTGCTGCTCGACGCCTACCAGCGGCGGGACAAGGTGGGGCTGGTGACGTTCCGCGGGTCCGGTGCGGAGGTGGCGCTGCCGCCGACCTCGTCCGTGGACGCCGCCGCCGCGCGGCTTCAGTCGCTGCCGACCGGTGGCCGTACGCCGCTGGCGGCCGGGCTGCTCAAGGCGCACGAGGTGCTGCGCGTGGAGCGGCTGCGGGACCCGGCGCGGCGGGCGCTGGTCGTGCTGGTGACGGACGGGCGGGCCACCGGCGGCCCGGAGCCGGTCGCGCTGGCCGGCCGCGCGGCTCGGCTGTTCGCGGCCGATCAGGTCGCCTCGGTGGTCGTGGACTGCGAGTCGGGGCCGGTGCGGCTGGGGCTCGCCGGGCAGCTCGCGGGTGAGCTGGGCGGTACGGCGGTGACGCTCGACGAGTTGCGGGCGGACTCGATCGCCGGGCTGGTGAAGGACGTGCAGAGGAGGGCCGCGTAATGCCGCAGGGACAGCCGAGTGTGGTGCCGGACGACGGTCTGACGACCCGGCAGCGCCGGAACCGGCCGCTGGTAGTGGTGCACACGGGCGTGGGCAAGGGAAAGTCCACCGCCGCGTTCGGGCTCGCGCTGCGTGCCTGGAACCAGGGGTGGCCGATCGGGGTGTTCCAGTTCGTCAAGTCGGCGAAGTGGAAGGTCGGCGAGGAGAACGCCCTGCGGGTGCTCGGCGCCTCCGGCGAGGGCGGGACCGTCGACTGGCACAAGATGGGCGAGGGCTGGTCCTGGGTCCAGCGCGACGCCCAGATGGACAACGAGGAGAAGGCCCGGGAGGGCTGGGAGCAGGTCAAGCGGGACCTGGCCGCCGAGACGTACCGGTTGTACGTGCTGGACGAGTTCGCCTACCCGATGCACTGGGGGTGGGTGGACACGGACGAGGTCGTGGACGTGCTGCGGAACCGGCCCGGTACCCAGCACGTGGTGATCACGGGGCGCAACGCCCCGGAGAAGCTGGTGGACTTCGCCGACCTCGTGACCGACATGTCCAAGGTCAAGCACCCCATGGACGTGGGACAGAAGGGCCAGAAGGGCATCGAGTGGTGACATCGTCGGTGCCTCGGCTGGTCGTCGCCGCGCCCTCCTCGGGCAGCGGCAAGACCACCGTCGCCACGGGGCTGATGGCCGCGTTCGCCGCGCGGGGACTCGCCGTGTCCCCGCACAAGGTCGGGCCGGACTACATCGACCCCGGGTATCACGCGCTGGCGACCGGGCGGGCGGGGCGCAACCTGGACGCGTACCTGTGCGGTCCTGAGCTGGTCGCTCCGCTGTTCCTGCACGGGGCGCGGGGGTGCGACATCGCCGTCGTCGAGGGCGTGATGGGGCTGTACGACGGGGCGGCGGGCGAGGGCGAACTCGCGTCCACCGCCCATGTGGCCAAGCTGCTGCGGGCGCCGGTGGTGCTGGTCGTGGACGCGTCGTCGCAGTCGCGGTCGGTGGCGGCGCTGGTGCACGGGTTCGCCTCCTGGGATCCGCAGGTGCGGGTCGGGGGCGTCATCCTGAACAAGGTGGGGTCCGACCGGCACGAGTCGCTGCTGCGGGAGGCCCTGGACGCGGCGGGGGTGCCTGTTCTGGGCGTGCTGCGGCGGGTTGATCAGGTGGATACGCCGTCCCGCCATCTGGGCCTGGTACCGGTCGCCGAACGGCGCTCCGACGCGATGGACGCCGTCGGGGCGATGGCTGCGCAGGTGGAGCGCGGGTGCGACCTCGACGCTCTGCTGGGACTGGCACGCAGTGCGGGAGACCTGTCCTGCGCTCCGTGGGAACCTCCCGTGGCCACGACGGGGACACGTGAAGTGGTCGCCGTCGCCGGCGGGCCCGCGTTCACCTTCTCCTACGCCGAGCACACCGAACTGCTCACCGCCGCCGGTGCCGAGGTCGTTCCCTTCGATCCGCTGCGGGACGAGCAGCTGCCCGAGGGAACGGCCGGGCTGGTCATCGGGGGCGGATTCCCCGAGGTGTACGCCGGTGAGCTGTCCGCCAATGAACCCCTCCGCAAGGCCGTCGCCGAACTGGCCCTGAGCGGCGCCCCGGTGGCCGCCGAGTGCGCCGGTCTGCTCTACCTGTGCCGCGAGTTGGACGGGCAGCCCATGTGCGGGGTGCTCGATGCCACCGCGCGGATGACGGAACGGCTGACCCTGGGCTACCGGGACGCCGTGGCGGTCGGGGACAGTGTGCTGGCCGTCGCCGGGACGCGGATGCGGGGGCACGAGTTCCACCGCACGGTCGTCGAGCCCGGGGCCGGGTCCGCCCCGGCCTGGGGGGTGCGGGGTCCCGTGCGGCGGGTCGAAGGTTTCGTACAGCAGGGCGTGCACGCGAGTTATCTGCACACGCACTGGGCGTCGCAGCCCGGTGTCGCCCGTCGGTTCGTGGAGAGGTGCCGGACGTCATGAGCAGCAGGCTGGTCGGAGTCGGGGTCGGTCCCGGGGATCCGGAGCTGGTGACCGTCAAGGGGGTCAACGCCCTGCGCGCGGCCGATGTCGTCGTCGTCCCCGTGATGGACACGGGCGAGCGGGGCCGGGCCGAGGCGACCGTGTTGCACTACGTGCCCGAGGACAAGGTCGTCCGGGTGGTGTTCGCGTTGAACGAGCGGACCGACCGGGCGCGCCGGGAGGCCGCGTGGGACGCGGCGGGCGAACGGGTCGCCGGGCTGCTGCGGCGGCACGCGTGCGTCGCCTTCGCCACCATCGGCGACCCCAACGTGTACTCGACGTTCACCTATCTCGCGCAGACGATCATCGAACTGGTGCCGGGTGTCGTGGTGGAGACCGTGCCCGGCATCACCGCCATGCAGGATCTCGCGGCGCGCTCCGGTGCCGTGCTGACCGAGGGCACCGAGCCGCTGACGCTGGTGCCGGTCACCGCGGGGTCGGCCGTGCTCAAGGACGCCCTGGCCGGGCCCGGGACCGTGGTCGCGTACAAGTTCGGGCGGCAGGCCGCCGAGGTCGCCGAGGTGCTGGCGGAGACCGGGCGGCTCGGGGACGCGGTGTGGGGGTCGGCGCTGGGGCTGCCGGAGGAGTCGGTGCGGCCGGCCGCCGAGCTGGACGGGGCGCCGTTGCCGTACCTGTCGACGCTGATCGCCCCGCCCCGGCGCGACGGCGGGCGGGGCGGGAAGCTGTGACGCGGCGGACCCGGTCAGGCGGAGAGGCCGACCACCAGCCAGATGAACGCGGCGCCCGCCACCGTGCACAGCAGGGTGGAGCGCGCCGGGTGCTCGTGGTGGGCCTCGGGCAGGATCTCGGCGGCGGCGAGGTAGAGCAGGACGCCGCCGAAGAGACCCAGATAGCCGCCGAGCACCCGTTCGGGGATGTGGAAGAAGGCGGTCGACAGCGCGCCCAGCAGGGGTGCGCAGGCGTCGGCCACCAGCATGCCTATCGCCCGGCGGCGCGCGTTGCCGTACAGGCTCGTGATGGTGAAGGTGTTGAACCCGTCGGCGAAGTCGTGGGCGATCACGGCGAGCGCGACGGCCGCGCCCATGCCGCCGCCCACCTGGAAGGCCGCGCCGATGGCCACGCCGTCCATGGCGCTGTGTCCCACCATCGCCCCGGCCGCCGTCAGGCCCACCTCGGGCGCCCGGTGGTCGTGTCCCTCGGCGCCGCCGTGCGCGGCCTGCCGGGCGGCCAGCGTGCGCTCCACCAGATGGGCCAGGAGGAAGCCGGTCACGAACAGCAGCAGGGCGGCGGGTACGCCGAAGACCTTGCGGCCGGCCGCGGCGAGCGCCTCCGGCAGCAGGTCCAGGCCGACCACGCCCAGCATCAGACCGCCGGCCAGGCCCAGGACCAGGTGCCGACGGTCGGTCACGCGCTGAGCCGTCCAGCCGCCGGCCAGCGTCATCAGGAACGCGCCGAGCGCGACGAAGACCGCCATAGGCCCTTGCTATCCGATGGAGGCGGCTTCGCGCACATCCGGCGCCTCCCGCACTCCCCCACATCCTGACATTCCGCCCGTTGCTGACGTGTGTTCCCGTACGAGAGGACCCCTTCCCATGGCCGATGCCCCCACCGGCAAGGTGACGTTCGTCGGTGCCGGCCCCGGCGCCGCCGATCTGCTGACGTTCCGTGCCGCACGCGCGATCGCCGAGGCGGACGTGGTGATCTGGGCGGCGAGCCTGGTCCAGGCCGAGGTCCTCGAGCACGCGCGCGAGGACGCGGAGATCCTGGACTCGGCGACCATGTCCCTGGAGGACGTCGTCGCCGTCTACCGGCGCGCCCGCACCGAGGGCCTGAAGGTCGCGCGCATCCACTCCGGCGACCCGGCGCTGTGGGGCGGGACGCAGGAGCAGCTGGACCGGTGCGCGGACCTGGAGATCGCGACCGAGGTCGTGCCGGGCGTCTCCTCGTTCTCGGCCGTGGCCGCGCTCGCGCAGCGCGAGCTGACCGTCCCCGAGGTCGCGCAGTCCGTGGTGCTCACCCGGCTGGGCGGCGGCAAGACGCCGATGCCGCCCGGCGAGGAGGTGCGCGAGTTCGCCCGGCACGGCACCACCATGGCGGTCTTCCTGTCGGCGGCACGCAGCGGGCAGCTGGTGCGCGAGCTGCTGGAGGGCGGCTATCCGACCGACACCCCGGTGGTCGTCGCCTACCAGGCCACCTGGCCGGAGGAGCTGGTCGTGACGTGCACGATCGGCACGCTGGAGGAGACGGTGAAGGAGCACAAGCTCTGGAAGCACACGCTGTTCCTGGTCGGCCCGGCGCTGGCCGCGCACGGCACCCGTTCGCACCTGTACCACCCGGGACACTTCCACGGCTACCGCAAGGCCGACCCGGAGGCCCGCCGGGCGCTGCGCGAGCGCGGGGCGAGCAGTTGATCACGGTCGTCGGCACGGGCACGGGAGCGCCCGTCCCGCAGGGCGTCACGGAAGGGGTGGCCCTCGTCGTCGGCGCGCGGCGGCACCTGGACGCCGTGCGGGTGCCCGAAGGGGCCGAGCGGGTCGTGCTCGGCCCGCTGGCGCCCGCCCTGGTCACGATCGGGGAGTACGTCGGCAAGGAGCTGCCGGTTCTCGTGCTGGCCTCCGGGGATCCCGGGTTCTTCGGGATCGTGCGGGCGCTGGCGGAGCGGTTCGGCCCGGACCTGCTGGACGTACGGCCGGGGGTGTCCTCCGTGGCCACGGCCTTCGCCCGGATCGGGCTGCCCTGGGACGACGCGGTCGTCGTCAGCGCGCACGGCCGGGATCTCCGTACGGCCGCCAACGCGTGCCGGGCCCACCCCAAGGTGGCCGTCCTCACCGGCCCGGGAGCCGGACCCGCCGAGCTGGGCGCGGCCCTCGCCGGCGGTGACCGGGTCCTCGTCGTGGCGAGCGCGCTCGGCGATCCGCGGCGGGAGCGCGTGGAGCGGGTGACGCCGGCCGAGGCGGCGGCCCGGGACTGGGGCACGGCGGTGAGCGTGGTGCTGTGCCTGGACGGGACGCGGGCGCTCGGCGCGGTGCGCACGGTCGCCGGCGCGGCGGCCCGGCCCGGCCGGTGGGCGCTCGACGAGAGCGAGTTCGCGCACCGGGACTCGATGATCACCAAGTTCGAGGTGCGGGCGCTCGCCCTGGCCCGGCTCGGGCCGCGCCTGGGCGAGCTGGTGTGGGACGTGGGTGCCGGGTCGGGCTCGGTGGCGGTGGAGTGCGCGCGGCTCGGCGCCGCCGTCGTCGCCGTCGAGCGGACCCCGGACGGTGTGCAGCGGATCCACGCCAACGCGCGGGCCCACGGCGTCGACGTGCGGGTGGTGCACGGCTCGGCGCCCGCTGCCCTGGAGGGGCTGGCGGATCCCGACGCGGTGTTCGTCGGCGGCGGGGGGCGCGAGCTGCCCGCCATCGTCACCGCGTGCGCCCGGCGGGCCCGGCGGACGGTCGTCGTCGCCATGGCCGCCCTGGACCGGGTGCCGGCGACGCGCGAGGCGCTCACGGCCGCCGGGTTCACCTGCGACGGGGTGCTGCTGCAGTCGTCGCGGCTGGCCCCCCTGCCGGGCGAGGTCACCCGGCTCGCGGCGACCAATCCTGTGTTCCTGCTCTGGGGCGTGAGAACCCCGGCGCCTACCGAAGGAGTTGACCAGTGATCGGCCTCATTTCCGCCACCACGGCGGGGGCGGCGGCGCGGGACCGGCTGGCCGCGGCCTGGCCGGACCGGACGCGGGTGTACGAGGGTCCCGTCGGGGACGCCGTACGGGCCGCGTTCGCCGAGTGCGAGCAGCTGGTCTGCTTCCTGGCGACGGGCGCGGTGGTGCGGCTGATCGCCCCGCTGCTCGGTGACAAGACGGCCGACCCGGGCGTGGTGTGCGTGGACGAGGGCGGCCGGTTCGCGGTGTCGCTGCTCGGCGGGCACGGCGGCGGCGCCAACGAACTGGCGCGTGAGGTCGGGGAGTCGCTGGGGGCCGAGCCGGTGGTGACGACCGCGACGGACGCCGTCGGGCTTCCGGGCCTGGACACGCTGGGCCTGCCCCACGAGGGCTCGGTCGCGGTGGTCTCCCGGGCGCTGCTGGACGGCGAGCCGGTGGCGCTTCAGGCCGAGGTGGCGTGGCCGCTGCCCGCGCTGCCGACCGCGCCGCGGGGGTCGTACACCATCCGGCTCACCGACCGGGAGGTCGCACCGGGCGAGCGCGAGGTGCTGCTCAGGCCGCCGTCCCTGGTGGTCGGCGTCGGCGCGTCCAGGGGCGCGCCGGCCGAGGAGGTGCTGGGGCTGGTCGAGCGGGCGCTGGCCGAGGCGGGGCTCTCGCCGAAATCGCTCGCCGAGCTCGCCACCGTGGACGCCAAGGCGGAGGAGCCCGGCATCGTGGCCGCCGCCGAGCGGCTCGGGGTCCCCCTGGTGACGTACTCCGCCGAGGAGCTGGCCGCCGTCGAGGTGCCCAACCCGTCGGACGCGCCCCTCGCGGCCGTCGGCACGCCGTCCGTGGCGGAGGCCGCCGCCCTGGTCCGGGGCGGTGAACTGGTCGTCCCCAAGCGGAAGTCCGAGCGTGCCGACGGGCAGCCCGCGATGGCGACCTGTGCCGTGGTACGGCGGCCGGGGCGCGGGCGGCTCGCGGTGGTCGGGCTCGGGCCCGGCGCCCGGGACCTGCTCACCCCGCGCGCGGCGGACGAGCTGCGGCGGGCCTCGGTACTGGTCGGGCTCGACCAGTACGTCGACCAGATCCGCGATCTGCTCCGGCCCGGCACCCGGGTGCTGGAGTCGGGGCTCGGCGCGGAGGAGGAGCGGGCCCGTACGGCGGTCGCGGAGGCCCGCAAGGGGCACGCGGTGGCGCTGATCGGCAGCGGGGACGCGGGCGTGTACGCCATGGCCTCCCCGGCGCTCGCCGAGGCGTCCGACGACATCGACGTGGTCGGGGTGCCCGGGGTGACGGCCGCGCTGGCCGCCGGCGCGATCCTGGGCGCGCCGCTGGGCCACGACCACGTGTCCATCAGCCTGTCCGACCTGCACACGCCGTGGGAGGTCATCGAGCGCCGGGTGCGCGCGGCGGCCGAGGCGGACCTCGTGGTCACCTTCTACAACCCGCGCTCCCGGGGCCGCGACTGGCAGCTGCCCAAGGCGCTCGCGATCCTCGCCGGGCACCGGGAGCCGGCGACCCCCGTGGGTGTCGTCCGCAACGCGTCCCGGCCGGACGGGTCGAGCCGGGTGACCACGCTCGCCGGACTCGACCCGGCGACGGTCGACATGATGACGGTCGTGACCGTCGGCAACACCGCGACCCGGATCATCGCGGGCCGCATGGTGACCCCGCGCGGATACCGCTGGCAGGAGGAGCCGAAGTGAACGGTGCGGCCCGTGTGGTCCATCCCATCGAGGAGGAGTCCTACCGGCGGCTGCGCGCCCGTCTGGACACCTCGCACTTCCCGCCGCTGACCCGGGCGGTGGTGGAGCGGGTCATCCACTCCGCCGCCGACCTGGAGTACGCGACCGACCTGGTCATGGACGAGGACGACCTGGTGCAGGCGCACGCGGCGCTGCACGCCGGGGCGCCGGTCGTCGTGGACGTGGAGATGGTCGCGGCCGGCATCACCCGCCGGGAGACCGTGTGCCGGCTGAAGGAGGCGCAGTCCGGCCCCGGACTGACCCGTTCGGCGCACGGGATCCGGCTCGCCTACGAACAGGTCGGGCCCGGCGCCCTCTGGGTGATCGGGAACGCCCCGACCGCGCTGGAGGAGCTGCTCACCCTGGGCGCCTCCCCCGCGCTCGTCATCGGCCTGCCCGTCGGCTTCGTCGGAGCGGTCGAGTCCAAGGCCGCGTTGCGCGAGAGCGGGCTGCCCGCCGTGAGCAACGTGTCCGAGAAGGGCGGCTCGGCGGTCGCCTCCGCCGCGCTCAACGCCCTGCTGTACCACCCCGTTTCGTCTGAGGAGATCTCGTGACCACCCCGCCCGCCCTGCTCATCGCCGGACACGGCACCCGTGACGACGCCGGAGCCGAGGCGTTCCGCGACTTCGTCCGGGAGCTGGGCCGCCGTCACCCCGAGCTGCCCGTCGCGGGCGGCTTCATCGAGCTGTCCCCGCCGCCGCTGGGCGAGGCCGTCACCGAGCTGGTGGAGCGGGGCGTACGCCGGTTCGCGGCCGTACCGCTGATGCTGGTGTCCGCCGGGCACGCCAAGGGTGACATCCCGGCCGCGCTGGCCCGCGAGAAGGAACGGCACCCGGGGATCTCGTACACCTACGGCCGCCCGCTGGGCCCGCACCCGGCGCTGCTGAACGTGCTGGAGCGGCGGCTGGACGAGGTGCTGGGCGACACGGACCGCTCGGAGGTGACCGTGCTGCTCGTCGGGCGCGGCTCGACCGACCCCGACGCCAACGCCGAGGTGCACAAGGCGGCCCGGCTGCTGTGGGAGGGGCGCGGGTACGCCGGCGTGGAGACGGCGTTCGTGTCGCTGGCGGCGCCGGACGTGCCGAGCGGGCTGGACCGGTGCGCGAAGCTGGGCGCCCGGCGGATCGCCGTCCTGCCCTACTTCCTGTTCACCGGGATCCTGCCGGACCGGGTGCGGCAGCAGACCGAGGCGTGGGCCGCAGCGCACCCGGAGACCGAGGTGCGGTCGGCCGACGTCATCGGGCCCGAGCCGGAGCTGCTGGACCTGGTGATGGAGCGGTACGCGGAGGCCGTCAAGGGTGATCTGCGCATGAACTGCGACTCGTGCGTGTACCGGATCGCGCTGCCGGGCTTCGAGGACAAGGTGGGGCTGCCGCAGCAGCCGCACTTCCACCCGGACGACGACGGCCACCACCACGGGCACGGGCACCACCATCACGGGGGGCACTCGCACAGTCATGCGCACTGACGACACGGGGCCGGATCTGCGTCATCACGGGGACGCCGAGGTACGGGACGACGGGGCGCAGCTGGTCGACCTCGCCGTCAACGTCCGCGCGGACACCCCTCCCCCGTGGCTGCGGCAGGAGATCGCCGGCTCGCTGGCGTCCCTCGCGGCCTACCCGGACGGGCGGGCGGCGCGGGCGGCGGTGGCGGCGCGGCACGGGCTGCCGGTGGAGCGGGTGCTGCTGACGGCGGGGGCGGCGGAGGCCTTCGTGCTGCTCGCCCGGGCCCTGAAGGTGCGGCGGCCGGTGGTCGTGCACCCGCAGTTCACCGAGCCGGAGGCGGCGCTGCGGGACGCGGGACACTCCGTGGACCGGGTGCTGCTGCGGGAGGAGGACGGGTTCCGGCTGGATCCGGCGGCCGTGCCGGAGGACGCGGACCTGGTCGTGATAGGCAACCCCACCAATCCGACGTCGGTCCTGCATCCGGCCGCGACGATCGTCCGGCTGGCCCGTCCCGGGCGGACGCTGGTGGTCGACGAGGCGTTCATGGACGCGGTGCCGGGTGAACGGGAGGCGCTGGCCGGACGGACCGACGTGCCCGGTCTGGTGGTACTGCGCAGCCTCACCAAGACCTGGGGACTGGCAGGGCTGCGGATCGGCTACGTGCTGGCTCCCGCGGAGATCGTCGCCGAGCTGGATCGGGTCCAGCCGCTGTGGCCGGTGTCGACGCCGGCGCTGGCCGCGGCCGAGGCGTGCGTGGCGCCGCGGGCGTTGGCGGAGGCGGGGCACGCGGCGCACCGGATCGCGGCGGACCGGGCCCATCTGGTGGCGGGGCTCGCGGAGTTGGCCGGGCGGGGAGTGCGGGTGGTGGAACCCGCGGAGGGCCCGTTCGTGCTGGTCCGTATGCCGGGGGCCACCGCGGTACGACACCGGCTGCGTGAGCTGGGCTACGCCGTGCGGCGGGGGGACACGTTCCCGGGGCTCGGTGCGGACTGGGTGCGGATGGCCGTGCGGGACCGGGCCACGGTGAACGGGTTCCTGGAGGCGCTGAGGGGTTCTCTCACGAGATCGCCGTGAGCCGGTTCGGTCCGGTCGTGGGTTCGTGGGTGACCGGACAGGCCCGGCGGCACGGCGGGTTCGATGTGGACGTCGTCGACCTGGCCGACGTCGCCATCCCGTTGGCGCTGCCGGAGGTCTAGCCGAAGTCCGCCGGTGACGACCACCCGCGGCGGGCCGGGAAGGCGAGGCCGACCGCGGCGCTGGAGGAGGCGGACGCGTTCGTCATCGTCACCCCGGAGTACGACCACAGCTACCCGGCCTCCCTGAAGGCGGCCATCGACTGGCACTTCACCCGGTGGACGGCCGAGCCCGTCGCCTTCGCCGGCTACGGCGGCGCGGCGGGCGGACGGCACGCGGCGCTGCACCCGGAGAACGTGCTGACCGAGCTGCACGCGGTCACCGTCCGGGACGGGCTGGGCTTCCCGGACTCCTCACCGCCTGGCAGGACGGCCACCCGCTCCACGGGCAGGCCCCGGGTACGCCGAGACCCTGCTCGACCCGTTGTCCTGATGGGCGGCGGCGCCGCGAAGCCGCCCCCTCCCCGGCGTGACGGCGGCCGGGCGGGCAGCGGCCGGGGTCCTGCCGTCAGCCCCTGCGGCGGCGGGCCACCGTCACCGCACCCCCGCCGACCAGCAGCAGCGCGAGCGCACCGCCGGCGATGTACGGGGTCGCCGAGCTGCCGCCGGTCTCCGCGAGGTCGGACTTGGCCGTGCCGCCCTGGGGCTTCACGTCCGGGGCCGTTTCGGCCTTCCCGGGGGCGTCCTCGGACTTCGTCCCCGCCGCCGGGTCGTGGCTCGGCACCGGGTGTCCGGTCGGCGGGGCCGTCGGGGACTCGCAGGTGGCCTCTGCCAGCGTGACCGTGCCCTCGACGTCGGCGACGTTGAGTCTCAACGGGTTGACGGACACCTTGAGTTGCAGCGCCGTGGCGGCGGCCGTGCGGGTGGTGGTGCGCCGCTGGGCGAGGTCGAGCCGGACCTCGCCGACGCCGGGCACCTTCACCTCGGTCGGGCCGCCGGCGGTCAGTGTGACGCGCTTGCCGAGGACGGTGACGGCGCCGAGGACGTTCGCGGAGGCGACCGGTGCCTTGCCGGCCTCGCACGTCGCCTTGGCGGTGACCGTGTCGGCCTCGATCAGGGACAGCAGGGGCAGGCCGGGGACGTGCAGCCGGGCGTGGACGAGCCGGACCGACCCCTCGGCGCGCTTCGGCGTGGCCGTGGCCCGGGACTGGGCGACGTCCGCGCCGAGCACGCTGAACGGCTTGCCGCCGGCCACCCCGTCGAGCCGGGCGGACAGGGCCGTGCGGTCCGCGCTCCGCGGTGCCTGGACCTGGTTGAGGGAGACCGCGAGCGGCACGTCGACGGTCTTGTTGAGCAGGGACACGTCGAGCCCGGTGCGCAGGACGACGGCGGAGGCGCGACCGTGGTCGGTGGTCGCGTGCGCGGCGCCCGCGCCCAGGGCCGCGGGCGCCGCGGCGAGGGCGGTGACCGTCGCCGCAGCGGCGACACGGCGTGCGGGCATACGGAAGTTTTTGCTGTTCAAGGCGGTGGGACCCCCAGACGGGACATGCTTGGGACCCGTCAACCTTGTACGCACTGTGGGTGAACGGTCAGCGATCCTGGGTTACTTCACTCAAACGTGAATATTCCGCACTCGCCTTCGAATCACCGGGCACAGGCGTTCCCCCGCCCCCCGCCGGGCCCCGCCGTCGCGACCGTGACTACTCGACGACGAGCCCGTTCAGCACCACCCGGCGCGGCGCCGCCAGCACCCGTACGTCCGCCCGCGGATCGCCCTCGTAGACCACCAGGTCGGCCGGTGCGCCCTCCTGGAGGCCGGGGCGGCCGAGCCAGGCGCGGGCGGCCCAGCTCGTCGCGGCGACGGCGTCCACGGCCGGGATGCCGGCGGTGACCAGCTCGGCCACCTCCGCCGCGACCAGGCCGTGGGCCAGCGAGCCGCCCGCGTCCGTGCCGACGTAGACCGGGATCCCGGCGTCGTAGGCACCGCGCACGGTGTCGTAGCGGCGCTCGTGCAGCCGGCGCATGTGGGCCGACCAGCGCGGGTACTTGGTGTCGCCGCCGGCCGCGAGGTGCGGGAAGGTGGCGATGTTCACGAGGGTGGGGACGATCGCGACGCCGCGCTCGGCGAACAGCGGGACCAGGTCCTCGGTCAGGCCGGTGGCGTGCTCGATGCAGTCGATGCCCGCCTCGACGAGGTCGCGCAGGGAGTTCTCGGCGAAGCAGTGCGCGGTGACGCGGGCGCCGAGCCGGTGGGCCTCGGCGATGGCCGCCTCCACCGCCTCGCGCGGCCAGCAGGGGGAGAGGTCGCCGAGGTCGCGGTCGATCCAGTCGCCGACCAGCTTGACCCAGCCGTCGCCGCGCCGGGCCTCCTGGGCGACGTACGTGACGAGGTCGTCCGGCTCGACCTCCCAGGCGTAGTTGCGGATGTAGCGGCGGGTGCGCGCGATGTGCCGGCCGGCCCGGACGATCTTCGGCAGGTCCTCGCGGTCGTCGATCCAGCGGGTGTCGGAGGGCGAGCCCGCGTCCCGGATCAGCAGGGTGCCCGTCTCGCGGTCGGTCAGGGCCTGCTTCTCGGCGGTGTCCGCGTCGACCGGGCCGTCCGGGCCGAGGCCCACGTGGCAGTGCGCGTCGACCAGGCCGGGCAGGACCCAGCCCTCGACGGTGATGACGTCCCGGGCGGCGGCGGGGCGGTCGTAGGAGACGCGGCCCCCGACCACCCACAGCTCGTCGCGGACGTCCTCGGGTCCCACGAGGACCCGCCCCTTCACATGCAGCACCGCGCCATCGCTCATGCACCGCACCCTAACGAGCTACGGCCGGTCCTTCCCCACCCGGTCGGAGTTCTCCTCCTCGACCTGGGCCATCGCCGGGTCGAGCAGGCGGGAGAGGAAGTGGCGGGTGCGCTCGTGCTGCGGGTTCCCGATGACCTGGTCGGGGCTGCCGTCCTCGACGATCAGGCCGCCGTCCATGAAGACGACCCGGTCGGCGACCTCGCGGGCGAAGGTCATCTCGTGGGTGACGACCATCATCGTCATGCCCTCGGTGGCCAGCATGCGCATGACGGCGAGGACATCGCCGACCAGTTCCGGGTCGAGCGCCGAGGTCGGCTCGTCGAACAGCATGACCTCCGGGCCCATCGCCAGCGCCCGGGCGATGGCCACGCGCTGCTGCTGGCCGCCGGAGAGGGACGACGGGTAGGCGTCCGCCTTCTCGGACAGGCCGACCCGGGCGAGGTTCTCGGCGGCGGTCTTCTCGGCCGTCGCCTTGTCCCGCTTGAGGACCCGGCGCTGGGGCAGCGTGAGGTTCTCGGTGACGCTCAGGTGCGGGAAGAGGTTGAACTGCTGGAAGACCATGCCGATCCGGCGGCGTACCGCGTCGATGTCGACGTCGGGGTCGGTCAGCTCGGTGCCGCCGACGAAGACCCGGCCCCCGGTCGGCTCCTCCAGCAGGTTCACACAGCGCAACAGCGTCGACTTGCCGGAGCCGGACGGGCCGATGACGCAGACGACCTCGCCCTGGCCGATCTCCAGGTCGATGCCGCGCAGGACGTGGTTGTCACCGAAGGACTTGTGCAGATCCTGGACGCGGATCTCGGGGCGGCTCACCGGATCTCCCTCTGGGCCTTGGACTCCATACGGCGCACGACGAGGCTGAGCGGGATGGTGATCAGCAGGTAGCACAGGCCCGCCACCAGGATCGGCGTGGAGTTGGCGGTCGTGCTGGCCAGGTCGTTGCCGAACTTGGACAGTTCGCGCTGCTCCAGGGTGACGCCGAGGAACAGCACCAGCGAGGAGTCCTTGAAGAGCAGGACGAGTTCGTTGGTCAGCGGCGGCAGGATGATCCGGAAGGCCTGCGGCAGGATGATGGAGACCATGGCCCGCGCGGGCGTGAAGCCGAGGGAACGGGCCGCCTCCATCTGCCCCTTGGGCACCGCCTGGATGCCCGCGCGGATCGTCTCGGCCATGTAGGCGGCGGAGACCAGTCCGAGCGCGACGGCGACCTTGCCGTAGATGCCGCCCGGGTACTGGACGCTCGGGAAGGCCAGGGGCACGCCGGTGCCGACGAAGATGAAGATCAGCAGCGCGGGCAGGCCGCGGAAGATCTCGATGTAGACGCCGGCGAGCCAACGGTACGGCCCTACGGACGACAGGCGCATCAGGGCGATGACCATGCCGAGGACCAGGCCCACGACGAACCCGGACAGCGTGTACAGCACGGTGTTCTTCAGGGCCACCGTGATGATGTCCGGGAACAGCTGCTCGGCGATCTCGGGCTGCGCGAACTGGTTCTGCAGCCGGCCCCAGTCCGCGGTGACCGCGAACGCGACCACCGCGGCGACGAAGAGGGCGTACTGCGCCCCGCGTGACAGCCGACGCTTCTGACGGAGCGTCAGTCCGGATTTCCTGGGCTGGATACGTGTGTCCGTGTCGGCCATGGGGTCAGGAGGCGGACGGGGCCGGGGAGGCGACGGAGGCGTTGTACGGACCGATCCACTTCTCGTAGATCTTCTTGTACGTGCCGTCGGCCTTGGCGTCCTTCAGGGCCTTGTCGACGGCGTCGAGCAGGGCCTTGTTGCCCTTCTTGACCGTGAAGCCGTACTGCTCGCCGGTCTTGAGGTTGTCGACGACCTTGAAGGCGTCCGCGTTGGCCTTGTCCTTCAGCCAGCCCTGGACCACCGGGTAGTCGATGACGACGGCCTGGACCTGGCCGGTGCGCAGGCCGTTGAGGACCGCGTCGGAGGAGGCGAAGGAGACCGGGTCGAAGCCCTTGCTCCGGGCGTAGTCCTCGCCGGTGGTCTGCGCCTGGGCGCCGAGCTTCTTGCCCTTGGCCTTGACGTCCGCGAGGGAGGTGATGCCGGCGCTCTTGTTCACGAGCACGGCCTGGGTGGCCTCGAAGTACGGGTCGGAGAAGTCGACGTTCTTCTTGCGTTCGGCGGTGATCGTCATACCGGCGGCGGCGAGGTCGCACTGGCCGGAGTTCAGGAAGGCGCCGGTCTTGAAGTTCTCGAACGGGGTGTCGAGGATCTGCTGCTTGACGCCGAGATTCTTGGCGACGAGGTCGATGAGGGAGACGTCGAAGCCCTGCACCTTGCCGTCGATCTCCGACTGGAACGGCGGGTACGGCAGGTGGGTGCAGGTGGTCAGCTGACCGGCCTTGACGAGGTGGACGCCCTTGACGGTGGTCTTGCCGCTCCCCGAGTCGCCGGAGGAGCAGCCGGCCACGAGCACGAGCCCGGCCGTCAGGGTGGTGGCGGCCAGGAGGCGGGCCCGGCGCCCGAGGAGCGTTTTCATGGGGGGAATCTCCCTGTGGGTGAACTGTGGGTTCCGATTATAAGGAAAGGTTTGGGTCTCTCAAATCAAACCGATGGTCACCGGGCCGTCCGACCTAAGATCGGGGAAGCCGACCCGAATCCTGCGACCTGAACCCCGAGAACGAAGAGAGCACCGCCGTGACGCACCCTTTTCTGGATCTGCCCCCGCTGCGTGCCGAGCGCTTCGCCGCCGTCGAGGACGGGGTGGCCCGGCTGCTGGACACCCGGCAGGACGTCGTCATCACCCAGGGTGAGGCGCTGCTGCCGCTGGAGGGCGCGATCCGCGCGGCGGCCGGTCCGGGCACGGTCGCGCTGAACGTGATCACGGGCCCGTACGGGCAGACCTTCGGGGACTGGCTGCGGGACTGCGGCGCGACCGTGCACGACATCTCCGTCCCCTTCCACACGGCGGTGACCGCCGGGCAGATCCGGGAGGCGTTCGCCGAGCACCCGGAGATCGACTTCGTCTCGCTGGTGCACGCGGAGGCGGCGACCGGCAACACCAACCCGGTGGCGGAGATCGGCGAGGCGGTACGGGAGCAGGGTGCCCTGTTCTACCTGGACGCGGTGGCCTCCGTGGGCGCGGAGCCGGTGCTGCCCGACGCGTGGGGCGTGGACCTGTGTGTGATCGGGGCACAGAAGGCGATGGGCGGCCCGGCGGGTGTGTCGGCGATCTCGGTGAGCGAGCGGGCCTGGGCGCGGATGGCGGCCAACCCGCACGCGCCGCGCCGTTCCTACCTGTCGCTGCTGGACTGGAAGGAGCGCTGGATCGACGCCGGCCGCCGGGTGCTGCCGCACGCCCCGGCCCAGCTGGAGATGCTGGCGCTCGAGGCCTGTCTGGAACGGATCGAGTCGGCCGGCCTGGACGAGGTCATGGCCCGGCACCGGCGCGCCGCGCTGGCCACGCGGGCCGGTGCGGTGGCCCTGGGCGGGGGGCTCGAGCCGTACGTGTACGAGGAGCGGGACGCGGCGCCGGTCGCCACGACCCTGCGGGTGCCGTCGGGCACCGTCGCCTCGGAGCTGGTGGCGCGGGCGCTGGCGAGCGACCCCGCGTTGCCGCTGGCGGCGGGCGGGGGCTCGCTGTCCAAGGAGATGATCCGGGTCAACCACTACGGGGCCGACGCCGCTCCGGGTGCGGTGCAGGGTTCCCTGGCCGCGCTGGGCGCGGCTCTGGCCGAGCAGGGACTCGCCGTGGACCTGGAGGCGGCCCGGCGGGCGGTGGAGGACGCCTGGGGCTAGGGCGATTCGTTTGGATCACCGCTGGCGAGGCGTCTTCGTGGCCTACGGGTAGCCGCGCTGTCAGCACCACGGTCTACGGTGCGACCATGTCGTTTGTCCTTCCCGATGGTCTGCCTCCCGGCCGGTTCCTGTCTTCCGGTCCCGCACACGTCTGGGTCTCTGACGAATTTCCTCAAGACGTCGATCAGCTGTGGCCACGCCTGCTGAGCGAGCAGAAAGCCTGGGGCCTGGTCCCGCTCCTGTGCTGGCCCGATGCCATGGGAAGACCGCTCGGCCTGAACCACGTTGATGCCGTCCGCCTGGAGGAGGTGCTGGCCACGGACTTCGCCGAGTACCGGCGCAGGAGGCTGCCCTTCTGGATGGACCCGACGCCGGCCCCGGCGCCGGAGGGGATCGAACCATGGCCACACGACCCCGGGCCGCCCTTCGAGCAGTGGCCGGGCCTGGCACCGCAGATGCCGGCCGCGTTCGCAGACCCGAAGCCCGAGGAAGCGGCAGCAAGCCTCCTGGCTTGGTTCATCGAGACGGGGCAGTTCGGGCTGGACGAGTGCCGCCTCGTGCTTGTCCCTGCCCGTCGCGGCAGCGATGCTCTGGCGTCGATCGGCTGGTCCGCGGAGGCACCGCTGCCTCTGCTGTGTGCCCTTCTGCGGAGCTGGGAGGACCGCTTCGGCGCCCAGGTCGTGGCGGTGTTCGGCAGCGAGCTGCACGTCTCGGTCGCCAGGCCGCCGGTCGATGCAGAGCACGCGAACCTGCTCGCCTTGGAACACGTGCTCTCGACCGCGGACAACATCGTCGACGACCCGCCCACACCGTTCCCCGAGTACGCGATGGACCTCGTGGGACGGACTTGCTGGTCGTTCTGGTGGGACTAGGCATGACGGCCGTGCCGCCTGCTTCGTTGGTTCGGATGTGCCGTTGACTGATGCCCAGTGGGCGAGGATCGAGCCGTTGCTCCCGGACCGAACGCCGAAACGCGGGGGCCGGCGGAGAGAC
Source organism: Streptomyces sp. NPDC052301 (assembly GCF_044593395.1). Taxonomy (NCBI): domain Bacteria; kingdom Bacillati; phylum Actinomycetota; class Actinomycetes; order Kitasatosporales; family Streptomycetaceae; genus Streptomyces; species Streptomyces sp. NPDC052301. The sequence goes on along the minus strand of NZ_JBIUBE010000004.1, from coordinate 663,398 downwards.
CATCGCGAAGTGATCGACGCGATCGCCTGGAAGTTCCAGACTGGCTCGCAGTGGGTCCACTTGCCGGAGAAATACGGCAACTGGCGAGGCGTCTACAACCGGCTGCGGATGTGGGCCATCGACGGCACGTGGGAGCGCGTCTTCACCACGCTCATCGCGCAGGCCGATGCCGAAGAAGACCTCAACTGGGCCGTCTCGGTCGACTCCACCATCGTGCGCGCTCACCAGCACGCGGCCGGGGCCCGCAAAAAGGGGCCTTGGCCGGCGAGCCTGACGACCACGCCATCGGCCGGTCCCGCGGCGGATTGACCACGAAGATCCATCTCGCGTCCGATGCCCACTGTCGGCCTCTGGCCTTCTACCTCACGGCCGGACAGGCCGACGACGCGCCCGCCTTCCCGCACGTGATGGCCCGCCTGCGCGTTCCACGTCGACGAGGACGGCCCCGCACCAAGCCAGACCTGATCCTGGCCGACAAGGCGTACTCCTCCCGCGCAATCCGCGACCATCTCCGCAAGCGCGGGACCCGCGCAGTCATCCCGATCCCGGCCGATCAACGCAGTCACCGGCTTCGTCGCGGAGCCGCGGCGGCAGGCCCCCGGCATTCGACCGCGAAGCATACAAACAGCGGAACACGGTCGAACGCTGCATCAACCGCTTGAAACAGTGGCGAGGGCTCGCGACCCGCTACGAGAAGACCGCAATGATCTACCTGGCCGGACTCCACGTTGCGGGCATCTTCCTCTGGTCTGCCCGGTGATCCAAACGACAGGCCCTAGGCGGACCCAGGTGCCGACGGCCCGCGTGCGCAGCGCCGCGGGCCGTTGTCGTACCCGCGGGCCGTTGTCGTACCCGCGTGCCATGCTGCCCCGCATGACCACAGGAGACGCTCCCCACACCCTCCCCGACGGCCGCCCCGTTCCCCCGATGACCGGCTCCGAGCGCACGCAGCTGGAAGGCTGGCTGGACTTCCACCGGGCCACGCTGGAGCTGAAGTGCCGGGGACTGGACGACGCGCAGGTACGGCTCGCCGCCGCCGAGCCGTCCGAGCTGACGCTGCTCGGGCTCGTCCAGCACCTGGCCGAGGTCGAACGGAACTGGTTCCAGCGGGTGCTGGCCGGGCTGGCGGTGCCACCGGTGTTCGAGGAGGAGTCGGGGTACGCCCTCGACTCCGGACGGGGACTGGAGGAGGCGCTGGCCGTGTGGCGGCGGGAGATCGCGCGCGGCCGGGAGCTGCTCGCCGGCAGGGCCCTGGAGGACACCGGGCGGATCGTCGGAGAGCCGATGGCCGGCGTCGAGGTCAGTGTGCGCTGGGTGCTGATCCACCTCATCGAGGAGTACGCCCGCCACAACGGGCACGCCGACATTCTGCGTGAACGAATCGACGGAACCACCGGCACGTGAATTCAATTCAGCTTCACAATTTCCGCTAATTCTCCGGACGATAGCTTCCCGTCTTCTTCTGCCCGCTTTTTGCAACCCTAAACGGCAGAGTTTCCCGGGAGTTTTCGGACGGTTTCCGCCTTGTGACACACTCCACAGCGCGCCACTTTTGTCCCGATTTGATGCGGGTCATTTCGGTCATTTCACCGGCAGCCCCGTCCGACCCGGCCGCAGCGCCCGTGCATTTTCTAATTCGCCTCGCTAAATTCGTGCCGCATGACTGCCGCACCCGCAGACCTGCTCATCGACCGACCGGCGATGACGGACGGAGCCGCGCTCTGGCGTCTCGCCAAGGACTCGAAAACACTCGACCTGAACTCTTCGTACAGCTATCTGCTGTGGTGCCGGGACTTCGCCGGCACCTCGGCGGTGGCGCGCGGTGCGGACGGGGAGCCGGTCGGTTTCGTCACCGGCTACGTACGCCCGGACCGCCCCGGCACCCTGCTCGTCTGGCAGGTGGCGGTCGACTCGGCCCACCGGGGCCACGGCATCGCCGCCGCTCTGCTGGACGGGCTGACCGCACGGCTCGCCGCCGAGCGGGGCATCACCGACGTCGAGACCACCATCACCCCCGGCAACACCGCCTCCGAGCGCTTGTTCACGTCGTTCGCCGCCCGGCACGGAGCGCAGGTCGGCCGCGAGGTGCTGTTCCCCGCCGACCTGTTCCCGGACGGCCCGCACGACCCCGAAGTGCTTTACCGCATAGGCCCGTTGAACTCTGCCGCAGCCCATTGAGGAGCGAATCACCGTGACCATCACCCAGCCCGACCTCAGTGTCTTCGAGACCCTCGAGTCCGAGGTGCGCAGCTACTGCCGCGGCTGGCCCACCGTCTTCGACCGCGCGCAGGGCAGCCGGATGTACGACGAGGACGGTCATGCGTACCTCGACTTCTTCGCCGGTGCCGGCTCACTCAACTACGGCCACAACAATCCCGTACTCAAACGGGCCCTGATCGACTATCTGTCCCGGGACGGGGTCACCCACGGCCTGGACATGTCGACCACGGCCAAGCGGTCCTTCCTGCAGACCTTCCAGGACCTGGTGCTGCGCCCGCGCGACCTGCCGTACAAGGTCATGTTCCCGGGCCCGACGGGCACCAACGCCGTCGAGTCGGCGCTGAAGCTGGCCCGGAAGGTGAAGGGACGCGAGGCGATCGTGTCGTTCACCAACGCCTTCCACGGGATGTCCCTCGGCTCCCTCGCCGTCACCGGCAACGCCTTCAAGCGGGCCGGGGCCGGCGTCCCGCTGGTGCACGGCACCCCGATGCCCTTCGACAACTACTTCGACGGCACGGTCCCGGACTTCCTGTGGTTCGAGCGGCTGCTCGAGGACCAGGGCTCCGGCCTGAACAAGCCCGCCGCGGTGATCGTGGAGACCGTGCAGGGCGAGGGCGGCATCAACGTCGCCCGGCCCGAATGGCTGCGCGCGCTCAAGGAGTTGTGCGAGCGGCAGGACATGCTGCTGATCGTCGACGACATCCAGATGGGCTGCGGCCGTACCGGCGCCTTCTTCTCCTTCGAGGAGTCGGGCATCACCCCGGACATCGTCACCGTCTCGAAGTCCATCAGCGGCTACGGCCTGCCGATGTCGCTGTGCCTGTTCAAGCCCGAGCTGGACGTCTGGGAGCCGGGCGAGCACAACGGCACCTTCCGCGGCAACAACCCCGCGTTCGTCACCGCGACCGCCGCCCTGGAGGCGTACTGGACCGACGGCTCGGCCATGGAGAAGCAGACCCGCACCCGCGGCGAGCAGGTCGAGCAGGCGCTGATCTCCATCACCGAGGAGAACCTCGCCGATGTGCGGGAGTACCGCGGGCGCGGTCTGGTCTGGGGCATGGAGTTCCGTGACAAGGCGCGGGCCTCGCGGGTGGCCCGGCGGGCCTTCGAGCTGGGGCTGCTGATCGAGACGTCCGGCCCCGAGGGCGAGGTCGTCAAACTGCTGCCCGCTCTCACCATCACCCCGGAGGAGCTGGACGAGGGCCTGAGCATCCTCGCCCGCGCCGTCCGCGAGACCGCCTGACCCGGTCTCTTCCGTACAGCCCGTTCGTACAGCTAGGAGGAAGTACAGCACCGTGATCGTCCGATCGTTCAAGGACATCGAAGGCACCGACCGGCACGTCAAGTCGAAGTCCGGCACGTGGGAGAGCAAGCGGATCGTCCTCGCCAAGGAGCGGGTCGGCTTCTCCGTGCACGAGACCATCCTGTACGCCGGCACCGAGACGCACATGTGGTACGCCAACCACATCGAGGCCGTCGTCTGCACCCGGGGCGAGGCCGAGCTGACCGACCGCGAGACCGGGCAGACCTACACCATCACGCCCGGCACCATGTACCTCCTGAACGGGCACGAGCGGCACACGCTGCGCGTCAAGGAGGACTTCCACTGCATCTGCGTGTTCAACCCGCCCGTGACCGGACGGGAGGACCACGACGAGAACGGCGTCTACCCGCTGCTCACCGAGCCCGAGGAGGTGTGAGGAACCATGACCACTGCTCCCGTCAAGGACCTCTACCCGACGCGCGGCACCACCGAGGTGACCGTCCCGCGCCAGGACCCGGTCGTCTGGGGCTCCCCGGACACACCGGGCCCGATCCCCACGGCGGATCTGCAGGCGTACGAGCGTGACGGCTTCCTCGCCCTCGACCAGCTGATCACCCCGGACGAGGTCGAGGTCTACAAGCGTGAGCTGGACCGCCTGGTCGGCGACCCGGCCATCCGCGCCGACGAACGCTCCATCGTGGAGCCGCAGTCGAAGGAGATCCGCTCGGTCTTCGAGGTGCACCGGATCAGCGAGGTGTTCGCGAACCTGGTGCGCGACCCCCGGGTGGTCGGCCGCGCCCGGCAGATCCTCGGCTCGGACGTGTACGTCCACCAGTCCCGGATCAACGTCAAGCCCGGTTTCGGCGCGAGCGGCTTCTACTGGCACTCGGACTTCGAGACCTGGCACGCCGAGGACGGCCTGCCGAACATGCGCACGGTGTCCGTCTCGATCGCGCTGACCGAGAACCACGACACCAACGGCGGCCTGATGATCATGCCGGGCTCGCACCGGACGTTCCTGGGCTGCGCCGGCGCCACGCCCAAGGACAACTACAAGAAGTCGCTGCAGATGCAGGACGCGGGCACCCCGTCCGACGAGGCGCTGACCTCGCTGGCGAGCGAGCACGGCATCCGGCTGTTCACCGGCAGGGCCGGGTCGGCGACCTGGTTCGACTGCAACTGCATGCACGGCTCCGGCGACAACATCACGCCGTTCCCGCGCAGCAACGTCTTCATCGTGTTCAACAGCGTGGAGAACACGGCCGTGGAGCCGTTCGCGGCACCGATCCGCCGGCCGGAGTTCATCGGGGCGAGGGATTTCACTCCGGTGAAGTGACCTCGTCGGCGTGACCCCCCGACCACCGGGCCGGGGCCTCCTCGTGTGGGACGGGAGGCCCCGGCCCGGTCGTGTCAGCCGGACAGGGCCGCCAGCAGGCGGTCCACGTCGGTGGCGGTGTTGTACAGGTGGAAGGCCGCACGCAGATTGCCCGCGCGGTTGGACACCTCGATGCCCTCCTCGCTCAACTCCGGCTGCCGGGAGCCGAGTCCCGGCACCGAGACGATCGCCGAGCCGGGCGCGGCCACGGGCTTGTGACCCAGGTCCGCGAGGCCCGCCCGGAACCGGTCGGCGAGAGCCACGTCGTGGGCGTGGATCGCCGCCACGCCGAGTTCCTCGACGAGGTCCAGGGAGCGGCGCAGGCCCGCGAAGGTGAACAGGGCGTGGCTGAGGTCGAACCGCCGCGCGGAGCGCGCGAGTTCCGCGACCGGGCCGTAGCAGCTGTCCCACGGCTTCTCGGCCGCCACCCAGCCCGCGAGCACCGGCGTCAGCCCGCCGAGATCCTCGGGGACGGTGAGGAAGGCGGCCCCGTGCGGGCCCAGCAGCCACTTGAAGGTGACGGAGGCGGTGAAGTCGTAGGCGCCCGCGTCCATGGGGAGCCAGCCGGCGGACTGGGAGAAGTCGACGTAGGTGCGCGCGCCGTGCCGGCGGGCGGCCTCGCGCAGGGCGGGCAGGTCGGCGAGGCGTCCGTCGGCGGACTGGGCGGCGCTGACCGCGACGAGCGCGGTGCCGGGACGGACGGACTCGGCGATCCGCTCCAGCGGGACCGTGCGGACCTTGAGGTCGCCGCGGACGTGGAAGGGGTTGAGCACGGAAGTGAAGTCGTCCTCGGCGGTGAGGACTTCGGCGCCCGCGGGCAGCGACGCGGCGATCACGCCGGTGTGCGCGGCGACCGAGGCGCCCGCCGCGACCCGGCCGGCCGGGACGCCGGCGAGCCGGGCGAACGCCGCCCGGCAGGCCTCCACGTCCTCGTACAGCGGCGTCAGCGGCCGGCCCTCGGCCCGCAGCAGCGCCGCTTCGTGCAGGGCGGCGACGGCGCGGGCCGGCAGCAGACCGTTGCTCGCGGTGTTGAGGTAGATGCTCTTCGGGGCGAACTCGGCGCGGACGAGGTTCTCGAACGTCTCCGTGGTCTCCATGGGACCACTCTGCGGCCCCGGGAAGTCACCGTCCATTGCGATTTTTCGCGTGGCTCCCCTCAGGAGTCCTTATACATGCGCCCCGACCTGCGGTTCAGCCCTGCTGCGGCACCGCGCAGCCGTCCGGGCCGCAGGCCGCCCCGTCCTCGTGGTCCCCCTGGCCGACCGGCTTCAGCAGCGGGGAGCGCTCGCCCCAGGCCTGCGTCAGCGCCTGGGTGAAGACCTCGGACGGCTGGGCGCCGGAGACGCCGTAGGTCCGGTCCAGGACGAAGAAGGGCACGCCGGTCGCGCCCAGCCGGGCGGCCTCGCGCTCGTCGGCGCGGACGTCGTCGGCGTGGGCGTCCGGATCGGCGAGCACCGCGCGGGCGGCCTCGGCGTCCAGACCCGCCGCGGCGGCCAGTTCCACCAGCCGCTCGTCGCCCTCGGTGAAGACGGACCGCTCCTCGGCGAAGTTCGCCCGGTACAGGACCTGGATCAGCTCGTCCTGCCTGCCCCGCTCCTTGGCGAAGTGCAGCAGGCGGTGCATGTCGAAGGTGTTGCCGTGGTCGCGGTCCCGGGTGCGGTACTCCAGGCCCTCGGCGGCGGCCTGGGCGCCCAGGTGGTCCTCGCCGGCCTGGGCCTGCGCCTCGCTCATGCCGTACTTCCTGGTCAGCATGGTGATCACCGGCTGGACGTCACCCTTGGCGCGGCCGGGGTCGAGCTCGAAGGAGCGGTGCACCACCTCGACCTCGTCACGGTGCGGGAAGGCGGCCAGCGCCTTGTCGAAACGGGCCTTGCCGACATAGCACCAGGGACAGGCGATATCGGTCCAGATTTCGACACGCATACTCTCGGCTCTTCTCCAGGTCGTACGGGCACGGAGGATCTCCCCGCCGCCGGTACGTGAACGTTCAAGCAGCGCGTTTCATTCCCGGGACGGCACGGCGTACCGCAGATACAGGTGGTGGTCTCCCTCGACGGGCGGGTTCTCCGGGTCCGGGACCCAGCCCTGGCGGGCGTAGAAGGCCTGGGCGCGCCGGTTGTCCACGTGGACGTCGAGGACGGCGGTCCGCCTGCCGTCGGCCCGCCACTGCTCCACGCAGTCCGCGTGCAGGGCCGTGCCGACGCCCGAGCGCCAGTGGCCGGGGTCGACGTGGAACTGGAACAGCTTGACCGTGTCGGCGGCTGCGCCGTCCGGGGTGCGGAAGGAGGCGATCCCTACGATCCGGCCCTGTTCGACGGCGCACAGCACATGGCCGTCGGGGCGCTCGATGGAGCCGCGCCAGGCCTCGCTCCAGTCGATCCCGTCCTGCGGGAGGCCGTCCGGGTAGTACGTCGAGCGGGCCCGCAAGTGCAGATCGGCGATGGTCCCGGCCTCGGCGGGCAGGGCGGTGCGGATCAGCAGGGCGCTGGTGACACGTGCTCGGATCATGCATCGGAGGACGTGACAGCGCCGGTACCGGTTCCGTCGTGGCCGGTTCGGCCGGACCGGCCACGGCAGGCGCCCCGGCCTTCCCGCTCAGCTGCCGTCGCGCAGGTCGGCCGGCCAGGAGTGCCGGAACTCGAGGTGGTCGTAGGTGACCACGCACCCCTCCCCCAGTGGCGACTGGGTCATGAACCCGACCAGCGCGGCGTCCGCCTCCTTCTCCTCACCCAGGGTGAACAGCCGGACGAAGGTCCAGCGTTCCCCGTCGCGGGAGGCGTGGAAGGCGAAGGCCCGCCCGGTGCGACTGACCCGCAGCCACACCGAACTGCCCTGAACGGTGAAGGAGTTGGCGTCGTCGGAGTGTCCCCGGGTGACCACCGTGCAGACGGTGGGCACGTCCGGGGAGTACTCCAGGCAGAGCTTGGCCCAGGCCCGCTCGCCGACGTGGACGTACAGCACGCCGGCGTCGAAGGACGCGTTGAACCCGACGGTGACCCGGGCGATCAGCTGGAAGTCCCCCACGGGCGCCCCGAGCAGCCGGGGCGCGTCGGTCGCGGGATCCAGCGCTTCCCCGGTGGGCGTGACGAACCGGTCCTGCCGGGGCCCGGCCCATCCGGTGAGTACGCCGTCCTCGTAGGACCAGTTGCCGTCGGGGCCGTAGGTGCGAAGCAGGAAAGGCAGTTCGGGAAGTTCCACGTCCATGGGCCGATTCTCGCAAGGGTGTCCGGGCGCCCGGGGTGCTACCGCTCCAAAACCCCGTTGAACCGCCGGGGAAGTCCGAGGGGGTTGTCGTCGCGCAGCTCCTGCGGCAACAAGGCCGTCGGCGCGTTCTGGTAGACGACCGGGCGCAGCCACCGCTCGATGGCCGTGCCGCCCACGGACGTGGAGGTGGAGGTCGTCGCGGGGTACGGCCCGCCATGGTGCTGGGCCGGGGCCACGGCGACACCGGTGGGCCACGCGTTCACCACGACGCGCCCGGCCAACGGGGTCACCTCGGCGAGGAGTTCGGCGCCCCGCCCCTCGCCTGCGGCCTCCTCCGCGGACAGCTGCACCGTGGCCGTGAGGTTGCCCGGGAGCCGGGAGAGGACCGCCGCGGCCTCGCCCTCCTCCTCGTAGCGGGCCACGACGGTGACCGGCCCGAAGCACTCCTCCAGCAGCACGTCGTACGCCCCCTCCTGCGCCAGCCTGCTCGCCGGCACCGTGAGGAACCCCGCGCTGACCGTGTGCGCGCCGCCCGCGCCCGGGGTCACCGGGGACTCGACCTCCGCCAGCCGGGACCGCTCCTCGACCCCGGCGATGAAGTTGTCCCGCATGCGGTGGTCGAGCAGGACCCCGGCCGCGGTGTCGCCGACCGCGTCGGTCAGGGCCTTCACCAGCCGGTCACCCGCCGCGCCGGACGGCACCAGCACCAGGCCCGGCTTGACGCAGAACTGCCCGACGCCGAGGGTCATCGACCCGGCGAGCCCGCCGCCGATCTCCTCGGCCCGCTCGGCCGCCGCGGCCTGCGTGACGAGGACCGGGTTCAGCGAGCCCAGCTCGCCGTGGAACGGGATCGGCACCGGACGCGCGGCGGCGGCGTCGAACAGGGCCCGCCCGCCCCGGACCGAGCCGGTGAACCCGGCGGCGGCGACCAGCGGGTGCCCGATCAGCTCGACGCCCGCCTCGAAGCCGTGCACCAGGCCGACCACACCCTCCGGGATGCCGTGCTCGGCGGCGGCCCGGCGCAGCACCTTCGCGACCAGCTCGGACAGGGCCGGGTGGTCGGGGTGGGCCTTGACGACGACCGGGCAGCCCGCGGCGAGCGCGCTCGCGGTGTCGCCGCCGGCGACGGAGAAGGCGAAGGGGAAGTTGGAGGCGGAGTACACGGCGACGACGCCGAGCGGGACCTTGTAGCGGCGCAGGTCCGGGACGGGCGGGGTCGCGGTCGCGTCGGGGTGGTCGACGACGACGTCGAGGAAGGCGCCCTCGTCGACGATGTCCGCGAAGGCCCGCAGCTGGTAGACGGTGCGGGCGAGTTCGCCGGTCAGCCGGACCGGGCCGAGCGCGGTCTCGGCGTCGGCAGTCCCGACCAGGCCGTCCCCGGCCGCCTCCAGGCCTGCCGCCGCCGTGCGCAGGAAGGCGGAGCGTACCGCCCGGCCGGCGAGGGCGCCGCGCGCGGCGTGGGCGGCCCGGACTGCCGCGTCCACCTCCTGGGCTGTGGCTTCCACCGCAACCCGTTCACGCTGCTTCCCGGTGCGCGGGTCGACACTCCAGACTGGTGCTGCTGCCACCGCGGGTCCCTCCCAGTAAAAGGCCGCACTATCCAGGTCACCCATCAGCCGCGTTCGATATACTGAACACTGTCTCTGATGATGAATTCGCTGTTCGGAGACTATATATCTCAGGTCCTCGTCGAACGAAGGGGTCAAGGCCGATGACGGCAGGCGACGCAGGGGGCGGGGCGCAGGTCAAGTCCGCGGTACGGACCGTTGAGCTGCTGGAGTACTTCGCCGGCCGGCCCGGTATGCACTCCCTCGCGGCCGTGCAGGAGGCGGTGGGGTACCCCAAGTCCAGCCTGTACATGCTCCTGCGCACGCTCGTGGAGCTGGGCTGGGTGGAGACGGACGCGACGGGCACGCGGTACGGCATCGGGGTGCGGGCGCTGCTGGTGGGCACCTCGTACATCGACGGTGACGAGGTGGTGGCTGCGGCCCGGCCGACCCTGGACCGGCTCTCGGACGACACCACGGAGACCATCCACCTGGCCCGGCTCGACGGCACCAACGTGGTCTACCTGGCCACCCGCCAGTCCCAGCACTACCTGCGCCCCTTCACCCGGGTCGGGCGCCGGCTGCCGGCCCACTCCACCTCGCTCGGCAAGGCGATCCTCGCCACGTACACCGACGAACAGGTGCGCAAGCTGCTGCCGGAGACCCTGCCCGCGCTCACCGAGAACACCCTCACCGACCGGGAGAGGCTCATCGAGGAGCTGCACCAGGTCCGGGAGCAGGGCTTCGCGGTGGACCGCGAGGAGAACACGCTGGGTCTGCGCTGCTTCGGGGTGGCGATCCCGTACCGCACGCCCGCGCGTGACGCCATCAGCTGCTCGGTGCCGGTGGCCCGGCTCACCCCGGCCCACGAACAGATGATCAAGGACGCGCTGTTCGACGCACGGGACCGGCTGACGCTCGCGACCCGCAGACTCTGAGCCCCGGGACCCTTAGGCTCGGGTCCCATGGAGATCGCGCTGCGCACCGTGCAGGACAGTGACCTGCCGGTGTTCTTCCGGCAGATGACCGACCCGGAGGCCGTCCGGATGGCCGCGTTCGGCCCGGAGAACCCGTACGACCGGGACACCTTCGCGGCCCACTGGCAGCGCCTCCGGGACTCCTCCGACGTGCTGCGCACGGTCCTGGCCGACGGGGCCGTGGCCGGCAGCGCGGCGGTCTACGGCGTGGCCGGTGAACGTGAGGTGACGTACTGGATCGACCGCGTGCACTGGGGTCGGGGCGTGGCGACGGCCGCGTTGCGGGCCCTCCTCACCGAGGTGCCCGAGCGCCCGCTGTACGCCCGGGCCGCCGCCGACAACACCGCCTCGCTGCGGGTGCTGGAGAAGTGCGGCTTCCGGGAGAGCGCGCGGGCGCGGGGGTATGCGGGCGGGCGGGGCGAGGAGATCGCCGAGGTGGTCCTCATCCTGGAGGAGTGATCCTCCTCCCCCGGGCGGCGGAGCGGGTTCGTCGGGGCGCAGGAGGTGAACGTCCCGGCCAAGCGGGAGCGTTGGGGCATGACCTCCTCGACCGTCCCCCGCCCGGCCGCCGTTGCCGCCGTCTCCTCGCGCCGCCGGGCGCTGCGACTCGTCGCGATCGCCGCCTGCCTGCCGTACCTCTCCCTGAAGGTCGCCTGGATCTCCGGGAGTCACCTCGGCATCCCGGACGGCAGTCCGCTGCTGGAGCAGCGGCTGACCATGGCCCTCGCCAACGGGCTCACCGTGCTGATGGACGCGGCCGTCGTGGTGCTGGCCCTGCTGCTGACCCGCCCGTGGGGGGTGCGCGTGCCCGCCTGGCTGCTCGCGGTGCCGATGTGGATCGCCACCGGACTGCTCGCGCCGATCATGGTCGGGTTCCCGCTGCAGCTGCTCCTGAACCGGGGCGGGGGCGGCGGGGGCGACAAGCCCTTCCTGGACGGCTGGGTGTTCGCGCTGGTGTACGGCGGGTTCATCGTGCAGGGGCTGGCGCTGGGCACGCTGTTCGCCGGGTACGCCCGCACGCGCTGGGGGCGGCTGTGGCGGGGGCGGGTGCGGGAACTGCCCGCGCGGGCCGGGGCGTCCGCGCAGCGCCTGACGGCCGTGACGGTGATGTTCCTGGGGCTGGCCGCGGGCGCGGTGCGGCTGCTGTGGGCCTGCGGGGTCACGGCCGGCCGGAGCGGGGGCGGAGACCGGCTGATGGAGGCCGTGTACGTCCTCTTCCTCGCCGCCGCCGTCACCGGCGCCGGGCAGCTCGCCTTCCACCGGGGCCGCTCCCTGCCGGTCGCCGTGCCGCTCGCGCTGGCCTGGGTCGGCTCCGGCGCCGTGGCCTGCTGGGGCGGCTGGACTGCGCTGGCCACGCTGGTGACGGCCCACACCCTCGCCGACCGGCCGACACCGCTGCTGAGTCTCACCTACGCTGTGCAGATGATCGTCGGCTTCCTGGTGGCGAGCCTCACGGCCCACTTCCTCGCGGAGCGGTCCGTCAAGGCACCGCGGTGAGACGGGCGTTGAGCCCGCTGCTCGGCGGGCGGGCGCGGCGCCGCTGGGTCCACCTGATCCTCGGCGGCGCGCTCGCCATGCCGTACGTGCTGGTCGGCTCGGTGATCGTCGGTCCGTTGACCGGGGTGGACGACGTCTTCACCTCGCTGCCGCTGCAACTGGGGTCGTTCGCCGTGGGCCTGCCGATCGCCGCCGTCACCTCGGTGTTCCCGCTGACCCGGCCGCTGGAGTCCACCGCCGTGCGCGCCCTGTGCGGGGTCGACGGGGACGCCCTGTCCCACCGCCCGGCCCGCACCGGGGCCGAACGCGCGCGTACGGCGGCCTGGTTCACGCTGCACCTGGGGCTCGGCGCGATCGTCTCGGGGATGTCGCTGGCCGTACCGCCGTTCGCGACGGTGCTGATCGTGCTGCCCGTGTTCGCCGGGCTGCGCCACACCTCGCTCGGCCTGCCCCATGTGCTGGACCACGGCTGGGCGCCGGCGCTGTCCCCGGTGGCCGGGCTGGCGATGCTGTGCGCGCTCGCCGCGTGCGCCGCGGGCTGTGGGGCGCTGCTGGCCCACTGGGCGCCCGCCCTGCTCGGGCCCACCCCGCAGGACCGGCTGGCCGCCGCCGAGTCCCGCGCCGCCGACCTCGCCGTCCGCAACCGGCTCGCCCGCGAGCTGCACGACTCCGTCGGCCACGCCCTCAGCGCGGTCACCCTGCAGGCGAGTGCCGCCCGCCGGCTGTTCGACACCGACCCGGAGTTCGTCCGCGAGGCGCTGGCCGCCATCGAGGACACCACCCGGCGCACGGTCGGCGAACTCGACGCCGTCCTCGGGGTGTTGCGGGACGGGGACACGCCCGGCACCGCGCCCGCGCCGACCCTCGCGGCCGACCTGGACGGGCTGCTGCGCCGTACCCGGGCCGCCGGACAGCCGGTGACGGCCACGGTCGACGCCGACCCGGGCGCGCTGCCCCCGCTGGTCTCCCGGGAGGCGTACCGGATCGTGCAGGAGGGGCTCAGCAACGCCCTCAAGCACGCCGGTGAACCGGTCAGCGTCCGTATCGCCACCGCCGACGGCCACCTGGAGATCACCGTCGAGAACCCCCTGGGCGCCGCCGTCCCGGCGACCCGCCCCGGCGGCGGCCACGGCCTGCGCGGCATCGCCGACCGGGTGCGGCTGCTGGGCGGCAGCGCCCAGGCCGGAGTCGCCGGGGCTGCCTGGCGTCTGCACGTACGACTGCCGTTGACCGCCCGCTGAGCCGAGGGACCCGCATGACACAGCCCGCACCGATCCGGATCGTCCTCGCCGACGACGAGCGCATGGTCCGCACCGCTCTGCGCGCCATCCTCTCCGCCGAGCCCGGACTGGAGGTGGCCGGCGAGGCGGCGACCGGCGCCGAGGCGGTGTCCGTGGTCCGTGAACTGCGGCCCGACGTCGTCCTCATGGACGTCCGCATGCCCCAGGTCGACGGCATCCGGGCCACCGAGCAGATTCTCGCCACCACGGAACGGCCGCCGCGGGTGATCGTCGTGACCACCTTCGAGAACGACTCCTACGTGTACGACGCCCTGCGCGCCGGGGCCGCCGGCTTCCTGCTCAAGCGGTCCGACGCGGACACCCTCGTCCAGGCGGTACGGCTGGTCGCGCGCACCGACAGCCTGCTGTTCCCGTCGGCCGTACGGGCCCTCGCGGCCCGGCACGCCCGCGCCGCCGCACCGTCCGCGCCCTGGGTGAGCAAGCTCACCGGACGCGAACGCGACGTGCTGCGGCACATGGCCGACGGGCTGACCAACGCGGAGATCGCCCGGCGCCTGGACGTGGGTCCCGCCACCGTGAAGACGCACGTGGCGGCCGTCCTCGCCAAGACCGGCGCGCGGGATCGCACCCAGGCGGTGATCGCCGCGTACGAGACCGGTTTCCTGAGCGCGGGATGAGCACCCGATGAGAAATCCGGGCGTACGGGAACGATCCACCCCCGTCCGCTCGTCTTCCGAGCGGGATGAACAAGACGATCAGGCGGGCGTCCGTCTTCGCACTGCTGCTCGTGCTCGCTCTGCTGGTCAGGGCGACCTGGGTGCAGTTCTACGACGGCAAGGCCCTCGCGGACGACAACGACAACCGGCGGAACGTGATCGAGACGTACTCACGCCCGCTCGGGAACATCATCGTGGCCGGGAACGCGATCACCGGCTCCGCCCGGACGACAGGGAGCGACCTCGCGTACAAGCGGACGTACAAGAACGGCAAGCTGTACGCGGCGGTGACGGGCTTCGCCTCGCAGGCCTACGCCCCGACCCAGCTGGAGGGCATCTACCAGGACCTGCTGAACGGCACGGACAACCGTCTGAAGACGGTGATGGACACCGTCACCGGCGAGCGTGCCGAGCCGGGGAACGTGCTCACCACCATCGACCCGGACGTGCAGAAGGCGGCGTACGACGCGCTCGGTGACAACAAGGGCGCCGCCGTCGCGATCGACCCGAAGACCGGCAGGATCCTCGCGGTGGTGTCGACCCCCTCGTACGACCCTGCCTCGCTCACCGACGCGAACACGGCCGGTGGGGCGTGGAAGCGGCTCAACGCGGACAAGGACAAGCCGCTCACCAACCGCGCGCTGCGCCAGCCGCTGCCGCCGGGCTCGACGTTCAAGCTGGTCGTGGCGGCGGCCGCGCTGGAGGACGGGCTGTACAAGGACGTGGGCGAGCACACCGACAGCCCGGACCCCTACACCCCGCCGGGCACGTCGCACGTACTGGAGAACGAGAACAAGTCGGCGCCGTGCAGGAACGCCTCCATCCGCGTCGCCCTGCAGTACTCCTGCAACAACGTCTTCGGCCACATGGCCGTCCAGCTCGGCCAGGACAAGGTGCGGTCCATGGCCGAGAAGTTCGGCTTCGACGACGACGAGCAGGACGTGCCGGTCCGCTCCTACGCCAGCGTGTACCCCTCCGGCATGGACAGGGCGCAGACCGCGCTGTCCGGCATCGGCCAGTTCGACGTCACCGCGACCCCGCTGCAGATGGCCATGGTGTCGGCGGCCATTGCCAATGGCGGCAAGCTGGTCTCGCCGCACATGGTGTCCCAGATCACCGACAGTGGCGGTGATGTGTTGAAGGACTACGACTCCGACGCCGGGACCAAGGAGATCATCAGCGCCTCCACGGCCGAGCAGCTGCAGTCGGCGATGGAGACGGTGGTGAAGGACGGTACGGGCACCAATGCGCTGATCGACGGCGTGACCGTCGGCGGCAAGACCGGTACCGCCCAGCACGGCGAGAACAACAGCAAGACGCCGTATGCCTGGTTCACGTCGTACGGGAAGTCCGACAGCAGCGGCAAGGAGGTCGCGGTCGCCGTGATGGTGGAGCAGTCGGACGCGGCTCGCTCCGAGGTCAGCGGCAACGGGCTGGCGGCACCGGTGGCCAGGGCGGTGATGCGGGCGGCGCTGAAGTGAGGCGCCCGAGTCGGGCGTCCCTCACTTGACCCCGAGCACCTGCTCCAGCGGATCGATCGCGAAGTACACCAGGAACAGCGCCGACACACCCCACAGCAACCAGTTGACCTCCTTCGCCTTGCCCAGCACCGTCTTGATGACGACGTAGGACAGGAAGCCGGCGCCGATCCCGTCGGTGATGGAGTAGGTGAACGGCATCGCGGCGATGGTGAGGAACGCCGGGACGGCGATGTCGTAGCGGTCCCACTCGATGTGCTTGACCTGGGTCATCATCAGGAAGCCCACCGCGATCAGCGCGGGTGCCGCCGCCTGCAGCGGGACGATGGTGAGCAGCGGGGTCAGGAAGAGGGCGAGTCCGAACAGGCCGCCGGTGACCAGGTTGGCGAAGCCGGTGCGGGCGCCCTCGCCGACACCGGCCGCCGACTCGATGTAGGCGGTGTTGGAGGAGGCGGAGCCGAGACCGCCCGCGACGGCGGCGGCTCCGTCGATGAACAGGACTCGGCCGATGCCCGGTACCTGCCCCTGCTCGTCCAGCAGTCCGGCCTCGGCGCTGATGCCGACGATCGTGCCCATGGCGTCGAAGAAGTCGGACAGGATGAGGGTGAAGACGAGCAGGACGGCGGTGACGACACCGGCCTTGGCGAAGCCGCCGAACAGGCTGAAGTGACCGAGCAGCCCGAAGTCCGGGGTGGCGACGATCGTGTCGGGCACCTTGGGCGTGGTCAGGCCCCAGCTCTTGATGTCGGCGACGGAGTCGATGACGATCGCGACGAGGGTCGTCGTCACGATGCTGAGGAGGATCGCGCCCTTCACCTTCCGGGCGAGCAGCGCGACGGTGAGCAGCACGCCGAGGCAGAAGACGAGCACGGGCCAGCCGGTGAGCCGCCCGACGGCGCCGAGCTGAACCGGCACGGTGGTGCCGGCGGCGTCCGGGACACGGCTGACGAACCCGGCGTCCACGAACCCGATGAAGGCGATGAACAGGCCGATGCCGACGCCGATGGCCTGCTTCAGCTGGTGCGGGATCGCGTTCATGATCGCCTGCCGGAGCCCGGTGAGCACCAGCAGACAGATCACGAGGCCTTCGAGGACGACCAGGCCCATCGCATCGGACCAGCTCATCAGCGGGGCCAGCTGGAAGGCGACGACGGCGTTGAGACCGAGGCCGGCGGCGATGGCGAGCGGGAGGTTGCCGCCGACGCCCATGACGACGGTCATCACACAGGCCACCAGCGCGGTGGCGGTGACGAGTTGGCCGGTGTCGAGGGAGTGGCCGAACTTGTCCTTGGCGCTGCCCAGGATGATCGGATTCAGGACAAGGATGTAGGCCATGGTGAAGAACGTGGCGAAGCCGCCGCGTATCTCCCGGCCGAACGTCGATCCGCGTTCGGAGATCCTGAAGTACCGGTCGAGGCGGTTGCGGGCAGGTGGCGCGGCGTACGGCCGCTCGTCCACCGTCTGCGTCTCGGACATGGTCCAACTCCTCGTCGCCTGGTCGGGGGTGTGCGGATGTTGGCCGGAATGTAGCTCTGTTAAACCCGACTTCAGGTTTTCTCTGTGTTACGAATCCGAGTTCGGTCGGCCATACAGTGTTCGACCCTCCGCACAACTCGGTGCCGCGCCGAGCAGAGGTCGCCCGTGGGGCCAGTCGTCGTCGACGCCGCCTCCGTGGAGTTCCATGCCTTCTTCGAGCGGCACTACGCCGAACTCGCGCGCCTCGCATATCGGTTGACCGGCGAGACGGACGTCGCCGACGATCGGGCGGCGGACGCGCTGCTCGCCCTGCGGCACCGCTGGGGCCGGGTGGGCGCCGCCGACCACCCGGTGGCGTACGCGCGGGGCGTGGTCGCCAACCTGGCCCGTACCCGGATCCGCAGCGCGGTGCGCGAGCGCCGGCGGATCGCGCTGTTCTGGTCGCACCGCGAGGAGAGGACCGAGGGCCCGGACGTCGCCGGCACGACCGACGGCCACCCGTACGCGGTGACCGCGACTTCGCCGTGCACAGCGGCGGCCCCGGCGGCTCCCGAGGCTCCCGGCTCACCCCAGGCCGAGCGCCGCGCCCGCGGGGGCCGTGCCGGTGCCCCGCCGTGAGCCCCCGTCACGGCACGGTGCCGCCGATGACGGGGGCCGGTTCGTCAGGAGACGAAGTAGGTCGGGTTCGGCAGCTTGTACGTGCGGTCGGCGTGGCCGCCGTCGAGGTCCGAGTACTGGTCGCCGAAGTTGGCGATGATCTCGTAGCCCAGGTCGTCCTCGATGTGCTCGCGGGTGCCGCCCTTGTACTGCACGGTCGTGCAGTTCCAGGTGCCCGGGGTGGCGCAGTCGCTCAGGTAGGCCGGCGGGTTGGCCTTGTCCTTGAGGAACATGTGGTCGGCGTCGAGGTTCACATCGGCGCCCACCTTCTTCAGGTTGGCGACGGCGGCGGCGCGCTGCGCCTCGCTCAGCCCGGAGTTGTAGAAGACCTCGACGCCCTTGGACTCGGCGTACCGGACCAGCTCGGGGCTGCCGAAGACGGCCGGACGGTCGGCGCGGTTCACGTAGTCGTTCCACGTGGTGGAGTTGTACGTGTAGTTGTAGCGCTTCTCGTAGTCCAGGCTGAGCAGCAGCGTGTCGTCGATGTCGAACACGACGGCCGGCTTCTCGCCGTGACGGTGCGCCTTGCGGGCCGCCTTGTCGATGTAGCGCTTGGCGTCGGCGTCGATGCGCGCCAGGTCCTCGGCGTACGGGCTGTCCGGGGACGCCTGGTAGACGCCGTTGCCGTCGGCGGTGGTGCCGTAGTAGGTGTCGATGTCCTTCACCAACTGCCCGATGTTGTAGGGCTCGTGGGTGGAGTTCGCCGTCGACTGACCGGCGGTGGCCGCGCCCGCGCCGTACAGCGCGGCACCGGCGAGGGCACAGGCGGCACCGGCGGCGACGACTCTGTGGGACTTCCGCATGGATTCTCCGGATCTGGTGAATGTGAGTGACGTACCAGGTCACGCCTTGTCTACGCGCATAACACCCTGCGCTGCGAGGGCTGTTATCCGATCGATACGCATTTATCGCGCGGGGTATCGCCGGGGTACGGTCGCGGCACGGGGCTCCGGAACCGGTCACGTGCCCGGCCAGGGCATGACGATGTGACCTCCCTGAGGATGCGGACTCCGAGGCCGCCGCCCATGCCGAGGGAGGAGCTCCTCCGTGAGAACGCCGCCGGATACGACGATGCCCTGGCACGACTCACTCCCTGAACTGCTCACGATGCTCCTCGGAGTTGATCTGCCCGGCGTGCAGCAGCTCCGGGACCAGATCGCTGAGGTTCGTGTCACGGGGCACTGGGGAGCCCGGTCTCCCAGTGTGGACCTGGACGTGCCGTCGTGGGCTGCGGCGGCTGTGGTCGCGGGCGGGGTCCTTCCGGTCGTCGGCGCTGTGCGGGACGCATCCGGGGAGCCGGTCGGCGAGCTGCTCGTGTGGGTGAACGGCGGAAGGCTGTCCGCGCTCGAGTTCGCCTGGTACGGCGACACCCCGCCGACGGAGTTGCCGGATCCGGCTCTCGTCACGGTGGCGGTCGAGCGGAGAGGATCACAGGGGTGAGATTCGTCGATGTCCGGTGGCAGGAGCATGGGTTCTTCCTCGACCCACGCCGGTACCTGGCCGAGCTGCCCCGCCTGCGTGGTCTGCTTCCGCCGGGTGCCTGGGCCTTCGTCTCAGGCCCGGGACACTACGACATCCCCGGTGGCGTCCGGTGCGTGAAGGATCTGGAGCTGGCCGGGATCCGTCCCGCGACCGACAAGAGCGGGCGGCTCGTCCTGGAGTTCGCGCCGAACCGGTTCAAGCACGACGCCGGGCTGCGCATCAGCTACTCGGGCGTGCGGCACTTCTCCATCGACCATCACCACGCGATCGACTGGCTGCGCGTCGACACCGTGCTGCTCGACGAGATCCTCCCGGACGACGCCGGCGACGAGGACGGTGCCGAGGGCGCCGGCTGTGTGCACGAGATCGCGCTCACCGACGCCTCGATCACCGTCCGCTGTCAGGACCTCCGGGCGGAGTGGGTGGCGTGGGGGGACCACGGCGTCCAGTCCCCCAGGTGACGATCGTCGTGTCGGCGGGGACAAAGGCCTTGATGGAGGCGTCCTGCCGGGCCTGGGAGGCGCGGCGCAGGCCCTCGGGGCTGTCGTCGGGATCCCCGTCGAGGTTCTTGCCGTGGCCCCACACCGCCGGGTCGTAGGTCTGTCGAGTCCCGCGAGCCGTTCCGCCACGGCTCGGTCGGGTTGTAGTTCTGCAGGCTGTAGGAGAAGACTCTGAGCACCGGACAGGCGATGAAGCCCGGCATCAGCAGGGCCGCCGGGGCGATCAGCAGGTACGGCAGCCTGCGCGGGGTCGCGGAGGCACGGCGCCGCCAGAGTGGCACGGGTGGTTTCGTCACGGCTGCGGCCGGGGCCATGACTGTTTCTCCGTTCGCGGGGAGCGGTGTGGCGGGTGCAGCGGGTACAGGAAGCGCTTGCTCCATGGGCATGGGTGAAGCACTTCACCTCTTGCGATGCGTGGGTCAGCCGGCGTACGGGTCCGGCACCGTGCCCGGCCGGGCCAGGAACTCGAAGTCGCAGCCCGTGTCGGCCTGCGTGATCTGCTCGTCGTAGAGGGCCCCGTAGCCGCGCTCGTACCGGGCGGGCGGCGGCGTCCACGCCTCCCTGCGGCGCTCCAGCTCCGCGTCGTCCACGTGGAGACGGAGCGTGCGGGCCTCGACGTCCAGGGTGATGAGGTCCCCGGTGCGGACCAGGGCCAGCGGGCCACCGATGTACGACTCGGGCGCCACGTGCAGCACGCAGGTGCCGTAACTGGTGCCGCTCATGCGGGCGTCGGAGATCCGGACCATGTCCCGCACGCCCTGCTTGAGCAGGTGGTCGGGGAGGGGGAGCATGCCGTACTCGGGCATGCCCGGGCCGCCCTTGGGCCCGGCGTTGCGCAGCACCAGCACGCTGTCGGCGGTGATGCCGAGCGCGGGGTCGTCGATGGTGCGCTGCATGGTCCTGTAGTCGTCGAAGACGACCGCCGGGCCGGTGTGCCGGAGCAGCCGGGGCTCGGCCGCGATGTGCTTGATGACCGCGCCGTCCGGGCAGAGGTTGCCGCGCAGGACGGCGACCCCGCCCTCGCGCGCGACCGGTTTGTCGCGGGGCCGGATCACGTCGTCGTCGTGCACCCGGGCGCCGTCGATCTGCTCGCGCAGGGTGCCGTACGACACGGTCGGCCGGTCCAGGTGGAGCAGGTCCGGGATGCGGGAGAGGAAGCCGGGCAGGCCGCCCGCGAAGTGGAAGTCCTCCATCAGGTACCGCTGTCCGCCGGGGCGCACGTCGGCGAGGACGGGAACGGTGCGGGCGATGCGGTCGAAGTCGTCCAGGGTGAGCTTCACCCCGGCGCGGCCCGCCATGGCGATCAGATGGATCACGGCGTTGGTGGAGCCGCCGAGGCCGAGGACGGTGGTGACGGCGTCCTCGAAGGCCTCCCGGGTGAGTATCTGAGACAGTCTCCGGTCGTTGCGCACCAGCTCCACGGCCGTCATCCCCGCCCTGGCGGCCATCCGGTCGTGCCCGGAGTCGACGGCGGGAATGCTCGACGCGCCCGGGACGGTCACGCCGAGCGCCTCCGCGGCGGCGGTGAGCGTGGACGCCGTCCCCATGGTCATGCAGTGTCCCGGGGAACGCGCGAGGCCGCTCTCCAGCTCGCCGATCTCGCAGTCGCCGATCAGGCCCGCGCGCTTGTCGTCCCAGTACTTCCACATGTCCGTACCGGATCCCAGCACCTCGTTGCGCCAGTGCCCGGGCAGCATGGGTCCGGCCGGCACGAAGACGGCGGGCAGGTCCACGCTGGCCGCGCCCATCAGCAGCGCGGGCGTCGACTTGTCGCATCCGCCCATCAGCACGGCCCCGTCGACCGGATAGGAGCGCAGCAACTCCTCCGTCTCCATCGCCAGCAGGTTCCGGTAGAGCATCGGCGTCGGCTTCTGGAAGGTCTCGCTCAGTGTCGAGACCGGGAACTCGAGGGGGAACCCGCCGGACTGCCACACCCCCCGCTTCACCGCCTGTGCCCGGTCCCGCAGATGCACATGGCAGGGGTTGATGTCGGACCACGTGTTGAGCACGGCGATCACGGGCTTGCCCAGATGCTCCTCGGGCAGATACCCGAGCTGCCGGGTCCGGGCCCGGTGGCTGAACGACCGCAGTCCGTCGGTCCGGTACCACTGATCGCTTCGCAGCTTCTTCATATCGGCCACCCGGCGGCGACGGCGGCGACCTCGGCGCGTTCGTCCTCGGGCAGTGGCTTGCTCGGCGGGCGGACGTCCCTGCGGCACAGGCCGAGCGCGGCGAGGGCCTCCTTGACGACGGTGACGTTGTCGGCGGAGCCGTGCGCGGCGCGCAGTTCCTCGAAGCGGCGGATCTGCTCCCAGACCTTCATGGCGGCCGGGTAGTCACCGGATCGAAGCGCTTCAAGCATGTTCAGCGAGACGGCCGGGGCGACGTTCACGAGTCCTGAGGTGAACCCGGTGGCGCCCGCGGAGAAGTAGCAGGGGGCGTACGGCTCGGCGAGACCGGCGACCCAGACGAAGCGGTCCAGGCCGGCGTCGCGGGCGAAGGCGGCGAAGCGGGCCGCGTCCGGTACGGCGTACTTGACGCCGATGACGTTCGGGCAGTGGTCGGCGAGTTCGGCGAGACGGGCGCCGGGCAACCGGTCGTTGCGGATGTACGGCACCACGCCCAGCTCGGGGACGGCCTCGGCGATGGCGCGGTGGTAGTCGACCCAGCCGGCCGCCGAGACGTACGGGTGCACGGGCTGGTGGACCATGACCATCCGGGCGCCGAGGTCGCGGGCGTGCCGTGCGGAGGCGACGGCGGTGGGCAGGTCGTGCCCGACGCCCACCAGGATCGTGGCGCGGTCGCCGGCCTCGTCGACCGTCAGCTCGGTGACGAGGCGGCGCTCCTCGGGAGTGAGGGCGTAGAACTCGCCGGTGTTGCCGCACGGCGTGAGCGTGCGGATCCCGCCGTCGAGGAGCCGGCGCAGCAGGGCCCGGTGGGCGGACGGGTCGACGCTGCCGTCCTCGGCGAAGGGGGTCACCGGGATGGCCACCACGTCGGCCAGGGCCGCCCGTTGGGTCTCGAATGCCACGGTGCTCATTCCTGGCCTCCCTCTGCCCAGGCTTCGGGGTAGGCGCGCTCGACGAAGGACGCGATGTGGGCGTGCAGGGCGCGGGCCGCGCCGTCCGCGTCGCCTTCCAGGGCGAGCCGGAGGATCTCGCGGTGTTCGTCGGCCTCACGCTCCCAGGAGGGGGAAGCCGCCCAGGCGACGGCGGAGACGAGGGCGGCCTGGTCGCGGACCTCGTCGAGCATCCGGCCGAGCAGCGGATTGCCGCAGGGCAGGTAGAGGGCGCGGTGGAACTCGCGGTTGGCGAGGGAGCGTTCGGCGGTGTCGGTGGCGTCGTCGGCGCGGGTCAGCGCGGAGCGGGCGGCGTCCAGGGAGGCGCCTCTGCGCACCGCCCGGCGCAGGGCCTCCGGCTCCAGCAGCAGGCGCACGTCGTAGACCTCGCGCGCCATGTCCGCGTCCACCATGCGCACCGTGACGCCCTTGTACTGGCTCATCACGACCAGCCCGGTCCCGGCGAGGGTCTTCAGCGCCTCCCGCACCGGGGTCTTGGACACCCCGAACTGTGCGGCCAGCTCCGTCTCGACCAAGGCCTGGCCGGGCGTCAACCGCCCCGTCAGGATGCGGTGTTTGATCGCGTCCAGCACGTACTGCGTGCGGGACGGGATCGGCGTGGGCACAGAGGTCATGCGGCCCTCTCGGATCTCACGTATCGCGTCTCATATATGACGTACGAAGTACGACGTGTTGAAGGTAGGAGGGGGCCCGGGTGTCGTCAATGCTTCTGACAAAGAAGGCGGATGACGTCCCGCGAAGCAGGCGGGCGGCGTCCTCAGACGGTGTGGATGTCGCCCTCGACGGCGGTGTAGGTGGGCCGGCCCGCGGTCTCGGCCGCCCGCGCGGTGGCCGCCTCCCGGTCGAGGGTGGGCCCGACATGGGTGACGAGCAGCTCGCGCACATGGGCGGCACGAGCGATGCGGCCGGCGTCCTCCGGAGTCAGATGGACCTGTTCGCCATCGCGATGGACGTCGATGTCGGCCTCGCACAGGAACAGGTCGGCCCGAGCGGCGAGTTCGACGAGCGCCGGGCAGGGTCCACTGTCGCCCGAGTACGCGAGCACGCTGCCCTGGCACTCGGCGCGCAGCCCGTAGGCCTCGGTGCCGTGGGCGACGGCGCGGGCGCTCAGGCGGAGGTTCCAGTGCCGGACGTCGTGCCCGTCGTACAGGTCACGGAAGTCGAAGACGCCCTTGAGGAAGTCGACGTCCGGGCGCCCGAGGAATCCGGCCAGCCGGCGGGCGCAGTCCTGCGGGGCGTACACCGGGATCGGGGCGGGCGGGGCCGTCCCGCCGAAGGCGAACGCGTAGGCCGCGGCCAGCAGGTCGGCGCTGTGGTCGGCGTGCAGGTGCGAGATCCAGATCGCGGTGAGCCGCGCCGGATCCGTGTGCCGCTGCAACGTGGCGAACGTGCCGGGCCCGGCGTCCACCCACACCTCGGCGCCCCCGCCGGAGAGCAGATACCCCGAGCAGGGCCGGTCGGGGCCCGGGTGCGGGGAGGCGGTGCCGAGGACGGTGAGCGTGAGAGGCATGGGGCGAGAGTACGACGGCGGGGCGGCCGTTCCGGCCCACTCGGGCAACCGGAGGGCACCGCCCGGCCCCGCCGTGCCCCGCTACGGCGCGGGCAGCGTGAACACGAGGTACAGCACGCTCAGGGGCGGCAGCAGGGCGAGGGCCGCCACCCAGGCCCGCGTCACCGACCAGCGGCGCTTCCAGGGCAGCAGCCATGCCGTGAGCAGGGCCGCGAGGGCGAGCGGGCCGCCGTAGGAGAGCAGGCCGTAGATCCAGGCCAGCGCGGTGTTCAGCGCGTCCGAGCAGTCTTCGGGGCCGCAGCTGTCCGTAGCCATCGCGGACAGCGCGCCGAACAGGAGGGCGGCCGGTCCGGACACGAGCATCAGGGCCGTCGCGACCGTCGGCGCCACCCAGGCCCTGGGGTCCCGTTCGCCCCGGTCGGCCGGTTCCGGAAGCGTCGCGAAGTGCTGTGTGGTCATGCGAGCAGTGAACCGGCGCGGAGGACGCGGCCGCACCGGTCCACGTACTCATCCCGGACCGGTCGGCCTACTCAGTCACCGGCCGCCACCCCGGGTCCCGGCCGCTCAGTCCCACCGCACGGTCCAGCCGGGACCCGGTCCCGGGGACCTCGACCACCGGGCCGAACAGGCCGCCCCCGCGGTCCGGGTCGCCGGCGGCGGCCTCCAGGAAGACGAACGCCGAGTCCAGGGCGGCCGGGTCGGGCGTGTAGTCCTGGCCGGTCGCGCGGGCCAGGTCCCAGCCGTGGATCACCAGTTCGTCGGCGACGACGGCGCCCGCGACCGCGCCCGGCAGGTCCACCCCGCCGGCCCGGGTGTTCCCGGTCCAGGCGGCCGGGTCGCGCCAGGCGTCGGCCAGCTCGTCCAGCACCTTGGGCAGCTCCTCGCGCCAGCCGGGACCGATGTCCGGCACGACGGTGTCCGGGCTGGTGTCGGTCGTCGCGCCGAGGTCCTTGCGGGCCGCGTCACGGAAGGCCACGGACAGCATCAGGAGGTGGCCCAGCAGGTTCCGCACGGCGAGGTCCGGGCAGGGTGTGGGGCCCGTCAGCCGTTCCTCGGGGACCGCCTCGGCGAGCCGCGCCAGGATGCGGGTCTGGGGGCCCAGGTCGACCATGGTCATGCCGTGCTCCTTCGGGGTCGGGTCACCCGTACGGAGGGATGACCGTCCCGCCTCCGGAAACTCATCGGTGCCGGGACGCCTTTCAGCGCGTGGACAGCGCCTCGCGCACCGTCACGAGGTCGTCGTCCGACGCGAGGCCCGCGTGGTAGAGCCGCAGTTCGGTGGCGCCCTCCGCGCGGGCGCGGGCCGCGTCCGCCGCGAGGGTGCCGGGGCTGCCGCCCATCCCGGTGACGACCGTGAAGTTGGCGGCCAGGACCGTCCGCTCGCCCGCGTGTCCGGCGAAGGGTGCCAGCAGGGCCGTACCGCCCGCGCAGGGCACCACCACGCCGTCGGCCACGGACAGGATGCGGGCGGGGTCGACGCCCGCGTTGGCACCGCAGTGGTAGGGGACCGGGTCGGCGTGCAGCAGGACCTGGAAGCCGGCCGGGGCGGCGGCCCGTACGGCGGCGACGGCCTCCTCCTGGAGGGTGCGGGCGGTGTCCTCCCGCCACGCGCGCGTGCGGGCCGCCGTCTCCTCGCCGAGCAGCTTCTCGATCGTCGGCCGGCCCTCGTCCTGCGCCGTGCCCCGCCACAGGGGCTCCAGCGCGCTGCGCACGGAGGCCGTCAGCGCGTCGGCGTCCAGGCCCTGTTCGTCGTAGCCGGTACGGCAGGAGGGGCAGAAGCACAGCGACATCAGGTACTGCCCGGCCTCCCCGAGGCCGACGCCGGAGGTCTTGTCGTGGGCGTGCAGGTGCTGCAGCCCGTACCAGCCGAGGGACTCCAGCTCGGTGCCCTGTGCGCCGGGCCGTACGGCGGCCTCGGCGGCCAGGTCGACGAGGTACGCGCGCGTGGCGGGCTGGGCGATGCAGGGCGCCCACGGGTAGCGGTCGCCGTAGGCGTTGACGACCGAGGTGTCCGGATGCTCGGCACCCATCCGGGAGTTGTGGGCGAGGACGACCCAGGTGTGCACCTCGAGTCCGGCCGCCGAGAGCGCCCGCGCGGCCTCGCCGTAGGCGTCGCCGGGGGCCCAGCGGCCGGCGGGGTAGGGGCGCAGGCCGCGGCCCGACCAGCGGTCGCCCGGCGGGTAGAGGACGGCCGCGTACTCGGCGGTGACGATGCGCCGGCGGGGGTGGCGGGGGGTCAGGGCGCGGGTGGAGTGGTAGGCGGCGGCGAGTGTCACCTGCTCGACGCCGAGTCCCGCGATCCGCGCGGGGGCCGCCGGATCGCCGTTGACGTCCCAGGGATAGACGAACGCCGAGGCCTTCACGCGTCCTCCTCCAGCAGTGCGCAGCCACGCTCGATCAGTCGGGCGAGCTGTTTCACATGGTCCTCCGTCGGCTCCTGCAGCGGGGGCCGGACCTCGCCGACGTCCAGGCCGCGCAGCCGTACCCCGGCCTTGACCAGCGAGACGGCGTAGCCCGGGCCCTGGGTGCGCAGTTCGACGAACGGCCGGTAGAAGCCGTCCAGGAGGCGCCGCACGGTGGTCCGGTCGCCGTCCTCCAGGGCCCGGTGGTGGGCGAGGGCGATCTCCGGGGCGAAACAGAAGACGGCCGAGGAGTACAGGGTGATGCCGAGGGCACGGTAGGCGAGCTGGGTCTGTTCGGCGGTGGGCAGGCCGTTGAAGTAGAGGAAGTCGCCGGGGACCTCGGTGCGGACGGCGCTGACGATCCGCTGCATGAGGTCGAGGTCGCCGAGGCCGTCCTTGAGGCCGATGACACCGTCGGTGCGGGCGAGTTCGACGACCGTCCCAGGGGTGAGGACCGCGTTGTCGCGCTGGTAGACGATCACCGGCAGCGCGGTGGCCGAGGCGATCTCGCGGTAGTGCCGCAGCAGGCCCTCCTGGCCGGCGAGCACGAGGTAGGGGGGCAGGGCGAGGAGGCCGTCGGCGCCCGCCGTCTCGGCGAGGCGCGCGTAGCGCTGGGCGAGCGCGGTGCCGTAGCCGACGCCCGCGACGACCGGGACGCGGCCCTCGGCGGCCTCCACGGCCACCCGGACGCAGGCCTCGAACTCCTCCGGCAGCAGGGCGTGGAACTCGCCGGTGCCGCAGCAGGCGAACACCGCGGCGGCCCCGGCCTCGACGCCCCGGCGCACATGGGTGCGGTAGGTGTCGAGGTCGAGTGAGCCGTCGGGGCCGTAGGCCGTGACGGGGAAGAACAGCGGCCCGCGCGGATCGCTGAGCCGTTCGGCGAGAGGGGCTGGCGTCACGGGCGCTCCCTTGGGACTTGCGGGTGCATGTTTCTGATCCACGTCTACGTTTCTGAACGCGGCCACGCTACGGGGCCTTCTTATGGCAGGTCAAGCAGGCAAACGCGCGACATCATGCGTGAATTCACCGGCGTCACGCGACACTTGACGGTGCACGGCGTGACTCTTTAGCGTGTCCACGTATGTGAATATCGGCCACAAGGAGAACCGAGGATGCCCGCTCCCCGCACCGTTCTGCTCACCGGCGCCGCCGGCGGCCTCGGCACCCTGATGCGGTCCCTGCTGCCGGAGTACGGCTACACACTGCGCCTGTTCGACATGCGCCCCGTCGACGGCGAGCCGGACGCGATCACCGCGGACCTCGGGGACCCGCGGGCGGTGCGCGAGGCGGTACGCGGCGTGGACGCGATCATCCATCTCGCGGGCATCTCCCTGGAGGCGCCCTTCGAGAAGATCCTCAAGGCGAACATCGAGGGCACCTACCACCTGTACGAGGCCGCCCGCCAGGAGGGCGTGCCCCGGATCGTGTTCGCCTCCTCCAACCACGCCGTCGGCTTCACCCCGGCCCCGCGCCCGGGCGAGGCGCTGATCCCCCTGGACACCCCGCGCCGCCCGGACACCTTCTACGGCCTGTCCAAGTCCTTCGGTGAGGACCTGGCCCAGCTGTACTGGGACAGGCACGGCCTGGAGACCGTCTCGGTGCGCATCGGCTCCTGCTTCCCGGAGCCGACCAGCGTGCGCATGCTCTCGGTGTGGATGAGCCCGGCCGACGGCGCACGCCTCTTCCACGCGGCCCTGACCGCCGAGGAGGTGGGTCACACGGTCGTCTACGGCTCCTCCGCGAACACCCGGCTGTGGTGGGACCTGACCTCCGCGCGGGCGCTCGGCTACGCGCCGCAGGACGACTCCGAGCCGTACGCCGAGAAGCTGATCGCCGAGCAGGGCGAGCTGGACCCCGAGAACCCGGCCCAGAGCCACCTGGGCGGGCACTTCGTGAACGACCCGCCGATCTGGCCGTACTGATCGTTCCGCAGACCCCGGGCGGCGGAAGACGACCGCCCACGCGCGCGGGCGGGCACCGAACGGGCCCGCCCGGCACCGTATCCGGGCATCTGGGCCGCCCGCTCCCACCTCACGGGCCACGGCCTCGCAGGTCCGCGCCGGGCACGCCGCTCGGCGAACGGGCACACACGGGCAGTATCGGACCCGCAACAAGCCTGGTCAGCGCCGTGCACCCGCTGTAGAAATTCCCCCATGAGCCCGAACGGGCAGTTCCGCGGGGAAGTGGGTGACGACATGGGCACGAGGACGGCGGAGGAACGCCGGCGCGAGATCGTGCGGACCGCGCGCGCCACGGGCTCGGTCGACGTCACCGCGCTCGCCGCCGAGCTGGGCGTGGCCAGGGAGACCGTCCGGCGCGACCTGCGCGTCCTGGAGGACCACGGCCTGGTCCGCCGGACGCACGGCGGAGCCTGTCCGGTGGAGAGCGCCGGCTTCGAGACGACGCTCGCCTTCCGCGCCACCAGCCATGTGCCCGAGAAGCGCCGGATCGCGGCCGCCGCGGCCGAGCTGCTCGGGGACGCGGAGACGGTCTTCGTGGACGAGGGCTTCACCCCGCAGCTCATCGCCCAGTCCCTGCCCGCGGACCGGCCGCTGACCGTGGTCACCGCCTCCCTGCCGGTCGCGGGCGCCCTCGCCGAGGCCGAGCACGTCTCGGTACTGCTGCTCGGCGGCCGGGTCCGGGCCGGCACCCTCGCCACCGTCGACCACTGGACGACGAAGATGCTCGCCGGGTTCGTCGTCGACCTCGCCTACATCGGCGCCAACGGCATCTCCCGCGAGCACGGTCTGACCACGCCCGACCCGGCGGTCGGTGAGGTCAAGGCGCAGGCCGTCAGGGTCGCGCGCCGGACCGTCTTCGCGGGCGTGCCCACCAAGTTCGGCGCGGTCAGCTTCTGCCGGTTCGCGGAGGTCGGCGCGCTGGAGGCGATCGTGACGAGCACCCAGCTCCCGGCCGCCGAGGCCCACCGCTACTCCCTGCTGGGACCCCAGGTCATCCG
Source organism: Streptomyces sp. NPDC052301 (assembly GCF_044593395.1). NCBI lineage: Bacteria > Bacillati > Actinomycetota > Actinomycetes > Kitasatosporales > Streptomycetaceae > Streptomyces > Streptomyces sp. NPDC052301. Next base: position 633,814 of record NZ_JBIUBE010000004.1, on the reverse strand, counting down.
GGTCTGATCCGCCGGCCCGCCCGCCCTGCCGGGAACCCCAGCCCGTACATGTCCACTACCTCCTCATACGTCCAGGAGCGATCCATGCGAACCCAGAGCCGACGGAGGCCGCGAGCCACGCTCGCCACGGCCGCCGCAGGGACGCTGCTCGCCCCGCTGCTCTCCGGCTGCTGGGTCGGCGCGGGCGGGACCGGTTCCGGCGGCGACTCCATCAACGTCCTGATGGTCAACAACCCGCAGATGACCGAGCTGCAGAAGCTGACCGCCGCCCACTTCACCAAGGAGACCGGCATCAAGGTCAACTTCACGGTCCTGCCCGAGAACGACGTCCGCGACAAGATCAGCCAGGACTTCGCCAACCAGGCCGGGCAGTACGACGTGGCCACCCTCTCCAACTACGAGATCCCGATCTATGCCCGCAACGGCTGGCTGCACGAGATGAACTCGTACGTCGCCGAGGACCCCGGGTACGACGAGCAGGACGTCCTGGCACCCATGCGCCAGTCCCTGACCGCCGCCGACGGCAAGCTGTACGGCCAGCCCTTCTACGGCGAGTCGTCCTTCCTGATGTACCGCAAGGACGTGTTCGCGGCGAAGGGCCTGACCATGCCGGCGCATCCGACGTGGACGCAGGTCGCCGGCCTCGCCGCGAAGGCGGACGGCGCACGGCCCGGGATGAAGGGCATCTGCCTGCGCGGCCTGCCCGGCTGGGGCGAGATGACGGCGCCCCTGACCACGGTGGTGAACACCTTCGGCGGCACCTGGTTCGACAAGAACTGGAACGCGCGCCTCGACTCCCCCGCGTTCGAGAAGGCGACGAAGTTCTACGTCGACCTGGTCCGTGGCCACGGCGAGTCCGGCGCCGCCCAGTCCGGCTTCGCCGAGTGCCTCAACGACATGACCCAGGGCAAGGTCGCCATGTGGTACGACGCCACGAGCGCCGCGGGGCTGCTGGAGGCGGCGGACTCGCCGGTCAGGGGCAAGCTCGGCTACGTCCCCGCCCCCGTCGAGAAGACCCCTTCCTCCGGCTGGCTCTACACCTGGGCCTGGGGCATCCAGCAGTCCTCCCGCAACCCGGACAAGGCCTGGAAGTTCGTGTCCTGGGCGTCCGGCAAGCAGTACGAGCAGCTGGTCGGCGAGACCAGCGGCTGGGCCGACGTCCCCGCGGGCAAGCGGGCGTCGACGTACACGAACGCCGACTACCGCAAGACGGCCGGCGCCTTCCAGGAGATGACCCGGCAGGCCATCGAGAGCACCCGCCCGAACGACCCCGGCGTCCAGCCGCGCCCCGCGCCCGGCATCCAGTTCGTCGGCATCCCCGAGTTCACCGACCTCGGCACCAAGGTCTCCCAGGAGATCAGTTCGGCCGTCGCCGGACGCCAGTCCGTCGAGTCGGCCCTGAGGAAGTCCCAGCAGCTCGCCGAGCGGATCTCGAAGGAGTACCAGGGACGATGACCGCGACGACCGCCCCGTTGACCGCGACACCGGTACGCGCCACCCGGCCGCCCTCCGCCCGGCTGCGCGCCTGGGCCACCCGGGCCCCCCTCCTGCCCGCCCTCGTCTTCATGATCGTGGTGACCCAGCTGCCGTTCGTGGCCACGCTGGTGATCTCCTTCTTCAACTGGAACGCCCTCTATCCCAAGGCCCGCCGCTTCACCGGCCTCGACAACTACCACCAGGTCCTGACCGACCCGGACCTGCGCCACTCGGTCTGGACGACGGTGCTGCTCACGGTGACGGTGGTGCTGGTCAGCCTGGTGCTGGGCCTCGCGCTGGCGCTGCTGCTCAACCGCCGGTTCCGCGGCCGGGGCGTCGTCCGCACCCTGCTGATCGCCCCGTTCCTGGTGGTCCCGGTGGCCGCGGCCCTGCTCTGGAAGCACGTCCTGTTCAACCCCGAGTACGGGCTGCTCAACGGCCTGTTGCACTACGTCGGCGGCCCCCAGCCCGACTGGATCTCCCGCACCCCGCTGCTCGCGGTGGAGGCCTCCCTGGTGTGGCAGTGGACGCCGTTCATGATGCTGATCCTGCTCGCCGGGCTGCAGAGCCGTGACCCCGAGCAGATCGAGGCCGCGCGGGTGGACGGCGCGAGCGACTGGCAGATCTTCCGCCATCTGACCCTTCCGCACCTGCGCCGCTACCTCGAACTCGGCGCCCTGCTGGGCTCGATCTACATCGTCCAGAACTTCGACGCGGTCTTCACGATCACCTCCGGCGGCCTCGGCACCGCCAACCTGCCCTACACCGTCTACCAGAGCTTCTACCAGGCCCATGAGAACGGCCTCGCCTCGGCCGCCGGCGTCCTGGTCGTCATCGGCTCGATCGTCATCGCGACCTTCGCCCTGCGCGTGGTGTCGTCCCTGTTCCGCGAGGAGGTGGCCCGCGCATGAGCGCCGTACTGCGCCGAGGCGGGCTCGGCCTGGTGGCCTGGCTGACCGGCATCGTCTTCTTCCTGCCCATCGCCTGGATGGCACTGACGTCCTTCCACTCCGAGGCGGACGCGGCGACCAACCCGCCGTCCTTCGCCGCCTCGCTGACCCTCGACGGCTACCGCGAGTTCTTCGGGTCGGGCGGCGGCGCGAGCCCCTGGCCGGCCCTGGCCAACTCGGTCGTGGCGTCGCTGGTGTCGACGGCCCTCGTCCTGGTCCTCGCCCTGCCGGCGGCGTACGCGCTGTCGATCCGGCGGGTGCGGAAGTGGACGGACGTCCTGTTCTTCTTCCTGTCCACGAAGATGCTGCCGGTGGTGGCCGGGCTGCTGCCGATCTACCTGTTCGCGAAGCACACCGGGACGCTCGACGACATCTGGCTCCTGGTCGTCCTCCACACCTCCATGAACCTGCCGATCGCGGTGTGGATGATGCAGTCGTTCCTGGCGGAGGTCCCGGTGGCGGTGATCGAGGCGGCGCAGATCGACGGCGCCCGGCTGCCGACGATCCTCGCGCGCGTGGTCGCCCCCATCGCCCTGCCGGGCATCGCCGCCACGGCCCTGATCTGCTTCATCTTCAGCTGGAACGAGCTGTTGTTCGCCCGGGTCCTCACGGGCGTGGTCGCCGAGACCGCCCCCGTCTTCCTGACCGGCTTCATCACCAGCCAGGGCCTGTTCCTGGCGAAGGTGTGCGCCGCGTCGCTCGTCATCTCCCTGCCGGTGCTCGCCGCGGGGTTCGCCGCCCAGGACAAGCTCGTCCAGGGCCTGTCGTTGGGAGCCGTGAAATGAAGGCCGCCGTCATCGAGTCCGTGGGCCGCGCCGTCGTCACCGAGGTGCCCGACCCGACGCCGGGACCCCGCGAGGTCGTCGTCGAGGTCGCCGCGTGCGGCCTGTGCGGCACCGACCTCCACATCCTCCAGGGTGAGTTCGCGCCCGAGCTGCCGATCGTCCCCGGGCACGAGTTCGCGGGCGAGGTGGTCGGGGTCGGCGGCCAGGTCACCGAGGTCGCGGTCGGCGACCGGGTGGCCGTGGACCCGTCCCTGTACTGCTACGAGTGCCGCTACTGCCGTACCGGCCACAACAACCTGTGCGAGCGGTGGGCGGCGATCGGCGTGACGACGGCGGGCGGGGCGGCACAGTACGCCGTCGCACCCGTGGCGAACTGCGTGAAACTGCCCGAGCACGTCCGCACCGAGGACGCGGCCCTGGTGGAGCCCCTGTCCTGCGCGGTGCGCGGCTACGACGTCCTGCGGTCCCGCCTCGGCGCGCATGTGCTGATCTACGGCTCCGGGACCATGGGTCTGATGATGCTGGAGCTGGCCAAGCGGACCGGCGCGGCCGGCGTGGACGTGGTGGACGTCAACCCGGCCCGCCTGGAGACGGCCCGCCGGCTCGGCGTCTCGGCGTCCGCCGCGAGCGCCGACGAACTGGACCGGCCGCGGGGCTGGGACGTGGTCGTGGACGCGACCGGCAACGCGGCGGCGATCCAGGACGGCCTGGACCGGGTGGCGAAGGCGGGCACGTTCCTGCAGTTCGGGGTGGCCGACTACGCGACCCGCGTGACGATCGACCCGTACCGGATCTACAACCAGGAGATCACCATCACCGGCTCCATGGCGGTGCTCCACAGCTTCGAGCGGGCGGCCGAGCTGTTCGCGAACGGGGTACTGGACCCGGAGGTTTTCATCAGCGACCGGATCCCGCTCGCGCGGTACCCGCAGGCACTGGAGCAGTTCGCGGCGGGCGTGGGACGGAAGATCGTCGTGGTGCCGTAGGACGTGCGGCCGCCGACCCGTGCGGTCGAGGCGTGCGGTTGGGCCGTTGGAAGGGTTTCGGCTGGTAAGGGAACGGTAAAGCGGTGTCGTTCGTTCACCCGGCATGACAGCTATGACCCCTGGCTCGAACATCCCTCTCTCCACCGTGCGCGTCACGGTGGACGTCGCCGCTCCCGTGCGGCTCGACGTGTCGGGCCTGCTGCTCACCGCCGACGGCAAGGTGCGCTCGGACGACGACTTCATCTTCTACAACCAGCCGGTGGGCCCGGGCGTGTCGTATGCCTCCGGCGGCGGCGCGGCGCCCGACGCGATCACGGTCGACACCGCCGCCGTCCCGCCGGACATCGAGAAGATCGTGGTCACGGCCAGCCCGGACGCGGCCGGCCAGACCTTCCAGGGCATCGAGCCGACGGCCACCGTGCGCGACGCGGACGGCGGCGAGGTGCTGGCCACGTTCACACCGCCGCAGCTCGGCACGGAGACCGCGCTGGTCGTCGTGGAGATCTACCGCCGGGGCGGCCAGTGGAAGGCCCGCGCGGTCGGCCAGGGGTACGCCGACGGACTGGCGGGCATCGCGACGGACTTCGGGGTGACGGTGGAGGAGCCGGCCGCGGCGGCACCGGCACCTGTGGCACCGGCGCCGCAGGTGGCCGCCCCGCCGGCTCCCGCGGCTCCCCCGGCACCGCCCGCTCCGGTGCCGGGTGCCGGGAAGATCAACCTGGACAAGGGCCGGGTCAGCCTGCAGAAGAACCAGACCGTGTCCCTGGTCAAGGGCGGCCGGCCGCTGCTCTCCCAGGTGAAGATGGGCCTCGGCTGGGAGCCGGCGTTCCGCGGCGCGGACATCGACCTGGACGCGTCGGTCATCGCGTACGGGCCGCAGCGCAACCACATCGACAGCTGCTACTTCGGCAAGCTGACGATCCTGAACGGCGCGGTCAAGCACTCCGGGGACAACCTGACGGGTGAGGGCGGGGGTGACGACGAGGTGATCGTGGTCGACCTCGGCCGGCTCCCGCAGGAGGTCACCGGCCTGGTCTTCACGGTCAACTCCTTCTCCGGCCAGAAGTTCACGGAGGTCGCCAAGGCCTACTGCCGTCTGCTGGACGGCACCACCGGCGAGGAACTGGTCCGCTTCGACCTCACCCACGCCGAGCCGCAGACGGGCGTGATGATGGCGAAGCTGATCCGCCAGTTCTCGGGCGAGTGGGACATGACGGCGCTGGGCGAGTTCGTGAAGGCCCGCACCGTGCGGAACATGGTGGAGCCGGGGGCTCGGGCGCTGTAGCTCGTCGGGGGACCGTGCCGGGGACGAGGCTCCCCCCGGCACGGCCCTACGGCCGCAACCCCTCCACCAGCAGCCTCAAGTACCGTCCGATCTCCCGCCCCTGGCCGTTCGCCAGCTCCGACGCCGTGGACACCCCGTGCGCCAGTCGCAGCAGCTCGATCGGCTCGAGATCCTCCCGTAGCGCGCCCTCCGCCTGCGCCGCCTCCACCAGCCGGCTCGCCGCGCCCTTCACCACCGTGCCGCACGCCGTCAGCGCCGCCGAGCTGCCGTCGGTCACCGCCGACCCCAGCAGCGCCTTCATCCCGCGCACCTGGATCGTGGCGACGCACAGCTCGTGCAGCCACTCCATCAGGGCCTCGCCCGGCGGCAGCTCCTTCGCCAGCTCCTCGGCCCGCACCCCGAGCGCCTCGATGCGGTCCACGTACGCCGCCTCCAGCAGCGCCTGCCGGGTCGGGAAGTGCCGGTAGAGCGTGCCCGAGCCGACGCCCGCCCGCTTGGCGATGTCGTCGAGTGACGCGTTCTCCCCATGCTCGGCGAAGGCCTCGGCCGCCACCTTCAGCAACCGCTCGTAGTTGCGCCGAGCGTCCGCACGCATGGGCCTGACCTGCGTCATCCAGTAACTCCTTGCAAACCGGGGACCCTCTCCGTATCTTAGCGGGCATTAAACGGAGACAGTCCCCGCTTATCGCCGCCCCGGGGACGCCCAGACCGGGAGACCGCCATGTCCACCCCGTCCGCACCGTCCGCCGCCACCGACGCGCCCACCGCACCCTCGCCGCCCGCGAGGCTCGGTACCACCCTTCTCGTCATCGTCACCGCCTACCTGATGGTCGGCGTGGACTCCACCGTCGTCAACGTAGCGCTGCCCGACATCCAGCGGGGCCTGCACTTCAGCCGCACCGGCCTGTCCTGGGTCCTCAACGCCTACACCCTCGCCTTCGGCGGGCTGCTGCTGCTCGGCGGCCGCGTCGGCGACCTCCTCGGCCGTCGCCGCACGCTCACCGCCGGCGTCCTGCTGTTCGCGCTGTCCTCCCTGCTCGGCGGGCTGGCCACCGACGGGACCTGGCTCCTCGCCGCCCGCGCGCTGCAGGGTCTGGGCGGTGCCCTGATCGCCCCGAGCACCCTCGCCCTGATCACCACGAGCTTCCCCGAAGGGCCGCCCCGGCACCGCGCACTGAGCGTCTACTCCTCCATGGCCGGCATCGGCGGCTCCGTCGGCCTGGTCCTCGGCGGCATGCTGACCTCCTGGGCGTCCTGGCGCTGGGCCCTGCTCATCAACGTGCCCATAGGCATCGCCCTCGCGCTCGCCCTGCCCCGCTTCGTCACCGAGACCCCGCGCCACGCGGGCCGGTTCGACCTGGCGGGCGCGCTCACCGGGACGGCCGGCACGACCTCGCTGGTGTACGCGTTCATCCGGGTCTCCGGGTCCGGCTGGAGCGACACCCGGGCCCAGCTCGGCTTCACCGTGGCCGCGGCCCTGCTGGCCGCCTTCGTCCTGGTCGAGGCGCGGGCCGGCCAACCGGTCCTGCCGCTGCGCCTGTTCGCCGACCGCAACCGGGCGGCCGGCTACGCCACCATCCTGCTGCTGCCCGCGGGCATGTTCGGCGCCTTCTACTTCCTCACCCTGATCTGCCAACAGGTGCTGCGCTACAGCCCGTTGCGCGCGGGTTTCGCGTTCCTGCCGATGACCCTGGTGATGTTCACGACCGTACGGCTGGTGCCCCGCCTGCTGGCCCGGTTCGGCACCAAGCCGGTGCTGCTGACGGGCATGTCGCTGGTCGCCGTGGGCACCGGCCTGCTGTGGCGGCTGCACACCGGGGACGGCTATGCGGCCGGACTGCTCGGCCCGCTGCTGCTGTTGGGGCTGGGCGTGGGGCTGAGCTTCATGCCGCTGAACGCCACGATCCTCGCCGCCGTGGCGCCGAGGGAGGCGGGCGCCGCCTCCGGGCTCCTGCAGGCCCTGCAGTGGCTCGGCGGGACCGTCGGCCTGTCCGTCCTGGTCACCGTGTACGGCACGGCGACCCGGCACGCCACCGGATCGCCGGACGCCGTCCTCACCCACGGCGCGGCCGACGCGTTCGGCGTGGGTGCGCTGATCGCCCTGGCGGCGCTGCTGGTGGCGGGGACGGCACTCACCGGCAGGAAACCCCGCTCCGGCGCCTAGGATCCGCCGTCCGGCGGCCCCGCCCCGTCAGAACAACGCGCTGTACGCGTTCAGCGCCGGCTGGCCGCCGAGGTGTGCGTAGAGCACGGTGGAGTCCTTGCCGATCTCCCCGCCCCGGACGAGATCGACGAGTCCGGCCATCGACTTCCCCTCGTACACCGGGTCGGTCACCATGCCCTCGGTCCGCGCGGCCAGTCGCATGGCTTCGAGGGTGGCCTCGTCCGGGACGCCGTAGGTCCCCGCGTGGTACCGCTCGTCCAGCTCGACGGCCGGCTCGCCCTCGAGCCCGAGCAGTCGACCGGTGGCGGTCGCGATGCGGGTGATCTGGTCCTTGGTGGCGGCGGGGTCGGCGGAGGCGTCGATCCCGATCACCCGGCGGGGCCGTCCACCCGCCTCCTCCAGCGCCCGGAACCCGGCGACCATGCCGGCCTGCGTGGACCCGGTCACCGAGCACACGACCACCGTGTCGAAGAAGACGCCCGTCTCCCGCTCCTGCCGCGCGACTTCGTCGGCCCATCCGGCGAAGCCGAGGCCGCCGAGCGGGTGGTCGGAGGCCCCGGCCGGGATGGCGTACGGCTTCCCGCCCGCCGTCTCGACGTCCCGCAGCGCCTGCTCCCAGCTCTCCTTGACCCCGATCCCGAACCCGGCCCGCACCAGCCGCACCTCGGCCCCGGCGAGCCGGCTGATCAGGATGTTGCCGACCTTGTCGTACACGGCGTCCGGCCAGTCCACCCAGCTCTCCTGCACCAGGACGCAGGACAGCCCCGCCCGGGCGGCGACGGCGGCGACCTGGCGAGTGTGGTTGGACTGCACCCCGCCGATCGACACGAGCGTGTCACACCCCTGCGCGAGCGCGTCGGCGACCAGGTACTCCAGTTTGCGTGTCTTGTTGCCGCCGTAGGCGATCCCTGAGTTGCAGTCCTCCCGCTTGGCCCAGAGCGAGGCACCACCGAGGTGCGCGGTCAGACGCTCCAGGGGGTGCACCGGGGAGGGGCCGAAGAGGAGGGGGTAGCGCTCGTACGATGCCAGGGCGGCGGACAGGGACACGGGACCTCCGGGGTCAGTCGGCGTCGGCCAGGTCGGCGAGCGTGCGCCAGATGCCGGCCGTGACCTGGACGGCACCGTCCGGGTCGGCGGCGGCGCAGGCCTCGATCAGCCGTTCGTGCAGTCCGGCGGAGCGGCAGGAGCCGCCCTCGCCGAAGCGTTGCCGCTCCAGGCGGCGGATGAGCGGGGTGTAGCGGGCGACGGTGGCGGCGGCGGCGCGGTTGCCGCTCACCCGGACCAGCACGTGGTGCAGGTCGTCGTCGGCGCGCAGGGCCTCGTCCACGTCACCGGTGCGCACGGCGGTGGCGAAGCGCTCATTGGCCGCGCGCATCTCGGCCAGGTCCCGCTCCCGCAGGCGGGGGACGGCGACCCGGGTGACCAGCTCGTGCATCGCACCGACCACCGCCGCCGCGTCCCGCACGTCGGCGGCGACGAGCGCGGTGACCCGGGTGTAGCTCTGCGGCTTGCTCTCCAGCAGCCCCTCGTCCACGAGCCGCGCGAACGCCTCGCGCACCGGCGCCCGCGACAGCCCCAGCCGCTCCGCCAGTTCGGCGTCGCGGACCACGGTGCCGGGCTCGATCTCCCCGGCCACGATGGCGTCCCGGATCGCGGCACAGGCGCGGTCCCGGAGGAGCGTGCGGGGCACGGGTCGTAGGGCCTGCATGACTGAAATGTTAGATGTCAGAGGCGGGGATGAAAAGAGGTGTGGCCCGCACCCCCCGTAGAAGTGCGGGCCACGTCTCAGGGCCGGCCGTGGTTCACTCCTGCCACGGCCAGTGGGCGTCGTGCGCCGCCTCGAGCAGCGGCACCATGCGGAAGGCGGAGTCCGACAGGCCGCAGAAGGTGTGGCGGTTCGCCGTGCCCGACGGGCCGTGACCCGCCCGGTAGCCCTCCAGGTTCCAGGTGTAGACCGGCACGTCGGCCGGGATCTGCTCCGTCGGGTCGCCGTGCCGGTGCGGGGCGTACTGCTCGTCCGTGACGATCAGCACCCGGTCGTGCCTGCGGTAGTGCCGGCGCACCGCCTCGGTGGTGTCGGTGCCGCCCAGGTTGCCGAAGCGCTCCAGGACCTTCAGCACCGACTCCCCCTTGCGGAACGCCACCCGGCCGCTGGTCGACCCGAACTGCACCAGGTCGGCCTCGGCCGCCCGCAGCGCGAGCGCGGTGCCGAAGATCGCCGCCGCGTCGGCCCGGGTGAGCTGCGAACGGTCGGACGACTGCGCCCAGAACATCGAGCCCGAGCGGTCGACCAGCACCAGCGTCCGGCCCGGCAGCGCGGGCACGTTGGCCAGCGAGTGGCCGAGCGCCCGCTCCAGCGGGTGGGCCCAGCGCAGCGAGGGCGCGTGCCGGTAGGCGGCCAGGTAGCGGAAGGGGAACTGCCGCGAGCGCGCCACCTGCTCCGGGTCGCTGATCCTCGCCGCGACCCGCGCGGCCACCTCGTCCGAGACCCCGGCCTCGTCGAAGTTGCGCAGGTTCCTGACCAGAGCCATCGGGCCCATGGACGGGATCACGGCCTCCCACGCCGCCTTGTCCATCGGGCCCTGGAGCCAGCCGGCCAGCGCCTCCCAGGTGATGCCGGCCGCCGCGAGCCGCTCCGCACCGCCGGGCGAGGTGACGACCGCCCGCCGCTCCTCCACCGGCAGCGCCATCAGCTCGCGGTGCGCGGCGAGCACCGGCAGCGAGGCCGGCGGTACGGCGGTGTCCGGGTGGTGCCGGCGGTCGAGGGCGTAGCGGAACAGGTCGCCCTGCCGCGGCTTGTCCGGGTCCGGTGCCGCGTGCACCAGGTTGAGGATGTCGCCGAAGCGGTAGCCCTTGGACGCGGTGTCGTACTTCAGCAGCGACTTGGCGTGGTAGAGCCGCCGTACCGCGTCGGCGACCCCGCGCTTGACCGGCTTGGGGACGGCACGGCCGTACGTCGACGTCCAGTAGGCGAGCAACTCGCCGGGCTCGTCCGGGCGCTGCAGCACGCGGTCCACGACCTGCCGGCCCGTGGGACCGTCGGTCGCGCCCGCCGTGAGCCGTGCCCGCACGTACTCGGCGGCGCCGACGATCGAGGCCGTGCGCATGTTGCCGTCGCCGCGCAGCCAGCGCAGCAGGCCGGCCGTCCAGGCCGGGTCGCTGACGGCGAGGTCGCGGACGAGCCGGGCGAACCGGTCGTCGCGGTCCTCGGCGCTCTCGTAGAAGGTGTTCCCGAGGAAGTGGGACACCGCGAGCAGGAAGAGCTCCGAGCGCGCGTCGCGCTCCTGGCCCCGGCCGCCCTGGTGCGTCCGCAGGGTCCGGCCGGTGGTGGCGACCGGCGAGGCGGGCTGCGCCTTCGCCGCGCGCGTGTTGAACCGCGCCATGGTGAATTCCCCCGAATTCGTTGCCGTTTCGGAGGGAGGCACAGCAAATGGAAGGTGTCCGAGATCAGGAGTCGGCGGCGGACTTAGTCAGATGCTCTATCCGTTGAGCTACACCGACCCGAAGTCGATGACGGGATTCGAACCCGCAACCGTCCGATCCGGAGAAGTAACCGCTGCCTGCGCACCGGGCACCCACCATGAGCTGCGCCTCCCGAGATCAGGTCGGCTGCGGCTGATGTGCATTCCGTGAAAGGGAAGTAGCCGCTGCCCTCGCACCGGGAGGTGCGTGACGTTGTGATCTCACTGTAGGAGGCGCAGCTGACGGGGTGCGAGCGAATTAACGACCGCTGCGGCGGTTACCGCTTGTGCCGCTTCCACGGCCCGGTGATGGCGAGCATGATCCCGGGCGTCTGGATGTTGGCGAACAGGGTGCGGCCGTCGGGTGAGAAGGTGACGCCGGTGAACTCGCTGTACTCCGGCTCCGCTTCGGTCCCGATGTTGAGCTCGTTGCGGGCGATCGGGTACGTACGTCCGCTCTCGGTGGCGCCGAACAGGTGCTGGACGCCCTCGCCGTCCTCGGCGATGACCAGGCCGCCGTACGGGGAGACGGTGATGTTGTCCGGACCGTCGAAGGCGCCGTCCTGGGCGGGATCGGGGTTGACGCCGAGCAGCACCTTCAGGGTGAGGGTGCGGCGCTTGGGGTCGTAGAACCAGACCTGGCCGTCGTGCTGGACCGGGCTCTCCGCGCGGGCGAAGGAGGAGACGATGTAGGTGCCGCCGTCACCCCACCACATGCCCTCCAGCTTGCGGGCGCGGGTGATCTGGCCGTCGGTGAACTGCTTGCGGGTGGACACCGTCCTGGCGTCCCGGTCGGGCACGTCCACCCAGTCGACGCCGTAGACCGTGCCGGTCTTCGTGGCGCGGGAGAGGTCGTCGACGAACTTGCCGCCGGAGTCGAAGCACTTGAAGGCCTGGAGCACGCCGGCGTCGTCGGCGAGGCTGCGCAGCCTGCCGCGGCCGTGGCGGAAACCCTCCGGCGGGGTCCAGCGGTAGAGCAGGCCGTTGGGGCCGGCCGCGTCCTCGGTCAGGTACGCGTGGCCGCGCTTGGGGTCGACGACGACGGCCTCGTGGGCGTAGCGGCCGAGGGCCTTGATCGGCTTGGGGTCGCGGTTGGCCCGGCGGTCCTCGGGGTCGACCTCGAAGACGTAGCCGTGGTCCTTGGTGAACCCGTTCTTGCCGGCCTTGTCCTCGGTCTCCTCGCAGGTCAGCCAGGTGCCCCACGGGGTGCTGCCGCCCGCGCAGTTGGTGGCGGTGCCGGCGATGCCCACCCACTCGGCGACCTCGCCGCCGCGGCGGACCTCGACGACGGTGCAGCCGCCGGCCGCCGCCGGGTCGTAGACCAGGCCCTCGGTGAGCGGGACCGGGTGCGGCCACTGGGCGCGGGCACCGGCCAGCTCGTGGTTGTTGACCAGGAGGGTGGTGCCGCGGGGGCCCTCGAAGGTGGCGGTGCCGTCGTGGTTGGACGGCGTGAATTCACCGGACTCCAGCTTGGTCCGGCCGCTGTAGGTGATGATCTTGTACGTGAAGCCCGCGGGCAGGGCGAGGAGACCGTTCGGGTCGGGGAGCAGCGGGCCGTAGCCGACGCCGTGGTGGTGGCCGTCGTGCGCGGAGTCCGCGTCCTCGACGATGTCGACGTCCGTCGCGGCGAGGGCGTTCGGGGCGGTGGCGAGGGCGCCGACGCTGCCCGCCAGGGCGACCCCGGCACCGGTGATCGCGGATTTTCTGGCGAAGTCCCTGCGGGTGAGCGACATGGTGTGTCTCCTGAGACGGTGGGAGTGCCGTGGAGGGTGGCGGACCTCGGTTCGGCGCACACGCTCTCGCCACACCTTGAACGGGAGTTGAACAAAGGCCTACTTCGGAGGCCCTTGTTCAAGAATCCGTATGCACCGGCCCATGACCGGCCCAAGGGGCTGTCAACCTCCCTGCTGGGAACGCGCCTTGAAAGCCGCCTTCCGCGCCAGCTTCGCCACCTTCTTGTCCGGGTGCAGCCGCCCCATCGCCTCCAGCACCTCCGCGGTGGCCGGATGGTCCACCCGCCAGGCCGCGGCGAAGAACCCGCTGTGCTGTGCGGCCAGCCCCTCGACCAGCGCCTGGAGTTCCTCCGAGTTGCCCTCGGCCTGGAGCTGCGCGGCCACCGTGTCGATGGTCAGCCAGAACACCATTCCCTCGGAGGGCGCCGGCACCCCGGCGGCGCCCCGCTCGCTCAGCCACACCCGGGCGAGCCCGCCCAGTGCGGGGTCGTCGAGGACCTCCCGCAGCGCCGGTTCGGCGTCCGGGCCCACCAGCGACAGCGCCTGCTGGCAGCGCAGCCTGCGCAGCGGCGCGCCCGCGTCGGCGCCCCGTGCCGCCGCCAGCAACTCCCGGGCGGCCGCGAGCGGTTCCCGCCGGGTGAGCCACTGCTCCGTCTCGGCGCGGGCGGCGGACTGCCCGAAGCGGGCCGTGCCGTCGAGCAGCGCGTCCGCGCCCTTGTCGGCGAGTTCACCGACCGCGGGCGCATCGAACCCGGCCTCCAGCAGCCGCGCGCGCAGCCCGTACGCGCCGAGCGGGGTGAGCCGGACCATGCCGTAGCGGGAGACGTCGTCCTCGTCCACCGGCGCGGCGGGCTCCTCGTCGCCGTCGGCCATCAGCGCCTCGTCCACCGGCTGGTACTCCACGAGGCCGATCGGCTCCAGCATCCGGAACTGGTCGTCGAGCCGCATCATCGCGTCGGAGACCTGCTCCAGCACGTCGTTGGTGGGCTCGCCCATGTCGTCGGGCACGATCATCGAGGCCGCGAGGGCGGGCAGCGGGACCGGGCTCTCGCCGGGGCCGTCCTCACCGACGGTCAGCAGGTAGAGGTTGCCGAGGACGCCGTCGAGGAATTCGGCCTCGGCCTCCGGGTCCCAGTCGAGTGACGAGAAATCGACCTCGCCGCCCTCCTCCAGCGCGTCGACGAGGCCATCCAGGTCGGGCACGCTCGCATCGGCCAGGACCGTGTCCAGGGCGGCGAGCCACACGGCGAGGACGTCGTGCGGGGAGCCGCCGGTGAGCCGCTTCAGCTCCTCCGCGGCCCGGACCGTCCCGGCCTCCTCGTCCACGATCTCGACCAGGCCGGCGTCCACGGCGACCCGCCAGGCCTCACTGGCGTACGCGGCGGCGTCGTCACCGCCGAGTCCGAGCTCGGCGGCGGCGGCGGGAAGCTGCTCCTCGACCAGTCCGCCACCCGCGTCCACCCGGGTGTCGGGGCCGGCCCAGCGGGCGAGGCGGGCGGCGCGGGAGAGCACCGGCGTGGACAGCGCGGCGCGCGCCAGCTCCGCTTCGGGGTGCAGCCGTACGGGCGGCAGGGGGGAGCTGTCTGACATCGGCTGGTTCTCCTCGGACCGTTAACGGGCTCAGCCGCTCAGCCTAGACGGATTTCCACCCATGCCGCCCGGTTCATCTCCCCGTCGGTAGGCGTACATGGCCGAAACCTTGACAACTCCCCACGCCAGGCAGGAGATTGACGCGCGTAGAAGTTGGGGGGACAACTGTTCACTCGGCTCTACGCGTGTCACGGAGGGCTACGAGCCCCACACGCTCCCGTTCCACCCTCGTCCCGGCGTTCACGTATGTCCCCGGAGGGAACCCTTGCCGAGCAGGTCTTCCGCGCGCCTCGCCGCGCTCACCGTCGCCGCCGTCTGCAGCGCCGCGTCCGCCGTCGTCCTCACCTCGCCCGCGCACGCCGACTCGGTGCGCATCCACGACATCCAGGGCACGACCCGGATATCCCCGTTCGCCGGGCAGAAGGTGACGGACGTGCCCGGCATCGTCACGGCCACGCGCACCTACGGCTCCTCCAGAGGCTTCTGGATCCAGGATGCGACCCCGGACGACAACCCGGCCACCAGTGAGGGCGTGTTCGTCTTCACCAGCTCCACGCCGAAGGTCGCGGTCGGCGACTCGGTGACGGTGACCGGCACGGTCTCCGAGTACGTCCCGGGCGGTGCCTCCACCGGCAACCAGTCGCTGACGGAGATCACCAAGCCCACCGTCACCACCGTCTCCACCGGCAACGCGGTCCCGGCGCCGGTCGTGATCGGCGCCGAGTCGGTCCCGCGCGCGTACACCCCGGCCGGCGACACCGCCGCGAACGGCTCGATCAACGGCCTGACCCTGGACCCCTCGAAGTACGCCCTGGACTACTACGAGTCCCTCGAGGGCATGAACGTCCAGGTCGAGGACGTCCGCGTGGTCACCGGCACCGACCCCTACGCCGAGCTGTGGGTCACGGTGAAGCCGCACGAGCACAAGAGCCGCCGCGGCGGCACGGTCTACGGCTCCTACGACTCCCAGAACACCGGCCGGCTGCAGATCCAGTCGCTGGGCTCGACCGCCGACTTCCCGAAGGCGAACGTCGGCGACACGCTGGAGGGTGCCACCACGGGCCCGATGGACTTCAACCAGTACGGCGGCTACACCCTCGTCGCGGGCAAGCTCGGCACGCTGAAGAGCGCCGGCCTGGAGCGCGAGACGACGCAGAAGCAGTCGAGCCGCGAACTGGCGACGGCGACCTACAACGTCGAGAACCTCGACCCGTCGGACAACACCTTCGACAAGCACGCCGCCGCGATCGTGAACAACCTGCAGTCCCCGGACATCGTGTCCCTGGAGGAGATCCAGGACAACAACGGCGCCAAGGACGACGGCACGGTCGACGCGAGCGTCACCGTGAACAAGCTGATCGACGCGATCGTGGCGGCCGGCGGCCCCAAGTACGACTGGCGCTCGATCAACCCGGTCAACGACCAGGACGGCGGCGAGCCGGGCGGCAACATCCGCCAGGTGTTCCTGTTCAACCCGGAGCGGGTGACCTTCGTGGACCGTGCGGGCGGCGACTCCACCACCGCGGTCGGCGTCACCAAGGAGCACGGCAAGGCCGAGCTGACGGCCTCACCGGGCCGGATCGACCCGGCGAACGCGGCCTGGCACGCCAGCCGCAAGCCGCTGGTCGGCCAGTTCGTCTTCCGCGGCAAGACCGTCTTCGTGATCGCCAACCACCTGATCTCCAAGGGCGGTGACCAGCCGCTGACCGCGCAGTACCAGCCGGTGACCCGCAGCTCGGAGATCCAGCGCCACGCGCAGGCGACCGCGGTGAACACGTTCGTCAAGGACATCCTGAAGATCCAGAAGAACGCGGACGTCATCGCGCTCGGCGACATGAACGACTTCGAGTTCTCCGACACCGCCAAGATCATGGAGGGTGACGGCGAGCTGTGGTCGGCGATCAAGTCGCTGCCGAGGAACGAGCGGTACACCTATGACTACCAGGGCAACGAGCAGGTCCTGGACCAGATCCTGATCAGCCCGGCGATCCGGCGCGGCTGTGACTTCGAGTACGACAGCGTGCACATCAACTCGGAGTTCAACGACCAGATCAGCGACCACGACCCGCAGGTGCTGCGGTTCCGTCCGTGACACGGGGCGGGACCGGCCGGACGGCGACGTCCGGCCGGTCCCGCCGTCCTGTGCTCACTGCTGCCGGTCGATCCTTCGCCAGATCACGGCCGCCGCGACGAGGGCGGCGCCCGCCGCGCCGGCGATCAGCGCAGGCTTCGGGCGGCGCAGCGCGGCGCCCCAGGCGGAACGCACCGGCCCGGGCACGCGCGTGTCGTGCCGGACGGCCTGCCCGGCGTGCGCCGCGCGGTCCTGCAGGGCGTGCCCCGCCTGCGCCGCCCGGTCCTGCAGGGCGTGTCCGCCCCGGCCGGCCTGCTCCTGCATCAGATGGCCGGCCTTCGCCATCCGCTCCTGCGCGGTGTGCCCGGCCTTCAGGGCCCGGTCCTGCATCAGGTGGCCGGCCTTCGCCGCCCGGTCCTGCATGCCGTGACCCGCGTGGGCGGCGCCCGCCCGCAGCTGGACGGTCATGGCGCCGGCCTTGTCCCTCAGGTCGGCGGCCCGGACCCGGGCCCGGCCCTTCACATCGGCCCTGCCCACCAAGTGGGCGAGGGTGTCGCCGAGCTGATGCCTGGTGTGCTCGATCTGCTGCCGCAGCTCGTCGGGGCCCTTGGCGCCCGAGCGGTGCGGGATCCTGTGCGTCATCGGTGTGCCCTTTCCCTGATCACGTCGACATCCGCCCCGACGCTGCCGAGCGTCTCCTCGGGGAAGGCGGCGGTGGCCAGAGGGCGGCGGTGGCCGCTCCGGCCAGGGGTGCCCGTCGCCGCGGGCCGTGCGTGCGGAGTCGCGGTCACGGTGTTCCGCCTCCTCTCTGTACGGAACCTCCGGGTACCCGGGCCGAAGACCGTTAGACCGTCAGCCCTGTCCTCCTCCCTGATTCCCGCGCTCGCCGAGGCGCGCGAGTTGGGCCTGGAACCAGTCGAGGCGCGCCTGCAACAGCGCGGCCTCGGCGGCGAGTTCCGGTACACCCGGCGCGCCGCCGGCCGTCAACTCGGCGGACGGGGCCGTCGTACCACCGCCGCCCGCGACCACCCGCAGCCCCAGTCCCGCCAGCCGCGCGAAGGAGGCGAGCGAGACGGACGTACGGGCGCGCGCACAGCCCGCGCAGGCGGGGGCGAGGGCCCGCCAGCCGGGTCTGCCCCAGCCGGCGTCGGCCAGGGCGACGGCGGTGGTGCCGCAGACGCAGGGGCCGACGGTGGCGGTGCGGACCCGCTGCCGGGCGCAGCGGAAACCGCGCTCGAAGCGGATGTAGGCGCCGAGCACGGAGACCTCCAGCAGGACCGCCTCCCGGTGCTCGGCCGTGCACAGCAGGGCCTCGGCGGCCGCGCGCTCGTGGACGCAGTGGAACCCGCAGTCGCACAGGCGCGCGGGCGGGCGGTGCCGCCTGCCGTAGACGCAGGAGGCCTCGTCCAGGACGGCGTACGGCAGTGCGCCGCCCAGGGAGACGCCGGTGAACCCGGCCCGGGTGCCGTCCTGGGACAGCAGCGGGTGGGCGATCTTGTATCCGGTCGGCGGCTCCGTCGGGCGTTCCACCGGGAGCCGGAGTCTCATCGGACGGCCGGGACCTCTTCGCGGGCCGGCTCGGCCGGTTCGGTGCGGATGCGCTCCTCGAGGAGCTCGATCTCCTGCTCGTGGACGAGCGGCCGCTCCTCGGCGACCCCGGTGGCCAGTGCCTTGCCGAGCTTCATGGTGCCTCCCATGACGACGTCGGTGACCCTCCGGCCATAGTGACCCATGAGGTGCCGAGTTGGACATAGGATCTCGGGACAGTGAAGCAATACTTACCGATAGATCGTAGTAGATTTAAGTTGAGCTACATCGGTGCTCCGCAGAAACTACCCCCATGACGACCATGACGACCTCACGCAGACCCGCCCGCCCCTTCGGCCGCACGCTCTGCGCGATGGTCACCCCGTTCACCCCGTCGGGCACCCTCGACCTCGACGGCGCCGGACGGCTGGCGGAACGCCTGGTGGCGGAGGGCTGCGACGGTCTGGTCCTGAACGGCACGACCGGCGAGTCACCGACGACGACGGACGCGGAGAAGGCGGAGCTGGTCACGGCCGTCCGGAACGCGGTCGGCGACCGGGCGCGGCTGGTCGCGGGCGTCGGCAGCTCCGACACCCGGCACACCGTCGAGCTGGCCCTGGCCGCCGGGAAGGCGGGCGCCGACGGGGTGCTGGTGGTGACGCCGTACTACAGCAGGCCACCGCAGGAGGCGGTGGAGGCGCACTTCCGCGCGGTGGCCGACGCGAGCGGGCTGCCCGTGATGCTCTACGACATCCCGGGCCGCACCGGCACCCGGATCGAGCCGGAGACGATGATCAGCCTGGCCGGACATCCCCGGATCGTGGCCGTCAAGGACTGCTCGTACGACTTCCTCGGCACCCAGAAGGTGCTGGCCCGCACGGACCTGGCGTACTACGCGGGCTGCGACGAGCACGTGCTCGCGCTGTACGCGGTCGGCGCGGCGGGCTGCGTCAGCACCGTCGCCAACGCGGTCCCCGGGCACATCGCCGCGATCCTCGACGCCTTCGACGCCGGCGACACCGCCCGTGCCACCGAACTCCAACTGCGCGCCATGCCGTTGATCGAGGCGATGGCGGGCGCGGGCCTGCCCGGCACGGTCACCGCGAAGGCCCTCCTGGCCCGCCTCGGACTGCCCGCGGGCCCGGTGCGCGCACCGCTGCTGCCCGCCGGCCGGGAGCCGGCCGACGGGCTGCTGGCGCGCTACGAGGAGCTCCTGGCGGTCTGATCAGCGGTCGGCGAACACCGGCTGCCAGTCCCGTGTGCCGTAGCCGTCGTTCGGCTCCTGGAAGCCGCTCAGCGGGACGACCTCGGTACTGCCGATCGTGACCAGCACCAGCCGGGGGCGGTACCGCTCCATGTCCGGGTCCCGTTCCCAGGCGATGAGCCGCTTGTCATCCGCCCAGGCGAGCAGGTGGGAGCCGCGCACCCGGGTGATCTCCTTGCCGGTCAGCGGATCGAGGATCGAGGAGTACGACGTGTGGTGCGGCTCCGCCACCAGGCCCCAGGCGGCGAGCCGTCCGTCCGGGGACAGCCGGGCACTCACGTCCGACCGCAGCCGGCGCTCGTTCGCGGGCGGGGCGACCTTCCTGCCGGTGAGGTCGTAGAACTGCTGCATGCCGTCGCGCGACCCCACGACCTGCGCGTACAGCAGGTCACCGGTGCGGCTGAAGGAGAAGTCCTCCCGGCCCAGGAACTCCCGGCCCGGTGGGACCGCGGCCCAGCTCCCCCTGCCGGAGGCCACGTCCACGACCTCGAAGCCGGTCCGGGACGTGGATCCGAACCGCGGTCCCCAGCCGTAGCGGCCGGTCCGCGCGTCCATCGCCTTCGCGAACCCGTCGGGGTTCTCCGTGTACGCCGTGGCGACCAGTCTGCGGCCGTCCCGCGAGAAGGCGAGCCCGGCGACACCGTGCGACACCGGGATCCACCGCTCGACCTTGCCCGTCGCGAGGTCGAGCAGTCCGATCCGGGGGGCGGGCAGGTCCCGCTCCAGCACGGCGGCCGTCCGCAGGCCGGGGGCGACCGCGACGAACGACCAGCGGTCGTCCTTCTCGTAGCGGCCGGTCCTCGGGTTCAACAGCCAGTACGTGCGCTCACCGGCCGCGACGTCGGCGTTCCGCGGCACCACCTTCAGGGTGTAGTACGCGGCCAGCACCGACCGCCCCGCCGCGATCAGCTCGCGCGGCGGTCCCTGGTCCGGGTGCGCCGTGACGTCACGGGAGCCGAGCACACCGGACGGACGTACGTCCTTCCCGCCGCCGGAGTCCAGCAGGGGCACCCCGACGCCGACGGCGACCACCGCCGCGGTGGCGACGGCGACGGACACCAGCCGGCGGGTACGGCGGCGCCGGCGCGCGCCCAGTACCCGGTCGGCGAATCCCGGCGCCGCCGGCGGCTGCTGCGCGGCCTGCTCCCGCAGTGCGTCACGCACGAGTTCCTCGACGTTCACGGGCGCACCTCCAGGGGCGAGAAGTCACGGGACGGCCGCTGCTCGCCGCCGAGCGCGGACAGTTCGGGCGCGAGGACGCGCAGCCGGGCCAGGGAGCGGTGCGTGGTGGACCGTACGGTGCCCACGGAGCAGCCCAGGATCCGGGCCACGTCGGCCTCGGGCAGGTCCTCGAAGTAGCGCAGTACCAGGACGGTGCGCTGGCGGGCGGTGAGCCGGGACAGCGCCGTGCGCAGCACGAGCCGCAGCTCGGCGGCGCCCGAGGCGTCCGGGGCGTGGCCGGTGTCCGGGGGCTCGGCGACGGTGACCTCCCGCCGCCACCACTTCAGCCGCCAGCGGCTGACCTGCTGCCGGTACAGGATCCGCCGTACGTACGCCTCCGGCTCGTCGATCCGCTGCCAGCGCCCGGCCGCCTTCACCAGCGCGTTCTGCAGCAGGTCCTCGGCGGCGTGCCGGTCCCCGCCGGTCAGCAGCACGGCGGTCTTCAGCAGCGCGGTCGACCGGCCGGCCACGAACTCCCGGAAACTCTCCTGCGCTTCGGCATCCATCGTCACCTTCTCTTTCCCCCGGGCCCCCGGCTGTCCGGGCCCTGCACTCCTTGTGACGCGTGGAACGGAGCGCCGCTATGCCTGTCCCGCGGCGACAAAAACCCCGGTGGCCGCGGGCGCCCGCTGCCGTACCGTGTCCCCCGTGAGCCGCCCCCTGCTGTTCCTGGACGTCGACGGCCCCCTCAACCCGTACGCGGCCAAGGCCCAGCGCCGTCCCGAGGGTTATACGACCATCCGGCCGACCGTGGAGGCCTTCCGGCGTCCCCTGCGGGTCTGGCTGAACCCGGCCCACGGCCCGGCGCTGCTCGGTCTCGGCTACGACCTGTGCTGGGCGACCACGTGGATGGCCGAGGCCAACCGCTGGATCGCCCCGGTCCTGGGCCTGCCCGAGCTGCCGTACGTCGACTTCGGCACCGGCCTGTTCGCGTTCCGGCCCGACGGGGTGCACTGGAAGACGGAGGCGATCGTGGCGTACGCGGAGGGCCGCCCGTTCGCCTGGGTGGACGACGAGCAGGCCCCGGAGGACACCCGGTACGTCGGGACCCACCACCCAGGTCCCGCCCTGCTCCAGCACGTCGATCCGAGGGTCGGACTGCGGGAGGGCGACTTCACGGCGCTGGCGCGGTTCGCGTCCGCCCTGCCCCGCTAGGGCGCTGGTCGGAGCGGGGCCGCGGTCACTGTCGCGGTCCGCCCTCGTTCAGCGGCGGACCCCACCGTTCAGCGGAACGACGGCCGGCGCAGGGCGGCGCGGTTCCGTGCACCGCGGCCGCGGAGGGGAAAACAGGTCCTGCGCTCCGACGAGTTCGAGCAACCTGTCGATCGCGGGGCTGGTGTCCTGGATGGCGACGGTCTTGTTCTGGCTCAGGGCCCGCCGGCGAAGCTCCAGGAGAACGCTCAGGCCGGCGCAGTCGCAGAAGCTGAGCCCGCTCAGGTCCAGGTCGAGTCCGCTGGACGAAGCGGCAAGCGCAGCACTCAGTCGGTCACGGAGCCGGTCGCCCGAGACGAGGTCGAGTTCACCGCGCACGGTGACATGCACCCGCTCGCCGCTCGACGCGTACGACGTGGCTATCCGGCCGGGCGGAAGGGGCTTGGCAACGACTCTTCTGCCCGGCCGGGGGAAGCCCGACGCCGTGACGGACCGTGCCCGGTGGGAAGGGTGCTGCATGGCTCACTCCCGATGCGCTCGCCGTGGTCCGCTACAACGTTCCCCCACGAGAGGAACGTACGTCAACATATACACGAACCATCGTGCATGCTTTTGGATACGTGCATGCTCGTTCAGTAGACTCGGGGCATGGATGAGGTGCCCGAGCCCCACAACGGATGGACGTTCCTGACGAACCACGCTCGCGTCCTTGCGGCCATCGCGGACAACCAGAGCGCACGCGTCCGCGACATCGCCGCCCGCTGCCGGCTCACCGAGCGCGCAGTGCAAAAGATCATCGCCGACCTGGAACAGGCCGGTTACCTCTCCCACACCCGCCAGGGGCGCGGCAACAGCTACCGGATCGACCCCGCCAGGATCCTGCGCCACCCGACCGAAGCCGGCCAGGGCCTGACGGTGGCCTCGCTCCTTGCCCTGCTCGTCCAGGACGAAGCCCATCGCGTGGCGCCGGACGCCGACACCGCGCGCCCGCTCTGACCTCGAAACCGGTGCGCCGGGGCAGCTGTCGCACCGTCGGTCGACGACACGGCGGGGCGGGGACGGTTTGTGGTGATCAGCAGGTCCCCGCTGCCGTCGGGCCGGCCGATGCTCACCGCGCCGTCGGCGGTGTCGAGGACGTCGAGCCGATCGAGGTCGTCGGAGTCGTCCGACGCGGTCATGGCCGGCAGCGGCAGGGTGTGGAGCAGGTGCCCACGTCGACGACGATGGCGACGAGCTTCCCGTCGGTGGAGCGGGCCACCACGGTGCGTTCCGACGCCCCGCACGACCACACGGCAGTGTCCTTCGAGTCCCGGCGCTCGCAGCGCCGGCACTCCTCACCGGTCCGCAAATTCATCGCTGCCGCACGTCCGCACGGCTCGGAACAGGCCTGCACCGACCGCAGCCCGGTGACGGTCGGGACCGTCAGTGTTCCAGACGCACCGGCATCAGTAGCGAGAACGTCTCCTCGTCATCGGGCCGACGGATCGCGATGGGCGCCGTCGGGACGCCGAACTCGAGGACCAGTCGGTCCCGGCCCCCGGCAGCGATCGCGTCCAGCAGGAACTCGCGGTTGACGGCCACCTGGTTCTGGTCGTCGTCGCCGTCGTCGCAGACGACCACGGTGCCGTCGTGTGCCACCTTCAGCACACTGAGGTCGTAGGACGCTCCGTCCTGATGGCGCACCTCGCTCGTGCGGACGGGACCGCTCTCCACCGCCTTCCGGAAAACCGCCACATCGACAAGGGCGCGGCGTCCGGTCGGCAGGTGGACGAGGCGACGGTAATCGGGGAAGTCGTGGTCGAGGCGCCGGCCCGACGCCTGGCCGTCCCCCGTTTCCAGTGTCACTCGATCACCGTCCGCTGAGAGCCGTACGGGTTCCTCGCCGTTCACCAACGCCCGCATCGCGTCGACGAGCGGGGCAGGCACGACGACCTGCACAGCGGGTCCGCCGTGCCCGGTGGCACCGGCTCGCGCGACAGCCATCCGGTACCGGTCGGTGGCCACGACGCGCAGTGCGGCCTCTTCGATGTCGAACAGGACGCCGCCCAGCATCGGCAGCTCCGGATCGGTACTGCACGCGAAACGGACCGCGTCCAGTGCGGCTGCCAGCTCAGGAGCCGAGGCGGTCAGCCGGACGGTGGTGACCAGACGAGAGGTCAAGGTGTTCTCCCTGTACGCGAGTAGTTCCTGGAGCGTGGAGAACTCATCGCGGGCATCGGACAGATCCCGTTCGAGACGGCGCAGGTGCGCCTGAAGCAGTTCACCGACCAGGTCTTTGTCCGCACCGGACCAGCCGGCCAGGACCAGTCGAACGTCCGCCAACGGCATGCCGGCCCGGCGCAACCGCGCCAGCAGACGCGCCTCCTCGAGCTGGGCGGGGTCGTACCAGCGATAGCCGCTCACCGGGTCCACCCGGGCCGGGACGAGCACACCGGTACGGTCGTAGAACCGCAGGGCACTCACGCCCAGTCCGCTCTCCCGGGCCATCTCACCAATGCTGCGCATCTCGCTCTCCACACCTGGAACTCTGAGCCCTGCACAAGGTCGAGGGTCAACCTCGGCTCCGGAACCCGACGGACAGGGAGGAGGCCGCGCCCGCCACGCGCATCCGGCGGAGGTACGACAGCCTCTGCGAGCGGGACCCACGCACGAGCGCCCTCCCGGCCGTCCTGGGGCCGTGGAAGGGCGCTCGAGGGTGCAGCGGCCGCATGTCACGGCCTCGGTGCGTCAGTTGTGGCTGTGCAGGATGTCGTTCAGGCCGCCCCAGACCGCGTTGTTCGGGCGGGCCTCGACCGTGCCGGTGACCGAGTTGCGGCGGAAGAGGATGTTGGAGGCGCCGTTCAGCTCGCGGGCCTTGACGATCTGGCCGTCGGGCATGGTGACCCGGGTGCCCGCCGTGACGTACAGACCGGCCTCGACCACGCACTCGTCGCCGAGCGCGATGCCCACGCCCGCCTCCGCGCCGATCAGGCAGCGCTCTCCGACGGAGATGATCACGTTGCCGCCCCCGGACAGCGTGCCCATGGTGGAGGCGCCGCCGCCGATGTCCGAACCGTCGCCGATCACGACGCCCGCGGAGATCCGGCCCTCGACCATCGAGGTGCCGAGCGTGCCCGCGTTGAAGTTCACGAAGCCCTCGTGCATGACCGTGGTGCCCTCGGCCAGGTGCGCACCCAGCCGGACCCGGTCGGCGTCGGCGATGCGCACGCCCTTGGGGGCGACGTAGTCCGTCATCCGCGGGAACTTGTCGATCGAGGTCACCTGGAGGTGCAGGCCCTCGGCGCGGGCGTTCAGCCGCACCTTCTCCACGTCGTCCACGGCGACCGGGCCGAGCGAGGTCCAGGCGACGTTGGCGAGGTGGCCGAAGATGCCGTCCAGGCTCTGCCCGTGCGGCTTCACCAGCCGGTGCGAAAGCAGGTGCAGACGCAGGTAGACGTCGTGCGCGTCGATCGGCTTCTCGTCCAGCGAGGCGATGACCGTGCGGACCGCGACCACCTCCACGCCCCGGCGGGCATCCGGGCCGGTCGCCGCGGTCGCGCCACCGCCCAGCAGCTGCGCCGCCTGCTCGGCGGACAGCCGCTCGGTGCCGGCCGGACCCGGCTGCTCGACCAGCTCGGGGGCCGGGAACCAGGTGTCGAGAACGGTGCCGTCGGAGGCGATCGTGGCGAGGCCGGCGGCCACGGCGCCGGTGGTACGGGAAGCAGTGTCGGTCATGGGGAAAACCTAACGTGGGGCGGGGTGCGGGAGCGAACCGTGTCTCACGTGCCGGGCGCCGGTTCAGGGGATCACCCGAGCCAGCACGGCCCGGGCGTACTCCTCGTCGTACGAACCGCCCGTGAGCAGTACCTGCAGACAGATTCCGTCCAGCAGCGCGACCAGCGCCCGCGCCGTCACCGGGTCCACCCGCGCGCTCAGTCGCCGGACGGTCTCCTCCGTCCATTGGGCGGCGACCGGGCGCAGGGCGGGGCGGCGCAGGGCCGCGAGGTACAGCTCGTACTCCAGCTCCACGCCCGGCCGGTCGCGTCCGAGCCATTCGCCGAGGACGCGGGCGAGACCGGCCGCGAGGTCGCCGCCGGTGCCGGCCAGGACCCCGCTCGCGTCGAGCACCTGCGCGAAGCCCTCGTTGGCCTGGCAGAGCGCGGCCACCAGCAGGTCGTCGAGGGTGGCGAAGTGGTAGGTCGTGGAGCCGAGCGGGACGTCCGCCTCGGCGGCGACCGTACGGTGGCTCAGCCCGGCGATGCCGTCGCGGCCGGCCACCCGGATCGCCGCGTCGATGATCCGCCGGCGCCGCTCGGGGTCGTAGCGCCGCGGCATCAGTGGCTCGCCCCACCGAGGTTCAGCACCACCACTCCCCCGATGATCAGCAGGATCCCGGCGAGCTTGGCCGGGTTCAGTCCCTCGCCGAACAGCAGCAGACCGAGGACGGCGATGGTGGCGGTGCCCACCCCGGACCAGATCGCGTACGCCGTGCCGATCTGCACGCTCTTCAGCGTCTGGGCGAGCAGCGCGAAGGAGACGAGGTAACCGAGAGCCGTCACGAGCGAGGGCCCCAGTCGGCTGAACCCCTCGCTGTACTTCATCGCCGTCGTCGCGGCGACCTCGGCGGCTATGGCGCCGGCGAGCAACAGGTATCCCATGTGTACGAGCGTACACATGGATGTGTACGGCCGTACACAACGGTGGTTGACGGCGGGGTCCGGGCATGCGAAAGGGGTCATGGTCCATGGCCATGACCCCTTGTCGCGGGCTGATGTCTCAGACGTTGAAGCCGAGCGCCCGAAGCTGCTCGCGGCCGTCGTCCGTGATCTTGTCCGGACCCCACGGCGGCATCCAGACCCAGTTGATGCGCAGTTCGCTGACCAGGCCGTCCGTGGCGGACTTGGCCTGGTCCTCGATGACGTCCGTCAGCGGGCAGGCCGCGGAGGTCAGGGTCATGTCGACGGTCGCGATGTTGGACTCGTCGACGTGGATGCCGTAGATCAGACCGAGGTTGACGACGTCGATGCCCAGCTCGGGGTCGACCACGTCCATCAGGGCCTCGCGGAGTTCCTCCTCGGAGGCCGGCTTCATCTCGACGGTGTCGCTCATGCGGTCTTCCTTTCGGCGTCGGCGCCGTCCAGCGCCTGGGCCGTCGCGTCCTTCCACGCCATCCAGCTCAGGAGGGCGCACTTGACCCGCGCGGGGTACTTGGAGACCCCGGCGAACGCGACCGCGTCCTCCAGGATGTCCTCCATCGCGTCGTCGGGCTCGACCCGGCCCTTGGACTGCATCAGCTCCAGGAAGGTTTCCTGGACCTTCTGCGCGTCGGCCAGCTCCTTGCCGACCAGCAGCTCGTTCAGCACGGAGGCCGAGGCCTGGCTGATCGAGCAGCCCTGGCCCTCGTACGAGACGTCCGCGATCTTGGTGCCGTCGTACTTCACGCGGAGGGTGATCTCGTCGCCGCACGTCGGGTTCACATGGTGCACCTCGGCGTCGCCATCCCTCAGACCACGCCCGTGCGGGTTCTTGTAGTGGTCCAGGATGACTTCCTGGTACATCGAGTCCAGCTTCACGGTTTCAGCTCACGCCTCTCAGCCGAAGAAGTTCCGTACGTGCTCCAGGCCGTCGACCAGTGCGTCGATCTCAGCCGGCGTGGAGTACAGATAGAACGACGCTCGCGTGGTCGCAGGAATTCCGTAACGGAGGCAGACGGGCCGCGCGCAGTGGTGGCCGACGCGGACCGCGATGCCCTGCTCGTCCAGAACCTGGCCCACGTCGTGCGGGTGGATGTCACCGAGCGTGAAGGAGATCGCGGCGCCCCGGTCCTCGGCCGTCGTCGGGCCGATGATCCGCAGGTCCGGCACCTCGGCCAGACGCTGCACCGCGTACTCCGTGAGCGCGTGCTCGTGGGCGAGGATCTTCTCCATGCCGATCGACTGCAGGTAGTCGATCGCCGCGCCCAGACCGACCGCCTGCGCGATCGGCGGGGTGCCGGCCTCGAACTTGTGCGGCGCCGGGGCGTACGTCGAGGAGTGCATCGAGACGGTCTCGATCATCTCGCCGCCCCCCAGGAACGGGGGCAGGTCCTCGAGCAGCTCCTGACGGCCCCACAGGACGCCGATGCCGGTCGGGCCGCACATCTTGTGGCCGGTGAAGGCCACGAAGTCGGCCTGGAGTGCCTGCACGTCCATCGGCATGTGCGGGGCGGCCTGGGAGGCGTCGATGCAGACCAGCGCGCCGACCTCCTGGGCGCGGCGCACTATCGCCTCGACCGGGTTGACCGTGCCCAGGATGTTCGACACCAGCACGAAGGAGACGATCTTCGTCTTCTCCGTGATGATCTCGTCGATGTTGGACAGGTCGAGCCGGCCGTCCTCGGTCAGGCCGAACCACTTCAGCTTCGCGCCCGTGCGCTGCGCCAGCAGCTGCCACGGCACGATGTTGGAGTGGTGCTCCATCTCCGTGATGACGATCTCGGTCTCGTGGTCCACCCGGTAGGGCTCGTCGGCCCAGCCCAGCATGTTCGCCACGAGGTTCAGCGACTCGGAGGCGTTCTTGGTGAAGATCACCTCGTCGCGACTCGGCGCGTTGATGAACGCCGCGACCTTGTCGCGCGCGCCCTCGTACAGCGCCGTGGCCTCCTCGGCGAGCACATGCACACCGCGGTGGACGTTGGCGTTGTAGC
This sequence comes from Streptomyces sp. NPDC052301, assembly GCF_044593395.1. Classification (NCBI taxonomy): domain Bacteria; kingdom Bacillati; phylum Actinomycetota; class Actinomycetes; order Kitasatosporales; family Streptomycetaceae; genus Streptomyces; species Streptomyces sp. NPDC052301. Next base: position 605,485 of record NZ_JBIUBE010000004.1, on the reverse strand, counting down.
GCTCGTAGTACTCGCTCAGGGCGTCCAGTACCTGGCGCGGCTTCTGCGAGGTCGCCGCGTTGTCCAGGTACACGAGCTTCTTGCCGTCGTGGACCAGCCGGTCCAGGACGGGGAAGTCCTTGCGGATCGCCTCGGTGTCGAGGAGGCCCGGCAGCTGTGTCACGCGGATACGCCACCCTTCGTGTATGCCTCGTAGCCCTCGTCCTCCAGCTTGTCGGCGAGCTCGGCGCCGCCGGACTCCACGATCCGGCCGGCGGAGAAGACGTGGACGAAGTCGGGCTTGATGTAGCGCAGGATGCGCGTGTAGTGCGTGATCAGCAGGGTGCCGACCTCGCCGGTCTCGCGGACGCGGTTGACGCCCTCGGAGACGATGCGCAGGGCGTCGACGTCCAGACCCGAGTCGGTCTCGTCCAGGATCGCCACCTTCGGCTTGAGCAGCTCGAGCTGGAGGATCTCGTGGCGCTTCTTCTCACCGCCGGAGAAGCCCTCGTTCACGTTGCGCTCGGCGAAGGCCGGGTCCATGTTGAGGCGCTCCATGGCCTCCTTGACCTCCTTCACCCAGGTGCGCAGCTTCGGGGCCTCGCCGCGGATGGCGGTGGCGGAGGTGCGCAGGAAGTTGGAGACCGAGACGCCGGGGACCTCGACCGGGTACTGCATCGCCAGGAACAGGCCGGCGCGGGCACGCTCGTCGACGGACATCTCCAGGACGTCCTCGCCGTCCAGGGTGACGGTACCGGCGGTGATCGTGTACTTCGGGTGACCCGCGAGGGAGTAGGCGAGGGTCGACTTGCCCGAGCCGTTGGGGCCCATGATGGCGTGCGTCTCGCCCTGCTTCACGGTGAGGTCGACGCCCTTGAGGATCTCCTTCGTGGCGTTGTCGGCCTCGACGGTGACGTGCAGGTCTCGGATTTCAAGCGTTGCCATGGGTGCCTCAGGACTCCTGGGTGAGGGAGACGAGCACGTCGTCCCCTTCGATCTTTACGGGGTATACGGGGACGGGGCGCGTGGCCGGGAGGCCGGACGGCTTGCCGGTGCGCAGGTCGAAGGCGGAGCCGTGCAGCCAGCACTCGATCTGGCAGTCCTCCACCTCGCCCTCGGAGAGGGAGACGTTCGCGTGGGAGCAGATGTCGTTGATCGCGAACACCTCGCCCTCGGTCTTCACCAGCGAGATCGGCGTGCCGTCGAGTTCCACCCGCTTCGGGGTGTCCTCTTCCAGTTCACTCAGCCCACAGGCGCGTACGAAGGTCGTCATGCGACCGAAGCCTCCAGCTCTTCCTCGATCTTGGCGAGCAGACGTTCCTCGATGTCCGCGACGCCGATCTGCTGGACCAGCTCGGCGAAGAAGCCACGGACCACCAGGCGGCGGGCCTCGTGCTCCGGGATGCCGCGGGCCATCAGGTAGAAGAGCTGCTCGTCGTCGAAGCGGCCGGTGGCGGAGGCGTGGCCGGCGCCGACGATCTCGCCGGTCTCGATCTCCAGGTTCGGCACCGAGTCGACGCGCGCACCGTCCGTGAGGACCAGGTTGCGGTTCATCTCGTACGTGTCCGTGCCCTCGGCCTTGGCCTCGATGAGCACGTCACCGATCCAGACCGCGTGCGCGGCCTCGCCCTGGAGGGCGCCCTTGTAGACGACGTTCGACTTGCAGTGCGGGGTGTTGTGGGTGACCAGCAGGCGGTGCTCCTGGTGCTGCCCGGCGTCGGTGAAGTACAGGCCGAACAGCTCGGCCTCGCCGCCGGGGCCGGCGTACTCCACGCGCGGGTGCAGGCGGACCACGTCACCGCCGAAGGTGACGACCACGGACTTGAAGGAGGCGTCCCGGCCGACCAGCGCGTTGTGCTGGGCGACGTGGACGGCCTTGTCGTCCCAGTCCTGGACGGACACGACGGTCAGCTTGGCGCCGTCACCGAGGACGTAGTCGACGTTGGCGGCGAGCACCGCGTCACCGGTGTGGTCGATGACCACGACGGCCTCGGCGAAGTTGCCCAGCTCGATCACCTGGTGCCCGAAGGCGGTGCCGCCCTGGCCGTGCACCCCGATCCGGATCGGCTCGGTGAGGACGGTCTCCTTCGGGACGGTCACGACGGAGGCCTTCTCGAAGGCGGAGTACGCCTGCGCGGCCACGCGGTCCACCGGGGTGCCCGCCCTGCCGAGCCGCGCGTCGTCACGGCCGACGGTCTCGACGGTGACGCCCTCGGGGGCCTGCACGTCGACCTTCACACCGTCGCCGTTCGCGACGGCGGTGCCGTCGTGCAGCCCGCGCAGCCGCTCCAGCGGGGTGAACCGCCACTCCTCCTCGCGGCCGATCGGGACCGGGAAGTCCGCGACGTCGAAGGACGGGGGCGCGCTCATGCGCGAGACGACGGTCGACTCCGCGGCGACCGCGATCGAGCCGGCGGTGGTGGAACCCACCGGGATGTTCTGGGCCTCAGCCATGGCTGTCGTAATGCTCGCTTTCCGTTACGTATGGGCTTGACGGGGGGTGTCGCGGTGGGCGATCAGCCGACCGCGCCCTCCATCTGCAGCTCGATCAGCCGGTTGAGCTCCAGCGCGTACTCCATGGGCAGCTCCTTGGCGATCGGCTCGACGAAGCCGCGCACGATCATCGCCATCGCCTCGTCCTCGGACAGACCTCGGCTCATCAGGTAGAAGAGCTGGTCCTCGGAGACCTTGGAGACGGTGGCCTCGTGGCCCATGGACACGTCGTCCTCGCGGACGTCGACGTACGGGTACGTGTCCGACCGGGAGACGGTGTCGACCAGCAGCGCGTCGCACAGCACGTTGGACTTCGACCCGGCGGCGCCCTCGCCGATCTCGATCAGACCGCGGTAGGAGGTACGGCCACCACCGCGCGCGACCGACTTGGAGACGATGTTGGACGACGTGTTCGGCGCCATGTGGACCATCTTGGCGCCGGCGTCCTGGTGCTGGCCCTCGCCCGCGAAGGCGATGGACAGGGTCTCGCCCTTGGCGTGCTCGCCCATCAGGTAGACGGCCGGGTACTTCATCGTCACCTTGGAGCCGATGTTGCCGTCGACCCACTCCATGGTCGCGCCCTCGTAGGCCACGGCACGCTTGGTGACCAGGTTGTAGACGTTGTTCGACCAGTTCTGGATGGTCGTGTAGCGGCAGCGGGCGTTCTTCTTGACGATGATCTCGACGACCGCGGAGTGCAGCGAGTCCGACTTGTAGATCGGGGCGGTGCAGCCCTCGACGTAGTGCACGTAGGCACCCTCGTCGACGATGATCAGGGTCCGCTCGAACTGGCCCATGTTCTCCGTGTTGATACGGAAGTAGGCCTGCAGCGGGATCTCGACGTGGACGCCCTTGGGCACGTAGATGAAGGAGCCGCCGGACCACACGGCCGTGTTCAGCGAGGCGAACTTGTTGTCACCCGCGGGGATGACCGTGCCGAAGTACTCCTTGAAGAGCTCCGGGTGCTCCTTCAGGGCGGTGTCGGTGTCGAGGAAGATGACGCCCTGCTCCTCCAGGTCCTCGCGGATCTGGTGGTAGACGACCTCCGACTCGTACTGGGCGGCGACACCGGCGACCAGGCGCTGCTTCTCCGCCTCCGGGATGCCCAGCTTGTCGTAGGTGTTCTTGATGTCCTCGGGCAGGTCCTCCCAGGACTCCGCCTGCTTCTCCGTGGAGCGCACGAAGTACTTGATGTTGTCGAAGTCGATGCCCGAGAGGTCGGAGCCCCAGTTCGGCATCGGCTTCTTCTCGAAGAGCTTCAGGCCCTTCAGGCGCAGCTTCGTCATCCACTCCGGCTCGGACTTCTTGTCCGAGATGTCGCGGACGACGTCCTCGTTCAGGCCGCGCCTGGCGGAGGCACCGGCGACGTCGGAGTCGGCCCAGCCGTATTCGTACTTGCCCAGGCCCTCGAGTTCGGGGTGAGCAGTCTCCGTGGGGAGAGTCATGCGGGGTTCCTCCCGGCCGTGCTTGCAGGTGCGTCAGTGGAAATCTTGGGGATGAACGTCGTGCAGACGCCGTCGCCGTGCGCGATGGTCGCCAGTCGCTGGACATGGGTACCCAGCAGCTCGGCGAAGATCTCCGTCTCCGCCTCGCACAGCTGCGGGAACTGCTCCGCGACGTGTGCGACCGGGCAGTGGTGCTGGCACAGCTGCTCGCCGACCGGTGCGCTGCGCGCCGTAGCAGCGTACCCGTCCGTGCTCAAGGCCCTGGCCAGCGCTTCGGCCCGCTTGTCCGGCGTGACGGCCTCGATCGCCTCGCGGTACGCGCGCGCCTGGGCGGCGATCCGGGCGCGGGCGAAGGCGACGACCGCCTCGGGGCCGCCCCCCTGCTCGGCGATCCAGCGGAGCGCGTCCACGGCGAGCTTGTCGTACGACTGGTCGAAGGCGTCCCGGCCGCAGTCGGTCAGCGCGAAGACCTTGGCGGGACGGCCGCGCGTGCGCGTGCCGTACACCCGCTGCTCGCGCGCCTCCACCACGTCGTCCGCGACCAGCGCGTCCAGGTGACGCCGGACGGCCGCCTGGGTCAGTCCCAGCCGGCCGGCGAGTTCGGCGACGGTCGACGGGCCGTGGTCCAGGATCGACCGCGCGACCCGGTTGCGCGTCGAGCGCTCCCCGGTCGCGAACTCCTCCTGCGGGGTCCCCCTGGGGGTCTCCCGAGCCTCGCCGACGTTTTTCACAACGCCATTGTTGCGTAATTCCTCGGAGCCTGACAAGCGCCGTCCGGATCACCGACCGGTGCCCTGTGTCACTTAGGCATACCTAAGCTGACCTGCGGAAACGATCTTCTGATCGATCATCCGGGGCCGCTGACGTGCACAATTCGGTGGCGTCGGCGAGCCCCGCCCGGGAGACTCCCGAACCATGCCCACACCCCCTCCGACCGGCCCTCTTGTCACCCGGGACGGCATCTGCGCCCAGCTGCGCCGACTGGGTGTCGAGACCGGTGAGACCCTGCTCGTGCACGCGTCGCTCAGTTCCCTCGGCTGGGTCAACGGAGGCGCCGTCGCCGTCGTCCAGGCGCTCCTCGACGCCCTCGGCCCGTCCGGCACGCTCGTGGTGCCCACGCAGACCGCCGACCAGTCCGACCCGGCCGTGTGGGGGAAGCCGCCGGTCCCCGAGGAGTGGTGGGACCGGATCCGCGCCACCATGCCCGCCTACGACCCGCTGATCACCCCCTCGCGCGGGGTCGGCGTCATCCCGGAGACCGTGCGGACCTGGCCGGGCGCCCTGCGCAGCGCCCATCCGCAGACCTCCTTCGCCGCCCTGGGCGCCCGCGCGCGGGAGATCACCGACGGCCACGCCACCGACTGCCGGCTCGGCGAGCTCAGCCCCCTGGCCCGGCTGGAGAGGCGGGGCGCCCGGGTGCTGCTGCTCGGCGCGGGCTACGACTCCTGCACGGCCTTCCACCTGGCCGAGTACCGGATACCCGCCCCCCGCGTCCGGGTCGGCCGGCCCGGCCCCGGCGGCTGGGAGACGGTGATCGAGGTGTCGATCGACTCGGACCGGTTCGACGAACTGGGCCACGACTTCGAACGGGACCGGCCCGTCGTCCGCGGCCGGGTGGGCGCGGCGGAGGTACGGCTGTTCCCGGTGTCGGACGCCGTCGCCTACGCCGAGCGGTGGCTGCCGCTGCACAGGCCCCGTACGGAGGAGTTCCTGCACCCCCGCGTCTGAACCGCGAGCGGTCTCCCTAGACTCTTGAGCCATGCGAAGTAACCCCGTGGTCCAGGTCCAGGCCCTGGTGAAGCGGTACGGCGCGAAGACCGCGGTGGACGGCCTCGACCTGGAGGCCCGGGCGGGGGTCACCGCCGTCCTCGGCCCCAACGGCGCGGGGAAGACGACCACGGTGGAGACCTGCGAGGGGTACCGGAAGCCGGATTCCGGCACGGTACGCGTCCTGGGCCTCGACCCGGTGCGGCAGTCCGCCGAGCTGCGTCCCCGTATCGGCGTGATGCTCCAGTCCGGCGGCGTCTACTCGGGCGCCCGCGCCGACGAGATGCTGCGGCACGTGGCAAAGCTGCACGCGCACCCGCTCGACGTGGACGCGCTCATCGAACGCCTCGGCCTCGGCTCGTGCGGCCGGACCGGCTACCGCCGGCTCTCCGGCGGCCAGCAGCAGCGGCTCGCGCTCGCCATGGCCGTGGTGGGCCGCCCGGAGCTGGTGTTCCTGGACGAGCCGACCGCCGGCCTCGACCCGCAGGCCCGCCGGGCCACCTGGGACCTGGTGCGGGACCTGCGCGCCGACGGCGTCTCGGTGATCCTCACCACGCACTACATGGAAGAGGCCGAGCAGCTCGCCGACGACGTGGCGATCATCGACGGCGGCCGGGTCATCGCCCAGGGCTCCCCGGAGGAGCTGTGCAAGGGCGGCGCCGAGAACACGCTGCGCTTCACCGGCCGCCCGGGCCTGGACGTCGGCTCCCTGCTCAAGGCCCTCCCGGCCGACTGCACGGCCGCCGAGCTGACCCCGGGCGCCTACCGGGTCGTCGGCAAGGTCGACCCGCAGCTGCTGGCCACGGTGACCTCGTGGTGCGCCCAGCACGGGGTGATGCCGGACCGGATCTCGGTGGAGCGGCACACGCTGGAGGACGTTTTTCTGGAGCTCACGGGCAAGGAGTTGCGGTCGTGATTGCGGCTCACACAGAGATCGGCCGGGGGTCCGGGGGTTGCCCCCCGGAAGGACACAGCCTGGAGCTCACGGGCAAGGAGTTGCGGTCGTGATTGCGGCTCACACAGAGATCGGCCGGGGGTCCGGGGGTTGCCCCCCGGAAGGACACAGCCTGGAGCTCACGGGCAAGGAGTTGCGGTCGTGACGGTCGGTACGTACACCCCGAAGCCGGGTGCGGCGCCGCTCCCTCGCATGATCGGGGCGCAGGCGGCCCTGGAGACGAAGATGCTGCTGCGCAACGGCGAGCAGCTGCTGCTGACGGTCGTCATCCCGACCCTGCTGCTGGTGCTCTTCAGCTCGGTGGACATCGTGGACACCGGCAAGGGCAAGGCCGTCGACTTCGTGGCGCCCGGCATCCTGGCCCTGGCCGTGATGTCGACCGCGTTCACCGGGCAGGCCATCGCGACCGGCTTCGAGCGCCGCTACGGCGTGCTCAAGCGGCTCGCCTCCTCACCTCTGCCCCGCTGGGGCCTGATGACCGCCAAGACGGCCTCCGTGCTGGTCACGGAGGTCCTCCAGGTGATCCTGCTGACGGTGATCGCCTTCGCGCTGGGCTGGTCCCCGCACGGCAACCCCGCCGCCGTGCTGCTCCTGCTGGTCCTCGGCACGGCAGCCTTCTCCGGGCTCGGCCTGCTGATGGCGGGCACCCTGAAGGCGGAGGCGACGCTGGCCGCCGCCAACCTGGTGTTCCTGCTGCTGCTCGTCGGCGGCGGGGTCATCGTGCCGCTGGACAGGTTCGGCTCGGCCGGACAGCACATCCTCGGCCTGTTGCCCGTCTCCGCCCTCTCGGACGGTCTGCGGGACGTGCTCCAGCACGGCTCCGGCACGCCGTGGGGCGACCTGGGGATCCTCGCCGTGTGGGCCGTGGCCGGCCTCGCCGCGGCCGGCAGGTTCTTCCGCTGGGAGTGACCCTCGTGAACGCGTGCACAAGCGGCGGCCTACCATGGTGGGCGTGTCCAAGCTGAACCCCGCCGACGCCGCCGCGGCGCTGCGCAACCCGCTCGCCTTCATCGCCGACCGCTGGACCCCGGACCCACGGACGGTCCGGCGGGCGGCCCTCGCCGCGCTCGTCATGTCGGTGGTCATCGTCGTCACCGGCGGCGCCGTCCGCCTGACCGCCTCGGGCCTCGGCTGCCCGACCTGGCCGGAGTGCACCGACGGCTCGCTGACCCCGACGAACGCGCTGAGCTATCACAGCGCGATCGAGTTCGGCAATCGCATGCTGACGTACGTGCTGTGCGCCGCGGTGGGCTGGGCGATCATCGCCGCCCGGTCCCAGAAGCCGTACCGGCGCAGTCTGACCCGGCTGGGCTGGGCGCAGTTCTGGCTGGTGATGGGCAACGCGGTCCTCGGCGGCATCGTGGTGCTCGTCGGGCTCAACCCGTACACGGTCGCGGCTCACTTCCTGCTGGCGTCGGCCCTCGTCGCGGTCGCCGTGGTCATGTGGCAGCGCACCCGTGAGGGTGACGGCACGCCCCGGCCGCTGGTCGGCAAGGCCGTGCAGCAGCTGGTGTGGTTCCTCGTCGTCGCCTCCGTCCTGCTGATCGCGGCCGGCACCGTCGTCACCGGTGCGGGCCCGCACGCGGGTGACTCCAGTGACGTCAAGCGCATCCCGATCGACTGGGAGACCGTCGCCAAGCTGCACGCGGTGCTCGCCTGGATCGTGGTGACCCTCACCTTCGCCCTGTGGTTCGTCCTCAAGGCGGTCGACGCCCCCAAGGGCCCCCTCGACCGGACCCGCGACCTCTTCGTCATCCTGCTCGCCCAGGGCGTCATCGGCTACGTCCAGTACTTCACGCACCTGCCCGAGCTCCTGGTCGGCCTGCACATGCTCGGCTCGTGCCTGGTGTGGATCGGCGCCCTGCGCGTCCTGCTGGCCCTGCGGGAACGCCCGGAGGCCGACCTGGATCTGCCCGGCCCCGCGGCCGAGGTGGCGGTGGGCACGCGCGCGTGAGACGTGCCGTCACCCGTACGTGGTGACCAGCGCGTCGATCGCCGGCCCCAGATAGCCGCGGGTCAGATCGGCACGGCGGGCGAGCCAGTGCCCGGTGGCGGGGGCGCGGCCGGAGTCGGAGTCGGTGTCGTAGCGTCGGCGGGTGACGTCCGCGAGGACCTCGGCGGGTGCGCCGAGGGACGACAGCTCGGCCAGTGCCTCCCGCTTCGAGACCAGCCGCCCGTCCCGCAGGGTCACGGTGGCGCGGGCGAAGGTCAGCAGCCCCAGGTCGACCCAGGCGTCCTGCCGCCACAGCCGGGCCTTGTCCACGGCCGGCCGCCAGAAGTCCCGCTGGTCGCGTACGACGAAGGCGTGGAGTCGGTCGTCGGACACCGGCGGGAGCAGGCCGCCCGGAGGCTCGCCGTGCAGCACCCGGCCGAAGTCGTGCAGCTCGCGCCGGGTGACGGGGGTGACCGGGCGGCGCATCACGCGCCCGTGAGCCCAGGTCAGGTGCGGGCGGTCCGGATCGGCCAGGACGGCCGGGGTGAGATAGCTGCAGTGCAGCTTGACGGCGAGCGGTTCGGCCCGCAGGCGCCGGTGCAGCCGCACCACCTGCCGCACGGTCCGCAGCCCCACCGGCTCCGGCAGTACGGCGATCAGGTCCAGATCGCTGCGGCCTTCCTGGTAGTCGCCGCCGGCCAGCGAGCCGTGCGCCCACAACGCGCGGGGCCGCAGCGGCGACAGGGCGTCCAGGAACCGGTCGAGCAGGGATGAGGTCGGCATCGGCTCAGTCTGGACAGTTCAACGGAGCCCGTAAACCCGGCGCGCATTGTCCGCCGCGATCAGCCGGGCCACCCGCTGGGCGTCCTCCAGGGACCATGCCCCCTCGGCCACCCAGGTGCCGAGGACCCGGCCCAGGGCCTCGCGGAAGAGGCGGGCGCCGACGACGTGCAGCTCGGGCAGGCCGTGCGCGCCGGTCGAGAAGAGGATCTTGCCGAAGGGCGCCAGCTCCAGGATCTCGGCGAGGACCGTTGCCGCCCGGGCGCCGGTGCGCACGAGCGCGGCGCCCGAATCCGCGTACACGTGCGGGAAGACGCCGGCCAGGTGGGCGGCGTGCCGGTGGTACGGGTAGCCGTGCAGCAGGACCAGGTCGGTGCCGAGACCGGCCGTGGCCCGCACGAAGTCGGTGAGCAGTACGGGGTCGGTACGGTCGATGCGGGCGCCGGGCTCACCGAGTCCCGCGTGCAGTTGCAGGGGCAGACCGGAGGCGACCGCGATCCACAGCAGGTGCCGGAGCAGCACCGGGTCGCTGAGCGCCCCGCCGACCCGCCGCCCGGCCAGCCAGCGGCCGGCCGCGCCCCGCACCTCCCCCGGCCCCGGCGGCTCCGGGGCGAGCGCCAGACCGTGCCTGAGGCCGGCGACGGAGGTGAAGGCGACCGCGTGCGCGGCGGCGCCGTGCACGGACTCGGCGAGGTTGGCGAGGAAGGACTCGACCGTGCCGGAGGTGTCGGCGACCTGCTCGGCGAGCAGCTCCAGCCGGACGATCTCGCGGGCGTCGGCGGATCCGTCGCAGGCCATGTCGGCGGGGCCGGTGAGGTCGCCGGGCAGGCCGGTGTCGACCAGGTAGGTGGTGATGCCGCTGCCGCGCAGGAGCCTGCGGCCCGCTTCCAGGACGCCCAGTTCCCGGCGCCGGGCCAGATAGCGGGCGGGCGGGCAGTGCGGTTCCAGGCCGAGCAGGGGCGGGCACCAGCGCCGTACGGCGAAGCCGGTCTGGGTGTCGAAGAGCGTGGTGCCGGGCGCGGGGGGTCCCTCGGTGCGGGCGAGCTGGGCCTCGAAGGTGCCGAGGCCCAGTTCCGTACGCAGTACGCCGTGGCAGTACTGGTCCACGAGGGACGGCGTTTCGATCATCCGGACTCCCCGTGAGACGTGTGCTGCCTTGCACGTCCTAACGGGTGAACGGGGTGTGAGGTCGCGGATGAGCCCGGGGCTGCGGGTTATTGGCGACTTCGGACCGTAGGTGGCTGGTCGCGCCCACGCGGCGACAGCGGCACGTCGATACGGCCCCGCGCTCCTCCGGGCGCGCTGTTCAGCCGCCCAGCTGAATGCCGGCCATCCGCTTCCACTCGTACGCCCCGGTCGTCACCTTCGCCGCGAACTCCCCGTCGAAGGACTCGTGGACCGTGATGCCCGCCTTCTCGACGGCCTTCTCGGCGATCTCGGTGCTGGGCGCCACCAGGTCGCCCCAGCCGCCGTCCTCACCGACGAGGACGATCCGGGCGCCGCGCTCGCCGATGTAGGCCACCTGGCCCTCGGCGCCGCCGTGTGCCCTGGAGAAGGCGCTGATCTCCCGGGCGAGCTTGGCCACCTTGCGCTCGGCCCTCGCGTCAACCTGCTGTGTGTCTGCCATGGCCAGGATGCTACCGACGGGTAGATCAAACGGCGACGGGAGGGGTGCGTGGCCTTGACCACGCACCCCTCCCGTCGGAGGACACAGGGGTCAGCGCAGGAACGGGTCCACCGCGACCGCGACGAACAGGATCGACACGTAGGTGATCGACCAGTGGAACAGCCGCATCTCCTTGAGCTTCGCGCCGGTCACCTCGGCCTTCGCCCGGTTCTGCAGCCCGTGCGCCTCCCACAGCCAGAAGCCGCCGGCCGCGAGGGCGACCACCGTGTAGAACCAGCCGGTGTAGCCGAGCGGGGTCAGAAGCAGGGAGACGAGGACCATCACCCAGCTGTAGATGACGATCTGCCGGGCGACGACCTTGTTGGAGGCGATGACCGGGAGCATCGGCACGCCCACGCGCGCGTAGTCCTCCTTGACCTTCATGGACAGCGGCCAGTAGTGCGGCGGCGTCCAGAAGAACATGACGAGGAAGAGGACGACCGGCGCCCAGGACATCGAGTTCGTGACCGACGACCAGCCGATCAGCACCGGGAGGCAGCCCGCGATGCCGCCCCACACGATGTTCTGCGACGTACGCCGCTTGAGGATCATCGTGTAGACGACGACGTAGAAGAGGAGCGCTCCGAGCGACAGCCAGGCGCTCAGCCAGTTGACGGTGAAGCCGAACAGCAGCGTCGAGACGACGGCGAGGGTGATGCCGAAGACCAGGCACTCGGGCGGGCTGACCATGCCGGTCACCAGCGGCCGCTGCGAGGTGCGGTCCATCAGGGCGTCGATGTCCCGGTCGATGTACATGTTCAGCGCGTTGGCACCGCCCGCGGAGAGGTAGCCGCCGACGCAGGTGAGCAGGACCAGCTTGAGGTCCGGCACGCCCTGTTGCGCGAGGAACATGACCGGAACGGTGGTGATGAGCAGCAGCTCGATGATCCGCGGCTTGGTCAGCGCCACGAACGCCTTGACTCGGGCCCCGAACGGCCGATGAACCGGGCCCGGGCTCGCACCACCGAGCACACCCGCTGGACGGGATTCGACGGCCGTCACGCACACCCCTGACAGAGACATCCCAGCAAGCCTCCCCGTGTGAGGTTCCGGTAAAGGCTCGCGCGTACCACGCCACTTTAGACGTTGCCCATACCCCGGCCTTCGCGGGGGTGGGGTCGTGTTGGCGGACGTCCCAGAAGAGGTGCCCCTCCCCTCGATTGAGCGCTCAGATGACCGCCTCCGTATTCATGTGCCAAACACGTCGTCGGCCAGTCGGGAGGCGGATCGCGTGGACTCCCGGCAGTCTGGAAACACTCGAAAAAACGCACGTCCTTACGAGGGTAGGCTCGACAGCGTCCGGCGGGCAGAAACCCCGCCGGCGGCCGGGTGGGCGCATGCCTCGAAGCATGCCCCGAAGACCGGCGACCGACATGTGGAGAGGAGCCCTGACCCAGGGTGAGCACCAAGCCGACCACCGCAGACCTTGAGTGGACCGAGCTGGACCAGCGGGCCGTGGACACCGCCCGCGTCCTGGCCGCCGACGCCGTACAGAAGGTCGGCAACGGCCATCCCGGTACGGCGATGAGCCTGGCCCCGGCCGCCTACACCCTCTTCCAGAAGGTGATGCGGCACGACCCGGCCGACCCGGAGTGGGTCGGGCGCGACCGCTTCGTGCTGTCCGCCGGCCACTCGTCCCTGACCCTCTACACGCAGCTCTACCTGGCCGGCTTCGGCCTGGAGCTCGAGGACCTGGAGTCCTTCCGCACCTGGGGTTCGAAGACCCCGGGCCACCCGGAGTACGGGCACACCAAGGGCGTCGAGACCACCACCGGTCCGCTCGGCCAGGGTGTCGCCAACGCGGTGGGCATGGCGATGGCCGCCCGCTACGAGCGCGGTCTGTTCGACCCGGAGGCCCCGCAGGGCGAGTCCCCCTTCGACCACTTCGTCTTCTGCATCGCCGGTGACGGCTGCCTGCAGGAGGGCATCTCCGCCGAGGCGTCCTCGCTGGCCGGTCACCAGAAGCTCGGCAACCTGATCCTGCTGTGGGACGACAACCACATCTCGATCGAGGGCGACACCGAGACGGCCGTCTCCGAGGACACGGTCAAGCGCTACGAGGCCTACGGCTGGCACGTGCAGCGCGTGGAGGCCCAGGACAACGGCGACCTGGACCCGCAGGCGATCTTCGCCGCGATCCAGGAGGCCAAGCAGGTCACCGACCGGCCGTCCTTCATCGCCATGCGCTCGATCATCGCCTGGCCGGCCCCGACCGCTCAGAACACCGAGGCCGCGCACGGCTCGGCCCTGGGCGAGGACGAGGTCGCGGCCACCAAGCGCGTCCTCGGCTTCGACCCGGAGCAGTACTTCGCCGTCGAGGACGAGGTGATCGCCCACACCCGCAAGGCCCTGGAGCGCGGTGCCCAGGCGAAGGCCGAGTGGGAGAAGTCCCTCCAGCTGTGGCGGGACGACAACCCGGAGCGTGCCGCCGAGTTCGACCGCATCAGCAAGGGCGAGCTGCCCACCGGCTGGGAGGAGAAGATCCCGGTCTTCGAGCCCGGCAAGGGTGTCGCCACGCGTGCCGCCTCCGGCAAGGTGCTGCAGGCGCTCGGCGCGGTCGTCCCCGAGCTGTGGGGCGGCTCCGCCGACCTCGCCGGGTCGAACAACACCACCATCGACAAGGACAGCTCGTTCCTGCCCGAGGGCAACCCGCTGCCCGAGGCCAACCCCTACGGCCGCACGATCCACTTCGGTATCCGCGAGCACTCCATGGGTGCGGAGCTGAACGGCATCACGCTGCACGGCAACACCCGCGTGTACGGCGGCACCTTCCTCGTCTTCTCCGACTACATGCGCAACGCGGTGCGCCTGTCGGCCCTGATGCACCTGCCGGTGACGTACGTGTGGACGCACGACTCCATCGGCCTGGGCGAGGACGGCCCCACCCACCAGCCGGTCGAGCACCTGGCCTCGCTGCGCGCGATTCCGGGCCTGAACGTCGTCCGCCCGGCCGACGCCAACGAGACCGCGATCGCCTGGCGCGAGATCCTCAAGCGCTACACGAAGGAGTTCGGCAAGGGCCAGCCGCACGGCCTGGCGCTGACCCGCCAGGGCGTGCCGACGTACGAGCCCAACGAGGACGCCGCCAAGGGCGGTTACGTCCTGTTCGAGGCCGACGGCGGCGAGCCGCAGGTCGTCCTGATCGCCACCGGTTCCGAGGTGCACGTGGCCGTCGAGGCGCGTGAGCAGCTGCAGGCCGACGGGATCCCCACGCGTGTGGTGTCCATGCCGTCCGTCGAGTGGTTCGAGCAGCAGGACCAGGGGTACCGGGACTCCGTGCTGCCGCCGTCCGTCAAGGCCCGCGTCGCCGTGGAGGCGGGCATCGGCCTGACCTGGCACAAGTACGTGGGGGACGCCGGCCGCATCGTTTCCCTGGAGCACTTCGGTGCGTCCGCCGACGGCAAGGTGCTCTTCCGCGAGTTCGGTTTCACTGCCGAGAACGTGGCCGCCAAGGCCCGGGAATCCATCGCCGCCGCACAGCGCTGACGCTCATATACGACACGTAGGAGATGTAATTCCATGACAGACGCACTCAAGCGCCTCTCCGAGGAAGGCGTCGCGATCTGGCTGGACGACCTGTCGCGCAAGCGGATCACGTCCGGCAACCTTGCCGAACTGATCGACCAGCAGCACGTCGTGGGCGTCACCACCAACCCGACGATCTTCCAGAAGGCGATCTCGCAGGGCGACGGCTACGACCAGCAGGTCTCGGACCTCGCCGCCCGCAAGGTCACCGTCGAAGAGGCCATCCGCATGATCACCACGGCGGACGTCCGCGACGCCGCCGACATCCTGCGCCCGGTGTTCGACGCCACGGACGGCCAGGACGGCCGGGTCTCCATCGAGGTCGACCCGCGCCTCGCGCACAACACCAAGGCGACCGTCGCCGAGGCCAAGCAGCTGGCCTGGCTGGTGGACCGCCCCAACACGCTCATCAAGATCCCGGCCACCAAGGCGGGTCTGCCGGCGATCACCGAGGTCATCGGCCTGGGCATCAGCGTCAACGTCACGCTGATCTTCTCCCTGGAGCGCTACCGCGCGGTCATGGACGCCTACCTCTCCGGCCTGGAGAAGGCGAAGGAGCGCGGCCTGGACCTCTCGCTGATCCGCTCCGTGGCGTCCTTCTTCGTGTCCCGTGTGGACACCGAGATCGACCGCCGGATCGACGAGCTGGGCACCGACGAGGCCAAGGCGTTGCGCGGCAAGGCGGGCGTGGCCAACGCGCGCCTCGCCTACCAGGCCTACGAGGAGGTCTTCTCCTCGGACCGCTGGAACGCCCTGGAGAAGGCGGGCGCCCGCAAGCAGCGTCCGCTGTGGGCCTCCACCGGTGTGAAGGACCCGGCGTACAAGGACACCATGTACGTCGAGGAGCTGGTGGCGCCGAACACGGTCAACACCATGCCGGAGGCCACGCTGGAGGCCGCCGACGACCACGGTGAGATCCGCGGCGACGCCGTCAGCGGCACCTATGAGCAGGCCCGGGCCGACCTGGACGCGCTGGAGAAGCTCGGCATCTCGTACGACGACGTCGTGCAGGTGCTGGAGGACGAGGGCGTCGACAAGTTCGAGGCGTCCTGGAACGACCTGCTGAAGTCCACCCAGGCGGAGCTCGAGCGCCTCGCCCCTTCGGAGGGCTGAGTTGTCACCCCTTTCCGGTTCCGGAGCGAACCCGCTTCGTGACCCGGCCGACCGACGGCTCCCGCGTATCGCGGGGCCGTCGGGCCTGGTCATCTTCGGCGTCACGGGCGACCTGTCGCGCAAGAAGCTGATGCCCGCGGTGTACGACCTCGCCAACCGGGGTCTGCTGCCGCCGGGCTTCTCCCTGGTGGGCTTCGCCCGCCGTGACTGGGAGCACGAGGACTTCGCCGAGGTCGTGCACGACGCGGTGAAGGAGCACTCGCGCACACCGTTCCGCGAGGAGGTCTGGCAGCAGCTCATCCAGGGGATGCGCTTCGTCCAGGGCACCTTCGACGACGACGACGCCTTCGAGCGGCTGCGCGCCACCATCGAGGAGCTGGACAAGGCACAGGGGACGGGCGGCAACTTCGCCTTCTACCTGTCGGTGCCGCCGCGCTCGTTCCCGGTGGTCATCCAGCAGCTGAAGAAGCACGGGCTGGCCGACCAGTCGGGCGGCTCCTGGCGGCGCGCGGTCATCGAGAAGCCGTTCGGTCACGACCTGAAGTCGGCCGAGGAGCTCAACAAGGTCGTGCACGAGGTGTTCTCCTCGGACCAGGTGTTCCGGATCGACCACTACCTCGGCAAGGAGACCGTCCAGAACATCCTGGCGCTGCGCTTCGCCAACACGATGTTCGAGCCGATCTGGAACCGGTCGTACGTCGACCACGTGCAGATCACCATGGCCGAGGACATCGGCATCGGCGGCCGCGCCGGCTACTACGACGGCATCGGCGCCGCCCGTGACGTCATCCAGAACCACCTGCTCCAGCTGCTCGCGCTGACCGCGATGGAGGAGCCCGCCTCCTTCGACGCGCAGGCGCTGGCCGCGGAGAAGGAGAAGGTGCTCGGCGCCGTACGGCTGCCGAAGGACCTCGGCCGCAACACCGTGCGCGGCCAGTACGCGGCGGGCTGGCAGGGCGGTCAGCAGGTCATCGGCTACCTCGAAGAGGACGGGATCGACGCGAAGTCGAAGACCGACACCTACGCGGCGGTCAAGCTGGAGATCGACAACCGCCGCTGGGCGGGCGTCCCCTTCTACCTGCGCACCGGCAAGCGCCTCGGCCGCCGGGTGACGGAGATCGCCGTCGTCTTCCAGCGGGCCCCGCACTCCCCCTTCGACACCACGGCGACGGAGGAGCTGGGCCAGAACGCGATCGTCATCCGCGTCCAGCCGGACGAGGGCGTGACCGTGCGCTTCGGCTCGAAGGTGCCGGGCACCTCGATGGAGATCCGGGACGTGTCCATGGACTTCGCCTACGGCGAGTCGTTCACGGAGTCGAGCCCGGAGGCGTACGAGCGGCTGATCCTGGACGTGCTGCTGGGCGACGCCAACCTCTTCCCGCGCACGGAGGAGGTCGAGCTGTCCTGGAAGATCCTCGACCCGGTCGAGGAGTACTGGGACAAGCACGGCAGGCCCGCGCAGTACAAGTCGGGCACCTGGGGTCCCGTGGAGGCGGACGAGATGCTCGCACGAGACGGACGGAGCTGGCGCCGGCCATGAAGATAGACCTGACCGACACCACCGCCGGCGACATCAACAAGGCGCTCGTGCGGGGCCGTCGAGCCATCGGCACCCCCGCCGTCGGCATGGTCCTGACCCTTGTCATCGTCACCGACGAGGAGAACGCCTACGACTCCCTGAAGGCCGCCAGCGACGCCTCGCGCGAGCACCCCTCGCGCACGCTGGTGGTCATCCGGCGGGTCTCGCGCACCCCGCGCGACCGCACCTCCTCGCGTCTCGACGCCGAGGTGCGGGTGGGTGCGGAGGCGGGCACCGGCGAGACGGTCGTGCTGCGCACCTACGGCGACGTGTCCGACCACGCCGACTCGGTGGTGCTGCCGCTGCTGCTGCCGGACGCCCCGGTGGTCGTGTGGTGGCCGGTGAACGCCCCGCTCGACCCGGCGAAGGACCCGCTGGGCGCGCTCGCCCAGCGCCGGGTCACCGACACCTACGCCGCCGAGCAGCCGGTGCGGGAGCTGTCCGCCCGTGCCGAGGCCTACACGCCCGGCGACACCGACCTGTCCTGGACCCGGATCACGCCGTGGCGCTCGATGCTGGCGGCGGCCCTGGACCAGGTCACCTGCGAGGTGCAGACCGTCGAGGTGGAGGGCGAGGAGTTCAACCCGAGCTGTGAGCTGCTGGCGATGTGGCTCGCGGACCGGCTGGACGTCCCGGTGAAGCGCTCGCTGTCCTCGGGTCCGGGTCTGACGGCCGTCCGTATGGAGACCAGCTGCGGCCCGATCGTCCTGGACCGCGCGGACGGCTCGCTGGCCACGCTGACCATCCAGGGCCAGCCGGCCCGCGCGGTGGCGCTGAAGCGGCGGGACACCGCCGAGCTGATCGCGGAGGAGCTGCGCCGGCTGGACCCGGACGACACCTACGCGTCGGCGTTGCGTTACGGCGTGGAACGGCTGAACACGGTTCCGGAGCAGGCGCCCGAGGAGCCCGCGCAGGAGTCCGCCGGGCCCGTCGCCGAGCCGGAGCCGGTCGAGGAGGCCGCGAAGGCTCCGGCGAAGAAGGCGGCGGCGAAGACCGCCAAGAAGGCACCGGCAAGGAAGGCGACGGCGAAGTGAGCACTCCGCAGCTGGTCGTCCACCGCGACAAGGAGCTGATGGCGCAGGCCGCCGCGGCCCGCCTGATCACGAAGATCGTGGACGCGCAGGCCTCCCGGGGCACCGCGTCCGTGGTCCTCACGGGCGGCCGCAACGGCAACGGCCTGCTGGCCGCGCTGGCGTCGGCACCGGCCCGGGACGCCATCGACTGGGGCCGGCTGGACCTGTGGTGGGGCGACGAGCGCTACCTCCCCGAGGGCGACCCCGAGCGCAATGTCACGCAGGCCCGCGAGGCCCTGCTGGACTCCGTGCCGCTGGACCCGGAGCGCGTGCACGCCATGCCCGCCTCCGACGGCCCGTACGGCACGGACGTGGAGGCGGCCGCGGAGGCGTACGCGGCGGAGCTGGCGAAGGCGGCCGGCCCGGAGAACCACGGCTCGGTGCCGACCTTCGACGTCCTGATGCTGGGCGTCGGCCCGGACACCCATGTGGCCTCGCTCTTCCCGGAGTTGCCGGCCGTACGGGAGACCGAGCGGACGGTGGTCGGCGTGCACGGCGCGCCCAAGCCGCCGCCGACCCGGATCAGCCTGACCCTGCCGGCGATCCGTTCGGCCCGTGAGGTGTGGCTGCTCGCGGCCGGTGAGGACAAGGCGGAGGCCGCGGCCATCGCCCTGTCCGGCGCCGGTGAGATCCAGGCTCCGGCGGCGGGGGCGCAGGGCCGTTCGCGCACGCTGTGGCTCCTGGACTCGGCCGCCGCTTCGCAGTTGCCGAGGTCGCTGTACCCGCCGGCTTCACCGTGAGCCGGTGAATCCAGGCGGTTGATCGCTGAACGAAGAGGGCGGCAGGGGACTCCCCTGCCGCCCTCTTCACATGCCCTGACGCCCACTCAAGCAGGACCTTCACGGTTTCCGCGCGAAACGTTCATACAACACTCAACTTTTGTGTAAGCTCCTGCCGCTGCATCCGCACCACTGAGGGGGGACCTCATGCGTATACGCTCCGCGCTGGCCGTCACCGCCACGGCCGGAACACTCGCCGTCGTCGTCCTGGCCGCCCCGGCCCAGGCCACCGAGTACTCCTCCGCCCTGAAGATCAAGGGTGTCCAGTACGACGCCCCGGGGCGGGACTCCAACAGCTGCAGTACGGGCAACACGGCGAGCGAGTACCTGACGGTCAAGAACTACTCGCACAGCACCGTCAACCTCAAGGGTTACGTCGTCAAGGACGCGGCCGGCAACCGGTTCACGTTCCCCGCGAACCACTACCTCGAGCCCGGCGACTACGTGAAGCTGCGTGGGGGCCACGGCACCGACTCGGACGCCAAGAACGTCGTCTACCGCCAGAACTGCAACTTCCTCTGGAACAACGACAAGGACACCATCTACCTGTACAAGTCGTCCGGCGCCCACGCGGACACCCACGCCTACACCAAGTCCCACGACGACCGGGACGGCAACGGCTACATCACCTTCCACGGCTGATGCCACGCCGGACCAGGAGGCTGCGCGCCTGGGCCGTCTGCGTCGCGCTGCTGGCCGCCGGGGCGGCCGGCTGCGGCCGGTCCACGCACGACGGCGCGGCCAAGGCGTCGAGCCCGGCGCCCCGGCCGACCGTGACCGTCACGGCGACCACCACCGTGACCGCCGCGCCGGAACCCGGACCGACGGTCACCAGGACGCGGACCGTCCGCACGCCCGGACCGACCGTCACCGTCACCAGGGCCGCCGCCGGCACCGTACGCGGTGACGCCACCGGTGGCGGGACGTGCTCCATCGTCTCCAACGCGGGCAACTGCTACCAGGCGGGCCAGTTCTGCCGCAGCGGTGACCACGGGGCGAGCACCACCACCGCCGGTGGTACGCCGATCACGTGCGCCTACAGCGGCAGCGCCTGGCGCTGGACGTACGCCTGACCGGGGCGGGCTCGGTCACTTGACCGAGCCCGCCATCACGCCCTGGACGAAGTGCCGCTGGAAGGCGAAGAAGACCACCACCGGGACGACGAGGGACAGGAACGCGCCCGGGGCCAGGACGTCGATGTTGCTGCCGAACTGCCGGATCTGGGACTGCAGTTCCACGGTGAGCGGCTGGGAGGAGCTGTCGGCGAAGAGCAGGGCGACCAGCATGTCGTTCCAGACCCACAGGAACTGGAAGATGGCGAGCGAGGCGATCGCCGGCCGGCCCACCGGCAGGACCAGACGCGTGAAGATGCGCCACTCGCTGCCGCCGTCCATCCGTGCCGCCTCCAGCATCTCCTTCGGCATCTCCGCGAAGTAGTTCCGCAACAGGAACACCGCGAAGGGCAGGCCGTAGGCCACGTGGAAGAGGACGACCCCGGGGATCGTGCCGAAAAGGCCCAGGGCGCCGAAGAGTTTGGCCACCGGCAGCAGACCGATCTGCACCGGCACCACCAACAGGGCCACCACCAGCAGGAACAGGGGCTCCCGCAGGGGGAAGTCCAGCCAGGCGAAGGCGTATCCGGCGAGGGCCGCGATCACCACGACGAGCGTCGTCGCCGGCACCGAGATCAGGACCGTGTTCCAGAAGGCCTGCGTCATGCCGGAGTTCTTCAGCAGCGCGGAGTAGTTGTCGAAGGACAGCTGGCCGGGACTGGCCAGGGCCGTCCACCAGCCGCCCTTCGCCGTGTCCTGCGCCGAGCGCAGGGACGACAGGAACAGACCCGCCAGCGGGGTCAGCCAGACCAGGCCGATCACCACCAGGAAGGCCTGCACCAGGCCGTTGCCCAGGCCTCGCCTGATCGCGTTCATCGCTGACTCCTCATCGTTGACTCTGCCGGAAGCGGCGGACGTTGAACACCATCGCGGGGATCACCAGGAGCAGCAGGAGCACGCCGAGAGCGCTGCCGAGACCCTGGTTGTTGCCGCCTCCGAAGGACACGAGCCACATCTGGGTCGCGAGGACGGTGGCGTCCTCCTGCACCGGCCCGGGCGCGATGATGTAGACGAGGTCGAAGACCTTCATCACGTTGATCACCAGGGTCACGAAGACCACGGTGAGCACGGGCGCGAGCAGCGGGACGGTGATCCTGCGGAAGATCTGCCACTCGTTCGCGCCGTCCATCCGGGCCGCCTCCAGCGCGTCCCGGGGGAGGGTGGACAGGCCCGCGCCGATCAGCACCATCGCGAAGCCGGTCCAGATCCACAGGTACGCGCCGATGATCGCCGGGGTGACGAGCGTCGGACCGAGCCAGGAGACGCCCTGGTAGGGCGCGGCGAAGTTCGACTCCGGCAGCTTCAGCGTGTACGAGCCCGGGTGCAGTCCGGCGAAGCGGAAGGAGCCGTCGGCCGCGGTGGTCGTGCTCGCGACCGTGCCGCCGTCGCGCACCGCCTCGACCCTCATGCCGGGCAGGCCGCTCTCCTTCGGGTCGACCTTGCCCTGCCGGCCTCCTCCGCCGGGGGTGAAGTCGAGGTAGACGACACCGCGCACCTCGCCGGCCGCGGCCGGCTGTGCCGCCCCTCGGGAGGCGGGTTCGGCGCCCCGGGGCAGGTCCTCGGGCAGCACACCGACCATGGGGAGGTTCACCGTCCGGCCCGGGGAGACCGCCGCGTGGCTCAGGTAGGAGCCGTCCCGGCCCTGGTCCAGCAGCCCCTCGCGGCCTCGTGCGGTCGGGTACGAGGAGGTGCCCTCGAAGGCGTCGTGGACGGAGACGACGGCCGCGTTCAGCACGCCCTTGTTCGGGTCCTCGTCGTACGCGAGCCGGAAGATGATGCCGGCGGCGAGGAAGGACACCGCCATCGGCATGAAGAGCAGCAGCTTGAAGGCCGTGGCCCAGCGGACCTTCTCCACCAGGACGGCCAGGATCAGTCCCAGCCCGGTCAGCAGGGCGGGGGCGACGACGACCCAGATGGTGGTGTTGCGGATGGCCTTCAGGGTGGCCGGGTCGCGGAACATCTCGGTGTAGTTGTCGCCGCCGACGAACCGGGTGCCGGACGCGTCGAAGAAGCTGCGGCCGACCGAGAACAGGACCGGGTAGACGACGAGCGCGCCGAGCAGGAGCAGCGCGGGGAAGACGAAGAGCAGGGCGATCAGCCGGGCGCGCCGCCGGCTGCGGCGCCCGCGCGCCACGCCGGCGGCGCCGCGCGGGGCCGCCTGCTGCTTCACGACAGTGGTGGCGGTCATGGTGCGGCCGCTCAGTCCTGGTAGGCCTTGGCCGCGGCGGACTCCAGCTTCTCGGCGGTGCCCTTCGGGTCCGACGGGTCGCGCAGGAAGTCCTGGAGCAGCTTCCACTCGCCGGTACCCTTGGTGCCGCCGAAGGCCGCGGGGGCCTGGTCGGACATGTCGAAGCGGACCGTGTCCCCGGCGCCGACGAGGGACTTGGCGGTGGCGCGGGTGACGTCATCGCCGTAGGAGGAGAGGTCGAGCTTCTTGTTCGGGGACAGGAAGCCGCCCGCCTTCGCCCACACGGCCGCGGCCTCGGGGGTGGCCAGGTACTCCAGGAGCTTCATGCCGGCTCCTGCGTTCTTGCCGTCCTTGAGGACGACCGCCGCGTCACCGCCGCTGACGACCGGTGCCGTGCCGCCGTCGACCGCGGGGAAGGGGAAGAAGTTCGCGTCCTTGCCGATGGTCCTGCCGAACTGGTCGTGGGCGACACCGGCGACGAAGTCGCCCTCGTAGACCATGCCGGCCTCGGGCTTGGGCCCGAACACCTTCTCCACCGAGCCGGGGAAGTCGGTGTTCAGTGCCTCCTTCTGGCCGCCGGCGATCAGCTGCTTGTCCTTGAACAGCTTGCCGAGGGTGGTGAGCGACTTCACGACCGACGGGTCGGTCCACTTCAGCTTGTGGGTGGCGAGGGCGTCGTACTTCTCGGGTCCGGCCTGCGAGAGGTAGACGTTCTCGAACCAGTCGGTGAGGGTCCAGCCGTCCTCACCGCCGACGGCGAAGGCGGCGAGCCCGGAGTCGGAGACGGTGTGCCCGGCCTTGAGCATCTCGTCGTACGTCTTCGGCGCCTTGACCCCGGCCTGGGAGAGCGCGTCGGGGCTGTACCAGACGGTCGACTTGTGGGCGGCCTTGAAGTAGAGGCCGTACAGGGTGCCGTCGACGCTGCCGTACTTCTTCCACACGGGCGCGTAGTCGGCGCTGATCGTCCCCTGCGCGGTCGAGGACAGCGGCTTCAGCCAGCCCTTCTTCGCGAACTGCTGGAGCACGCCGACCTGCGGGACCATCACGACGTCGGGGGCGTTGCCGCCCTCGATCTTGCTGCCGACGACGGTGGAGACGTTGTCGCCGGTGGAGACGAACTGGGTCTTCGCGCCGGTCTTCGCGGTGAACGCGTCCAGCACCTTCTGGAAGTTCTTCTGCTCGCTGCCGGACCAGACGCCGGCCACGGTGACCGTCTGGCCGCTGAGCGCCTTGTCGCCGCCGCCGGCCGAGACCGGTCCGCCGCCGCAGGCGGTGGCGCCGAGCGCGAGGGCGAGGGCGGTGCAGCTCGTGAGCAGGGTGGTACGTCGTCGCATCATCGTTGATGTCCCTTTCGAGGGTGGGGCGTTGACGGGGGCGGTCAGTGGTCGGTCAGCCACCAGGCGGCCGTGGCGCCGGGCAGGACGCCGGGCGGGCACGGGCCGCTGGAGAGCAGGGGGGTGCCGGAGGCCGGCGCGGGCGTGGGCGCGGTGCCGAAGTTGACGGCGCAGACCAGGCCGTCGCCGCGGGCGAAGGACAGGACGCCGGGCGGGCTGTCCAGCCAGGTCAGCGTGCCCTCGCCCAGCTGGGGCAGGGTGCGGCGCAGTTGGAGTCCGTCGCGGTACAGGTGCCAGAAGGAGCGGGTGTCGGCGAGGGCGCGGTCGGTGGCGTACTCGGCGAAGTACTCCGGCTGCGGCAGCCAGGGCTTGGCGCCCTCGGCACCGGAGGTGAAGCCGAACGGGGAGGCCTGCCCGGACCAGGGCAGCGGCACCCGGCAGCCGTCGCGGATGCGGGCGCGGCTGCCGGTGCGGCGGAATATCGGGTCGGTGAGGACGTCGT
Source organism: Streptomyces sp. NPDC052301 (assembly GCF_044593395.1). Taxonomy (NCBI): domain Bacteria; kingdom Bacillati; phylum Actinomycetota; class Actinomycetes; order Kitasatosporales; family Streptomycetaceae; genus Streptomyces; species Streptomyces sp. NPDC052301. The sequence continues at coordinate 581,262 of NZ_JBIUBE010000004.1, read as the reverse complement.
CGGGCAGGTCGACGACCTCGGGCAGGCCCAGTTCCTCGCCCTGGTAGATGTACGCGGCTCCGGGCAGCGCCAGCATCAGCAGCGCGGCGGCGCGGGCGCGGGCGGCGCCGAGGCCGCTGCCCTCGGTGGCGGGTTCGCCGTAGCGGGTGACGGTGCGGACCTGGTCGTGGTTGTTGAGGACCCAGGTGACGGTCGAGCCGGTGCCGGCGATGTCCTGCATGGCCTCGGAGATGACCTTGCGGAAGGAGTCCGCGTCCCAGGGGGCGCCGAGCAGGTCGAAGAAGAAGGCCTGGTGGAGTTCGTCGGGGCGGACGTAGAGGGCGTGTTCGCGGGCGGTGGGGACGGAGACCTCGCCGACGAGGAGGCGTTCCCGGCCGTCGCGGGCGGTGTACTCCTCGCACAGGGTGCGCCAGCGGCGCCACACCTCGTGCACCTCGGGCTGGTTCCAGGCGAGCGGGTTGACCGAGTCGCGGGTGCGGGCGTCGGCCTCCGGGTCGTCGGAGTCGGGCAGTTCGGGGTGCTTGTACAGCCCGGCCGCCACGTCGATGCGGAAGCCGTCGACGCCCCGGTCCAGCCAGAAGCGCAGCACGCGGTCGAACTCGGCGGGGACCTCGGGCTCGCGCCAGTTCCAGTCGGGCTGCTCGGGCGTGAACATGTGCAGGTACCACTGGCCGTCGCCGACCCTGCTCCAGGCCGGGCCGCCGAACATGGCGTGCCAGTTGTTGGGCGGCTCGCTGCCTTCGGGCCCGCGGCCGTCGGCGAAGTGGAAGCGGGCGCGGGCCGGGCTGCCGGGCTCGGCGGCGAGCGCCTCACGGAACCACGGGTGCTCGCTGGAGCAGTGGTTGGGGACGATGTCGAGGAGCACCTTGATGCCGAGCCGCCGGGCGGCCGTCACCAGCAGGTCGAACTCGGCGAGGTCACCGAAGAGCGGGTCGACCCCGCAGTAGTCGGCCACGTCGTAGCCGTGGTCGTGCTGCGGCGAGGGGTAGAACGGGCTCAGCCAGATCCCGTCGACGCCGAGCTTCTTCAGGTACGGCAGCCCCGCGCGGACGCCGGCCAGATCGCCGACGCCGTCGCCGGTGCTGTCCAGGAAGCTGCGGACGTAGACCTGGTAGATCACCGCGTCGCGCCACCAGTGGTACTTACTCAACATGCATGCATGTTAGGTAGGCGCTACATACGGGTGTCAATGAAATGAACGACGGTTACCGGGGAGTTGGGGGTACAAATAGGGACTGAAACGGGCATGTCGCAGCCGAATGAGATGTGGGCGTTACTTAACAGGTAACTATCGACGGGCGATGGCGTCGAGCTCGCGCGCGAGTCGGCGCACGGCCTGCCCGGGCGTCTCCCGCCCGCTGAGCGCATCCTGCACGACCGCCTGCACCGCCAGGCTGACCTGGTCGTAGTGCGGGCTCTTGGGGCGCGGCGCGGCCGTGCCCACGGCGGTGCGCAGGGTCGGCAGATACGGGAATCGCCGCACCAGGGCCGGATCCCGGTACAGGGCGGCGCGCACCGGTGGCAGCGCGCCCCGGGTGAGCACCTGGCGCTGGACGGGCGCGCTGGTGAGATAGGCGATCAGCCGCGCGGCCGAATCGGCGTGCCGGGTGTGGGAATTGACGGCCAGGTTGGAGCCGCCGAGCACGCTCGTGCCCGGTCCGTCGGGGCCGGGCAGCGGTACGGCGCCGATCTTTCCGGCGACTTCCGAGCCCTTGGCGGAGGCGACGGCGTAGGCATAGGGCCAGTTGCGCAGGAAGAGCAGCTTGCCGTTCTGGAAGGCCTGCTTGGACTCCTCCTCCTTGTACGTCAGCGCCGCCTTCGGTATCCAGCCCTCGCGGACGCCGCGGGCGAGGAAGCCGATGCCCTCGCGGGCGGCGGAGGAGTCGACGGTGACCCGGGTGCCCTCGTCACCGAGGATCGTGCCGCCCGCCGAGTAGACGGCCTCGGCCGCGTTCACGGTGAGCCCTTCGTAGGGCAGGAACTGGCCGGCGTAGCCGCCGAGTCCGTACTTCGGCGCGATGGTCTTCGCGTCGTGCTCCAGCTCGGCCCAGGTACGCGGCGGGGGCACGCCCTCCTTGGCGAGGATGTCCTTCCGGTACAGGAGGAGTCCGGCGTTCGTGACGTACGGGACGGCGTACAGCCGGCCGTCGTAGGTGGCCGTGCCGACGACCGGTGGCAGGAAGCTCTTCAGCGGGAACCGGTCGCGGGGCAGCGGGCGGATCCAGCCGGCCGCCGCGAACTCCGAGGTCCAGTTGACGTCGATGTTGAGGACGTCGAAGCGGCCCCGGTCACCGCCGCGCAGGTCGGTGGTCATCTGCGCGTGCGTCTCGTCGGCGGAGTCCGGCAGCTCGACGAGGGTGACCTTCTCCCCGGGGTGGGTGCGGTTCCAGCCCTGCAGCAGAGGGCCGAGGTAGCCGGTGAGATCGCCGGCCGTGGCCAGGGTGAGCGGGCCGCGGCCCTCGCCCGCACCCTCGTCGGCGTGCGCGCCGGAGGCGACGTACCCGGTCAGGATCACGGCGAGAACGAGGAGGCCCCTACCGGCGGCGTGGATCCACCGCATAGGTTCCTCCTTGAACACGTACACACGGCTCCGGCGTCCTCGCCGGGAGTCAGGGGCCATGTATACCCGTTAGGTATGGGCGATACTAGGGTCTGGAGCACATTGTGAGCAGACAGGAGGACAGCCCGAGTGCGCCTGCCCCTCCTGGCACTCCTCGCCCGCGGCCCCGCCCACGGCTACGAGCTGAAGCAGGACCTTGAGCAACTGCTGGGCTCCGCGTACCCTCAGCCGAACGTCGGCCAGATCTACGTCACCCTCGGCCGCCTCGAGAAGTCGGGACTGATCGAGGGCGAGGACGTCGAGCAGTCCAGCCGGCCCAACAAGAAGGTCTACCACCTCACCGACGCCGGGCGGGAAGCGCTGCACGCCTGGTTCGAGGAGACCGAGGACGAGCCGCGGGTGCGGGACGAGTTCTTCATGAAGCTCGCCCTCGCCCCGCAGACCGGTCTCGCCGACCAGATCGCCCTCATCAACCGGCAGCGGCGCCAGTACCTCACCACCATGCGCAACCTGTCGAAACTGACCGCGGCCGAGAACCGGGACAACCGAATCGCCCATCTGCTGATCGAGGGCGCGATGCTGCATCTGCAGGCCGACCTCGACTGGCTGGAGCGGTGCCAGGAGGAACTGGAGGAGCTGGAATGAGCGACGGCTCTGCCGCTCCCGTGCTGCGTGCCGAGGGCCTGGTGAAGACCCACCACGGCGAGGGCGCGCCCGCGCACGCCGTCCGCGGGGTCGACCTGAGCGTGGCCCGGGGCGAGTTCGTGGCGATCACCGGACCGTCCGGCGCGGGGAAGTCGACACTGCTGCACCTGCTCGGCGGGCTGCAGCGGCCCGACCGGGGCAGCATCTGGCTGGACGGCCGGTGCACGGACGCCTTCGGCGAGGCCCGCTGGGCGGTGGAGCGCAGGAAGGCCATCGGCATCGTCTTCCAGTTCTTCAACCTGGTGTCGAACCTGTCCGTCGCCGACAACGTCGAGCTGCCCGCGCTGCTGGCCGGCGTCCCGCCGAGGAAGGCCCGCGCCGAGCGCGAGGCGCTCCTCGCCGAGCTGGGTCTCGACGGCAAGGAGCGCAGCATGCCGGGCGAGCTGTCCGGCGGCGAGCAGCAGCGGGTCGCGCTCGCCCGGGCCCTGGTCAACCATCCTCCGCTGCTGCTGGCCGACGAGCCCGCCGGCAGCCTCGACAGCAAGGGCACCCGCGAGGTGATGCGGCTGCTGTCCCGCTTCCACGGGCGCGGCCAGACGATCGTGCTGGTCACCCATGACGCCCGGCTGGCCAGTGCCGCCGACCGCGTGATCAGCTTCTTCGACGGACGCATAGCCGACGACGCCGCCCTGGACGGCGCGCCGTCGCCCCGCCGCCCCGGCATCTCCGGGGTGCTGGAGCTGAGGGACTGATGATGCGCCGCGGGGCAGGCAGGAGCGCGACCACAGGGCCCGGGGGCTGAGGCACATGCGGGCAACCCTGCGCTGGGCGCACTCCGATCTGCGCACCCACCGGGGCGAGGCGCTGTTCCTGGTGCTCGCCACCGCCGGCATCGTCGCCTCGCTGCTGCTGGCCACCGCGCTGTTCGGCTACGCGACCAACCCCTGGCAGCGGGTCTTCACCCAGGCCCGCGGCGCGCACGTGTGGATCCACACCTCGCTGTCCGCCGACGCCCGGGGGCTGGCCCGGCTGGACGGTGTCGAGTCCGTCGCCGGCCCCTACCGCGCCGAGTCCGCCACCGTCGCCTCGCGCGGCACCCGCGCCTCCGTGGAGCTGCGCGGCACCCCGCACCTGCCCTCCGTCGGCCGGCCGCTGCTCACCGCCGGGCACTGGCTGGACCCGTCCCGGCCGGACGGGGTGGTACTGGAGAGCAGCCTGGCCCGGGCGCTGCTGGCCGAGCCCGGGGACACCCTCGTCCTGCCCGGCACGGCCCGCACGCTGACCGTCGAGGGCATCGCGGACAGCGCCGAACCGCACTACAGCCCGGGCGAGCAGCCGGGGCTGGTGTGGGCACTGCCGTCCGCCGTCCGCGCGCCGGGCTCCCAGGTGACCGGGCTGCGGCTCGGCGACGCCGACGACACCGACTACGCCGTGCAACGTGCCGTCACCGTGCTCGGCGCGGGCGCGGTCGGCGAGGTCTCCACCTGGCAGCAGGGCCGGTCCGCGGCCCAGGGCGACAACCGGCTGCTGGGTCAGGTGCTCGGCCTGTTCGGACTGGGCGCCCTGATCGCCGCCGGGTTCGCCGTGCACGGGGCGATCGCCACCCGGATCCGCGGGCATCTGCGGGACCTCTCGGTACTGAAGGCGATCGGCTTCACCCCCGGCCAGGTCGTCCGCGTCTTCCTGCTCCAGCACCTCGCCTACGCGCTGCTCGGTGCGGTGGCCGCGGCCGGGCTCACCGAGGCGCTGGGCAGCCGGATCCCCGGGCGGCTCGGCGACGCCGTGGGCGTGTGGCAGGGGCTGCCGGGGCACACCGTGGCGCTGTGCGTGGTGCCGGTGGGTGCGGTGCTGTTCATCGCTGTGACCACCGGACTCGCGGCCTGGCGGGCGGGGCGCGTGCCGCCGGTTCCGGTGCCGCGCCCGGCCGCGTCGGCGGGCGGCCGGCTGACCGGTCCGGCACGGCGGGCGCTCGGCCTGCGGCTGCCGGCCGCGCTGGTCCTCGGCTGCCACAAGGTGGTCGCCGGACGCGGCCGGTCGCTGGCCACCGTGGCCCGACTGACCCTGCCCCTGCTGCTGATCGTGGTGGCGCTCAGCGCGTGGACCACGATCGACCGCTTCCACAACAGCCCCGCCCGGGTGGGTGTGCCGACCGCGCTCACGGTCCGCTCCGACGGCGCGCTGGACGCCTCTCGTGTGCGGGCCCTGCTGACCGGCGACTCCCGGGTCACCGCCGCTTATCCGGGCGTGGAGGTGGCCGCTCTCGTGCCCGGGCAGACGGGGACCATCGCCCTGCGCGGCGTCGGCACCCGCGCCGAGCCCTACCCCTACGCGCTCGCCGACGGCCGGGCCGCACGCGGGCCCGACGAGGCGGTGGCCGGCCAGGGCCTGCTGGACCTGCTGCACGCGCGGGTCGGCGACTGGGTGCGGATGACGGTGGGCGAGCGGCCGCAGATCCTGCACATCGTGGGCCGCAGCATCGAACCGCAGAACGCCGGACGGGTCGTGACGACCTCCCTGGACACCCTCCGCGAGAACGATCCCGGGCTCTCCCCCGCCTTCTACGAGCTGCGGCTGCGCCCCGGCGCCGACCCGCACCGCGTGGCCACCGCACTCGGCGAGGCCGGCGCCGGCCATCTCGACGTGCACACCGTGACGAACCCGGCCGACGGGCTGTCCCCGCTGCGCGCGGTCGTCGCCGGACTGATCGCCGTGCTGGCCCTGATCGGGCTGGTCGAACTGCTCACCGCGATCGGCGGCAGCGTCCGCGAGGGCGAGCGGGACATGCTGGCGCTGCGGGCGATCGGCATGTCCCCACGCCAGATCACCGCGATCACCGTGACGGCGACGGGCTGTACGGCCCTGGTGGCGGCGGTCGCCGCCACGGCGCTGGGGCTGCCGCTGGGCCGCCGGCTGATCGACGCCCAGGGCAGCTCCAGCGGCATCGGCGCCGGGATCGCCCAGTCGCCCTCCCCGGCGCTACTGCTCGGACTGGGTTCGGCCGCCGTGCTGGGAGCGGCGGCGCTCGCCGCGCTGCCCGCGTCCCGCGCGGCCCGCAGACGCCTCGCGGACACCCTGAGCGCGGCGGCCTGAGCCGGCCCGGCCCCAGCAGGTCCGGGCCGCCAGTCGGCCCGGGTCGCCGGTGGGGCGGGATCAGCTCCGGCCGCGCAGCTCCCGGTACTTGGCGACCAGGGCCTGTGTGGAGGCGTCCAGACCGGGTACGTCGGCGCCCTCGGTGAGGGCGGGTTCGACGCGCTTGGCGAGGACCTTGCCGAGTTCGACGCCCCACTGGTCGAAGGAGTCGATGTTCCAGACCGCGCCCTGTACGAACACCTTGTGCTCGTAGAGGGCGATCAGCTGGCCGAGGACGCAGGGGGTGAGTTCCTCCGCCAGGACGGTCGTGGTCGGGCGGTTGCCGTGGAAGGTCTTGTGCGCGACCAGCTCCTCCGGCACGCCTTCCGCACGGACCTCCTCGGGTGTCTTGCCGAAGGCGAGGGCCTGGGTCTGGGCGAAGAAGTTGGCCATCAACAGGTCGTGCTGCGCCCGGAGTTCACCGCTCAGCTCGGCCACCGGCCGGGCGAAGCCGATGAAGTCCGCCGGGATCAGCTTGGTGCCCTGGTGGATCAGCTGGTAGTACGCGTGCTGCCCGTTGGTGCCCGGCGTGCCCCACACGACCGGCCCCGTCTGCCAGTCGACCTCCTTGCCGTCCCGCGCCACGTGCTTGCCGTTGGACTCCATGTCCAGCTGCTGCAGGTAGGCGGTGAACTTCGACAGGTAGTGGCTGTAGGGCAGGACGGCGTGCGACTGGGCGTCGTGGAAGTTGTCGTACCAGATGCCCAGCAGGCCCAGCAGCAGCGGCGCGTTGGCCTCGGCGGGCGCGGTGCGGAAGTGGTCGTCGACGATGCGGAAGCCGTCGAGCATCTCACGGAAGCGGTCCGGGCCGATCGCGATCATCAGGGACAGGCCGATCGCGGAGTCGTACGAGTACCGGCCGCCGACCCAGTCCCAGAACTCGAACATGTTGTCCGGGTCGATGCCGAACTCGGCGACCTTCCCGGCGTTCGTGGACAGGGCGACGAAATGCTTGGCCACCGCGGACCGGTCACCGAGGGCGTCCAGCAGCCACTGGCGCGCCGAGGTCGCGTTGGTGATGGTCTCGATCGTGGTGAAGGTCTTGGAGGCGATGATGAACAGCGTTTCGGCCGGGTCCAGGTCGCGGGTGGCCTCGTGCAGGTCGGCACCGTCCACGTTGGAGACGAAGCGGACCGTCAGATCGCGGTCGGTGAAGCTGCGCAGCGCCTCGTAGGCCATCGCGGGGCCGAGGTCGGAGCCTCCGATGCCGACGTTGATCACGTTCTTGATGCGCTTGCCGGTGTGGCCGGTCCACTCACCGGAGCGGACGCGGCCGGCGAAGTCCGCCATCTTGTCGAGCACCGCGTGCACGGCCGGGACCACGTTCTCGCCGTCGACCTCGACCACCGCGTCCCGCGGGGCGCGCAGCGCGGTGTGCAGCACGGCCCGCTGCTCGGTGACGTTGATCTTCTCACCGCGGAACATGGCGTCCCGCAGCCCGAACACGTCCGTCGCCGCCGCCAGCTCGCGCAGCAGCCGCAGCGTCTCCTCGGTGACCAGGTGCTTCGAGTAGTCGATGTGCAGGTCACCGACCTGGAGCGTGTACCCGGTGCCGCGCTCGGGGTCGGCGGCGAACAGCTCCCTGAGATGGGTGTCGGCCAGCTCCTCGCGGTGCTTGGCGAGAGCGGCCCACTCGGGCCTCTGGTTGAGCCTGGTACGGCCGTCTGCGTTCATTTCCGACTTCAGCCTTCTTTCGGTACCTGTCCCGCTGCCTGTCCCAACCTAATTGATCAGCGCACGGCACGAGCCGTCGTGACATCGTCATCCGGCGCAACAACAGGTACGTCCGGGTGGCGGAGCGGTATCAGCGCGGCGACCGACAGGACGAAGAAAGCGGCCGTGAGCAGGGGAGGGACGCCCGGGCCCCAGGCCGTGGCAACGGCGCCGCCGAGCAGGGCGCCGAGCGGGGCCCCCGCGACGGCCAGGGTGCGAAAGGCGGAGCCGACCCGGCCGAGCAGACCGTCGGGCGTGCGGTGCTGCATCAGTGTCGTCGTGTTCACGTTCCACAGCATGCCCATGGAGCCGAAGACGGCGAGGGCGGCCACCAGAGCGGTCAGGCTGAGCACGGTGCCCATGACGAGGAGCGCCCCGGTCTGCACGGTGCCGGCCAGCAGCACGGTCCGCAGCGGGCCGAGCCGCGCCGTGACCCGCCGGTTCAGCACTCCCCCGGCCAGGCCGCCGAGGGTGTACGCGGTGGTGGCCGCCGCGTATCCGGTGGTGCCCGCGTCCAGCCCGTCGGTCACCAGGACCACCAGGGTGGCGATCAGCGCTCCCATGCCGACGTTGCACAGCGCCGTGGCCGCGCACAGGCCGCGCAGGGCCCGGTCGCGCCCCAGGGCGCGCAGTCCGGCGGCGATCTCCCCGCGCAGGGTGCTGCCCGACGCTCTCGGCGGGCGCTCCGGCACGGCCGCCTTCAGGGAGGCGACGAGCGCCGCGGCCACGAGGAAGGTGACGGCGTCGGCCGCGAAGGGGACGGCCTCGCCGGCGGCGATCAGCACCGGGACGGCCGCCGCGCCCGGCAGACCGCCCGCGATCCTCTGCCCGGTCATCAGACGGGCGTTGGCGCTGCCGAGGGAGCCACGGTCCACGAGTGCCGGCAACAGGGCCGTGGCGGCGTTGTCGAACAGCGTCTGCAAGGTGGTCAGGGTGAAGGCCAGCACGATGAGCAGCGCGATCGAGGCGTGGCCCAGGCTGACGGCCACCGCGAAGGAGGCCACGAGCAGGCCGCGTACCGCGTCCACGGCCCACATCGCGCGCCGCTGGTCCACCCGGTCCGCGACCGCGCCGCCGAGCAGGCCGAAGACGATCCAGGGCAGATAGCCGCAGGCGGTGACCGCGGCGATGAGCAGCGGCCGGTCGGTCAGCGAGGCGGCCAGCAGCGGCAGCGCGGCCGTACGCAGCGCGTCACCGAAGCTGGACACCACGGCGGCGCCCCACAGCCTCCCGAAACCGCCGCGCCACACAGGCGCACACCCCGACCCCCTCTCGACCCCCGTCACAACTCCCCCTCCGTTTCGCGCCGTCACGGAGAACCGCGTCACGAAAAACCGTAGGGGGTGCCACTGACATCGGGCCGTCCGCGAGGGTGCCGAGACGGCTCCGGCCAGGCGCCCGCAGGCTCCCGGCCGGTCTCAACTCCTAGATTTCGCCCCGCAGTTTGGCGAGCGCCTCGGCGAGGATCGCCTCGCCGTCCGCGTCGCTGCGCCGCTCACGGACGTACGCGAGGTGCGTCTTGTAGGGCTCGGTGCGCGGCGGGTCCGGCGGGTTGTCCCGGTCCTGGCCGGCCGGGAAGCCGCAGCGCGGGCAGTCCCAGGTGTCGGGAACCTGTGCGTCGCTCGCGAAGCTCGGCTGCGTCTCGTGCCCGTTGGAGCACCAGAAGGAGATGCGCAGACGCGGCGCGGACTCGCCACGCTCGGCCTCGCCCATCGGCCCCGCCCCGACCCGGCTTCCCCGGATCGCGTTGCCACTTGCCACGGTCGTAACTCCCTGCGTAATGGTGCCGCGAAGCGAGTCGGCGTTTCGTTTCGCTGCGAGCGCCTCAGTCTACGTAAGGCCCAACGCGCGTCCAGTGAGAGGAGTTACAGACCCCACACGTAGACGCAAGCCCCATGATAGGCCGCGCTCAGGAGCGCGTACCGAACATGGGGCCTTACGTACCGAATATGCGTGATGTGTGCGCAGTGCACGGTGTCGGCCGACCGGCGTCAGCCGTTCGACTTCATCAGCATGCCGAGGACGATGATGCACGCGAACCACAGCACGCCGATCACGATGGTGATCCGGTCCAGGTTGCGCTCGGCGACCGAGGAGCCGCCGACGGAGGACTGCATGCCGCCACCGAACATGTCGGAGAGGCCGCCGCCCTTCCCCTTGTGCATCAGCACCAGCAGCATCAGCAGCAGGCTGAAGACGATCAGGGCGATCGAGAACCCCAAAACCACGGCTGGACCAACTTCCTCGGATTCGGATGGACGACGGGGGCACAGCATCTCGGCTGTGCCCCCGCAAGGGTACGACGTATCGCCGCTACCGCCTACTCACTGCTCGCGTCACTGATCGCGGAAGCGCACGATCTTGACGAATTCGTCGGCGTCCAGCGAGGCGCCGCCGACCAGGGCGCCGTCGATGTCGGCCTGCGCCATGATCTCGGCGACGTTGCCCGACTTCACGGAGCCGCCGTACTGGATGCGGACCTGGTCGGCCACGTCCTGCGAGTACAGCTCGGCGATCTTGGCGCGGATGGCCGCGCAGACCTCCTGGGCGTCCTCGGCGCCGCAGACCTTGCCGGTGCCGATGGCCCAGACGGGCTCGTAGGCGATCACGATCGTCTCGGCCTGCTCGGCCGGGAGGTCCTTCAGACCGCCCTCGACCTGGGCGAGGGTGTGGCTGACGTGGTTGCCCGCCTCGCGGACGTCCAGCTCCTCGCCGACGCACAGGATCGGGGTGAGGCCGTGCTTGTAGGCGGCCTTGACCTTGGCGTTGACGATCTCGTCGGTCTCGTCGTGGTACTGGCGGCGCTCGGAGTGGCCGATGACCACGTAGGTGCACTTCAGCTTGGCCAGCATCGAGCCGGAGATCTCGCCGGTGTAGGCACCGGAGTCGTGCTGCGAGACGTCCTGGGCGCCGTACTTGATCTTGAGCTTGTCGCCGTCGACCAGGGTCTGCACGGAGCGCAGGTCGGTGAAGGGCGGCAGGACGGCGACCTCGACGGCCTCGTAGTCCTTGTCGGCCAGGGCGAAGGCGAGCTTCTGGGTGTGGGCGATGGCCTCGAGGTGGTTGAGGTTCATCTTCCAGTTGCCCGCCATCAGCGGCGTGCGCGTGCTCATTGAGGTCAGTCCTCCAGTGCGGCGAGGCCGGGGAGCGTCTTGCCCTCGAGGTATTCGAGGGAGGCGCCGCCACCGGTCGAGATGTGGCCGAATGCGTTCTCGTCGAAGCCGAGCGTACGCACGGCCGCGGCGGAGTCACCGCCACCGACGACGGTGAAGCCGTTCGCGTCGACGAGTGCCTGGGCGACCGCCTTGGTGCCCTCGGCGTAGTCGGGGTGCTCGAAGACGCCCATGGGACCGTTCCAGAAGACGGTCGAGGCGTCGGCGAGCTTCGAGGCGTAGAGCTCTCGGGTCTTCGGGCCGATGTCCAGGCCCTCCTGGTCGGCGGGGATCTTGTCCGCGTCGACCACGGTGTTCTCGGTGGGCGCCTTGGCCTTCAGGTCCGGGAACTCCCGGGAGACCACGACGTCGACGGGGAGCAGCAGTTCCACGCCCTGCTTCTCGGCGCGCTCCATGTACTCCTTGACGGCCGGGACCTGGTCCGCCTGCAGGAGGGAGATGCCGACCTCGTAGCCCTTGGCCTTGAGGAAGGTGTAGGCCATGCCGCCGCCGATGAGCAGCCGGTCGGCCTTGCCGAGCAGCTGGTCGATGACGGCGAGCTTGTCGGAGACCTTGGCGCCGCCGAGCGCGACGACGTAGGGGCGCTTGACGTCTTCGGTGAGCTTCTTCAGGACGCCGACCTCGGTGGTGATGAGGTAGCCGGCGTAGTGCGGCAGCCGGGCCGGGAGGTCGTAGACCGAGGCGTGCTTGCGGTGCACGGCACCGAAGCCGTCGCCCACGTAGACGTCGGCGAGGGCGGCCAGCTGCTCGGCGAACGCGCCGCGCTCGGCGTCGTCCTTGGCGGTCTCGCCCGGGTTGAAGCGGAGGTTCTCCAGGACGGCGACGTGGCCGTCGGTGAGGCCCGCGACCGTGTCCGTGGCCGACCGGCCGACGGTGTCGGTCGCGAAGGCCACGGCGGAGCCGAGGAGTTCACCCAGGCGGGAGGCGGCCGGAGCCAGGGAGAAGGCGGGGTCCGGGGCGCCCTTGGGGCGGCCCAGGTGCGAGGCGACGACCACCTTGGCGCCCGCGTCGGTGAGGGCCTTGACGGTGGGCAGGACGGCGCGGATGCGGCCGTCGTCGGTGATGGTCCCGTCGGACAGCGGCACGTTGAGGTCGGCGCGGACGAAGACCCGCTTGCCGCGTACGCCGTCGGCGAGAAGTTCGTCGATCGTCTTCATTGAGTGGACTCCTACATGAGGGCTCATGGTGCACCTGATCGTAAAAGGACGTGGTCAGTACGTGGGACAGGGCCCGGACAGCGCGGCGGTGCGCTGCCCGAGCCCTGCTCTCACTTCGGGGTCCGCTCAGGTGTCAGAGCTGGTTGCCGACGAAGACCGTGAGGTCGACGAGGCGGTTGGAGTAGCCCCACTCGTTGTCGTACCAACCGATGACCTTCACGTTCTTGCCCTCCTGGACCATGGTCAGGGAGGAGTCGAACGTGCAGGACGCCGGGGAGTTGACGATGTCGGAGGAGACGATCGGGTCCTCGGTGTACTCGAGCAGACCCTTGAGCTCGCCCTCGGCGGCCTTCTGGAAGGCGGCGTTGATCTCCTCCTTGGTGACCTCGCGGGAGAGCTCGAGGACGAGGTCGGTGACCGAGCCGGTCGGGACCGGGACGCGCATGGCGATGCCGTCCAGCTTGCCCTTGAGCTGCGGCAGGACCAGCGCGGTGGCCTTGGCGGCACCCGTGGTGGTCGGGATGATGTTCTCGGCGGCGGCACGGGCGCGGCGCAGGTCCTTGTGCGGGAAGTCGAGGATGCGCTGGTCGTTCGTGTACGCGTGCACCGTGGTCATCAGACCCTTGACGATGCCGAAGTTCTCGTCGAGGACCTTGGCCATCGGCGCCACACAGTTGGTGGTGCAGGAGGCGTTGGAGATGACGTTGTGCTGCGCCGGGTCGTACTTGTCCTGGTTGACGCCCATGACGATCGTGATGTCCTCGTCCTTGGCCGGAGCCGAGATGAGGACCTTCTTGGCGCCACCGGCGAGGTGCTTGGCGGCGTCGTCGCGCTTGGTGAAGATGCCGGTCGACTCGATGACGATGTCGACGCCCAGCTCGCCCCAGGGGATGTCGGACGGGTTGCGCTCGGAGAGCACCTTGATGGTGTGGCCGTCGACGGTGATCGTGTCGGCCGTGTGGGAGACCTCCTGCTTGAGGCGGCCCAGGATCGTGTCGTACTTGAGCAGGTGAGCGGTGGTCGCGGTGTCACCCAGGTCGTTGACTGCCACGACCTCGATGTCCGCCCCCTGCTCCAGCAGCGCGCGGAAGTAGTTACGCCCGATGCGGCCGAAGCCGTTGATGCCTACGCGGATCGTCACGAACCGATCTCCTCGTTGGTACGCCGGCCATGCGGTGCCGGCGAGCTCTGTTTGGGATGTCCCCGACCACCACCGACCCTACCTCTCTGCGGGCCCCGAGGTGACATCGAGATGGCGCATACACGGGCAGGCGGTCCGTACCCGTCAGTAGGGTACGGACCATCCCGGATCGGCAGTGGATTCACCCTTATTTATTACGGAATGCGGGGCGCTCTTGACGCCGTTTTCACTCGTTCGTGAGCGGGTCGGCTCACTTGATGAGTACCCCGTTCGCGCACCGTTGAGAGGGGGTTGCGCTCACCTGTCGAGCGAGGCGAACGCCTTCCTCAGCAGAGCCGCCCGATCGGCCGCCGACGGCACCTGTTCCAGCCCGAATCCGAGCAGCACGGTGTCGTCCGTCGTGACGGCTCCGTAGGTCTGGAACAGAGTCCCGGTGCGCGTCCAGTCCTTGAGCACCGCAGGGCTGCCCTCCGGCGGTCCGGCCGCGCGCCAGGCGCCCAGCGACGACTCGAAGCCCTCGGTCTCCTTCGCCGTGCCGCCGACGACGAGCGAGGCGTCGTCGACGAGGACGCCGTGCCCGCCGGTGCCCGGATCGGTGACGTAGGCGAGGGAGATCTCGACGGACCTCCCGGCGTAGGCACTGAGGTCGAAGCCGACCTGGCGCCAGCCCTTGGAACTGCCGGTGAAGCTGTTCCAGGCACCGCTCGTGCCGGTCGGGGTGCAGACGCTGCCGGTGAGCGTCAGATAGTGCGTCAGCCAGGGGTGCTCACCGATCAGGAACCCGGCCCCGCACTCGGACGGCACGGTCTGCCCGGTGGCACCTCCGGTCTCCGGCAGGGTCGTCCAGTCGTCGGTGCCCACGAGGTGCGCCTCGACCACCGCGTGGTCGTAGCCCGGCTCGGTGTCCCACAACATGCGGGCGGTCAGGGTCGGCTGCTCGGCGGCGCTGACACCGGTGAGGTCGATGGTGCGGGTGAGACGCTTGTAGGCGTCGTCCGTGTGCACCGCCGCGGCCATGTACGAGCCGGAGTACGGGCCGTACGGGTCGACGGTCCCGCCGAATCGGCCCGCGCCCGCGCTGCTGAACTGCGGGTACGAGGCGGCCGGCAGCTCGTCGGAGGTGACGCCGTAGGTGCCGGCCCTGTCCAGCGGGTTGCCGGGCGCGTCGCCGAGGGCGCCGGCGACCCCGTCGAGGGCACCGGAGCCGGTGAAGGCGGTGGCGCCGGCGGTCGACGTACGGTTGTAGGCGCCCAGGTAGTACTGGCTGAAGTCGTCGGACGGGGTGCCGTCGCCGAGGTCGACGCTTCCGCCGGCCAGCTCGCCCGCCTCGATCAGCCTGCCGCCCTCGTTGAGATAGGCGCGCAGCTGGAGCTGAGTGGGATTGCCGGGGCCGTTCGTCCCCGAGTAGTGCACGACCGTGCGGAAGTGCCGCAGCACGCCCAGCGCGTCCGGGACGCCCCGGGTGGCCACGTCCCAGACGATCGCACGGTGCCCGGCCGCCCTGACCGCGTCCACGTACTTCTGCGCCTGCGTGGCCGAGGCGCCCTCCTCGGCCACCACGAGGGTGTCCGCCTTCGGCCGCTCGGCGACCGTGTAGGTGAAGTGCGAGCTGGAGACCTTCTTCCCGCTGCTCGTCTCGCCGGTGAACCACACCTCGACCTTGTCGCCCGGCACGCCGTCCTGCACCTCGGCCCGGTAGGAGTCGAAGTAGAGGTTGTCCTCACCGCCGTAGGTCGCACCGCCCTTCCAGGGCTTCAGCGCCTGGTCGAGCGTGCGGCCGCCGTTCACCCGGTACTTGAGCTCCTTGTCACGGATCGCCCTGCGGACGACGACCGAGACCTCCTGGTCCGCTCCGCGCGCGTACGACGTGGAGAACGCGGCCGGGGTGAAGTCGGCGGCGCTCAGGCCGACCGAGGAGACCGGCCGGTCGGGGTGGACGGCGGTCTCGGCGACGGAGAGCGCGAAGGGGACGTTCTTGACGAACTCCTGCTGGATCAGCTTCTCGTCGTCGGGGAAGTTGAAGACCGACCGGCAGTCCTCGGGCTTCCAGGCGTCGTTCGGATCGACGGCCGACGCGGTCTGGCAGGTCGACATCTCCGGGGTGAACATCGCCGTGCCGTTGACGTTCGACGCGTGGCCGTCCGCCTCGCCGTTGGTGGTGTACAGCTCCGAGGAGAGCTGCGAACGGTAGCCCGGGATCGCCGGGTCGTCCGGGGTTCCGGCGAGCGCCTTGTAGAGCACGTCGTCCGGGGTGGGGGTGGCCACCTGCCAGCCGACGCCGTAGAGGAGGAGTTCGGCGGCGGAGTGGTAGTTGACGGCGTACCTGAAACCGATGCGCTTCTCGAAGCCGTCGAGCGCCTTGGTCTCGGGCTCGGACTCGGGGCTCGCGCCGCGGTAGGTCTCGCTGGTGGGGTTGGGGGACGAACCCTCGTCGTCGTAGCCCCACTTGTAGGGGAAGTTGCGGTTGAGGTCGACACCGTCGCCGGTGCCGATGACGCCGTCGCCGTTGACGTCCCGCAGGTTCTTGCGCCACAGGCGGGTCGAGGAGTCCTTGAACGTGTAGTCGTAGCCGTCGGGGTTGGCGGAGAGGACGAACCACAGCTCGGTCGAGTCGACGATCTTCTTGATCCGCCGGTCGGTCCGGTAGTGGTCCAGGTAGTAGTGCATCAGGCGCCGGGTCATCTCCGGCGTGATCCACTCGCGCGCGTGCTGGTTGGACATGTACAGCACCGACGGCTTGGAGCCGTCCTGCGTCTTCTTCGCGTTCTTGGTCAGTCTGAGCGCGAGGATGTCCTGACCGTCCACGGTCTTGCCGATGGACTCGACCTTCGTCAGACCGGGATCGGCCTGGGCGGCCCGGAGGATCTCCTCCTTGAGCCCGCCGCTTCCGCCGTAGGGGCGGAACACCCCCTGGGAGGCCTTCTCGGCGCGTGCCTCCGCCTTGGCCGGGACGGTGTGCTCGGTGAGGTCGACGCCCTGCTTGCGGAGCTTCGCGGCCTGCCGGTCGGTGAGGTAGACCTCGACCTCGGCCTTGCCGCCGGCCGCGACCTGCTGGTCGAGTTCCTGGCCGTCCTGCCCGGCTTCGAGGAGCAGGGGTATCTGCTTCCGGGTGACGTCGGCACGGAAGACCTTGACCTCGTCCGGGTCGGACTTCACCGGGCTTCCGCTCTGCGCCTGGGCTATGGGTACGAGGCTCGCTCCGCCGATCAGGAGCGCGCCGACAGCGAGGATCGATCTCGCTCTGTGTCTCATGAACCCCCCTAGCGGTGGTCCGCCACAGCGGCGAACTGGTTGCCAGGCTCATGTCAGTCCATGATCGAGTCAAGAGCGCCTCATGGCCATGCAAACGAGGCTGCGGCGGATACGCGGACGCCGGTGCCGCGGCCCCAAGTGGGCCTCGACACCGGCGTGTTGACGTGGACTCAGCCGACCAGGTTGTCCGCCAGCTCCTCCGTCAGATTGGCCTCGGTGCCCGGGATGCCCAGGTCGGCGGCACGCTTGTCGGCCATGGCCAGCAGGCGGCGGATCCGGCCCGCGACCGCGTCCTTGGTCAGCGGCGGATCGGCGAGCGCGCCCAGCTCCTCCAGGGATGCCTGCTTGTGCTCCATGCGCAGGCGCCCTGCGGCGGCCAGGTGCTCCGGCACCTCGTCGGCGAGGATCTCCAGGGCCCGCTGCACCCGGGCACCCGCCGCCACCGCGGCACGGGCCGACCGGCGCAGGTTGGCGTCGTCGAAGTTGGCGAGCCGGTTGGCCGTGGCCCGCACCTCGCGGCGCATCCGGCGCTCCTCCCAGGCCAGCACCGACTCGTGCGCACCGAGCCGGGTCAGCAGCGCGCCGATCGCGTCACCGTCACGGACGACCACCCGGTCCACGCCGCGCACCTCGCGTGCCTTGGCGGCGATCGACAGCCGGCGTGCGGCACCGACCAGCGCGAGCGCGGCCTCCGGCCCCGGGCAGGTCACCTCCAGCGAGGAGGAACGGCCCGGCTCGGTCAGCGAGCCGTGCGCCAGGAAGGCTCCGCGCCAAGCCGCCTCCGCGTCGCAGGTGGCCCCCGAGACCACCTGCGGGGGCAGCCCGCGGATCGGCCGGCCCCGGCCGTCCACCAGGCCCGTCTGCCGGGCCAGCTGGTCACCGCCCGCGACGACCCGTACGACGTACCGCGAGCCGCGGCGCAGCCCGCCGGGCGCCATCACGATCAGCTCGGAACTGTGCCCGAAGATCTCCAGGATGTCCCGCTTGAGCCGGCGGGCCGCCATCGCGGTGTCCAGCTCCGCCTCGATCACGATGCGCCCGCTCACCAGGTGAAGGCCGCCGGCGAACCGCAGAATGGCGGAGACCTCCGCCTTCCTGCAGCAGGTCCGGGTGACGGGGAGCCGAGAGATCTCGTCCTTCACCGCTGCCGTCATCGCCATGGGCCGATCCTTCCATGCATCCGAAAAATACGGTCGTACGCGGCGGCCAACAGCTCCGGGTCGTGCCGGGGAGAACCGTCGGTCCGGGCCACCGGCGCCAGCTCGACCGCGGCTCCCAGCCGCTTGGCGGCCTCGGTGAGCGAGTCGCGGTCGGGCACGGCGGCCTCGTCGGCCAGCACCACGTCCAGGGCGAGTTTAGGGGCGTGTCGCCCCAAAACCTCCAAATGACGCTGCGGGGAGAAGCCCTCGGTTTCTCCGGGCTGCGGCGCGAGGTTCAGGGACAGCACCTTGCGCGCCTTGGTCTCGGTGAGCGCGTCCAGCAACTCGGGGACGAGCAGGTGCGGGATCACCGAGGAGAACCAGGAGCCGGGACCGAGCACCACCCAGTCCGCGTCCAGCACCGCCTCGACCGCCTGCGGGACGGCGGGCGGGTCGTGGGGCACGAGATGCACCGACTGCACCTCACCGGGCGTGAGCGCGACGGTCGCCTGCCCACGCACGGTGTCCACCTCCTCGGGGCGCTCCGGGTCGTGCCCCTTGACCAGTGCCTGCAGCTCCAGCGGCACGGCCGACATGGGCAGCACACGCCCGTGCGCGCCGAGCAGCTTGCCGACCAGGTCCAGGGCCTGCACATGGTCGCCGAGCTGCTCCCACAGGGCGACGATCAGCAGGTTGCCGACCGCGTGGTCGTGCAGGTCGCCCTTGGACTGGAAGCGGTGCTGGATGACCCGGGCCCAGGTCTGGCCCCAGTCGTCGTCGCCGCACAGCGCGGCCAGTGCCTTGCGCAGGTCACCGGGCGGCAGCACGCCCAGCTCGTCACGGAGCCGGCCGCTGGAGCCGCCGTCGTCGGCCACGGTGACGACGGCGGTGAGGTCGCCGGTGATCCGGCGCAGCGCGGCGAGCGAGGCGGACAGGCCCATGCCGCCGCCGAGCGCGACCACCTTGGGCTGCGCGCCACGCCGACGGGGCCTGGCCCCGCGGGCCTCGACCGGGCGGCCGGCGCGCGACTCGGGCACCATCCGGCGCAGCCTGCTCAGCCGCGGTGTACGTTGCGTCATTCCCGTCCCATGTCCCGGTGTACGACCACCGTCTCCACGCCCTCGGCCGCGAGGCGCGCGGCGAGCTTCTCCGACATCGCGACCGAGCGGTGCTTGCCGCCGGTACAGCCGATGGCGATGGTCACATACCGCTTGCCCTCGCGCCGGTAGCCGGCCGCGATGAGCCGGAGCAGTTCGGCGTACCGGTCGAGGAACTCCTTGGCGCCGGGCTGGTTGAAGACGTAGGCGGCGACCTCCTCGTTGAGCCCCGTGTACGGGCGCAGCTCCGGGACCCAGTGCGGGTTGGGCAGGAACCGCATGTCCGCGACCAGGTCCGCGTCGACCGGCAGGCCGTACTTGAAGCCGAAGGACATCACGGTGGCCCGCAGCTCGGGCTCCTCCTCTCCGGCGAACTGGGCGTCCATCTTGGCGCGCAGCTCGTGCACGTTGAGGCTGGAGGTGTCGATCACCAGGTCGGCGTCGCCGCGCAGCTCGCGCAGCAGCTCCCGCTCGGCGGCGATGCCGTCCACGATGCGGCCGTCGCCCTGGAGGGGGTGCGGGCGGCGCACCGACTCGAAACGGCGCACCAGCGCCTCGTCGGAGGACTCCAGGAAGACGATCCGCCGGGTGACGTTCTTCGCCTCCAGGTCCGCGAGGGACTCGCGCAGGTTGTCGAAGAAGCGCCGGCCGCGCACGTCCACGACGACCGCGATCCGCGCCACGTTGCCCTGCGAGCGGGCGCCCAGCTCCACCATGGTGGGGATGAGGGCGGGCGGGAGGTTGTCCACGACGAACCAGCCGAGGTCCTCCAGACACTTGGCCGCCGTCGACCGGCCTGCTCCGGACATACCGGAGATGATCACCAGCTCGGGGATGGCCGCTTCCGGGCCGCCGGCCGGTGTGACGTCCGTGCTCACCTGTTCTCCGTTTTCCTGGACCGCGTGCTGCGGCTCCGCCTCGGCCGCGGGCTGCCCCTCGGCCGGCCGGCGCGGCTGGTTCTCGCCCGTTTCCTTGTGCGCGCGATCTCGCTCCGCCGTGGGCTGTGCCTCGTGCTCCGTCATGTCTCCTGCCCCCGTCGTTCGTCCGGGAGGCCCGCGGTCACGGGCTCCCCCGAGGAACCCGCCGTCGTGTCGGGTTCCTCGTCATCAATGATCTCTCCGGTCGCCGTGTTCACGGCGGGTGCGGCCGGGGCCGACCGGGCGAGGGCCACGGCGATGGTCTCGGCCGTCTTGCGGCCTATCCCGGGCACCTCCTGGATCTGCTCGATTGTGGCGGACCGCAGCTTCTTCACCGAGCCGAAATGCTTGATGAGCGCCTGTTTGCGGGTCTCGCCGAGGCCTGGGACGTCGTCCAGGGGGCTGGAGCGGAAGCGCTTGGCACGCTTGGTGCGCTGATAGGTGATCGCGAAGCGGTGGGCCTCGTCACGGACGCGCTGGAGCAGATAGAGGCCCTCGCTGGTGCGGGGCAGGACCACCGGGTCGTCCTCGCCGGGCACCCAGACCTCCTCCAGGCGCTTGGCGAGACCGCACACGGCGATGTCGTCGATGCCCAGCTCGTCCAGGGCCCGCCGGGCCGCCGCGACCTGCGGCTGACCGCCGTCGACCACGACGAGCTGCGGCGGATAGGCGAACTTCTTGGGACGGCCCTCGTCGTCCTTGAGGGAGTTCGTGATCTCCTCGGTGCCGGTGAGGGTGCTGTCGCCGTCGCCGTCGGTGAGGGTCAGGGTGCCTTCGCCGTCGGTGGGCGCCTCCTCCGCGCCGGCGCCGTCGGTCCACTCGCCCGTCTTCTCCTTCTCGGCGAGGTACCGCTTGAAGCGGCGGGTGATCACCTCGTGCATGGAGCGGACGTCGTCCTGGCCGGCGAAGCCCTTGATCTGGAAGCGGCGGTACTCGCTCTTGCGCTGCAGGCCGTCCTCGAAGACCACCATGGAGGCGACCACGTCGTCCCCCTGGAGGTGCGAGATGTCGTAGCACTCGATCCGCAGCGGGGCGCTGTCCAGGTCGAGGGCATCGGCGATCTCCTCCAGCGCACGCGAGCGCGTGGTCAGGTCGGAGGCGCGCTTGGTCTTGTGCAGCGCGAGGGCCTGCTGCGCGTTGCGCTGCACGGTCTCCATCAGCGCCTTCTTGTCGCCGCGCTGCGGGATGCGCAGCGACACGTTCGACCCGCGGCGGCCGGTCAGCCAGTCCTGCACCGGCTCGACCGGCTCGGGCAGGGCCGGGACCAGGACCTCCTTGGGGACCGCGTCCCCGGACTCCTCCCCGTACAGCTGCTGCAGGGCGTGCTCCACCAGGGCGCCGGTGGTGACCTCCTCGACCTTGTCGGTCACCCAGCCGCGCTGGCCGCGCACCCGGCCGCCGCGCACGTGGAAGATCTGCACAGCCGCCTCCAGCTCGTCCTCGGCGACGGCGATCAGGTCGGCGTCGGTCGCGTCGGCGAGCACGACCGCGTTCTTCTCCATGGCCTTCTTCAGGGCCCCGATGTCGTCGCGCAGCCGGGCGGCCCGCTCGTACTCCATCTCCTCCGCCGCCTCCATCATCTGCTTCTCCAGACGGCGGAGGTAGGTGCCGGTGCGGCCGGCCATGAAGTCGCAGAACTCGTCCGCCAGCTCCCCGTGCTCGTCGGGGGTGATCCGGCCGACGCAGGGGGCGGCGCACTTGCCGATGTAGCCGAGCAGGCAGGGGCGGCCGGTGCGGGAGGCGTTCTTGAACACGCCGGCCGAGCAGGTGCGCACCGGGAAGACTCGCAGCAGCAGGTCGACGGTGTCGCGGATGGCCCACGCATGCGCGTACGGACCGAAGTACCGGACGCCCTTCTTCTTGTGACCGCGCATCACCTGTACGCGCGGGAACTCCTCGTTCATCGTCACCGCGAGATACGGGTAGCTCTTGTCGTCGCGGTACTTGACGTTGAACCGGGGGTCGTACTCCTTGATCCAGGAGTACTCCAGCTGCAGCGCCTCGACCTCCGTGGACACCACGGTCCACTCCACGGACGCGGCGGTGGTGACCATCGTCCGGGTGCGCGGGTGCAGGTTCGCCAGGTCCTGGAAGTAGTTCGCCAGGCGCTGACGCAGGCTTTTCGCCTTTCCGACGTAGATCACCCGGCGGTGCTCGTCACGGAACCTGTACACCCCCGGAGAGTCCGGGATCTCACCCGGCCTGGGGCGGTAGCTGGAGGGGTCGGCCATGTCTCACACCCTACTGGCGACCACCGACACCGCGTCGGGCCCGTGGCGCTGTCCCAGCCGTGCCGCTCGTGCCCGCACCCGTGCCGCTCGGCGCCCGCCGGGGCGTGCGGCTCAGCCCCCGCCGAGCCGCGCGACGTCGGCCGACGGGGTCCCCGTGAGGGGTCGGCGGCCCCGGCGGAGCGGTCGCGGCGCGGCCAGGTACGGCAGAAGGCCGGTCGATGGTGTTGTCGGTGTCTGGTCAACACGCTTCAATGCGGGGGAACTCGGGGCCGTGCACCCGCACGGCCAGGCGTACCGTGCGCAGCCACGGGCGTCCACGGCGCCCACAGGGGCCCCGCACCCCCGCACAGCGGTCTGACCAGCCGTAGCGACACTTCACAGAGAGGCCCCTCGGCATGCTCCATGCCACAGAGCACGCGGACGTCCCCAGCGCGGAACTGGACACGATCCTGCGGGGCGGCCCCTTCCACGTGGCGCTGCGCGCCGCGATCGCCGCACGCGGACTGCCGCTCCAGCGCGTCCAGCACCATCTGTCCCGCCGCGGGGTCAAGGTCGGCGTGACCAGCCTCAGTTACTGGCAGCAGGGCGCCCGCCGCCCGCAGCGCCCGGAGTCGCTGCGGGCCGTCCGGGCCCTGGAGGAGATCCTCCAGCTCCCGGACGAGTCGCTGATCCGCCTGCTCGCCGAGTCCGACGCACGGGCGCGGGCCGGCCGCCCGGCGGGCCGCTCCTACCGCTCCCTGATCGAGGCCTCGGACGTCCTGGAGCGGCTCCGGTCCGAGCTGGACCGGCCTCTCGACGGCGGGCTGCACACCCTGGGCCACCACGAATGCGTCCGGATCGGTGCCCGGCGTGAGCTGGCGGGCCGCGAGTCCCACCACATCGTGCGGGCCCACCACGACGGCGTCGACCGCTTCCTCGCCGTGCACCACGGCGACCCCGGCTGCAGCCCCCGCGACATGCGGGTGCGGGCCCTGGAGAACTGCCGCACGGGACGTGTCCGCTGGGACCAGGACACCGGTGTGCTGGTGGCGGAGCTGCTCTTCGGCACCCGGCTGCGCTCCGGCGACACCTTCCTCTTCCGGTACGGCGTCGAGGACGGCACGGCCGGACCCTGCGGCGAGTACCTGCGCCCCTTCGACTCCCCCGGCGGCCAGTACGCCCTCCAGGTGCGATTCGACGCGACCGCACTGCCGGTGCGCTGCCACCGCTTCACCCAGCACTCGGCGGCGGCCCCGCGCAGTGGACGGCAGGACCTGCCCGTCACCGGCCCGCACCACTGCGTCCATGTGGTCGAGCCCCGGATCCGACCCGGCATCGTCGGCATCGCCTGGGACTGGGAGTGAGCCGGTACCGGATCTGGGAGTGAGGGGCGCGCGGGCTGGAGACGCGGGGCCCCACGGTGCCCGGCGGCCCCGCGGTCAGGCTCCCGGGCCCGCGACGATCCTGCCGGCCGCGGCCTTCACCGGCAGCTCCGCCAACGGCTCGGTGGCCGGCGCCTGGACCACCTTGCCCGTCACGGCGTCGAACTGACTGCCGTGGCAGGGGCAGATCAGCGTCGTGCCCTGCAGCTTGTTGATGGGGCACCCCGCGTGCGTGCAGAGCGTGCTGTACGCCTTCAGCGTGCCGCTCCCGTCGCGGCTGACCACCACGTTGTGATCCCGGTACAGCTTGGCGCCGCCCTTCGCGATCTCGCTCTCGGCACCGAGGTCGACCGGCGTGGTCGGGACGGCCGCCGAACCGCTCCCGTCCGGAGCCGCGCACGCCGCCAGGCCGAGCCCGGCGACCGGGGCCACGGCAGCCCCTCGAAGGACGGTACGGCGGCTTGCGGACGGTCGGGCGGGCATCTGGAACTCCACGGGTCAAGGGACGTGCAGGGCGACGATACCCGGGCAGAGGGGGCGGGCCCGGGGCGGGGGCGGACGCGGGTCGGGCGGGGAGGGACGCAGCCGGCGGACGCTCGCGTAAACGATTGCGCAAGCGTTTACGTCTGTTGGTCGGATGGGGTACCTTCCGGCCGGAAGACTTGCCCAGGAAGGGAGGCCCGATGCCCACCATGGCGGACGTGGCCCGCAGCGCCGGAGTCTCCGTGGCGACCGTCTCCCACGTCCTCAACGGCACGCGCCCGGTGTCGCCCCACACCCGGCAGGCCGTGCGGGACGCCATCGACGCTCTCGGGTACACGCCGAACACCCTGGCCCGCTCCCTGGTGACCTCCCGCACCCGCTCCATCGGGCTAGCGGTCTCGGCGATCAGCAACCCGTACTTCACGGAGATCCTCCAGGGCGTCGAGGCCGCCGCCCTGGAAGCGGGCTACAGCCTGCTCATCGCCGACCCGCACGACGACCCGGGGCATGAACGCAAGGTCGTACAGCTCCTGCACGAGCGCCGGGTGGACGGCATGGTCGTCACTCCCTCCGCCACCCCGCGGGAGCTGATCGGCTATCTCCGCCGGCATGCCGTGCCGACGGTGTTCCTGGACCGCCTCATAGACACGGGCACATGGGACGGGAACGCGCCGGACGACGCCGCCCGGGCCGGCGGTGCAGCGGGCGCCGGCCCTGCCACGGGCGTGCCGTGCTTCGACCAGGTCTGTGCCGAGAGCGCCGAGCCGACCGCCCGGCTCGTCACTCATCTCGCCGGACTGGGACACCGCCGGATCGGTCTGGTCGCGGGGCTGCCCGGGCTCAGCACCACCACCGAGCGCATCTCCGGGTACCGGGACGGCCTCGCCGCCGCCGGGCTGACGCACGACGAGCGTCTCCTCGTGTCGGGCAATTCCGAGTCCGCCGGTGCCGAGCAGGCCACGGCCGCACTGCTCGACCTGCCCGATCCGCCGACGGCCCTCGTCACCGCCAACAACGCGATGACCATCGGTGCCCTGCGCGCCCTGCGCCGCCGTGGCCTCGCCGTGCCGGACGACATCGCCCTGTGCTGCTTCGACGACTTCGCCTGGGCCGACCTGTTCTCGCCCCGGCTCACCGCCGTCGCCCAGCCCAGCCGGGAGCTGGGCGCCCAGGCCGTCCGGATCCTGCTGGAGCGCCTGGCCGAGCCCGACCGGCCGGCCCGTACGGTGCGGCTGCCGTGCACGTTCGTCCACCGCTCGTCCTGCGGGTGCCCGGAGGAGCCGACCACGGCCGAAGCGGCCGGGCGAACCGACCCATCCACGCTGTCCGAGAAGGGAACCGCCTCGTGATCGTCGTCGCCGGTGAGGCACTGATCGACCTGGTACCGCAGGGCCCCGGTGCGCTTGCGGACCTGAAGCCGGCGCTCGGCGGCGGCCCGTACAACACCGCCGTGGCCCTCGGCCGGCTCGGCTCCCGCACCGCCTTCTGCTCCCGGGCCTCGTACGACGCCTTCGGCGAGGCCCTGCTCGACGGGCTGCGGCGAGCCGGTGTCGACGTATCGGGCGTACAGCGCGGGCCGGAGCCGACGACCCTCGCGGT
Organism: Streptomyces sp. NPDC052301; assembly: GCF_044593395.1. Lineage (NCBI taxonomy): Bacteria > Bacillati > Actinomycetota > Actinomycetes > Kitasatosporales > Streptomycetaceae > Streptomyces > Streptomyces sp. NPDC052301. The sequence continues at coordinate 555,665 of NZ_JBIUBE010000004.1, read as the reverse complement.
GGCCACGATCGACGCCGCCGGCTCGGCCGCCTACTCCTTCTACGTCGACGGCACGGCCGACCGTCTTTTCACCGCCCCGGCGGCGCTCCCCTCCGGCACGCGCGCGGTGTCCTTCGGGACCTGCTCGCTCGTCCTGGAACCGGGGGCGGGCGCGTACGAGGACCTGATGCGGAGGGCCGCCGGTCAGGGGCTGTTCACCACGCTCGACCCCAATGTCCGGGCGGGACTGATTCCGGACGCGGACGCCTACCGGGCGCGTTTCAAGAGCTGGCTGCCCTCGGTGACGCTGCTGAAGCTCTCCGCGGAGGACGCGGCGTGGCTGGGCGGCACCCCGCGGGAGTGGCTGGCCGCGGGGCCGGCGGCCGTCGTGGTCACGCGAGGTGGCGACGGTCTGACCGTGTTCACCCGGGACGGCGCGGAGTACTCGGTGCCGGGTGAGAAGGTCGACGTCGTGGACACCATCGGGGCCGGTGACACGGTGAACGCCGCCCTGCTGCACGGGCTGGCCGTCCGGGACGCGCTGTCTCGGGAAGCGCTCTCCGCCCTGGGGACGCAGGGCTGGACACGGCTGCTGCGCTTCGCGGCCCGGGCGGCGGCGATCACCTGCTCGCGGGCGGGGGCCGAGCCGCCGTACGCGACCGAGCTGGGTGAACTGTGAGCGGCCCGTTTCCCCTGTGGTCTTGTCAAGGTGCGGCCGGGCCTGCGGTGCGGGAGCCGGTCGAACCGCAGAGCCGGGGTGGCTGCTGGTGGAACGAGCGGCGCCCCGCGGGGAGTTCCCGCGGGGCGCCGCTTTTTTGATGATGTGTCACGTGGTGCGTCACTCGATGCGTCGCGTGGTGTGCCACGCGACGCATCACCGGGTGTCACGCCTTGCGGGCCCGCGTCGTCTTCTTCGCGGGCGTCGCCTTCTTCGTGGCCGCGGCGGCCTTCTTGGTCGCCGTGTTGTTGGCCTTGACCGTCACCGTCTTCTTCGCGACCGACTTGGCGGCGGCCGTCTTCCTGGCCGTCGTGCTCCGCGGCGCCTTCACCGGTTCCGCGTCGCTGATCCGGTCGGCGCCGAGGATCTCGCGCAGGAACTTGCCGGTGTGGCTGGCCGGTACCCCGGCCACCTCCTCGGGCGTGCCCTCGGCGACCACGAGGCCACCCCCGGCGCCGCCCTCCGGGCCCATGTCCACGATCCAGTCGGCGGTCTTGATCACGTCGAGGTTGTGCTCGATGACGATGACCGAGTTGCCCTTGTCGACCAGGCCGCCCAGGACCTTCAGCAGCTTGCTGATGTCCTCGAAGTGGAGACCGGTGGTCGGCTCGTCCAGGACGTAGACCGTGCGTCCGGTGGACCGCTTCTGCAGTTCGCTGGCCAGCTTGACGCGCTGGGCCTCACCGCCGGAGAGGGTGGTGGCGGACTGGCCGAGGCGGACGTATCCGAGGCCGACGTCGTGCAGCGTCTTCAGGTGGCGGGAGATCGCCGGGACCGCCTCGAAGAAGTGCATGGCCTCCTCGATCGGCATGTTCAGCACCTCGGCGATGGACTTGCCCTTGTAGTGGACCTCCAGGGTCTCCCGGTTGTACCGGGCACCGTGACAGACCTCGCACGGAACGTAGACGTCCGGGAGGAAGTTCATCTCGATCTTGATCGTGCCGTCGCCCGCGCAGTTCTCGCAGCGGCCGCCCTTGACGTTGAAGGAGAAGCGGCCGGGCAGGTAGCCGCGGACCTTCGCCTCGGTGGTCTCGGCGAACAGCTTGCGGATGTGGTCGAAGACACCGGTGTAGGTCGCCGGGTTGGACCGCGGTGTGCGGCCGATCGGGGACTGGTCGACGTGGACGACCTTGTCGACGAGGTCGTCGCCCTCCACGCGCGTGTGCCGTCCGGGGACGGTCCGGGCGCCGTTCAGCTCGCGGGCCAGGTGCGTGTAGAGGATGTCGTTGACCAGCGTCGACTTTCCGGAGCCGGAGACGCCCGTGACGGCCGTGAACACGCCCAACGGGAAGGACACGTCGATGTCCTGCAGGTTGTTCTCGCGGGCGCCGTGCACGGTGAGCTGCCGGGACGGGTCGCGGGGACGGCGTACGTCCGGCAGGGGGATCGCCTTGCGGCCCGCGAGGTACGCGCCGGTCTGCGACTCGGTGTTGGCGAGCAGTTCCTTCAGGGAGCCGCTGTGCACGACCTTTCCGCCGTGCTCACCGGCGCCGGGGCCGATGTCCACGACCCAGTCGGCGACCTTGATGGTGTCCTCGTCGTGCTCCACGACGATGAGCGTGTTGCCCATGTCGCGCAGCCGGACCAGGGTCTCGATCAGCCGGTGGTTGTCCCGCTGGTGCAGGCCGATGGAGGGCTCGTCCAGCACGTACAGCACGCCGACCAGGCCGGAGCCGATCTGGGTGGCGAGGCGGATGCGCTGGGCCTCGCCGCCGGAGAGGGTGCCTGCCGCGCGGTTCAGCGAGAGGTAGTCCAGGCCGACGTCGACCAGGAAGCGCAGCCGCTCGTTGACCTCCTTCAGGACGCGCTCGGCGATCTTCTTGTCGCGGGCGCTCAGCTTCAGCTCGCCCAGGAAGTCCGCGCAGTCGCTGATCGACATCGAGGAGACCTCGGCGATCGACCTGTCCATGATCGTGACGGCGAGGACGATCGGCTTCAGGCGCGTGCCCTCACAGCCCGGGCAGGGCACCTCGCGCATGTAGCCCTCGAAGCGCTCACGACTGGCGTCGCTCTCGGCCTCGCTGTGCCGGCGCTTGACGAAGGGCACCGCGCCCTCGAAGGGCGTGGTGTACACACGCTCGCGGCCGTACCGGTTGCGGTAGCGCACCTCGATCTGGGTCTTGTGGCCGTGCAGCAGCGCCTTCTTCGCACGCTGGGGCAGGCCCGCGAAGGGGATGTCCGTGCGGAAGCCCAGCGCGTCGGCGAGGGCACCGATCAGGCGACCGAAGTAGTCCTTGGTGTGCCCGTGCGACCAGGGGTGGATGGCGCCCTCGTCCAGGGACTTGTCCTCGTCCGGGACGATCAGCTCCGGGTCGACCTCCATGCGGGTGCCGATGCCGGTGCACTCGGGGCAGGCGCCGAAGGGCGAGTTGAAGGAGAAGGAGCGCGGCTCCAGCTCCTCGAAGGACAGGTCGTCGTACGGGCAGTACAGGTGCTCCGAGTACATGCGCTCGCGCTCGGGGTCGTCCTCGGGGAGGTCGACGAAGTCGAGCACGACCATGCCGCCGGAGAGGCCGAGGGCGGTCTCCACGGAGTCGGTGAGGCGGCGCTTGGCGGAGTCCTTGACCGTGAGGCGGTCGATGACCACCTCGATGGTGTGCTTCTCCTGCTTCTTCAGCGTCGGCGGGTCCGACAGCTGGACGGTCTGGCCGTCCACGCGGGCGCGGGAGTAACCCTTGGTCTGCAGGTCGGCGAAGAGGTCGACGAACTCGCCCTTGCGCTCGCGGACCAGCGGCGACAGCACCTGGAAGCGGCTCCCCTCCGGCAGCTCCAGGACCTTGTCCACGATGGCCTGCGGCGACTGGCGCGAGATCGGGCGGCCGCACTCGGGGCAGTGCGGCTTGCCGATCCGCGCGAAGAGCAGACGCAGGTAGTCGTAGACCTCGGTGATGGTGCCGACCGTCGAGCGCGGGTTGCGCGAGGTCGATTTCTGGTCGATGGAGACCGCCGGGGACAGACCCTCGATGAAGTCGACGTCCGGCTTGTCCATCTGGCCGAGGAACTGCCGGGCGTACGAGGAGAGCGACTCCACGTAGCGCCGCTGGCCCTCCGCGAAGATCGTGTCGAAGGCCAGGGAGGACTTGCCCGACCCCGACAGGCCCGTGAAGACGATGAGCGAGTCACGAGGCAGGTCGAGCGAGACATTCTTCAGGTTGTGCTCGCGCGCGCCACGGACGATGAGACGGTCGGCCACGCCGGTCCGCACCTTTCTTGAGAGAAGTGACAGGGGCGGGGCCCCCGTGCTTCTTCAGACTAGGGGGAGCCACTGACAACGCCGGTCGGATTGCCCGGTTGCATAACAACCCCCGACCATCCAGCATGCCCGACGCCGCCTTCGACGATATAGCACGTGCTTTCGATTTGCGGACGATGCTCACCACCTTCACCTGAAGGTGTGGCAGGACTAATGTCAGGGCCATGATTGATCACGCTCATGACCTGGCATGTGTACGTGACGCGACCGAACGACTCCTCCATGCGGTCGCCGGACTGGACAACGCCTCGCTCCCCGAGCCGTCGCGGCTTCCCGGCTGGACCCGCGGGCACGTCCTCGCCCACCTCGCCCGCAACGCGGACGCGCTGAGGAACGTCCTCGAAGGCCGCCCCATGTACGCGAGCGCCGAGGCGCGCGACGCCGACATCGAGAGCGGTGCCCCGCGCGCCCTCGACGCGCAGCTCGCCGACCTGCGCGAGAGCGCGGCCCGCTTCCGGGCGGCGGGCGAGGCACCGGCGGACTGGAGCCGCACGGTGGAGCTGCGCAACGGTGTCACCGACTCCGCGTCCCGGGTGCCGTTCCGGCGCTGGATCGAGGTGGAGCTGCACCACGTGGACCTCGGCATCGGCTACGAGCTGGAAGATCTCCCGGAGGAGTTCCTCGAGCGGGAGACCGACTTCCTCACGGCACGGTTCCGCGGGCACCCCGGCGTCCCGGCGACCCGCGTGACGGACGGCACGCGCGCGTGGAACACAGGAGACGTGGCCGACGACCCCGAGGTCACGGTCACCGGCACGCCGGCGGAGCTGGTGGGCTGGCTCGCCGGGCGCCGCGACGGGACGGCGCTGAAGGTGGCGGGCGGGGCACTGCCGAAGCTGCCCCCGCTGTAGCACGACGGCCGCCCGTCCGAGGCCCTCGCGCTATAGGCTGATCACCATGACGTACACCGGAGAGGTCAAGGTCGGCGGACCGGCGGACGTGCACGAGCTGAAAGACCTGATGATCACCAAGATCGCGGTCGGCCCGATGGACAACAACGCCTATCTGCTGCGCTGCCGGGCCACCGACGAGCAGCTCCTGATCGACGCCGCCAACGAGGCGGGGACGCTCCTCGGCATGATCGGTGACGACGGCATCGCGTCCGTCGTCACCACGCACCGGCACGGTGACCACTGGCAGGCGCTCGCCGAGGTCGTGGCCGCCACGGGCGCGCGTACCCACGCCGGCCGTGACGACGCGCCCGGCATCCCGGTGCCCACGGACGTCCTCGTCGACGACGGCGACGTCATCCGGGTGGGGCGCGTGGAACTCACCGCACGCCACCTCGTCGGGCACACCCCGGGTTCCATCGCGCTGGTCTACGACGACCCGCACGGCCATCCGCACGTCTTCACCGGCGACTGCCTCTTCCCCGGCGGCGTCGGCAACACGCACAAGGACCCGAAGGCGTTCGCCAGCCTGATCCACGACGTGGAGACGAAGATCTTCGGTGCGCTGCCGGACGAGACCTGGGTGTATCCCGGGCACGGCAACGACACGACGCTGGGTGCGGAACGGCCGCATCTGCCGGAGTGGCACGCGCGCGGGTGGTGAGCGCCGGGCGCATTCTCCAACGCGCGCGCCCCGTGTGAACGTTTCGCGCATGCTCAGGGGGTGCGCACGCTCCCGACGCGTCACCGCACGCGGTGAACTGGGAAGCAACCCCGCGGAGGCTGACGGCTCCTCGGCGGTAGGGCCGCCGGCCTCCTACCCCGCCCTCGGCCGGCGGCCCAGGCCCGGCCCAGGCCGAACTCCCGCACCGGGGAGCCACGTTCACACGACTGCAACACCCGCTCCCACTATGCGGACAGTTACGGGCATGACCTGGACAAACGTGGGGTTCGCTGCCAATCTCCGGCCATGCACCTCGCCTCTCGCGCCCTGCGCCGAGCGCTCGCCGCCGCCACCGTAGCCCTGCTCGCCACCGCTGTCGGCTGCGCTCCGCAGCCCGACGAGAAAGCGTCGGCCACCCCGTCCGGCTCCGCGAAGAGCTGCGCCACGGGCAAGCCCGCCACCAAGACGTCGGGCAAACTGACGATCGCGACGGACGAGCCGGCGTACGAGCCCTGGTTCAAGGACGACAAACCCGCCGACGGCAAGGGTTTCGAGTCGGCGGTCGCCTACGCCGTCGCGCGGCAACTGGGGTACGACAAGAGCGCGGTCGTGTGGCAGAGCGTGCCGTTCAACAAGGCGTTCGCGCCCGGCGTGAAGACGTTCGACTTCGACATCAACCAGGTGTCGATCAGCGCCGAGCGCAAGAAGGCCGTCGACTTCTCCTCCGGCTACTACGACGTGCGCCAGGCCGTCATCGCTCTGAAGGGCACCAAGGCCGCCCGGGCGACGAGCATCGCGGACCTGAAGGGCCTCAAGCTGGGCGCCCAGGTGGGCACCACGAGCCTCGACTACATCACCGACGTGGTGAAACCGAAGCAGGAGGCCGCCGCGTTCTCGAAGAACGACCAGGCCAAATCGGCTCTGAAGAACGGCCAGGTGGACGCCGTCGTCGTCGACCTGCCGACCGCCTTCTACATCACCGCGGCCGAGGTGACGGACGCGAGGATCGTCGGTCAGTTCGAGAACCGGGGCGGCACGCCCGAGCAGTTCGGGCTGGTGCTGGACAAGGGCAGCGCACTGACCCCGTGCGTGAGCGGCGCCGTCGACGCCCTGCGCAGGGACGGCACGCTGGCGAAGCTGGAGAAGCAGTGGCTCTCGGACGCCGTCGACGCCCCGGTGCTCAAGTGACCGTCACCAAGGGCGAGTCCGCGCGGGAGGGGGCGGACGACACGGGTGACACGACCGGTGGCGCCGGTGACGGCGCCCCGGACGACGGCTACGTGCCGTCCGCGCGACGCCTGGAGCGCGAGCGCCACAAGCGGGCGCGCGCCCGCAGGGCCACGGCCGTCGCGGCGCTGTCGACCCTCGTCACGGCCGCCGTGCTCTACCTGGTCGTCGTCGACGCGCCGGGCTGGCCCCGTACCAAGGAGACGTTCTTCAGTGCGCGGTACGCGCGCGAGGCGCTGCCGAAGGTCCTCGAGGGGTTGTGGCTGAACGTCCGTCTGCTGCTGGTCTGCGGGGTCGCGGTGCTGGTCCTCGGCATGCTGATCGCGGTCGCCCGTACCCTGCGCGGCCCGGTGTTCTTCCCGCTGCGGGTGCTGGCGGCGGCGTACACCGACTTCTTCCGCGGCCTTCCGCTCATCATCAACCTGATGATCGTGGTCCTGGGCGTGCCGGCGCTGCGGCTGCAGGGCGTGACGGTCGATCCGGTGCTGCTGGGCGGTACGGCGCTGACACTGACGTACGCGGCGTACGTGGCCGAGGTGTTCCGGGCCGGCATCGAGTCCGTCCACCCCTCACAGCGCGCGGCGGCACGCTCACTGGGGCTCACCAACCGGCAGGCGCTGCGCCACGTCGTACTGCCGCAGGCCGTGCGCCGGCAGGTGCCGCCGCTGCTCAACGACCTGGTGTCGCTGCAGAAGGACACCGGCCTGGTGTCGATCGGCGGCGCGGTGGACGCCGTACGGGCGGCCGACATCATCGTGGGCCGCAGTCTCAACTACACGCCGTACATCGTCGCGGGGCTGGTGTTCGTGGCGCTGACCATCCCGATGACCCGTCTCACGGACTGGGTGACGGCCCGGATGGACCGGCAGCGGGACCAGGGAGGTTCGCTGTGAGCGACATGAGCGCCATGGGCGGCGCGGACGGACCCGTTCTGCGCATGGAGTCCGTCCGCAAGACCTTCGGCGGGTCCGTCGTGCTGCGGGACGTCGATCTGGAGGTCGCCCCGCACACCGTGACCGCGCTGATCGGTGCCTCCGGCTCGGGCAAGTCCACGCTGCTGCGCTGCGCCAACCTTCTGGAGGAGATCGACGACGGCGCGATCTGGCTGGACGGCGAGGAGATCACCGGTCCGCGGGTCGACGAGGACGCGGTACGGCGCCGGATCGGCGTGGTCTTCCAGGCGTACAACCTCTTCCCGCACATGACCGTGCTGGAGAACATCACTCTCGCCCCGCGCCGCGTGCACGGCGTCTCCCGTGCCGAGGCCGAGGAACGGGCCAGGGGGCTGCTGGAGCGCCTCGGCCTCGCCGGCAAGGCGGATGCCTACCCTGACCGGCTCAGCGGCGGTCAGCAGCAGCGTGTGGCGATCGTGCGGGCGCTCGCCGTGCGGCCCAGGCTGTTGCTGCTGGACGAGATCACGGCCGCGCTCGACCCCGAACTCGTGGGTGAGGTGCTGGAGGTGGTCCGTGGTCTGAAGGACGAGGGCATGACCATGGTGCTGGCGACCCACGAGATGGGTTTCGCCCGGGACGTCGCCGACCAGGTTTGCTTTCTGGACGACGGGGTCGTGCTGGAGCGCGGCAGCGCCGAACAGGTTTTCGGTGACCCGCAGCAGGAGCGCACGCGGCGCTTCCTGCGGCGGATCGTGGAAGCCGGCCGCCTCTAGGACCGCGGGGTCACGCCTCGGTGCGGGCCGCTCCCAGCAGGGCCGCGACCCGCTCCACGCCGAACGCGTAGCCCTGCACTCCGCAGCCCGCGATCACGCCGTCGGCGCGCTGTGAGACGTAGGAGTGGTGCCGGAACGACTCCCGTTGGTGGATGTTGGAGATGTGCACCTCCAGCACGGGCATGCCGTCGCAGGTGTTGAGCGCGTCCAGGATCGCGACCGACGTGTGGGAGTAGGCGGCGGGGTTGATGACGATCCCGCAGTGGCTCAGCCGTGCCTCGTGGATCCAGTCGACCAACTCACCCTCGTGGTTGGACTGACGGAAGTCGACCGTGCCGCCGTGGGCCGCCGCCGCCTTGGCGCACAGCGCCTCCACGTCGGCCAGCGTGTCCTTGCCGTAGATCTCGGGCTGGCGCTGGCCGAGCAGGTTCAGGTTGGGCCCGTTGAGGATCATGATCGGGGCGTTGGCCAGGGTGCGGGGCACGGTTCCTCCGGTCCGTTCGGGGCGGTGCGTCGACGACCGCTCTCGGCACCCGGTCTATCACGGTGGCCCGGGCGGGTGGCGGGCCGTGCGCGCCGGTCGCCTCGGCGTGCACCCCGACCCCGCGATCACCTCCACGCGCCCCCGTAACCCCTGGTCACTGTGGGTGGTTGACGCAGCATGCACGATGTACGCGCCGTCAGCACACCGTCCATGCCACGGCTCGCCGTCGCCTCCCTCGCGGGGACCGCGATCGAGTTCTACGACTTCTTCGTCTACGGGACCGCGGCGGCCCTGGTCCTCGGGCCACTGTTCTTTCCGACGTTCTCGCCGGTCGTGGGCGTTCTGGCGGCCTTCGGCACGTTCGGAGTGGGGTTCGTGGCCCGGCCGTTGGGGTCGGTGCTGTTCGGGCATCTCGGGGACCGGCGCGGGCGCCGGCCGGTGCTCGTCATGTCGCTGCTGCTCACCGGCGCCTCGACGGTCGCGGTCGGCTGTCTGCCGTCGTACGGCACGATCGGCGTCGCCGCTCCCGTGCTGCTGCTCGTGCTGCGCTTCGTGCAGGGGCTGGGGCTCGGTGGGGAGTGGGGCGGGGCGGTCCTGCTGACCGCGGAGCACGCTCCGGCCGGAAGGCGCGCCCTGTGGTCGAGCTTCCCGCAGGTGGGGCCCGCGGTCGGCTTCGTGCTGGCCAACGGCGTGATGCTCGCACTGTCGGCGGCGCTGTCCGACTCGGAGTTCGCGCGGTGGGGGTGGCGGGTGCCGTTCTGGGCGGCCGGAGCGCCGGCAGTGGCCGGGCTGTGGCTGCGCTCGTCGCTCGTCGAGAGCCCGAGCTTCCTGGAGATCGACGACCACGCGCGCGTACCGCTCGTCGAGGTCGTACGGCGGCACGGGCGGCTGGTGCTGCTCACGGCGGGGGCGCTGGCCGTCGGCTACGCGGTGTTCTACGCGGTGACGACCTGGTCGCTGGCGTACGCGACGGAACGGCTCGGGGTGAGCCGCACGATCATGCTCACCTGCGTCATGGCCGCGGTGATCGTGAAGGGGGCGCTCACACCGCTCATGGCGCTGCTCGGCGATCGGTACGGGCGTCGGACGATGTGTCTGGCGGGGTGCTCGGCCTGTGTCCTGTGGATGCTCCCGCTGGTGGCGTTGCTGGCGACCGGTGAGCCGCTGCTGATGTTCCTCGGCATCCTGGGCGCGCTGATCGCCTTCGTCACGATGTTCGCGGTGGTCGCGGCGTATCTTCCGGAGCTGTACGAGGCACGCGTGCGCTGCACGGGGGCCGCCGTCGGCTACAACCTCGGCGGGGTCCTCGGCGGCGCGCTGACCCCGGTCGTGGCCACGGCGCTCGCGGAGCATGGCGGGCGGGTCCCCTGGGGCGTGGGCATCTATCTGACCTGTATCGCCCTGCTGAGCCTCGGGTGCTTCGCGCTGCTGCCGGAGACGCGCCCGGTGCCCGCGCCGGCGGCGGAACCGGCCACGGGCTGACCGGATCGGGGGAGGACCGCGGTACGGGTCACGGGTTGATGGCCAGTTCCAGGTAGGCCGCGAAGATCACCAGGTGGACACCGCCCTGCAGGGGTGTTGCCCGTCCCGGCACCACGGTCAGGGAACTGACCACGACGGTCAGTGCGAGCAGCAGCATGTGCGTCGCGCCGAGACCGAGGACGAGCGGCCCGGACAGCCAGACGGTGGCCAGCGCCACGGCCGGGATGGTGAGGCCGATGCTGGCAATGGCCGAACCGAGGGCGAGGTTGAGGCTGGTCTGCACCCGGTCCCGGCGGGCGGAGCGCAGCGCGGCGATCGTCTCCGGGAGCAGGACGAGCAGGGCGATGATCACACCGACGACGGCCTGGTTCAGGCCGACCGCCTTCACGCCCGATTCGATGGTGGGCGACACGCCCTTGGCGAGGCCCACCACGCCGATCAGGGCCAGGCCGAGAAGGCCGAGGCTGATCCAGGCGGTGCGCGCGGACGGGGGCCGGGCGTGGTCGTCGGCGGTGATCACCTCGCCCTGCCGGGTGATCGGCAGGAAGTAGTCGCGGTGGCGCACCGTCTGGGTGGCCACGAACAGGCCGTACAGAATCAGTGAGGACAGCGCGGCGAACGTCAGTTGGACGGTGGAGAACTGGGCCCCGGGCTTGCTGGTGGTGAAGGTCGGAAGCACCAGGCTGAGCGTGGCGAGCGTCGCCACGGTCGCCAGGGCGGCGCCGGTGCCCTCGGGGTTGAAGACCGCGGTGCCGTGCCGCAGGGAGGCGACGAGCAGACAGAGCCCGACGACGCCGTTGCAGGTGATCATCACGGCGGCGAAGACGGTGTCCCTGGCCAGGGTGGAACTCTTGTCGCCGCCGTCCGCCATGAGGGTGACGATCAGGGCCACCTCGATGACCGTGACGGCGAGGGCGAGCACCAGGGAGCCGAAGGGCTCTCCGACCCGGTGGGCGACGACCTCGGCGTGGTGCACCGCCGCCAGGACGGAACCGGCGAGGACGACCGTCACCAGGGCGACGACCGCCCCAGGGAGTGCTCGGCCCCAGGTGAAAACCAACAGGACGACGGCGAGCGCCGGGACGAGGACGGTCCACAGCCGGGTGAGCGACCGGAGCCGAGTGATCATGCGGCGATCGTCGCAGAGACGTACAGGGTTCGCATTCCGTTCTTCCTGGATGCTTCGTCCTTTCCGACCCGGGGGCCCGGCGCCGGCAGGCCGGGCCCCTCGTGTCCCTGAGAAGGGTTCCCGCGCGCTTCCGACCTCGGCGCGGTCAGGCGTCGACGCTGTCCTTCGGAGCACTGCCGCCGCTGCGCGCCGCCGCCTCGACGGCCGCCTGCTTCCTGGAGGCCGCCAGGCTGGTGATCGTGGTGACGGCGAGGACGGCGCAGATCACGCCGAGCGAGACCGGGATGCTGATCTCGGGCACATGGACACCGGCCTCGTGCAGCGCGTGCAGCACCAGCTTGACGCCGATGAAACCGAGGATGATCGACAGGCCGTACGACAGGTGGACCAGCTTCTTCAGCAGGCCGCCGATGAGGAAGTACAGCTGGCGCAGGCCCATCAGGGCAAAGGCGTTGGCGGTGAAGACGATGTACGGATCCTGGGTGAGGCCGAAGATCGCCGGGATGGAGTCGAGGGCGAACAGGACGTCCGTGGTGCCGATGGCGAGCATCACGACCAGCATCGGCGTCATGACCCGCTTGCCGTTCTGCCGTATCCACAGCTTGGTGTCGTGGTACCGGTCGGCCACACCGAACCTGCGCTCCGCGGCCTTCAGGAGCTTGTTCTCCTCGTACTCCTCGTCCCCCTGGTCCGCGCGGGCCTCCTGGACGAGCTTCCAGGCGGTCCAGATCAGGAAGGCACCGAAGAGGAAGAACACCCAGGAGAAGCTGGCGATGATCGCGGCTCCCGCGGCGATGAAGACGGCCCGCAGGACCAGGGCTATGAGGACGCCGACGAGCAGCACGCGCTGCTGGTACCGGGCGGGCACCGCGAACTTCGCCATGATCAGGACGAAGACGAAGAGGTTGTCGACGCTCAGCGACTTCTCGGTGATGAAGCCCGCGAAGAACTCGCCGGCCGGCTTTCCGCCGCCGAAGACGAGAAGACCGAGGCCGAAGAGCCCGGCCAGGGTGATCCAGACGACGGTCCAGATCCCGGCTTCCCTGATCGACACTTCATGCGGCTTGCGGCCGATGAAGAAGTCGACGGCGATCAGGGCGGCGAGGCCCACGATGGTCAGGGCCCACAGGCCCATGGAGACGTCCATTGTTCCTCCGGCATTCGTCACGGCAAACACATCAGCGTCGTCGCTGCCGGAGGTCTCTTCCACCCGTGACGGGCCGGCGTCCCGGGACCGGTCCGGTCCGTACTGACGGGTGCGCCGCAGTCAGGGAGTACTCCCCTCCGTACGAAAAACAGTACCGCAATCACCAAGGGAAGGTAAAGAGCCAGGCAAAGAAAATACCAAGTTACCTGCTCAGGGCCGCTTTACCAGTTCTTGGACCGCGCCCTGGCCAGCTCGTCGAGCACCTGCTCCACGATGCGGCTGCCGTGCGGCACGACCGGGGGCTCGTAGGTCCAGGCGTGACCGACCCAGGGGTCGGCGATGTAGTCGTCGGGCACGGGGGTGAGTCGCATCAGTGAACGCCACAGCGGGTCGAGGAGCGGGCCGTACGCGGCGGCGTCCTCGCGATCCGCCACCATCAGCAGATGCACGCCGACGGCCGGGCCCTCGTCGGCGAGGTAGCGCAGCCGGGTCACCGCCCGGTCGTCGAAGCCGTGCGGGAAGTCGTTGACGATCAGCAACTGCTGCGCGGGGTCGACATCGGCCGGCAGCGACTCGGCCGCGCCGCCCCGCACCGCCATCTGCACCAGGTCGACCCGGCGGGTGAGGCGCTCCAGCACCGCCGTCACCCCGGCCGCTCCTGCCGCGGGCGGTGCCGCAAGCACTCCGGCCCCGGTCAGCGGCACCAGCGCCTGGGCACCGGCCCCGGCCGGGTCGATGACCTGCACGGAGAACTCCCCCACCGGATGCACGGCGAGCAGCCGGGCAGCGAGCGCGACCGCCGCCGTCATGGCCAGCTGCCGCAGCTCGGTGGAATCCGTGAAGGAACCGTCGAGCCCGGCGGTCGGACCGCTGTCGAGCCACAGGCCCCGCTCCAGCGGCAGTCTGACCAGCATCGGGATGCGCAGCGGCTCGCTTTCGGGAAGGCGGAGATCGCCGAGGCGCAGGGCCAGGGGCGGCTCCGTGGGCACGCGGTACCCGTGCCAGACGGGGCTGTCCCAGCGGGCGTACGCGGGCGGCAGCGCGGGCTCGACCACCTCGGACTCGGCGTTGAGCTGGGCCAGGTCGCGGTCGAGGTTGGCGCGCGCCTGGTCGATCAGCTGGGTCCGGCGGGCGTGGGCCGTCTCGCGCGCGGAGTCCCCGGCCGTGCCGAGCCGCGCACGGGGGTCGGCGAGGGCCTGGTCGAGTTCCTTCTCCAGACGGGTGTCGGCGAAGTCGACGGCGCTGCGGTACGCGGCCGTGGTGCGGGCCAGGTCCTCGAACATGCCCGAGACCTGGTTGTACAGCCGCTCCTCCATCGACCAGCCCACCGCGTCGCCGGCGACCGGCTGGGCCTGCTGTTCGTCGGTGGTCGGGTGCGGGGGCGACGGTGGCGGGGCGGTGTGCGGGCGGCGGCGGGGATGCGTGTAGTCGATCGGGCCGCCGGTCCCCTGCCGGTCGACGCCCGCCGCCTGGGAGTCGTACGGGCTGCGGTCGCCGTACGGGCTCTGTGCGTCGGCGGCTGCCGGCTCCGGGTGCTGGGCGTCGTACGGCGCTGTCGGCTCCGTGTTCAGCGGGGTGTACGAGCGGGTCGGCCCGGCCGTCCCGTGCGGCGGAGCGTCCTGGGGTGCGGGCGCTGTGGGCGGTGCGGGGCGTGCCCGAGCCTGGCTCGGGGCCACGGCCTCCTGCACGGCCGCGGCGAGGTCGGCGGCCTCACGCAGACCCCGGTCGGCGAGGAGCGCGCCGAGTCCGCCCGCGTAGCCCTGGCCCGTCGCGCGCACCTTCCAAGCGCCCTGTCTGCGGTACAGCTCCAGGGCGACCACAGCCGCCTCGGCGTCCAGGCCGGTGAGCGTGTAGCAGGCGAGTTCGGTGCCGTCCGGGCCCTCGACCCTGGTGTGCGGGGCGGCGACGGCACCGAATCGGAGGGGGCCACCGGTCCTGGTGGGCAGGGCGAGGAACACGTCGACGCGGTGCACGTCCTCGGGCAGGGCGCCCAGGTCGACGGCGAGGCGGTGCTCGGCCGAGGCCCGGCGGGGCACCTCGATCCCGGGCAGGGCCGGGGCGCCGGGGTGGGCCACTCCTTGGGGGCCGAGTACCGAGCCGCTCTCGTCGCCGAGCGTGGCCCCGGCCAGGACCGGCACTCCGGCCGAGATCCGGATCACCAGCCGGATCTGGGTCAGCGGGTGGTTCTGTCCCCGCACCAGCTCGGCCGTCATCGCCGTCGCCCCCTGTGTCGTGTCGTCGTGCCTGCCCCGCCCGGCGAATCCGGGATCTACAGGTGCGGCAGGATCGCCGGCATCAGGTCCTGGAAGGTACGGCCGTTGGCCGCCGTGCCCAGAGCGGTCATCGTCCAGCCCGAGCCCGCCCGGTGCACCTTGGCCATGATCTGGGCGGTGTAGTCGCCGCCGCCGTCCAGCGTGTAGCGGGCCAGTTCCTGACCGTTGGTCTCGTCGACGAGGCGGCAGAACGCGTTCTGCACCTCCTGGAAGGTCTGGCCGGTGAAGGAGTTCACGGTGAAGACGATCTGGTCGATGTGGACCGGCACGCGCTGCAGGTCCACCAGGATCGCCTCGTCGTCCCCGCCCTGGCCGACGCCGCCGACCAGGTTGTCACCGGTGTGGCGCACGGAGCCGTCGTCGCTCACCAGGTGGCGGAAGAAGACGACGTCGACCGGCTGCTTCTCGGCGAACAGCACGGCCGAGGCGTCCAGGTCGATCTCCTTGGTGCGCGAGCCGAACAGGCCGCGCCGCTTCGCCGCCTGCCAGCCGAGCCCCATGCGGACCGCGGTCAGGGTGGCCCCGTCCTTCTTCTCCAGGCTGATGGCCTGACCCTTGCTCAAGTTGACGGACACCGCTGATTCCCCTCTCGATGGTCCCCTGTTGCCGCGCACTGCGCGGTTGAAAAGAACCCTACGCAGCGGCACCGACAGGGCCGAACCCCGGCCCGCGCTTTGTGTCGGTGTTGCAACACTTGGCGCATATGCCGAGGTCCGGCGGGTGACGAGGGCTCAGGCGAGGCCGGCCTCCCGCATTTGGCGCAGCTCCTTCTTCATCTCGGAGACCTCGTCGCGCAGCCGGGCCGCGATCTCGAACTGCAGCTCCGCCGCGGCGGCGCGCATACGCTCGGTCATCTCCTCGATCTGCTCGGCGAGTTCGGCTGCCGGGCGGTCGGTGGGCGCCGCCTTGCCCTTGGTCGCCTTGCCGGCCTTCGCGCCCTTGGCCGCCTTGTCGCCCAGCGACGGAACCGGTGCCTTGGCGCCCTTGCCGTCCTTCGTCCTGCGGTAGCCGGAGCCGAGGAGCTGTTCGGTGTCGACCTCCTCGCGGGCGATCTGCGCGACGATGTCGTTGATCTTCTTGCGCAGCGGCTGCGGGTCGATGCCGTTGGCCTTGTTGTAGGCGATCTGCTTCTCCCGGCGGCGGTTGGTCTCCTCGATGGCCTTCTCCATCGCCGGGGTGATCTTGTCGGCATACATGTGGACCTGGCCGGACACGTTACGGGCGGCGCGGCCGATGGTCTGGATCAGTGAGGTGCCGGAGCGCAGGAAGCCCTCCTTGTCGGCGTCCAGGATGGCCACGAGGGACACCTCGGGCAGGTCGAGGCCCTCGCGGAGGAGGTTGATGCCGACCAGGACGTCGTACTCGCCGGCGCGCAGTTCGCGCAGCAGCTCGATGCGGCGCAGGGTGTCGACGTCGCTGTGGAGATAGCGCACCTGGATGCCCAGTTCCAGGAAGTAGTCGGTGAGGTCTTCGGCCATCTTCTTGGTGAGGGTGGTGACGAGGACGCGCTCGTCCTTCTCGGTGCGCTTGCGGATCTCGTGCACCAGGTCGTCGATCTGGCCCTCGGTGGGCTTCACCACGACCTCGGGGTCGACCAGGCCGGTGGGGCGGATGATCTGCTCCACGACGCCGTCGGAGCGCGACATCTCGTAGGTGCCCGGGGTCGCCGAGAGGTAGACGGTCTGGCCGATGCGCTCCTGGAACTCCTCCCACTTCAAGGGGCGGTTGTCCAGGGCGGAGGGCAGGCGGAAGCCGTGGTCCACCAGGGTGCGCTTACGGGAGGCGTCACCCTCGTACATGGCGCCGATCTGCGGGACGGTGACATGCGACTCGTCGATGACGAGCAGGAAGTCGTCCGGGAAGTAGTCCAGCAGGGTGTTGGGCGGGGAGCCGGGCAGACGGCCGTCGAAGTGCATCGAGTAGTTCTCGACGCCGGAACAGGTGCCGATCTGGCGGAGCATCTCGATGTCGTACGTGGTGCGCATCCGCAGGCGCTGGGCCTCCAGGAGCTTGCCCTGCTTCTCCAGCTCGGCGAGGCGCTCCCCCATCTCCTTCTCGATGTCGTTGACGGCCCGCTCCATGCGCTCGGGGCCGGCGACGTAGTGGGAGGCGGGGAAGACGTACAGCTGCCGGTCGTCGCTGATGATCTCGCCGGTGAGCGGGTGCAGCGTGGACAGCGCCTCGATCTCGTCGCCGAACATCTCGATGCGGACGGCCAGCTCCTCGTAGACCGGGAAGATCTCGATGGTGTCGCCGCGGACGCGGAAGGTGCCGCGGCTGAAGGCCATGTCGTTGCGCGTGTACTGGATGTCGACGAAGCGGCGCAGCAGCTCGTCCCGGTCGATCTCGTCGCCGACTCTGAGCGGGACCATCCGGTCCACGTACTCCTGCGGCGTGCCGAGACCGTAGATGCAGGACACCGAGGCGACCACGATGACGTCGCGGCGGGTGAGCAGCGAGTTGGTCGCCGAGTGGCGCAGGCGCTCGACCTCCTCGTTGATCGAGGAGTCCTTCTCGATGTAGGTGTCCGACTGCGGAACGTAGGCCTCGGGCTGGTAGTAGTCGTAGTACGAGACGAAGTACTCGACCGCGTTGTTCGGCAGCAGCTCGCGGAACTCGTTGGCCAGCTGGGCGGCCAGCGTCTTGTTCGGCGCCATCACGAGGGTGGGGCGCTGGAGCTTCTCGATCATCCACGCGGTGGTCGCGGACTTGCCGGTGCCGGTCGCGCCGAGCAGGACGACGTCCTTCTCACCGGCCTCGATGCGCTTGGCCAGGTCGGCGATGGCCGTCGGCTGGTCGCCGCTGGGCTGGTAGGGGCTGACGACCTCGAAGGGCGCCACCGTGCGTTCGATGTGGGAAACGGGCCGCATGCCATCAACCGTACGACCCCCCACTGACAACGGGTCCGGGTCAGCGGTTCTGCGGGGTCCGGGCAGCGTGGTGCTCGGGTCGGAGGACCGGACGGCGCTCCTGGTGGAGGGCGGGTCGGCGCTCGGTGCGGGGGGCGACGGCAGCGGCCGGGACTCCGGGTTTGTGTTCGACGGGCCGGAAGCCGGGCCGGCCCGTGACCATCAGCGGATCGAAGATCACCACGACGCCCGCGATGAGCAGGAAGGCGAGCGGCCCGATCAGCATGGGCGCGAGCAGGGACGGCTCCGGAGCGCCTCCGCCGCCGTGGGCTGCGCCGTCGAGGTGGACGCTGAGGGCGGCCATGCCGGTGTAGTGCATACCGCTGACCGCGAGTCCCATGACGAGGCTCGCTCCCACGCTCCACAGGAAGCCGCGGACGCGTCCGGCGGCCCACAGGGCGGCGGTGGCGGCGACGACGCCTATGACGACGGAGGCGCCGACGGTGAGGGTGTTGTACGTGAACCGCCCGTGGAAGCGCATGCCCGCCATGCCGAGGTAGTGCATCGAGGCGACGCCCAGACCGGTGATCGTGCCGCCGGTGAACAAGGAGGTGCCGGTGGCGCCCCGGTAGCCGACGATGAAGACCCCCACGCCGACCATGACGACGGCGAGGGCGAGGCTGGCATAGGTGATCGTCTTGTCGTAGTGGATCGGCGCCTCCTTGATGGAGAAGCCCATCATGGCGACGAAATGCATCGTCCAGATGCCGGAGCCGATCGCCGCCGAGCCGAGGGCCAGCCAGGCGGGGCGCCGGGAGTGGGTGACCAGCAGGGAACGGGTGGTGCAGCGCAGGCCGAGGGCACCGCCGAGGCAGGCCATCGCATAGGCCACCAGTGGGGTGACGGCCCCGTAGCTGAATCCGTCGACCGTGCCTTGCATCCGCGGCTGCCCTTCCGCCCTCTTACGTCCCGGAATACCTGAAATGCGCCCCCGTCCCACGACCGCGGAGGCGGTCGGGGTTTTCGCAGAGAGTATGACCCCCACCGGAATGGTCGAACGATTTTCCGGCAAAGAAACACGGTCTTGCCCCACTTGTGCGGCACCCGTGAGCAGCCTCTGTCGTCCCCGTTCCAGGGATGGCGATCGTGCGCCCGGGTGTCGTCGACTCCCTGCTGTCAGTCTGGTGCTGACCGTATTCGCTCGACGCGAGGAGTCTGCATGCACGCGCGCGTAGTCGCTGCCATCGCCGCCGCGGTCCTGGGGACGGCGGCGATCCTGCTGAGTCCCACCTCCGACGCCCGGGCGGGCGAGGCCGGCGAGGTCACCGTGGTCGCCCACCGAGGTGCCTCGGCATACGCCCCCGAGAACACGCTGGCCTCGATCGACAAGGCGGCCCAGCTGGGCTTCACCTGGGTCGAGAACGACGTCCAGCGCACCAAGGACGGCAAGCTGGTCGTCATCCACGACGACAGTCTGCAGCGCACCACGAACGTGGAGGACGTCTTCCCCGGCCGGGCGCCGTGGAAGGTGAAGGACTTCACCGCCGCCGAGATCGCCCGGCTCGACGCGGGCAGCTGGTTCTCCCCCGCCTGCACGGGCACACGCGTGCCGACGCTGCAGCAGTACATGCGCCGGGTCGAGCACAACCACGAGAAGCTGCTCCTGGAGATCAAGAACCCGGAGCTGTACCCGGGCATCGAGCAGCAGACCCTGAAGCTCCTGGCCAACGAGGGCTGGCTGGACCACGCGCACGTGGGGCGGCTCGTCGTGCAGAGCTTCAGCGCCGACAGCGTGCGCACGGTCCACGAGCTGAAGCCGGCGGTCGTCACCGCCTTCCTCGGCATGCCCAGCATGGCCCAGCTGCAGCGGTACGCATCGTTCGTCGACCTGATCAATCCCTCGTACGGCTCCCTGTCGCAGGGCTACGTGGCGGCCGTGCATGCCTTCGACGGGCCGCACGGCAGGCCGCTCGGCGTGTTCGCGTGGACGGTGAACGACGCGGCCACCGCCCGCAAGGTCGCCGGGCTGGGAGTGGACGGGGTGATCACCAACAAGCCCGACGTGGTGCGGGCGGCACTGGGCTCCGACTGAGCCGGGCGAGCGTTGTCAGTGGCGGGTCGTACCGTGGGCGCATGGACAGCCATGGGCAGGATGAGCAGCGGGTCGTATGGGCCGTCGTCGACAGTGACATCGGCCCGCTGATGCTGGCGGCGACCCGTGAGGGCCTGGTCAACGTCGTCTTCCACGCCACGGACGCGGTGCGCGACCGGGCGCTGGAGCGGCTGGCGGCCCGGCTGGGCGGCGAGCCCGTGGAGGATCAGGACTCACCGCTGCTGGCCGAGGCGATACGTCAGCTGCGGGCCTACTTCGCGGGCGAGCGGCACGACTTCGACCTGCCGCTGGACTGGTCGCTGATCTCCGGGTTCAACCGGCAGGTGCTGCGCGAGCTGGCGTCCGGCGTGCCGTACGGCGCGGTGGTCGGATACGGCGATCTCGCGGGGCGGGTCGGGCAGCCCGGGGGCGCCCAGGCGGTGGGTGCCGCGATGGGCGCCAATCCGTTGCCGGTCGTCGTGCCGTGTCACCGGGTGGTGGAGAGCGACGGCGGTATCGGCGGTTTCGGGGGCGGGCTGGAGACGAAGCGCAAGCTGCTCGCCCTGGAGGGCGTTCTGCCCGAACCGCTGTTCTGAGCCGGCTCGGCTACGCGTCGTAGTGCCGGGCCTCGAAGACGTTGCCGTCGGGGTCCCGGAAGTAGAAGCTACGGGTGGCATTGCCCCGGGCGCCGTACGAGTCGTGATCGATGTCGCTGATCGGGACACCGTGCTCGGTCAGCCGGGCACGCAGGGCGTCGAAGGAGCCGGCCGACAGGGACAGGCAGACGTGGTTCACGGGATGACCCGCGCTGTCGGCCGAGCCGGGCAGCATTCTCATGCGCTCCGCGAGCGTGCGCGGGGCGAGGTCGAGGATCGTCTCCTCGTTGACGCGGACGGAGGGGAAGGAGACCTTGCCTCCGGTGAACTCGTCGACCCTCAGGGGCTCCAGCCCGACGATCTCCTCGTAGAAGCCGGCCGCTGCGATCGGATCGGCGACCCACAGGACTACGTGGTCGAGCCGCGTGCTGTTGTTCGTCATGCACCCCAGGCTGGTGGTGTGCCCCACAGGCCGCAAGCGTTTATCCGCGTCTGCGACCCGCCAGAGATGTCAGGAAGGACCGACGGACAGGAGGCGGGCACGTGGTGCTGTTGGTGTCGGAAGAGGTCCGGGAAGCGATCGACGCGCGGCGGCCGGTGGTGGCCCTGGAGTCCACGATCATCGCGCACGGTCTGCCCCGCCCGCGCAATCTCCAGGTGGCGCTCGAGCTGGAGGACGCGGTGCGCCGGGAGGGCGCGGTACCGGCGACCGTCGCGGTGCTCGACGGACGTCCCCAGGTCGGCCTCGACAAGGAGCAGCTGGAGCGGGTGGCCAACGAGGACGGCATCCGAAAGCTGGGCCACCGTGACCTGCCCCTGGCCGTGGCGGCGGGAGCGAGCGGAGCGACCACGGTGTCGGCGACGGCACAGCTGGCCGCGCTGGCCGGTGTCCGGGTGTTCGCCACCGGCGGGCTGGGCGGCGTGCACCGGGAGTGGACGGTGACGCAGGACGAGTCGGCCGATCTGGGACTGCTGGCGCGGACACGGATCACGGTGGTGTGCGCGGGCGTGAAGTCGATCCTGGACGTGCCGGCGACGCTGCAACGGCTGGAGACGCTCGGCGTCGCCGTCGCCGGATACGGCACGGACCGGTTCCCCGGCTTCTACCTGTCCGACTCGGGTCATCCGGTCGACTGGACGCTGCGCAGCCCGGAGCAGGTCGCGGACGTCATGCGGGCCCAGGACGCCCTGGCCGCGCCGGAGACCGCGCTGATCGTCGCCAACCCCGTCCCGGAGGCGGAGCAGCTCGACCCCGAGCTGCACGCACGCGTGCTCGCCGACGCGCTGACCGCCTGCTCGGAGCGGGGCGTCACCGGTCAGGCAGTGACCCCGTTCCTGCTGGACTACCTGGTCCGCCACACGGACGGCGCCTCCCTGAGCGCCAATCTGGCCGCGGTGCGGGGCAATGTGCGGCTGGCGGCGCGGATCGCCACGGCCTGGTCCCGGGGATGACCGGCCGAGGTGTGGCCGGGGGTGCGGACGCGGGGCGGCGGGACGGTGCGCTCCTTGTCGTCGGGGACGTGGTCACGGATGTGGTCGCCCGGCACCGGGGGCCGCTCGCGGCCGGCACCGACACGGCCGCCGCGATCAGGACGCTGCCGGGCGGGGCGGGCGCCAACGTGGCCTGCTGGGCCGCCCATGCGGGCTGTGCGGACGTACGGCTGCTCGGACGGGTGGGCGCGGACGCGGCCGCGTGGCACGAGCGGGAACTGGTCGTGGCCGGGGTGCAGCCCCGGCTGGTGGTGGACCCGGAGGCGACGACGGGCACGGTGATCTGTCTCGTCGACACGGGTGCTGCGGCCGAGCGCACGTTCCTCACCGACAGCGGGGCGTCCCTGCGGCTCGAGCCGGCCGACTGGTCCGACGCGCTGCTCGACGGGGTCGCCGGGCTGCATCTGTCGGGCTATCTGCTGTTCACGGAGCCGAGCCGGGCGCTGGCCCGGGTGGCGCTCGCGGCGGCACGCGCGCGTGGTGTGCCGGTCAGTCTGGATCCGGCGTCGGCGGGGTTCCTGGCGCAGCTCGGGGTGGACCGCTTCCTGGCGTTCGCGGAGGGGCTGGACGTGCTGCTGCCCAGCCGGGACGAGGCGTGTCTGCTGACGGGGCTGGCGAAACCGGCGGACGCGGCGGCCGAGTTGAGCCGTCATGTGCCGCTGGTGGTGGCCAAGGCGGGGGCGGACGGCGCGCTGGTGGCCCGTTCCGGTGCCGTGCTCGCCCGGGTCGCGGCGGCCCCCACGACGCCTCGGGACACCACGGGCGCCGGCGACGCCTTCACCGGCGCGTTCCTCGCCGCCCTGCTCGCGGGCGCGGACCCGGAGGAGGCGGCGGCGCAGGGCTGCCGGGCGGGCGGGGAGGCGGTACGGCGGGTGGGCGGGCGGCCGCCGCATCGGGAGCAGGAGAGGCGAGGGGAAGCCGGCCATCGGGTCGGGAGGGGCGAGCGGACCGCCGTCTCGGGGCGGGGTGGAGCCGCCACCGTATCCGGGGACGGGGGGTCGGCCACCCTGCAGGCGCCGTGAGGAGAAGGCCTACGGCCAACGGGCGCCATGAGAACGAGGCCGACGGCCACCCGGAGGGCACAGGCCGAGGACCACCCGCCGGGCACAGCACCCGGACGGCGACCGCCCGGCGCGCCACCAGCCCTCCCGGCTCCCAGCCCCGGCTCGCGGCTCCCGGCTACGCCTTACGCCCCCACGCCGAGATCATCGGGGCGGTGGTCAGGTCCATGGTGCCCGCCTCGACGCTGACCAGGTGCCGCTCGATCTCCTCGTCGGTGGCCAGGCCGGCGGCGACGAGGCGGTCCCGGATCTGGCGGACCGTCGCCGCCTCCAGGGCGGTGCAGGCGGGTGAGGTCACGGGGAAGTACGCGTCGGCCTCGACCCCCTGCAGTCCGGCCTCGCGCAGCAGACGCGGGAGCTTGCGACCGTACGACAGGTCGGCGCCCCGGTCGGCGAGCAGTCTGCGGAAGCCCTGCCGCAGCCGGTTGGCGAGCCGCTGTTCGGGGCCGTGCTCGTCGGGACAGATCAGGGGCTGCAGGGCGGGGTCGGCATCCTCGATCAGCAGCAGCCCGCCGGGGCGCAGGGCCTGGATCATGGACCGCAACGCCCTGTCCCGGTCCGGGACATGGACGAGTACCAGCCGGGCGTGGACCAGGTCGAAGCCGTCCCCTGGCGGCTCATCGGCGCCCACGTCGTGGACGCGGACCTCGACCGGCGGCCGGGCCACCGCGCCGAGCAGCGAGGCGTCGATGTCGGTGGCGACGACCTTGCCGGTCGGGCCCACCTTCTCGGCGAGCCAGGACACCACGGAGGTGCCGCCGGCCCCGACTTCCCAGCAGCGCCAGCCGGGCGCGACACCGAGATCCTCGAGGTGCCGGAACGTGGTGGGATCGAAGAGGGTGGCGAAGGCGTCGAAGCGCTGACCGGCCTCGTTCTGCCGGTTGTCCAAGAGGTAGCCGTCGGATCGCGTCATACCGGAATCGTCCCAGCGACCCGGATCGCACGGATCGACCGACGCCTTGTCCACAGGCGGGAACCAAGCGGAAGGCGCTGTTCCCACAGGCTTGCCCGCGCCTTGCTCCCGGCTGGCAGACTTGCGGAGCAAGACGCGGAAGCGTTGAGCACGGAGGTCCACGCGAGGGGGATCCAGATGTCCATGGCAGGGAATCTGCGCAAGGTCACAGGGTTGGGCAGGGTTGGTGGTCTGCGCAAAGTGGCGCGGCTGACCCGGCGGCGACCGCGCGTCGACCTGAGTCACCCCGCCAGGTCTCCGCTGGGTTCGTCGGTGGTGAACTGCGTCACCTACCAGGACGGCGCGCGCGTACCGGAGTGCACGGATCTGGTGGACGCCGTGCGGCTGGTACGCAAGAGCGGCGAGGGCTTCGTCTGGCTGGGACTGCACGAGCCGACGGACACGGAGTTCGCGGGCATAGCGGAGCTTTTCGACCTGCACCCGCTGGCGGTGGAGGACGCGGTCGAGGCCCATCAGCGCCCGAAGCTGGAGCACTACGGGGACACGCTCTTCGCGGTCTTCAAGACCGTCTGTTACGTGGAGCACGAACGGCTCACGGCGACCAGCGAGGTGGTGGACACCGGCGAGATCATGGTGTTCGTCGGCGAGGACTTCGTGATCACGGTCCGGCACGGCCGGCACGGCTCGCTCGGGCCGCTGCGCGAGGAGTTGGAGGCGGATCCGCAACAGCTCGCCAAGGGGCCGGCGGCGGTGCTGCACGCGATCGCCGACCATGTCGTGGACGACTACCTCAACGTCACTGACGCGGTGCAGGCCGACATCGACCAGGTCGAGACAGAGGTGTTCTCGGAGGGAGGCGCACAACTCGATCCCGGCCGCATCTATCAGATGAAGCGTGAACTGCTGGAGCTGAAGCGGGCGGTGGTGCCGCTGGGCCGCCCGGTGGAGGACCTGGCCACCCGGCCCATACGGGTCGTCGCCCCGGAGATACAGGCCTACTTCCGGGACGTGCTCGACCATCTGATCCGGGCGAAGGAACAGATCGCCGCGTTCGACGAACTGCTCAACTCCATCCTGCAGGCCCATCTGGCGCAGGTGACCGTCGCGCAGAACGAGGACATGCGGAAGATCACGGCCTGGGCCGCGGTGATCGCCGTGCCGACGATGGTGTGCGGGGTGTACGGCATGAACTTCGACCACATGCCGGAGCTCCACTGGCAGTTCGGGTATCCGCTGGTCATGACGGTGATGGGGGCGGCCTGTCTGGCGCTGTACCGGGGCTTCAGGCGCAACGGCTGGCTCTGAGCGACGGCCACACCGGCGACGGCGGCGGTCAGCTGGGGGGATCTTCCCGCCACCCCGCCTGGACCGGCTGCCCGGTCAGCCGCTCCAGGCGGGGTGGCGGGGGTCGTCGGCACGAACCAGCACGTCCGCCGTCCCGGCGGGATCGGCCTCGGACTCGTAGCGCTCGAAGGCGGGGAGCGTCCAGTGGTCCGCCTCCGGAGTACGGCGGCGCAGGGCACCTGCGGAGAGGAGGACGTGCACGCTCAGATCGAAGGGGAACCAGTGGCGCAGCAGAAGGGGGCCATGGAGCAACAGAACGGCGCCCGCCGGGAGTTGGACGTAGGGGCTGCGGGTGGCCCGGTCGGTGGCCGGATCCCACAGGTCGGGTAGGACGCGCCCGCTGCCTCCTGGATCGAGCGGGCCGAAGACCTCGCGCCACAGGGCGCCCGTGTCGAACCATCCGCCGTAGTACGACTCGGCGTCCCGCCGCCCGTGCTCCAGGCGCAGCGAGGCGGGCCGCAGAAAGCCCTCGGCGCCGACCACCAGCGAGGGCCTACCGCGCACCCGCAGCGCCTCCCCGACGCGCTCGGCGAGGTCGCCGGGGCGGGCGGCCGGTGCCCCGTCGAAGCCGACGCGCACCCAAGCGCCCGCGTCGGCCGTCCGCAGCCCCGCCAGCCGGTCGGCGAGCAGCTCGGCGAGCCGGTCCCAGGTGATCGCTTCGAGTCGCACAGGCCCCATCATGCCGGGTCGGCGGGGAGCGGCTGCCCGGTGGTCACGATGCCGGTGGTGGCGGCACCGGCGAGCCGTGGCTGTCGTACGCCGATCTCGCCGTAGGGATGGCGGACGAGATCCAGGCCCCCGTGCGGCACCGTACGCGCGTGTCGGTGCCAGCCGGCGAGGAGAAGGAGGGGGCGTCCGGCCGCCGGATCAGGAGGAGGAGCAGGAGGAGCAGGAGCTGGAGCAGGAACAGGCCGACAGGGGAGCCGTGGGCGGGGAAGGGGAAAGTACCGCGTATGGCGCTTCCCTCGACTCCCCACTCCCCCGGCCGACTTGTCGTGATCCAGTCCTTGAAGCGCAAGCGGTGCAGCGCCTGCCGACGTGGGCCGCTGTCACTGCTGGTGCTGGAGAACGGGGCACCGCGCTGCCTGGACTGTGCCGATCTGGGGCACCTGGTGTTCCTGCCGCGCGGTGACACGGCTCTGACCCGCAGATCGCGGGAGGAGAGCACGCTGTCGGTGGTGGTGGTGCGGTTCAACCGGCGCAAGAGCCGCTACGAACGGCAGGGCGTGCTCGTGGAGGAGGCCGCGCTGGCCCGGGCCGAGGCCCGTTGTCTGGCGGACGCGGAGGCGAGGCGTCGGCGGCGGGCACGGGACGCGCGGCGCAGGACCGCTGAGGACGAGCGGTTCGCGGCCGCGTTCGGGGCCGAGATCCTCCGGCTGTTTCCCGGCTGCCCCGCCGAGCGGGCCCGGGCCATCGCGGCGCACGCGTCGGTGCGGGGCAGCGGACGGGTCGGGCGCAGCGCGGCCGGGCGGGCGCTGACCGAGGGGGCGGTGATCTCGGCGGTGGTGGCGGCCGTACGGCATATGGACACGCCGTACGACCAGCTGCTGATGGCCGGGGTGGCGCGCTACGAGGCCCGGCGCCGGATCGCCCCGGCCGTGGAGGGCGTGCTCCGGGACTGGCAGGGGGCCGCGGAGGACGCCGGGTGAGAGGGGCGGGAAGGGCGAGAGGGAGAGGGGGCAGGGGAAGGCGAACACGGACGGACGGCGAGGGCACGGGCGCGGCGCGGTGTCACGGTGCGGCCGGAGGAATCCCGAGGAGCATGGGAGTGACGGTGGTGTCCCGGGCGGCGGCCCGGGACCAGTGTGAGAGAGGGGGGCGTGGCGTGATCGACGGTCCGTACTTCGTACTGGTCGTGCTCGGGGTCCTCGGCACCGGGCTGGTGGCCGGGGTCTTCTGCGGGTTCTCGACCTTCGTGATGCGGGGGCTCGCCGCGTTGCCGCCCGCGCAGGGCGTCGCGGCGATGAACGCGATCAACGTCGCCGCGGTCCGGCCCGCCTTCATGGCGGTGTTCACCGGTTCGGCGGTGCTGAGCGCGATGATCGCGGTGGTGACGTTCGTGGTGTGGCCGGACGCGGGGAAGATACAGCTGTTGCTGGGCAGCGCGCTGTACCTGTTCGGGGCGTTCGGATCGACGATGGTCGCCCATGTGCCCCGCAACGACCGGCTGGCGCAGCTGACCCCGGGCACCGCGGAGGCAGCCGCGTACTGGCCGGCGTACGTGCGTGAGTGGACGTTCTGGAACCACGTCCGCACCGCCGCCTCCGCCGCGGCCGCCCTCGGCTACGTCCTCGCGCTCGCCTGAGCATGCCCCTGGGCGGCGTCCCGGAGCGTCTCGAAGGGGCCTCGGAGAGCCTCGGAGAGCATCGCTGAACCTCCCCGAGGACGCACCTGAGCACCCCCGGAGCTCAGATGCGGAGCCGTCCGGGAGCATGCTGGGAGAGGCCCGTCAGCAAGCGCTGTCCGCCACCCTGCGCGGCCGTCGGCGGGGACGTATCGTGGCCGGAAGAGTGCCGAGATCAGCAGTGCGGACAGGTGCCGCCCGATGACGCACGGCCCGTCGTACACCCGGTGCCTCCGGCGCCCGTACGCGAGGGAGTCGACCATGGCCGATCCCAAGGGGTTCATGACCACGCCGCGCCAGGAGTGGCCGCGGCGGCCCGTCGAGGAGCGGGTGCGGGACTGGGACGAGGTGTACGTCCCTGGCGCTCTGCTGCCCATCATCAGCAAGCAGGCCGATCGCTGCATGGACTGCGGCATCCCGTTCTGCCACCAGGCCTGTCCGCTGGGCAACCTCATCCCCGAGTGGAACGACCTGGTGTCACGGGAGGACTGGCGGGCTGCGAGCGACCGGCTGCACGCCACCAACAACTTTCCCGAGTTCACCGGGAGATTGTGTCCGGCACCGTGCGAGGCGGGATGTGTGCTGGCGATCAACCAGCCGGCGGTGACCATCAAGAACGTCGAGTGCGCGATCGCCGACCGGGCCTGGGAGGAGGGCTTCACCCCTGCGCGGCCCCCCGAGCGGCTGTCGGGGAAGACGGTGGCCGTCATCGGCTCCGGGCCGACCGGACTCGCCGCGGCCCAGCAGCTGACCCGGGCCGGGCACACGGTCGCCGTGTACGAGAAGGACGACCGGATCGGCGGCCTGATGCGGTACGGCATCCCCGAGTTCAAGATGGAGAAGCGGCATCTGGAGCGGCGGATCGAGCAGATGCGGGCCGAGGGGACGAAGTTCCGTACGTCGACGGTGGTCGGGCGTGATGTCGGGGCGGTGGAGTTGCGGGGGCGCTACGACGCCGTCGTCCTCGCCACGGGCGCCACGGCATGGCGGGAACTTCCGGTGCCCGGTCGGGAGTTGAACGGGATACACCAGGCGATGGAGTATCTGCCGCTGTCCAATCGGGTGTGCGAGGGGGATCTGGCGGTCTCGCCGATGTCGGCGGCCGGCAAGCATGTGGTGATCGTGGGCGGTGGGGACACCGGGGCGGACTGTCTGGGGACGGCGGTGCGCGAGGGGGCCGCGTCCGTGACCCAGCTGGACATCTACGCCCAGCCGGGTGCCGAGCGTGACGAGGACACCGAGCCGTGGCCGACGTACCCCAAGGTCTACCGGCTGTCGGCCGCGCACGAGGAGGCGCGTGACCTGCGTACGGCACCGGCCGCGGACGCGGACGCGCGGCTGTTCGCGGCGTCCACGCTGCACTTCGCCGGGGACGGGAGCGGGCACGTACGGTCGCTGCACCTGGTGGAGGTCGACGAGCGGCGGGAGCCGGTGCCGGGCACCGGCCGGACGCTCCCCGCCGACTTCGTGCTGCTCGCACTCGGGTTCTCCGGGCCCGATCAGGGGGACGGGCTGATGGAGCAGCTAGGGCTGGCGCTGAATCCGCGGGGCACGATTGCCCGGGACGACGGGTTCGCGACGAACGTCCCCGGGGTGTTCGCCGCCGGGGACGCGGCGCGCGGGCAGTCACTCATCGTCTGGGCGATCGCGGAGGGGCGGGCGGTGGCGGCGGCGG
Source organism: Streptomyces sp. NPDC052301 (assembly GCF_044593395.1). Lineage (NCBI taxonomy): Bacteria > Bacillati > Actinomycetota > Actinomycetes > Kitasatosporales > Streptomycetaceae > Streptomyces > Streptomyces sp. NPDC052301. The sequence continues at coordinate 526,388 of NZ_JBIUBE010000004.1, read as the reverse complement.
TCGACCGCTACCTGACGGGGAGTTCACGGCTGCCGGCGCCGGTCTCTCCGAGGGATCGGCCGATGCGGGTGTGAGAGCGTCGCCGGTCTCTCCGAGGGGTCGGCCGTCGGAGGTCTGAGAGCGGCGCCCTGGCCGGGCGGTTCCGAGCGGTTCGACACCGCCCGGCCAGGGCGCCCGGTCGGACGCCGTCGCAGTCGGTCGCCGTCGTGGTCGGTCGCCGTCGCAGTCGGTTCCCCGTCGTGGTCGACCGCCCTCGCGATCGGTCGCCGTCGCAGTCGGTCGCCGTCGCAGTCGGTTCCCCGTCGTCGTCGACCGCCCTCGCGATCGGTCGCCGTCGTAGTCGGTCGCCGTTGCGAGGGAGTGAAGCGAGGGGGCCGGGAGCAGCGGGCTCAGCGCCGCTCGTCCGTGCCCGCCACCTTCCCCGTGGACAGGGCCACGCGGTTCCATGTGTTGATGGTGAGGATCAGGGCGAGGACATGGGCCAGTTCCTCCTCCTCGAAGTGGGCGGCGGCCTCGGCGTACACCGCGTCGGGGACGCCGGCGTCGGCGACCAGGGTCACCGCCTCCGTCAGAGCGAGGGCCGCCTGCTCCTTCGCGGTGAAGAAGTGGCGGGCCTCGCGCCAGACGGCGACCATGTGCAGCCGGTCCTCGCTCTCGCCGGCCTTGCGGGCGTCATTGGTGTGCATGTGCAGGCAGTAGGCGCAGTGGTTCAGGTGCGAGGCACGGATCTGGATCAGTTCGACCAGTGCGGGGTCGAGGCCCGCGCGGGCGGCGGCGTCGAAGCCGACGAGGGCGCGGAAGACCTTGGGAGCCGCCTTCGCGAAGTCCAGGCGGGTGCGGGCGGCGTCGGCCGCGGCGATCCGGGTGGTGGTGCCGGCCGCCGTGGTGGTCGTGTTCGTCGTCATGGCTTCACGTTATGGTCCCGAAAGACCCGCTGTAGGGTGCATTTCCATGACGGAATCGTGGGTCAATTCCGCGGAGCGCATCGGCGCCGATCTGCATCTGGAGCTGTCCGGCCCGGGCGGTCGGCGGGCTGCGTTGATCCGGGCGCTGCGGGAGGCCGTGCGCGGCGGACGCCTGGCACCCGGCACCCGCCTGCCGCCCTACCGCTCGCTCGCCGCCGACCTGGGCGTGGCGCGTAACACCGTGGCGGACGCGTATGCCGAGCTGGTCGCGGAGGGCTGGCTGACCGCTCGGCAGGGTTCGGGGACCCGGGTCGCGGAGCGCGCGGAACCGCTGCGCCGCACCGTACGGACGCCCGTGAAGGCACCCGCACGCGCGCGTGGGCCGCGGCACGATCTGCGGCAGGGCACGCCGGACGCGTCGGCGTTCCCCCGGGCGGCCTGGGCGGCGTCGTACCGGCGGGCGCTGCAGGCGGCGCCGAACGAGGCGTTTGGGCCGGGAGATCCTGCCGGGCGCAGGGAGCTCAGGGAGGCGCTGACGGAATACCTGGCACGCGCGCGTGGCGTGCGGACCGAGCCCGACCGGATCGTCGTCTGCTCGGGCTTCGCGCACGCGCTGCGCCTGCTGTTCGGTCAGGGAGCGGGCGGGATGCTGCGCGGGCCGCTGGGCGTGGAGGCGTACGGGCTGGACTTCCACCGGGGGCTGCTCGCGACGGCCGGAGTGCGCACCGTGCCGCTGCCGCTGGACGAGCACGGCGCCCGGGTGGACCTGCTGGGGCGGGAGCGGGCCGTGCTGCTCACGCCCGCGCACCAGTTCCCGACCGGCGGCCCGCTGCAGCCCGAGCGCCGGTCGGCCGTGGTCGACTGGGCACGCGCGCGCGGGACGGTGGTGCTGGAGGACGATTACGACGGCGAGTTCCGCTACGACCGCAAGCCCGTCGGCGCGCTCCAGGGCCTCGACCCGGAACGGGTGATCCACGTCGGTTCGGTCAGCAAGAGCCTGTCACCGGCGCTGCGACTGGGCTGGATGGTGCTGCCGGAGCGGTACGTCGGGCCCGTGCTCGCGGCGAAGGGCGAGCGGGAGGGGTGGGCTAGCGTGCTGGACCAGCTGGCGCTCGCGGACTTCGTGGTCTCGGGGTCGTACGACCGTCATGTGCGGCGGATGCGGCAGCGGTACCGGCACCGGCGCGACCGGCTCGTCACCGCGCTCGCCGCGCACGCGCCGCACATCGAGGTGACGGGCATCGCTGCCGGGCTGCACGCCGTACTGCGGCTGCCGCCCGGCAGCGAGCGGTCCACGGTGAAGGCTGCCGCGTGGCAGGGCGTCGCCCTCGACGGCCTCGCCGCGTTCCGGCACCCGGAGGCGGCCGCCACGGCGGGCGACGGCCTGGTGGTGGGGTACGCGGCCGCCGCCGAGCACGCCTACGGCGCAGCGGTCGAGGCGCTGTGCGGGGTGCTGCCGCCGGGGTGACGGACGCCGGAGCGTCGTCATCGCGAGCACCGTACGGGCCACCGGGCCACAGCCACGGGTCTACCACTGGGGTACCACCGGGCCACCGGGCCACGGCCACGGGTCTACCACTGGCGGGCCACCGGGCCGCACCCGGGGATCTACCGCTCGCGGGCCACCGCGCCACGGCCACGGATCTACCGCTCGCGGGCCACCGCGCCGCACCCGGGGATCACGCCGTCGTCCTGGCCCGGTACCGGTTCGCCCAGTTCGGGGTGCCACTTGTGGACGATCTCGACGCCGGGCTCCACCAGGTCGAGGCCGGTGAAGAAGCGGGCGAACTCCTCGCGGGAGCGCAGGGCGAGGGTGATGCCGGCCGCCTTGAGTTTCCCGGTGGCCGCCGCCGACTCCTCGGGTGTGAGGTCGGCCGTGGCGTGGGTCATCATCAGGTAGCTGCCGGAGGGCAGTTCGCGAGCTGGCGGGCGACGAGGTCGTGTGCGCCGTCCTCGTAGGGGACGAAGTGCAGCAGGGCGACGAGGGAGAGGGCGACCGGGCGGCCGGGGTCCAGGACGCGCCGGGCGCCGGCGATGATCGCGTCCGGGTCGCGCACGTCGGCCTGCAGGTACTAGGTGGCGCCCTCCGGCGTGCTGCGCAGCAGAGCCGCCGCGTGGGCCGGCACGATCGGGTCGTTGTCGCAGTAGACGACCCGGGCGTCGGGGGCGACCTGCTGGGCGACCTGGTGCAGGTTCGGCTCCGTGGGTATGCCGGTGCCGACGTCCAGGAACTGCCGTACGCCCCGATGGGCGAGCCAGCGCGTGGCCCGGTGCATGAACGCGCGGTTGACCCGGGCCATCACCGGCACCCGGGGGTCGACGGCCAGCATCTGCCGGCCCATCCCTTCGTCGACGGGGCGGTTGTCCTTGCCGTCGAGGTACCGGTCGTACATCCGCGCGGGATGGGGCTTGCTGGTGTCGATCGCCCCGGCCGTCGGGCCCTCCCCTGTCATGCGGCACTCCATGAGTGTCATGGGCGTCTGACGCAATGAATGATCAAGTCGGTACCACGATGAGGAAGTTGAGAAAAAACAACACACGGTCCGGATCAGGACAGCAGGAAGTCGGCCACCCCCGCCTTGGCGCCCTCGATGAACGCGGTCATCTCGTCCGTGGTGCAGATCAGCGCCGGGCCGTCCGGGTCGGTCGACTGGCGCACGGCGATCCGGCCGTCGGCGAGCTTCATCGCCTCCAGGCAGTTTCCGCCGTTGCCGCCGCTCCAGGGCTTGTGCCAGCCCTCGCTGCCCAACTCCCGCGCGGGCATGCCGTTGTAGACGCGTCCGCGCGGCTTGATGCGGTCCATTCACAGCTCCTTGCGGAGATCCCGCAGGATCTCCTTCGTGCGTTGTGCCGTCGCGGCCTGTGCCGCCATGCGGTCCATGACCTCGAGATGGGTCGCCACCTCGGTGCGCGCGTCGAGATAGACGGCCCCGGTCAGGTACTCGCTGTAGACCATGTCCGGCAGTTCTGACATGGCAAATCGGAACAGCACGAAGGGCCCGTACGTCCCCGGGTGCGGCCCGCTCGCGAACGGGGCGACCTGGAGCGTCACATGGGACAGCTTCGTGGCCTCGAGCAACTTGTCGATCTGCGCGCGCATCACCTCCTGTCCGCCGACCGGGCGGCGCAGGGCGGTCTCGTCCATCACCGCCCAGAAACGGGGGGCGTCGGAACGGGTGAGCAGGTCCTGACGTTGCATGCGCAGGGCGACGTGCCGCTCGATGTCCTCCGGGCTCGTCTGGCCGACGGCGCCCGACCTGAGCACCGCGCGCGCGTAGTCCTCGGTCTGCAGCAGGCCAGGGACGAAGTGGGGCTCGTAGGAACGGATGAGGCTTGCCGCGCCCTCCAGGCTCACGTACATCGAGAACCAGTTCGGCAGGATGTCGTGGAACCGCTGCCACCAGCCCGGCCTGTTGGCCTCCTCGGCCAGCTGGACGAAGACCTCGGCCTCTTCGTCGGGGACGCCGTAGGCCTTCAGCAACAGCTGCATGTACGGGATTTTGAGGGCGACCTCGGCCATCTCCATGCGGCGGACGGTGGCGGGGGCGACGCGCAGGACGCGGGCGGCGTCCTCGCGCTTCAGTCCGGCGCGTTCCCGCAGGTCCAGCAGGCGCCGGCCGAGGACCACCTGGCCCACCGTCGGCGCGGACCGCGGTTCGCTCACGCTCCCACCTCCAAATGAATCCCGACAGCCCTGCGGCGCCATTCGAAGGTGCATTCGAAGACCGACTCGGTCTCCGAGGACTTCAATTGGCGCCGCGCGTGGTGCTGTTGCGAGCAGTGTGCCACGGCCCTTCACCGAGTCACACCGCACTCTGCAATTTTCAGAGTGACGCTTGCCAAGTGTTCACGGCGGGGAGATAGTGGCAAGCGTGATTCCGTCCGTGCCCTTAGGAACAGACGCCGCAGACCGTCCCGGTCTCGGTGCCGTACCGGAAGCAGCCCCTCGGTGGGATGCTTCCGGGCGCCGGTTCCGGTTCGAGCTGGCCGCGCATCCGGGTTCCGTCGCTCGGGCAAGACGCCTGGCGCACGCCCGGCTGAGCGGTTGGTCGGTGTCCGCGGATACCTGCGACAGCGCGGCTCTGGTCATCTCCGAGCTGGTCACCAACGCGGTCGTGCACACGGCGAGCAGCCGGGTCGTGTGCGAGCTGCACGACCACGACGACATGGTGCGTATCGCCGTACGTGACGAGGGCTGTGCCCCCGGCGAACCCCATCCGTCCCCGCAGCGGCCCGACGAGGAGCACGGGAGGGGATTGTTCCTCGTCGACGCGCTGTGCAGGGCCTGGGGGGTGCAGGAGCACGGTCCCGGGCTGCTGGTCTGGGCCGAGCTGGCCCGTCAGACCGACGCGGCCCACGACACCGCCGAGCCCCGTAACGACCTGGGCTGGGGCGCGCGCCCCAAGCCCGGCCGCCCCGACGACCCGGACGAGGGCGACGGAACGGAAGCGCACCGCCGCGGGGGGCCCGGGCGGTACGGGGCCGGGGAGCAGCACCCGGCCGACGATCAGCACCGCGCCGGGGACCGGCGCCGCATCGGCGAGCAGCGCCGTGCCGGAGAGCGGCCGTGACCGGCGACACCGGCTCCGACCGGCAGCGTGGCGACAGCTACGACCGCCGGGACGGGAGCACCACCGGTCCACAGGACCCGAACCGCCTCGACCGACCGGACACCGGCACCTCACGGCGGCAGCAGCCCAGCCACCCCGGCCGACCGGACACCAGCCCCGCCGGGCAGCAGGACCCCGGCCTCCCCGCCCCACGGGCCGCCGGCCGCCGTCGGCACAGCATCAGCGGCTGCGGCCGCTACGACACGACCGGCGCCGGCCGGTCCCCCGCACCCGCATCCGGCCGATCCGCCGCCTCCGCACCCGGCCCCGCCGCTGCTCCCGTCCTCGGCCCCAGTCCCCGCAGCAGCCCCGAGCAGGTGATCGGTCTCGACACCCTGGTGCGGTTGCAGCGTCGGCGGTCCGTCCAGGGCACGGCCCAGCGGCTGCCCGTACCCGACGGCATGACCGCCCCGCTCGGTTGTGACGCCGTGGCCGTGCCCGACCGCCTCGGCCCTCTCGTCGTGCCGCTGCTGCCACGGCTGGGATGTGTGTACACCGACGGCGCTCAGTGGTGGTGGATCGTCCCGTCGGACTCCGACTACGCCCTACCCTGGCCCTCCCCCGCCCACTACGTCCCCGGAGCCTTGGTCACCGGCACCGCCCGGCTCATCCACCGGCCGGAGGGGACGGTCCCGTACACCCCGCCGATCCCGCTGTACCTGGCCCTGTGCCGGGTGACCGGGACGGCCCCGGACTGGTCCCGGGCCGTGCCGGCGTAGCGCCGGGGCCGCCCGGCGGCACGCCCGCTCGGGCGACACCAGGGACGGCACCGGCCGGCACCGGCTGACACCACCCGGCACCGGAGCAGTCCGCCCGCCCCCTCTCCGGTCCCTCCTCGCCCTCTCCCTCCTCCCCGACCCGCACCGCGCCCCTTCTACGCCCCCTCCGACTTCGCTCGCGCCCTGCCCAGAGGGTGCCCTCCGCCCGCGACAGTGGCCGTTCCGTCGTGGTGCGGGAGGTCGCGGTGAGCAAGAGGCGGGGGGCGGCCGAGCCCGTGGTGTCCGGTTCGGAGCGGCTGCTGTTCGGGGGGCCGCTGCGCTACGACGTGGGCTGGAACGAGCGCGCGGACGCCTTCCTGGAGCTGAGCTTCCGGGCGATCGTCGTCCGGCTGCCCGGCATGCCGGCCTTCAGCCTCCGGCTGGCCCGGCAGGCCGACGCCGGGGCCGCGCGGACCGTGCCGGCCGCCGAGGTGGGCCGGGGCATGGCCCAGGCGGTCGGCCTGCTGGCCGTGCACAGCGCGCGCGGCAGGCTGCTCACCGGCCCCGGCATCGGCCGTCCTGCATCCGGTGCTGCTGCCACTGCTGGTCACCATGACCCTGCCCAGCGCCTGGGGTGCGCTGACCAACGCCCGGCGCCGCTACGAGTCGTTCCACACCTGGGTCCAGCACGCCCGGGCCGGCCGGCTGATCAGCGGCCTGCTCACCGAGCCCGCCGCCGCCCCGGAGATCCGGGTGCACCGGGTCGGCCCGTTCCTGCTGCGCCACTTCCGGTCCATGTCGGAGACCGCGGAGTCGGAGCAGGCCCGGCTGTCCCGGCTGGCCGCCCGTACCGGTCTGGTCGCGGGGACCTGGACGGGCCTCGCCACCCTGGCGACGTACGCCACGCTCGGCGCACTGCTGCTGGCCGGTGCGATGGCCCTGTCGGTGGCGGGTACGGCGGCGATCGCGGTCCGTACCGGCGCGTCCAGCCTGGACACACTGGTGCTGGAGATCACCAGTTGCACGGGAGGCCCTTTTCGTGGGGGATCTGCAACGGCTGTACATGGAGGCGGCCGAGCGCGGCGGGTACGAGCTGTCCGGCGGGCAGTGGCAGCGGCTCGGCATCGCCCGGGCCGCGTACCGGCGCGGGCGCGTCCTGATCGTGGACGAGCCGACGGCGGCGCTGGACGCGCGGGCCGAGCTGGAGGTGTTCGAGAAGATCCGGGCACTGGCGGGCAGCGGGCAGACGGTCGTCCTGATCACCCACCGGCCGGCCTCGGTCCGCCACGCCGGCCTGGTGCATGTGCTGGAGCACGGGCGGCTGGTGGAGTCCGGTACCCCGGAGGAGCTGCCGGCCGGGGGCGGTGTGTACGCCGAGTTGTACAGGCTTCAGGCGGAGCGGTTCACCGCGCCGAAGGTGCCGGCGGCGAAGCCGGCCTGAGCCGGCTCACCCGGCATCCGCGCGTCCCGCACACCGCGCACCGCGCACGCGGCTCACTCGGCGGCCTCGCCCCCGCGCACGATCACCAGGAACGTGTCCGTCGCGAGGTCCATGACGACCTCCGCGGGCAGGCCTTCCAGTCGCCGTGCGTGCGCGAACTCCTCGGCGGGCCAGGAACCCCGCGGGTTACCGGCGGGAAAGCGCTCGAGCACCGTTCGCCCGTTCACCATCTCGCACCTCCAGAAACGTCGTACCTAGGGGAGTTAACGCCCTGGAGGAGGGAATCGCCTCGCTCAGTCACCCGACTGAGACATTGTCGACACCGAGTCGGCGCGGACCGTGAGAATCCGTTCACGTTGTGACACGAACCGCACGGTCCGTGTCAGTACTCGTACTCGTCGTGCAGGCGGAGCCGCTCGCCGCCGACGGGGCTGCGACCGAGCGCGGTCGAGCAGACCGGCGAGGGTGCCGAGTCCGTCCAGCGCGTCGTCGTACGCCGAGTAGGTGTGGAAGACCCGGTCGTGGTCACGCAGGAAGCAGCTGATGCCCGGCCGCTCGACCAGTTCCCCGCCCGGTTCCGCACCGGCTTCCCCGCCCGGCTCCCCGTCGGCCTCCCCGCCCGGCCTCGCGGTCGCCTCGAAGTCGCGGTTGAAGTCGCAGTGGGACGAGGAGTACCAGGGCACCGCCCAGCCCATCCGCGCCTTGAACGGCAGGATGCGGGTGAAGGGCGCCCTGGAGACCGCCGCGAAGGAGGTGTTGCGGGCGCGCAGATGGGCGAGGTGGCCGACCTGGTCGAGGAAGGCCGAGCAGCAGGGGCAGCCGGTCTCCCACTCCGGAGCGAACATGAAGTGGTGCACGACGAGCTGGGCCCGCCCCTCGAAGAGGTCGAGCAGGGTGGCCTTGCCGTCGCCGCCCTCGAAGACGTAGTCCGGGTCGACCTCGACCATCGGCAGCCGCCGCCGCTCGGCGCCCAGTGCCTCGCGCGCCCGTCTGACCGCCTCCTCCTTGCGCAGCAACTCCTCGCGCGCCGCGCGCCACCGCTCAGGCGAGACGATCTCGGGAAGCGACATGAGCCCTCCTGTCCGACGGTCGGTTCGGGGTGGTGACCGTCGGCGGGAGCGGAACTCATCGCTGAGCCGGGATTTTTTTCGGTACGTCGTCAGTACGTCACCGGGAGCTCCACCAGGCCCCGCGCGCGCAGCGAGGGACGCCACCGCAACGCGCCCTCCGCGAGCGCCAGATCGGGGAACCGCTCCAGCAGGGCCGCGAGGGCGATCTCGGTCTCGGCGCGGGCCAGGGGTGCGCCGAGGCAGTAGTGGATGCCGTGGCCGAGGGCGAGATGGCCTCCGGCGTCGCGGGAGAGGTCGAGGCGGTCGGGGTCGGGGAAGCGGGCGGGGTCGCGGTCTGCGGCGGACAGCGACACCCAGACGGTCTCACCGGCCGGGACCGTCACCCCGGCGATCGTCACGTCCTCGACCGGGAAGCGGCGCATGGCGAGCAGCATGGGTCCCTCGTAGCGGGCGAACTCCTCGACGGCGGCGGGGAGTCGTCCCGGGTCCTTGCGCAGGGCGGCGAGCTGGTCGGGGTGACGGAGCAGGGCGAGTACGGCGTTACCGATGAGCTGGACCGTGTTCTCGTACCCGGCGAAGAGGATCAGGAAGGCCAGTGACATCAGCTCGTCCTCGCCGAGCCGGTCACCCTCGTCGCGTACGGCGATCAGGTCGGAGAGGAGGTCGTCGGCGGGGGCTTCCCGCTTGGCGGCGAGGAGGCGGGTGAGGAAGCCCAGCATGGCCCGCATCGCCTCCTTCGAGGCGTCCGGGCGGGCCGGGTCGGGGGCCGTGAGGCTGTCCGTCCACACCCGGAAGTCGAGCCGGTCCTCCTCCGGGATGCCGAGCAGGTCGCAGATGACGGTGATCGGCAGCGGGGCGGTGTAGGAGGCGACCAGGTCGGTCCTGCCGTGCGGGCCGAGCGCGTCCAGCAGGCGGTCGGCGGTACGGCGGATGGGCTCGCGGAGCTGCTGGATGCGACGCGGGGTGAAGGCGCGGCCGACCAGGCGCCGGATGCGGGCGTGGTCGGGCGGGTCCATGTTGAGGAGGTTGGCGTCGAGGGCGGGCGGCAGGGACAGACCCTTGTACGTTCCCGGCGTGCCGTGTCGCTTGTCCAGGGAGAGCCGGGGGTCGGCGAGGGCGGCACGGACGTCCTCGTACCGGGTCACGAGCCAGGCGGGGGTGCCGTCGGGGCCGGTGATGCGGTGCACGGGCGCGGTGTCGCGCAGGCGCCGGTAGACGTCGTAGGGGTGGTCGATGAGGCCGCGCGCGAGGTCCATGGCCGGCAGCCTACGCGGGATCAGGTGTCGTAATCCTGGATGCGCCGCCCGTGGCCGCGGTCGGTGACGGCGGCCAGCCGGCCCGTCAATTCCCGTACCACGGACGGGAGATCGAGGGTGAGCAGACGGCGGTCCCGCATCAGGATCCGTCCGTCCACGACGGTGGTGCGGACGTCGCAGGAGCGGGCGCTGTGCACGAGGGTGGCTGCGAGGTCGTGGACCGGCTGGGTGTGCGGTCCTGTGAGGTCGACCAGGACGAAGTCGGCGCGCCGGCCGGGCGCCAGGATTCCCACGCTGTCTCCCAGGCCGACCGCGCGGGCGCTCTGCACCGTGGCGTGGTGCAGGGCCTGGCGGGCCGTGAGCCAGCGGGGATCGCCTTCGGCGGACTTCTGGACGAGGGAGGTGAGTGCCATCGACTCCCACACGTCGAGGGAGTTGTTGGAGGCGGCGCCGTCCGTGGCGAGGCCGACGGGGACACCGGCCGCGCGCAGGGCCCGTACCGGGGTGGTGGTCGGCCAGGCGAACTTGAGGTAGCCGCGGGGCGCGGTCGCGACCGCCGTACGTCCGCCGGTGCGCTCCAGCAGGGGAAGGTCGCGCTCGACGATGCCCGTGCCGTGGGCGATGAGCAGGTCGGTGCCGAGGAGGCCGGTGCGGTCCAGGACCTCGACGGGGGTGAGGCCGTGGCGGGCGACGCTGATGTCGGTCTGGGCGCGGTTCTCGGCGGCGTGGATGTGGACGGGGAGGCCGTGGGCGCGGGCGAGGTCGGCGGTGGCGGTGAGGTCGGCGTCGGTGACGGTGTAGGGGGCGTGCGGGGCGAGGGCGGTGGTGATCCGGCCGTCGGCGGTGCCCCGGTGCCGCAGCGCGAACTCCAGTGCCCCCTCCCGTCCTCGCGGTCCCTGGCTGGAGAAGTAGGCCTCGCCGAGGTGGGCGCGCAGCCCGCACTCGGCGACGACGGCGGCCACCCGGTCCATGTGGAAGTAGTGGTCGGCGAAGCAGGTCACCCCGGCGCGGATCATCTCGGCGCAGGCGAGCCGGGCGCCCAGCTCCACGTCCCGCGCGGTGAGGCTGGACTCGGCGGGCCAGACGACGTCGTTGAACCACTCCTCGGTCGGCAGGTCCTCGGCAAGGCCGCGCAGGGCCACCATCGGGGCGTGCGTGTGGCAGTTGATCAGTCCCGGCATCGCGACCTGCCCGCGCGCCTCGATGCGCTCGCGGGCCGGCAGGTCCCGCGCGGACGCGGCACCGGTGACCGACTCGATGACCCGGTCGCGTACGACGATCGCCGCGTCCGGGCGGAAGGCGACCTGTTCCCGCTCGTCGTGGACGAGCACGGTGCAGCCGGTGACGACGAGGTCGGCGGGGGTGGCACGCATGGGCCCACCGTACGGCTACGCGTCTGCGGGCAACGGCACCTCGCCCTCCTGGAGCCGCAACTCGGCCAGGGCGTCCCGCAGTTGGTCTACGTGCCGGGGCGTGAGGCGACCTGTGTCATCGAGGTGGACGGCGCACGCCGTGGTCGTGTCGACAAGTCGCTCCAGAACCTCCGCGACGGCGTCCGTGCCCTCGGTGTGCCGGGCCAGTGCGGGCAGTTCGGCGGAGGCGACCGCGATGGCGGCACGGGCCTCGGCGAGGGTGCGGTAGGCCTCGCGGCGCAGCGCCCAGCGCTCGGCGCGGTCGGCGGACTCGCCGAGGACGTGGACCAGGTAGGCGTGCGCGGCGCCACCGGCGGCGGCGAGCCGGGCCCGTACCCCGCCGCCGCGCCCGCCCGGCATCGGCAGGTGCCCGACGATCAGCACGAGGGCGCAGGCGAGCAGCGTCTCGCCGATCCGGCCGGCGGAGGCCTGCGGCTCCCCGCCGGCCATGACCAGGGCGAGGACGAGCACGGTGACGACGGCGGTCAGTGCGGCGAAGTGCCGGGTGGCGACCGGGACGAGCGCCCCGCAGACCGCCACGAGCGCGATCAGCCCCGCGGGCCGGGGCAGCAGTGGGGCGAGCCCGGCGAACACCACGGCTCCCAGCACGGTTCCGGCGGCCCGGCACAGCACGCGGGAGGCGAGCGGGCCGAGGTCGGGTTTGACGAGGAAGACGGCGGTGGCGGGCAGCCAGTACCAGTGCTGGTGCTGGCCGTGCCAACGGGAGTGGTGCAGGGCCTGGGCGATGGCGGCGCCGGTCCCGAAGCAGAGGGCGACACGCAGCCCGTACTCGCGTCCGCCGCTGCCGAACGCGGCCCGCACGGCGTCCTGGGCACCGCGGCGCCGGGTGAGCAGCCGCCGCTGGGCACCCTCGGCCCGGTCGAAGGCCTCGGCGGCGCGCAGCAGGGCGTCGTCGAGGGCCCGCAGGGCGGGCGCCGACCGGTGCGGTGCGGGCAGGGGGCCGGTGCCGGTGTCACCGCGCACGGCCGCGGCCAGCCGGCGCGGCCCCTCGGCGGCCCGTGCCGGGACGGGCTCCGCCGTCCAGAAGAGGGCGGTGGCGGCCTCGGCCAGGGGCAGCGCGGCGGCGAACCGGGCGTGCAGCCGGCGCTCGGCGGCGGAGCCTGAGTGCCGGCGCAGCCGGGGTCCGGCGAGTGCGTCCTGGGCGTGGTCGAGGGCGGCGGTGAGGGCGGCCCGCCGGGCGGTGGCGTGCGGAGTGCCCACGGCATCGAGGAGCGCGGCGACGGCGTCGTACACGTCGGCGACCGCTTCCCGCTCCCCGTCGAACCGGAAGTCCCCGGTGAGCGCGCCGGGCGTGGGCAGCACCAGCCGCAGCAGGAGCAGCCAGCCGGCCCCTGCGAGGAAGGCGAGGGCTCGCTGCCAGCCGCTCTCGGCCGCCGGCATCCCGGCGCCGACGGCGGCGGTGACCAGCAGTTGCGTGCCCGCGGCGGAAGCGACGGGCCCTACGGCGCTGACGCCCCCGGCGACGAGCCCGAGCAGGGTGAGCACCAGGGTGAGCGGTACGGCTTCGAGCAGCTGCCCGGCGTACGACCCCACGGCCAGCCCGAGCGCCCCGGCCAGCGCGGGCACTCCGAGCCGCTGGACGGAGGCGCGCCGGCTGCCGGGCCGGTCGTTGATGCCGGCGAGCATCGCGGCGATGGCGGCGAGGACGCCGGAGGCGAGCCGGCCGGCCGCGAGACCGGCGAGCAGCAACGGGCCGGCCGCGAGCGCGCCCCGGGTCATCGCGCTCCAGGGAACGGGACCGCGCTGGGCACGGAGGGCATGGGCGAGCCAGGGCGGCGCGGCGGGCCGGGACACGGGGCTCCTGTCCGTTCGAGGGCGGGGGTGGGCCTTCGGACGACTGTGGCCGGTGGACCGTGTGTCCACGGTAGGTGGCGTTCCCGGTGGGAGCGGGACGATCACGTTTCACGCAGGTGAAACCTGCCGGGGACGGCGGCTTCTTTATGAACGCAATGCCCCGAGGAGCCCTTCGGCCTCGGTGACGGCTCGCACCAGGACACGGGGCTCGGCCCGCAACGCGCCCACGATCGCGTCGACACCCCGCAGCCCGGCCCGCTCCAGCAGCCGCTTCTCGTTCGTCACCCACTCCCCGCGGGCCGCCAGCACTCCGTGCGCCGCCTGCACGGCGGCCACGGCTAGGGCGCCGGCGGTCTCGGTGAGGCGGCCGTGCGGAGCGTGGTTGACCTTGGCGTAGGAGAGGGTGGCGCGGGCGGTGCCGTGCCAGTGCTCGGCGGCGGCGTGGCGGAGCTTGTCCGGGTAGGCGGCCGGGCGGGGCAGTGCACCGCGGAGCACCTGGTTGACGGCCAGCTCGGCCACGATCAGGTAGGTGGGGATGCCGGCCAGATGGAAGAGCAGCGACTCGACCCGGAACCGTCCCTCCCGCGCCTGCGCCAGCTCGTGCTCGACCACGTCGAGGTCCCGGTAGTGCACGTCGACCCGTCGTCCGTCGACCGTGAGCCAGGCGCCGCCGTTGAAGACACCGCCGCCCCAGCCACCGACCTCGGACACCTCGCCCTCCCAGCCGACGGCCCGCAGATCGTCCGGGTCGAAGGGGCCCCGGTAGTAGACCGCCATGTCCCAGTCGCTGTCGGGCCGCTGCGTCCCCTGCGCCCGCGAGCCACCGAGGGCCACCGCCCGGACGGTGGGGAGGGCGGCGAGGCGGTCGGCGGTGGCGTTGAGGAAGTCGGCGTCGGACAGGTCGGGCATGGGCGCTGCTCCCAGGGTCGCTTCCGGGTGGCTCATGGGTGCGGGCGGAAAGCCTAGGGCGTGGGCGGGTGGGCGGCGAACGGTTTGCCGCGCCCGGCAGGGGCCGCGCCTTTCGCGTCGCCCGGTGTCTCCGTCGCCCGGTGTCTCCGTTGCCCGCTGTCTCCTGTCCCGGGTATACCGGGCAGTCGGAGGAGTTCGCGGCCACGGCCGTGGTGCCGTGAGTGGGGGGAGAAGCCGGTGACGGACGAGGTCGTGCTGCGCCGGGCCGTGGCGGTGGACGCGGGGGCCGCCGCCGATGTGTATCTGCGGTCCTTCGACGCCGCCCTGCCCACGGTCGTCCGGCCGCGCACCGACGACGACGTGCGGGACCACATCCGGGACGTCGTGGTGCCGTCGCGCGAGACCTGGGTGGCGGAGGCGGCCGGCGCCGGGATCGTCGGGCTGATGGTCCTGCGGGACGATCTGCTCTCCCAGCTGTACCTCGCCCCCGAGTGGCGGGGGCGAGGCATCGGTGACCGGTTCGTCGCGCTGGCCAAGGAGCGCAGCCCGGGCGGGCTGACCCTGTGGACGTTCCAGGTCAACAGGCCCGCCCACCGCTTCTACGAGCGCCACGGGTTCGTCGCCGTCGAGTACACCGACGGCAGCGGCAACGAGGAGCGGGAGCCGGACGTCCGGTACGTCTGGCGGCCCTGAGGGAGGCGGCGGCATCACCGACTGAGCGGGGCGCCTGCCGGGTTGCGCCGAGACCTGTCGCGCACGGCGCCTGCTCGGAGCCGACCGGGCTGTGGCGGCTCGCTACGGCAGCCCCGCCGCATCCGCCGCCGCGCGCAGCACCTCGCGCAGCATCTCGGCGGTGAGCCGGCCGGTGAAGGTGTTGCGCTGGCTGACGTGGAAACAGCCGAAGAGGTCCAGGCCGTCGAGGGCGACCCGAGTGCCGTGCGCGAAGGCCGGGCGGGGCCGGGGCACCGCCCAGCCCGCCTCGCCGAACGCGGGCAGTGCGGCCTGCCAGCCGAAGGCCCCGAGGACGACCGCGGCCTTCAACGTGGGGCGCAGCAGCTTCAGCTCCTGGACCAGCCATGCGCGGCAGGTGTCACGCTCACCGGGGGTCGGCTTGTTCGCGGGCGGGGCGCAGTGCACGGGCGCGGTGACGCGGACCCCGTACAGCGCGAGACCGTCGTCGGCGCTGACCGAGGTGGCCTGCGAGGCGAGCCCCACGTCGTACAGCGCCTGGTACAGCACGTCTCCGGAGCGGTCACCGGTGAACATCCGGCCGGTGCGGTTGCCGCCGTGCGCGGCGGGGGCCAGCCCGATGATCGCCAGCCGGGCGTCGGCCGGACCGAAGCCGGGCACCGGCCGGCCCCAGTACGTCCAGTCGGCGAACGCGGCCCGCTTGGTCCGGGCCACCTCCTCACGCCACTCGACCAGCCGAGGGCAGGCCCGGCAGTCCACGATCCGCCGATCGAGCCGCTCGAGGGCGCCGCTGTCGTCCATACGGCCACGGTATGCCCCTGGACGGCCATGCCATGCCTGGCACCTGCCCCGCGGACAAGCGCCGTCCACGGTGATCAATACCGTGGACGGGCGCACGCGATGATCGACGTCCGAGGGTGAGCACCTCCCAGTCGATCAACGCCCGCGGGAGCCTCCGGGCCTCCCGGATCCACCAGGTCCGCCAGGCCTACCAGGGCCGCCCAGCCCACCGAAGCCGCTGAAGCCACCGGGTCCGCCCTGGCCGCCGGCAGCACCGCGCAGGCGTTCCATTTCGCGGCGGTCCCGCTTGGTCGGGCGGCCGGCGCCGCGGTCGCGCAGACCGGCCGGAGCGACGGCCTCGCGGGGCGGGGGCGGGGGCGAGTTGTCGACGTAGCACTGGACGGCCACGGCCGCGCCGACCCGCTTGCGGATCAGCCGCTTGACGATCACGACCCGCTCCCGGCCCTCGTTTCGCAGCCGCACCTCGTCGCCGATGCGCAAGGAGTAGGCGGGCTTGACCCGCTCGCCGTTCACGTGCACATGTCCACCCCGACAGGCGGCGGCACCCAGAGACCGCGTCTTGATCAGGCGTACGGCCCAGATCCAGCTGTCGATCCGGACCGTCTCGCCGTTCCCCGGCCCCGCGGCCTCGGCGGCGGCCACCGCGGCGGCGATCTTGGGGTCGAGCGGCTGGCCGGCGGAGGCACCGGAGCCCTCGGCAGCCGCGGCAGGGCTCGCCCCACCGGATCCGCCGGTCCCACGGTTCACGCCCTCGTCCGCATCCTCGGAAGCCATGTTCCGACCCTAACGCTCCGGGGCGGCGGACCTGGACACGATTCCCCGGGGGGACCGATGCCGTCGGGAGGCAAGGCCGGCAGGCTCCTCAGGAGTGACAGGCTCCCTCACAGCGGCAGGCTCCCCGGAAGCGGCGGTCTCCCCCGAGGTCACCGCCGCAGCGCCCGTCGCAGCAGATCCCCGTTGTGTGCGCGTCGGGTCCAGGCGATCAGGAGCAGCGGTGCCATCAGGATCAGTGGTGTCGCCGCGTTCTGCCCGTCGAAGGCGGTGAGCTGAACGACGAACGCCCCCACCATGAGCGCGCTGAGCGCCAGGGCCGCCACCGACTGCAGCACCGGGATCAACAAGGCCGCCGCCCCGGCGAGTTCGAGCACACCGATGGTGTACATGGCGCCGCTGCCCCAGCCGATCCTGTCGAAGGACTCGACGGCCGAGGGGTGCGCGATGAGCTTGGGAAGGGCGCTCGCGACGCCGTAGAACAACGCGAGCAGCACCTGCACCGAGCGCAGGGCGATCCTGGCCGGTCGCCTGCAGCCGCTGAGGAGGCCGTCGGAGGCGGCCGGAGGGGTGGAGGTGGCGGGAACAGTGGTCTCGGACATCGGGAACTCCCGGGTGTTGCGCGCCGGTTGCTTTCACCGAGGTAGACCGGTCATGGTCCGGGAACTCATCGCTCTCGGGCGATCCAGTGCGCTCCGGTGCCGCTATGCCTTGGGCACTGCCCGCACCCACACCGCGTCCGGTGTCAGACAGGCGTCCACCTCCAGTCCCGCTTCCGCGAGCGCCGACTCGAACTGCTCTTCGGTCAGGGGCCGGGCCAGGAACGTCTGCGTCCAGGTCGCGTCCGGGAAGAGGTACTCGACGTGGACCGAGTTCACCCCGCCCCCGACCGGCTCCGACGAGGCGATCCGGACGGTGAAGCCGCCCGGGTTCACCCGCTCCCGGGGTACGTCGGTGTGGTAGTCCGCCCCCTCCCGCTGGATGAGCACGCAGCCGTCCTCGGCCACATGCCGGGCACAGGTGCGCAGCATCCCTCTGCGCACCTCCTCGTCACCGGCGTGGACGAGGAACGACGCGAGCATGACCACGTCGAATTTCTCACCCAGGTCCAGGGCCTCGATGGCGCCGCATATCGTGCGCGCCCCGCGGACCCGGGACAGCATGTCGGCGGACTCGTCGACCGCCGTGACCGTGAAGCCACGCTCCAGCAGGGGGTGCGTCACCCGGCCCACTCCGCTGCCCAGCTCCAGGATGTGCGCCCCGGCCGGTACCGCCGCGGCGATGATCTCCGGTTCGTCACCCACCGGCAGCCGCTCGTACAGCTCGACCGCGCAGCCGTCCGGGGTGATCGCACCGGGCCCCGTACCCTCGTGTCCCTCGCGCATTCCGATCGTCATGCCCGAACAACGGATCGTCCCCGTACCGCCGTTCCCGTTCGACGCCAGTCCACCCGTTCGAGTCATTCGGCCCGGAACGGGAACCATCCGTGCCCGATGTACCAGTGTCCGCCCGCTCGCAGATGGTCCCCCACGGCCCGCTCCACGGACGTTCGCCGGGGCAGCTGTGCGAGCGGCAGGCCGGGGTCACCGAAGACGAACTGGACGGGTTCGGTGTCGGCCGGCTCGGTGTCCTCTCGGACGGTGCGGAAGCGCTCCTGGAAGCGGACGATGTGGGAGTCGGCCGTCAGGTACCGCTTCAACTGCGGGTCGAGCAGCCAGGAGTGACACAGCGCCGCCACCGGATGTTCCTCGGGGAAGTGCCGGGCGAAGAACCCGCGGGCGAGGGCCAGGGAGCGGTCGCAGGCCGCCGGGGTGAGGGGGCCGTGGAAGTCGGGAATGTGCAGGTTCAGGCAGCGCGTACCGGGAACGGCGTCCAGTCCGGCCGCCGCGATCACCGGTGCCGAGCGCAGGCCGAGCCGCGCCCGCTCGAACTGCAGCCGGCCCAGCTGGTACAGCTCGCCCCGGAAGTGCCGGACGAGCCAGCCCCGCGCCTGCACGCCGGTCGTACCGTGCCGTCGCCGGTGCACCGCCATCTGACGGCCCAGGTCGGCCAGGGTGCGCCGGGAGATCTCGGCCGGAATGCCGCGTTCCCGGTGCCGGGCGCGGGTGTGCGGGAGCGCGGCGACGAAGACGTACACGGGGAAGGCGGCGGCCATCTCCGGCGGCACCTCGTCGAAGAGTTCGGCGAGGCCGGGTGGGTGGCCGGACCCCTCCGGGCCGCGGAACAACGCCTCGACGCACTCCTCCAGGAGCCTCAGCGCGCCCGGGTCCCCGGTCACCCCGCCGCGGAGGGCGACCAGTTCGTTGACGTCCTCGTGCGGCACGGCCAGGTCGAGGAGCACTTCGGGCAGGTCGTCGGCGTCCGGCAGCAAGAGATCCCCCTTCGACGAGCGACGCTCGGGTGCCGCTGGTGAACGTCGTCGTCGAAGAGTACGTTGCAAGGAGGAGTGGTGATCCGATGCGTACGGGCAGTGAACCGGCGACCGCGCGCAGTGCTCTGCGGGCGCGCTTCTGGCTGAGCGTGTGGGGGCTGGTCTGGGCGGTCTTCGGCACGGCGGCGTTCGCGCTGGCCGGGCGTCCCGGCTGGGCGGCGGCGTGCGGGGTGCTGTGGCTGGTGGTCACCGTCGACATGGCAGTGATCGTCAGACACATCCGCCAGGGCCCGCACTACCAGCCGGGCCGCGACGTGCCGCCGTACCGGCCGGTGGACGACGAACTGTCGTACCGGAGGCCGGCGAGGCACCGGCCTCCCTGGCACGGAATGCGGCACCGGCACCCGTGACGGAAGGCCCCGGACCCGGCGCCCCGATGCACGAGCCCTCAGTCGTCGAAGCGTGCCGCCTTCAGGTACTCCGGGTTGGGGTCGAGGGCTGCCGCCAGCCGGAAGTGGCGCTTGGCCTGGGCCGGGCGGCCCTGGCGCTCGTAGGTGCGGGCCAGGGCGAAGTGCGCGAACGCGTTGTCCGGCTCGCGTTCCAGCACGATGGTGAACTCAAGCTCTGCGGGCCGCAGTTGCGCCGCGGCGAAGAAGGCACGGGCGCGGAGCAGACGGGCGGCGGTGTTCTCGGGGTGCACGGCGATCACCTCGTCGAGCAGCTTCACCGCGCCCCGCGGGTCCCGCGCGTTGAGCAGCTGCTCGGCGGCACGGAAGTCGATGACATGCGTTTCCGGAGTACGTCCGGCGGAACCGCTGGTCTCGGGCACGGCTGAGTCCTTCCCTCACTGGGTCCGTTCAACGCCCGGTCGGCGGCCCGCTATTCCGGCGAAACCGCGCGGGCCCGCCGTGCGAGGTCGTCCCACACCTCGGCGACGCGCTTCTCCAGCGCGTCCAGCGGTACGTCGTTGTCGATCAGGATGTCCGCGATCTCCCGGCGCTGCTCGCGGGTCGCCTGCGCGGCCATGCGCGCGCGTGCGTCCTCCTCGGTCATCCCGCGCAGCCGGACCAGCCGGTCGAGCTGGGTCGCGGGGCTCGCGTCCACGACGACCACGAGGTCGTAGAGCGGCGCGAGGCCGTTCTCGGTGAGGAGGGGGACGTCGTGGACGACCACGGCGTCGCCGGCCGCCGCGCTCTCCAGTTCGCGGGAGCGCGCGCCGACGAGGGGGTGCACGATCGCGTTGAGGACGGCGAGCTTCTCGGGGTCGGCGAACACGATGGCACCGAGCCTGGGCCGGTCCAGGCTGCCGTCGGCGGTGAGGACGTCCGTGCCGAAGGCCTCGACGACGGCCGCGAGGCCGGGGGTGCCGGTCGCCACGACCTCGCGCGCGATGCGGTCCGCGTCGATCAGCACGGCCCCGTGCTCCACGAGCAGCCGCGACACCTCGCTCTTGCCGGCGCCGATCCCACCGGTCAGGCCCACTTTCAGCATGAGCGGTAGCTTAGGCCCTACCGCCGACGGCGGAGGCGGGGCAGGTCAGTTGTCGCCCTCCCGCTCCGCCAGGAACCGCTCGAACTCGAGCCCGATCTCGTCGGCCGAGGGGATGTCCACCGGCTCGGCCAGCATGTTCCCGCGGGTCTCGGCGCCCGCCGCGGCGTCGTACTGGTGCTCCAGGCCCTGGACGAGCGCGGTCAGTTCCTCGTCGCCCTCCTGGATCTGCCGGTCGATCTCGGTCTGCGTGCGGTGCGCGTCCGTGCGCAGGGAGTGCGCGACGCCGGGCAGGACCAGACCGGTGGCGGCCGTGATCGCCTCGAGGACGGTCAGGGCGGCGTCCGGGTACGCGGAACGGGCGATGTAGTGCGGGACGTGCGCGGCGACGCCCAGGACCTCGTGTCCGGCCTCCATGAGGCGGTACTCCACCAGCGACTCGGCGCTGCCCGGCACCTGGGCCTCCTCGAAGGGACTGCGGTGGCCAGGGACGAGGTCGGTGCGGTTGCCGTGCGGGGTGAGGCCCACCGGCCGGGTGTGCGGGACGCCCATGGGGATGCCGTGGAAGTTCACGGACAGGCGGACGCCGAGCCGCTCCACGATCTGCCGCACCGCCGCCGCGAACCGCTCCCACTCCACGTCCGGCTCGGGGCCGGACAGCAGCAGGAAGGGGGCGCCCGTGGCGTCCTGGACGAGGTGGACCTCGATGGCCGGGACCTCGTAGTCGGTCCAGCGGTCGCGCTGGAAGGTCAGCAGGGGGCGCCGGGCCCGGTAGTCCACGAGCCGGTCGTGGTCGAAGCGCGCCACGAGCTGGTGGGGCAGTGAGTCGAGCAGCCGGTCGACGATCTGGTCGCCGGTCTCGCCCGCGTCGATGTATCCGTCGAAGTGGTAGAGCATGACAAGGCCGGCCGACTCCTGGGCGAGCGCCATGTCGACCACGGCGAGACCCTTCGGCTCCCATGCGTACAAACCCTGCGGATCAAGCACTGTGACCGCTCCTCCTCGTGTTCCTCCTCCACAACGCGCCCTGGAGCGTGGGAATTCCCGCGACACGCCGCTGATCAGGGATCTCGCACGGGACACCTTGACGCCCCGTCACCTGGTCCGTACCTTCACGAGCACTGGCGTTCACAAGGACATCCATCGTTCATGTATGAGATCACCCGTCCGTACGACAGGAAGGCACCCCCATGCGCACGCGCACGCTGCTCACCTCCCTGCTCGCCGCGGCCACCGCCACCGGCGGCCTGCTCCTCGCCGCCCCGGTCCCGGCCTCGGCCGCCTCCACCGTCGAGGTGACGACCGCGGCCCAGCTGAAGACCGCTCTCACGGCAGCGAAGCCGGGCGACACGATCCACCTGGCGGACGGCACCTACACCGGGAACTTCAAGGCCACCACGCCGGCGACGTCGTCCGCCCGCATCACCCTCACCGGCTCGGCCGGGGCCGTCCTCACCGCCGGCGGCGGCTACGGCCTGCATCTGGACGGCGCCTCCCACTGGACGGTCAGCGGGCTGACCGTGACCGGCGGCCAGAAGGGCATCGTGATCGACGCGGCGAAGGGCGTGATCGTGGACGGGGTCACCGTGCACGGCCTGGACATGGAGGGCGTGCACTTCCGCAACTCCAGCACGGACGGCGTGATCAGGAATGCGCGGATCTACGACACCGGGAACGACGGCCGCGGCATGGGTGAGGGCGTGTACGTGGGCACCGCGAACACCCTGTCCGACCGGAGCGACCGCATCCAGATCCTGGACAACACGATCGGCCCGGACGTGGGCGGCGAGAACGTCGACATCAAGGAGGGCACCACGGGTGCGCAGATCATCGGCAACACGTTCGACGGCAGCGGCCTGACCGGCGCTAACTACGACGATTCCTGGGTCGACGTGAAGGGCAACGAGGTCCTCGTCCAGGACAACGCCGGCACCCGCACCAGCAACGACGGCTACCAGACCCACACCCAGCAGCCGGGCTGGGGCTGCGGCACGGTCTTCAAGGACAACAAGTCGACTTTGACGGGGGCGACGGGGGCGACGCAGCTGGCGATCGACGTCACCAACTTCAGCAGCGGATGCAGGACCACGGTCACCAGCACCAACACGGTGACGGCCGGCAAGGGGCTGACGAACATCCCGGTCACTTCCTGACCAGGGGCGCGGAGACTCCTCAGGGCGCGCGGAGATTCTTCGACCGGGACCGCCCCGCACCCGGACGACCACCGGGACCACCCCGGAAAACCCTGAGGGGCCGCACCTCGAAAGGTGCGGCCCCTCAGCAGCTATCAGCTACGCCTCAGCGGCAGCGTTCAGCTCTGGCCACCGGCGAGCTTCTCGCGCAGCGCGGCCAGCGCCTCGTCCGAGGCCAGGGCACCGGAGGTGTCCGCGCCCTCGGAGGAGTACGAGCCACCGGTCGCGGCCGGAGCCGCAGCCTCGCCGCCCTCGGCCGCGGCAGCGGCGTCGGCCTCGCGGGACTTGATGACCTGCTGCTGGTGCTGCTCGAAGCGGGCCTGCGCCTCGGCGTACTGGCGCTCCCACTCCTCGCGCTGCTTCTCGTAGCCCTCGAGCCAGTCGTTGGTCTCGGGGTCGAAGCCCTCGGGGTAGATGTAGTTGCCCTGGTCGTCGTAGGACGCGGCCATGCCGTACAGGGTCGGGTCGAACTCGACCGAGGCCGGGTCGGCACCGAAGGACTCGTTGGCCTGCTTCAGCGAGAGGCTGATGCGACGACGCTCGAGGTCGATGTCGATGACCTTGACGAAGATCTCGTCGTTGACCTGGACGACCTGCTCCGGGATCTCCACGTGGCGCTCGGCCAGCTCGGAGATGTGGACCAGACCCTCGATGCCCTCGTCCACGCGGACGAACGCACCGAACGGAACCAGCTTCGTGACCTTACCGGGCACGACCTGGCCGATCTGGTGGGTGCGGGCGAACTGCTGCCACGGGTCTTCCTGGGTCGCCTTCAGCGACAGGGAGACGCGCTCGCGGTCCATGTCGACGTCGAGAACCTCGACGGTGACCTCCTGGCCGACCTCGACGACCTCGGACGGGTGGTCGATGTGCTTCCAGGACAGCTCGGAGACGTGGACCAGACCGTCGACGCCACCCAGGTCCACGAAGGCACCGAAGTTGACGATCGAGGAGACGACACCGGAACGGACCTGACCCTTCTGGAGGGTCGTGAGGAACGTCTGGCGGACCTCGGACTGGGTCTGCTCCAGCCAGGCACGGCGGGACAGGACCACGTTGTTGCGGTTCTTGTCCAGCTCGATGATCTTGGCCTCGAGCTCCTTGCCCACGTAGGGCTGGAGGTCGCGGACGCGGCGCATCTCGACCAGGGAGGCCGGGAGGAAGCCACGGAGGCCGATGTCGAGGATGAGACCACCCTTGACGACCTCGATGACGGTACCGGTGACGATGCCGTCCTCTTCCTTGATCTTCTCGATGGTGCCCCAGGCACGCTCGTACTGGGCGCGCTTCTTCGAGAGGATCAGGCGGCCTTCCTTGTCCTCCTTCTGGAGGACCAGGGCCTCGATCTCGTCACCGACGGCGACGACCTCGTTGGGGTCGACGTCGTGCTTGATCGAGAGCTCGCGGCTCGGGATGACACCTTCGGTCTTGTAACCGATGTC
The DNA here is from genome assembly GCF_044593395.1 of Streptomyces sp. NPDC052301. Classification (NCBI taxonomy): domain Bacteria; kingdom Bacillati; phylum Actinomycetota; class Actinomycetes; order Kitasatosporales; family Streptomycetaceae; genus Streptomyces; species Streptomyces sp. NPDC052301. The sequence goes on along the minus strand of NZ_JBIUBE010000004.1, from coordinate 502,517 downwards.
GAGCAGGACCTCGTCCCGGTCGACCTTCACGATGACGCCGTCGACGATGTCGCCGTCGTTGAAGTACTTGATCGTCTCGTCGATCGCGGCGAGGAAGGCTTCCTCGTTACCGATGTCGTTGACCGCAACCTGCGGGGTGGTGGCGGTGGTCTCGGTGCTGCTCGTCATGTGGGAAAGGGCTCCGGTACGGACATTGAAGTCGTAGGTACTGCTACGCCGGGAGCCCGTATCGCTCTGATGAAGCCGGACAGCCAAGGAAGCGCCTCACCAGAAACTGGTGAGGGCGCCTCGAGAACCGAGGGGACATACAACAGATGCGAGCGCAGCCTGCTACGTCTGAGGTGCGCAGGCCCGCAGCGCAACTTGTAGCATACGGGGGCAGCCGGACAGGGTCAATGCGCGAAGGCGCACACCCGGGACAGATCGCCGCACAAAAGGCAGAAGATTCGCCCCAGGAGGCCACGCGGGCCATGGGAACCTTCCGCGGCGGACCCCGGCGGGTTGGACGGAAGAGTACGACGAGGGAGCCGATCATCCAAGAGCCTGGACCGCTCGAACCGGAGGGGTTCGAGCCCGAAGCCACCCGACGTGACGCCGATGTCGCGGAGAGCAGCCGGGCCAACCGGGGCTGGTGGGACCGCAACGCGGACGAGTACCAGATCGAGCACGGCACGTTCCTCGGCGACGACCGCTTCGTGTGGGGTCCGGAGGGCCTGGACGAGGTCGAGGCCGAGCTGCTGGGCCGACCGGAGGAACTGAAGGGGAAGGACGTCCTGGAGATCGGCGCCGGCGCGGCGCAGTGCTCGCGCTGGCTGGCCGCCCAGGGCGCCCGTCCGGTGGCCCTGGACCTCTCGCACCGCCAGCTCCAGCACGCGCTGCGCATCGGCGGATCGTTTCCGCTCGTCTGCGCCGACGCCGGTGCGCTGCCCTTCGGGGACGGCTCCTTCGATCTGGCGTGCTCCGCGTACGGGGCGCTGCCGTTCGTCGCGGACCCGCGGCTGGTGCTGGGCGAGGTGCGTCGGGTGCTGCGACCGGGGGGCCGGTTCGTCTTCTCGGTGACGCACCCGATCCGCTGGGCGTTCCCGGACGAGCCGGGGCCCGAGGGCCTGTCGGTGTCATCCTCCTACTTCGACCGCACGCCGTACGTGGAGCAGGACGAGCAGGGCCGCGCGGTCTACGTGGAGCACCACAGGACGGTCGGCGACCGGGTCCGGGACATCGTGGCCGCGGGCTTCCGGCTGGTGGACCTCGTGGAGCCGGAGTGGCCGGCCTGGAACACCGCGGAGTGGGGAGGCTGGTCGCCGCTGCGCGGGAACCTGATCCCGGGGTCGGCGATCTTCGTCTGCGAGCGGGACTGAGCGGGCACCGGCTCGAAGACTCCGATGGTTCCGTGCGTGCACGCGCGCGCGAGGGGCGTTCCGTACATGCGCGCGAGGGTGATCTGTACGTGCACGCGCGCGTGAGGGCCTCTGTCGCCGTCGTACGACACTAGGGACGTGATCCGTGACGACGCCCTGGACGCGCTGCCCGTACGTTCCGCCCTGCCCGCGCTGACCGAGGCTCTGGAGGGTGCCGGCACCGCCGTGCTCGTGGCGCCGCCCGGCACCGGCAAGACGACGCTGGTGCCGCTCGTGCTGGCGGGGCTCGTGGGCGGCGGGCCGTCGCGGCGGGTCGTGGTGGCCGAGCCGCGCCGGATCGCGGCCCGGGCGGCGGCCCGGCGGATGGCGTGGCTGCTGGGCGAGAGGCCCGGCGACAGCGTCGGCTTCACGGTGCGCGGGGAGCGGGCCGTGGGGCGGCACACGCGCGTGGAGGTCGTGACGACCGGGGTGCTGCTGCAACGGCTGCAGCGCGACCAGGAGCTGGCGGGCGTGGATCTGGTGGTGCTCGACGAGTGCCATGAGCGGCATCTGGACGCCGACACGGTGGCCGCGTTCCTGTGGGACGTGCGGCAGGCGCTGCGGCCGGAGCTGCGGCTGGTGGCCGCGTCGGCGACCACGGACGCGGAGGGGTGGGCGCGGCTGCTGGGCGGGGCTCCGGTGGTCGAAGCGGCGGGGGTGACGCATCCGGTGGAGGTGGTGTGGGCGCCGCCGGCGCGTCCGGTGCGGCCGCCGCACGGGATGCGGGTGGATCCGGTGCTGCTCGCGCACGTGGCGTCGGTGGTGCGGCGGGCGCTGGCCGAGCGGGAGGGGGACGTGCTGTGCTTCCTGCCCGGTGTGGGCGAGATCGCGCGCGTGGCGGGGCAGCTGGGGGGCCTGGGGGCGGTGGACGTGCTCCAGGTGCACGGACGGGCACCGGCCGCCGTGCAGGACGCGGTGCTGGCGCCCGGGGAGCGGCGCCGGGTGGTGCTGGCGACGTCCGTCGCGGAGTCGTCGCTGACGGTGCCCGGGGTGCGGGTGGTGGTCGACTCGGGGCTGGCGCGGGAGCCGCGGGTGGATCACGCGCGCGGGCTGAGCGGCCTGACGACGGTACGGGCGTCGCGGGCGGCCGGGCGGCAGCGGGCGGGGCGGGCCGGGCGTGAGGCGCCGGGTGCGGTGTACCGGTGCTGGTCCGAGGCCGAGGACGTCCGTCTGCCTGCGTTTCCGGCGCCGGAGATCAAGGTGGCCGACCTGACCGCGTTCGCCTTGCAGGCGGCCTGCTGGGGCGACCCGGACGCCTCGGGGCTGGCGTTGCTGGATCCTCCGCCCGGTGGGGCGATGGCGGCGGCGCGGGAGGTGCTGTCGGCCGTGGGCGCGGTGGACTTCGCCGGTCGGGCGACGCCGGTCGGTGCGCGGCTGGCGCGGCTGGGCGTGCATCCTCGGCTGGGGCGGGCGTTGCTGGACACCTCCGGTGCGGGGGCCGAGGTGATCGCCCTGCTCTCCGAGGAGGTGCCGCGGGAGTACGGCGATGATCTCGCCGGGGCGTTGCGTCGGGCCCGGGGAGGGGGTGACGCCTACGCCGCGCGGTGGGCTGCGGAGGTACGGCGGCTGCGGACCGTGTCCTCGGGGTCCTCCCACCCGCCTGCTCGTGAGGCTCGGCCGGGAGGCGCCGGGCAGGCCGGGTCGCACACCGGCGACGACAGACTCGCCGGGCTGGTTGCCGCCCTCGCCTTTCCCGAGCGTGTCGCCAGGCTCGACGGCGGGTCGTACCTCATGGCTTCCGGGACCCGGGCCGAGCTGGGGGACGGGTCCGCGCTGCGGGGCGCCGGCTGGGTCGTCGTCGCCGTCGCCGATCGGGCTGCGGGCAAGGGGCACGCGCGTGTGCTGCTGGGGGCCGCGGTGGACGAGGACGTGGCGCTCGCCGCCGCCGGGGCGCTGCGCGCGGAGCGGGACGAGGTGCACTGGGCCGACGGGGACGTCGTGGCCCGGCGTGTCGAGCGCCTGGGGGCCGTCGAACTGGCGGTGCGGCCCCTGAAGGACGTCGAGCCGGCCCTCGTACGCACCGCCCTCCTCGAAGGGCTGCGGCAGGAAGGGCTCGGGCTGCTGCGGTGGACGGCCGACGGCGAGTCGCTGCGGCAGCGGCTGGCGTTCCTGCGGGCGCGTCTCGGGGAGCCGTGGCCGGACGTGTCCGACGACGCGCTGCACGCGCGCGTGGACGAGTGGCTGGAGCCCGAGCTGAGCAGGGCCCGGCGGCGGGCCGATCTCGGCCGGATCGACGCCGGGCAGGCGCTCACGCGGCTGCTGCCCTGGGCGGGCGGGGAGGCGGGCCGGCTGGACGAGCTGGCGCCCGAGCGGATCTCCGTACCCAGTGGGTCCAGAATCCGGATCGACTATCGGGACCCCGAGCGGCCCGTGCTCGCGGTCAAGCTGCAGGAGATGTTCGGGCTGCGGGAGACACCCGCGGTGGCGGGGGTGCCGTTGCTCGTGCACCTGCTCTCCCCCGCCGGGCGGCCCGCCGCCGTCACGGCCGACCTCGCCTCCTTCTGGCGGGACGGCTACAAGGGCGTACGAGCGGAGCTGCGCGGGCGCTATCCGAAGCATCCGTGGCCGGAGGACCCGGCGGCCGCCGAGCCCACCCGGCACACCAACGCACGGCTCAGGCGCTGATCGGTTCGGGTTCCGGCGTTCCGGTGGCCGCCGGGCCCTCGGGGCGGCGGGCGCGGGCCTCCAGCCACAGGGAGAGGGCGAGGAGCAGCACGCCCACGGTCAGGGAGCCCCAGGGGACGTACGAGGTGAGCATCAGGACCAGGGTGCGGTTGTGCTTGACGAGGGCGACCGTGTGCTCGATGTAGTCCTCGCGCATCTTCACGTCCCCGGCGAACGCCGTGACCTTGGCGCGCCCGCCGAGCAGGGTGCCGCCGCGCAGTTCCTCCCGGTGGGCCTCCTCGCCGTAGACAGGTGCCCCGGTGACCGGTTCGACCCAGAACCTGCGGACGGTGGTGTACCAGCGGGTGGTGCCGGTCCTGGCGACGGACTCCGGGGTGATGCCCTGGACGGGCATGGACTTCGGCATGGGCACCTTGGTCCAGGGGACGGTCTGTTCGAAGTAGTAGACCTTCAGCCCCCGGAAGGTGCGGGTGCCCCGGTAGTGGATGGGGTTGGTGGTGCGGGTCTGGGCGTCGAAGTACTCGTAGTCCCGTTTCTGCGTCAGGAACGGCCACTTGAACTCGATGCCCTTGCGGGTGACCGGGTCGCCGTCGACCGTCTCCCCGGTGGCGTGCACGGGGTCCTGGCTGTGGGCGTCGAAGATGTAGCGCTCGGGGATCTTGGAGACCATCTTGCCGTCGGGGCCTTGCACGTAGGACAGGCCGTCCCAGACGACGACCGGCCGTCCCGCCGTCCGCCCGATGTTCTTCGCGGCCGCCACGTCGCCCTTGAGGGTCTGCACGACGGTGACCTTGGAGACCTTCTTGGCGCGCATGGTGCCGTAGTCGAGGAGGGTGGCGCCCTTGGCCTCAAGGACCATGTCCTGGTACTGGTTCGCGGGGATGCGGGCCAGCCGCGGGAAGGCGTACCAGCGCAGCAGCGGGGACAGCGCCGCGCAGAACACCGCGCAGGCGAGCAGGACCAGGCTTGCCTTGCGGCGCATTCCGACTCTCCCTCCCGGACGGGCGCGGCTAGGGGTGCGCGGGCACCGTCGTCAGCAGTGGTTTGGGGGACGTCCGGCCCGACGGCGAGCCCATCGCGCTGATCGTGAGGACGAGGGCGAGCGCGAGGGCGAGACCGGTCGCGGCGGCGATCAGGGCGCGCATGCGGGGCCTCCCGGGCGGACGGTCGGTGTCCTGACGCATTTCTGATACATCGTCAGGTCGGGCACCGTAGCAACGGGCGGGCGAGATGAGAACAGCGGTGCACGCACGAACGAGGGCGCCCTCCACCGCCGCGGCGGTGGAGGGCGCCCTCGGGTGCGCTCGGCCCGTGCGCTCTCAGGAGGAGGCGGACGGGCTCGGGGACGGGCTCGCCGAGGAGTCGGCGGCGGCGACCTTCAGCTCGACGGTGAGCGTCGCGCCGCCGGTGGTGGTGACGCGGAGCAGGAAGGTGCCGGTGGTGTCGTCCGCGTACAGCTTCGGCAGCGTCAGCAGGCCCTTGTCGTCGGTCTGGAGGCCGGTGAGGGTGCGGACGGTCTTGCCGTCGGCGTCCTTGAAGTAGGGGCCCTTGTCGTTCTCGGCGGCGTCGGTGTCGGACTTGATCAGGGTGGCGGTGGCCGCGACCTTGTCCGCCACGGCACCCTTGTACGTCGCCTTGACCTGGAGCTGCTCGGCGAACTCGCCGCCCGGGGTGCAGGTCAGCGCGGTGTCGCTGGTGCGGGCCAGGGTGTCGGCGGCGCGCGCGGTGACGCTCGCCGTGTAGCCGACGCCCTTGACGGAACGGCCCACGACGGCCGTGGTCACCTTGAAGTCGCCGGTCTTCTCGCCCGCCTGGAGCGCCGGGGCGGTCGCCACGCCCTTGGCGTCGGTGGCGACCGTGGCGACGGTCTCGCCGCCGGCGAAGGTCGCGTCGGTGTCCCCGGTGATCGTGAACCTGATCCTCACCTTGGCGACCGACTTGCCGACCTTGTTCTCCGCGCGAGTGCTGATCCGGGCGGTGAAGGCGTCGCCGGCCATCGCAGTGAGCTCGGCCGTGCCCGCGTCCTGAAGGTGGTCCACGGTGTCGGTGGGGGTCTGCGGGGGCGTCGGCGGGGTCGGCGGCTTCGGCGGGGTCGGTTCGGGGCTCTCGTTGCCGCCGCCGGGCTTGTCGGGCTTGGGGTCCGGCTTGGGGGCCGGCTTGGTCTTCGGCGGGGTCGAGGGCTTGGGGTGCGTCGTGTGCGGCGCGGTGTCGCCGGTGCCGTGGCCCGTGCCGTTGTCGCTGCGGTGGCTCGGCAGGTCGCCGGTGCCGTCGGGCACGGAGTGGGTGCCCTTGCGGTAGTACTCGAGCCAGTTCAGGACCAGGTTCAGGTAGTCCTGCGAGTTGTTGTAGCTGAGGATCGCGCTGTGCAGTCCTGCCTGCTGCGACAGGTCCCAGTCGTTGCGGCACAGGTAGTGGCCGGCGGCGAGGGCGGCGTCGTAGACGTTGTTGGGGTCCTTCTTGCCGTCGCCGTTGCCGTCGCGGCCGGCCCAGGCCCACGTGGACGGGATGAACTGCATGGGGCCGACGGCCTGGTCGTACCGGGTGTTGCCGTCGTACGCGCCGTGGTCGGTGTCCTTGATGAGCGCGAAGCCGTTGCCGTCGAGCGCCGGGCCGAGGATCTGGCTCAGCGTGGTGCCGTCGGCATCGACCCGGCCACCGCGGGCCTGGCCGGACTCGACCTTGCCGATGGCGGCGAGCAGCTGCCAGGGCAGGTTGCAGCCGGGCTTGGCGGAGCGCAGTTCGGCCTCGGCCTTCTTGTAGGCGTCGAGGACCGTCGCCGGGATGGCGGCCTCCGCCGCGCCCTGGGCGACGGGTGTGCCGGCGGTCGACGAGGGGCTGGGCTCGGGGCTGTTCAGCGGCGGCAGGTCCGTGTAATAGGGCGAGTCGCCGGTGGCGTTGCCGTCGGAGGAGGCGTCGGGTACGGGGGTGGAGGTGCCGGCCGTCGTCTGTCTGCCGGGGTCCTCGCCGGTCGCTCCCGGAGCCTGGGACGCGGACAGAGCCGCTACCGCCGCCGCGGCCACGGCGGTGGTCGCCGCCCCCTTGCGCAGCCGCCTGCCGAAATGCGCCGCCATAGAGTGAACCCCTCCCGTGGACGTTGTGCGTCCGTCTCCGTCTGTGTGCCTCGCTGTGGTGTGACGGCTGACCCGGTGTTCTGGTTGCCCCTGTGCCGCTCTTCCGCCTGTGTGACGTGTGTTCGACCGTGCGCTCGGCACGCGCCGCAGGTGACCCTACGACAACTTGCTTGACGTCGGGACCCGTTCACGTCCGTTTTTCACCAGTTGGCCAACTGTCGTTGCCGAGAACGCCCCGGACGGCGGGTCCCGCATACTGAACGGACCTGATCACCGGCTCGTGGCCCTGGCCGACGAGTGCTCGAGGGGGCCCTGTTGCCGTTCACGCTCAGCCATGCGGCGGCCGTACTGCCCGCCGTCCGCCGGGACGGGACCGGCCGGGGCCGCCTGGTGCCGTCGTTGCTCGTCGCGGGCTCCTTCGCACCCGACATGCCGTACTACGCGGCGAGTGTGCTGCCCGGCGGAATGGAATTCGGTGCGGTCACGCACGCGTTCGCCGGGGTGGTCACGGTCGATGTGTTCATCGCGGGGGCGCTGGTGGGGCTGTGGCTGCTCGTCCGGGAGCCGTTGCTCGGGCTGCTGCCCCGGAGGCGGCAGGGCCGGCCGGCCGCCCTGCTGGGCTGCGGAGTGCCACGCGTGCGCGTGCGGGCCGTCTCGGTGCTGCGGTGGTACGTCTCCGCGGTGCTGGGTGCGCTGACGCATGTGCTGTGGGACGCCTTCACGCACCACGACCGGTGGGGGACCCGGCTGATTCCGGCCATCGGGCGGGACCGCCCGGCGGGCATGCCGCTGTACTCGTGGCTCCAGTACGGCTCGTCCGTGACCGGCGCGGTGGTGATCACGGCCTTCCTGGTACGTGCGCTGCGGCGGGCGCCCCGCCGGGAGCCGCTGGGGGTGCCCCTGCTGTCCGCGCGGGACCGGTGCTGGGCCGGGGCCGTGATCGGCGGCTGCGCGCTGGCCGGGGCCGTGCAGCGGGTGGCGCGGTGGTGGGCGTTCGGCGGGGCGCCGGCGCGGCCGTGGGAACTGGTGCCCACGCTGTGCTTCGGGGTGGGCGCCGGGCTGGTCCCGGGGCTGCTGCTGTACGCCGTCGGGGTCAGGGTGTGGCGTCGTCCGGGCCCGGCCGCGGGCGGTCCTGGGGGGCCTGCGGTTCCCGGGGGTCGCGGTGCGGCCGTGGACTCGCGCCGGGAGCGGCCGGTCGGTCGGTGAAGGAGGCGACGAAGACCGTGAGCGTGGGCCGGGGGCGTGAGCTCGGGAGCAGGGTGAGCGCGAGCGCGAGATAGCCGCGGGCCAGGTCGGTCCACTGGCACCAGCCCGGCAAGTGGCCGGTGCGGGTGGTCACGCCGGCGAGCGTGCGCCGCAGGTCCCTGGCGGCCCTGCGGACGGTATCGGTGGCGTCGACGGGGATGCGGGCGGTGCTTGCGTCGGCCGCGAGGGCCGGGACCGGCGAGGCGGGCAGTGCCTGCGCCGAGGCGGTGTCCGCCCAGGCCCGGGTGTCTGCCTCGGGCGTCCGGCGGTGAAGCATGCGTATACCCATGCCCGCAGTTTTGCGGCTGCGGGGGGTGGGGGGCGTTTTGGCGGGGGCCACGTGAGTGACGGGTCCCTCCGTTGGTTCGCCGAACGAGTGTGCGGGGCGGAGGGGGTGGCGGGGGCTGTCGGGTGGGTTGCGGGGGGCCACCGGGCAGGAACCGCCGGAAGGGCGCGGCTGGGCCGGCACCACCGGGGACACACCGTTGGCACACCACCGCCGGGGACACACCGTTGGCACACCACCGCCGGGGACACACCGTTGGCACAGCACCACCAGGGAGGCGCCGTTGGGGCGGCACCGCCGGGCACAGACCGTGGGCAGGTGCCGTTGCGGCGGAGATCCGTGTCGGGCGGGATTTTTCGCGGCTCCTGGCCGGGGCGGTGAGGGGGCGTGGTCGCCGGGCTTCGCCGGGAACGCCCCCTCCGGCCGTGTGCCGTGGGCTAGTGCGCCGCGGACTCCCAGTCCGGGCCCACGCCCACCGAGACGTCCAGGGGGGCGCGGAGCTGGACGGCGCTCGCCATTTCGCGGCGGACGATCTTCTCCACGGCCTCGCGCTCCCCGGGGGCGATCTCCAGGACGATTTCGTCGTGGACCTGCAGCAGCATGCGGGAGGTGAGGTCCGCCTCGCGCAGCGCCCGGTCGACATGGAGCATGGCGATCTTGACGATGTCCGCAGCCGTGCCCTGGATGGGCGCGTTGAGGGCCATGCGCTCGGCCGCCTCGCGGCGCTGGCGGTTGTCGCTGTTGAGGTCGGGGAGGTAGCGGCGGCGGCCGAACAGCGTCGCGGTGTAGCCCGTCGCCCGCGCCTCGTCGACCACCCTGCGCAGATAGTCCCGCACGCCGCCGAAGCGCTCGAAGTAGGTGTCCATCAGGGCGCGCGCCTCGCCTGCCTCGATGTTCAACTGCTGGGAGAGGCCGAACGCCGACAGGCCGTAGGCGAGGCCGTACGACATCGCCTTGATCTTGCGGCGCATCTCCGCGTCCACCGCGGACCGGTCCACCGAGAAGACCTGGGAGGCGACCGTGGTGTGCAGGTCCTCGCCCGAGGTGAACGCCTCGATCAGGCCCTCGTCCTCGGAGAGGTGGGCCATCACGCGCAGCTCGATCTGGCTGTAGTCGGCGGTCATCAGGGACTCGTAGCCCTCGCCGACCACGAAGCCGCGGCGGATGGCCCGGCCCTCGTCCGTGCGGACCGGGATGTTCTGCAGGTTGGGGTCCGTGGAGGAGAGGCGGCCGGTCGCGGCCACCGTCTGGTTGAAGGTGGTGTGGATCCGGCCGTCGCCCGCGATGGTCTTGATCAGGCCCTCGACGGTGACGCGGAGCTTCGCCTGCTCGCGGTGGCGGAGCATGATCACCGGGAGCTCGTTGTCCGTCTGGGCGGCGAGCCACGCCAGGGCGTCGGCGTCCGTGGTGTAGCCGGTCTTGGTCTTCTTGGTCTTCGGCAGCGCCAGCTCGCCGAAGAGGACCTCCTGGAGCTGCTTGGGCGAGCCCAGGTTGAACTCGTGGCCGGCCGCCGCGTGGGCCTCCTTCACGGCCTGCTGCACCGCACCCGCGAACATCTGCTCCATCGCTTCGAGGTGCGCGCGGTCGGCCGCGATGCCGTGGCGCTCCATGCGGGCCAGCAGGGCGGAGGTGGGCAGCTCCATGTCCCGCAGGAGGTCGGCCGCGCCGACCTCCTCCAGACGGCTCGCGAACGCCTCGCCCAGGTCGAGGACGGCACGGGCCTGGATCATCAGGGCCTCGGCCTCGGCGCCCTCGTCCGCGCCGAAGGCCAGCTGACCGTCGGCCGCGGCGGCGGGGGCCAGCTCGCGGTGCAGGTACTCCAGGGACAGCGCGTCCAGGTCGAAGGAGCGGCGGCCCGGCTTGACCAGGTAGGCGGCGAGCGCGGTGTCCATGGCCACCCCCTCGACGGACCAGCCGTGCTCGGCGAAGACGCGCATGGCGCCCTTGGCGTTGTGGAGCACCTTCGGGCGGCCGACATCGGCCAACCAGGCCGAGAACGCGTTCTCGTCGGTCTCGTCCAGCTCCGTGGGGTCGAACCAGGCGGCGGCTCCGTCGGCCGCGGCGAGAGCGATCTCGGCGACCGAGCCCGCACCCAGCGCCCAGGTGTCGACCGTGGCCACGCCCAGGGTCCCGGTGCCGTGCTCGGCGAGCCAGGGGGTCAGCTCGCCGGTGCGCAGGACGGTGCCGTCCACTTCCACGCCCTCGGCGGCGATCGGCGTGCTCTCCGCCTCCTCCCCACCGGGGTCGACGGCGAAGAGACGCTCACGCAGGGACGGGTTGCGGATCTCCAGGGTGTCCAGGACCATCGCGACGGCCTTGCGGTCGTACGGCGCCCGCTCCAGGTCGGTGACCGTCCTCTCCAGCTCGACCTGGCGCTCCAGCTCGGTGAGGACGCGGTTGAGCTTGACCGACTCCAGGTGGTCGCGGAGGTTCTGCCCGGCCTTGCCCTTGACCTCCTCGACGCGCTCGACCAGCTCCGCGAACGAGCCGAACTGGTTGATCCACTTCGCGGCGGTCTTCTCGCCGACCCCGGGGATGCCGGGGAGATTGTCGGACGGATCGCCGCGCAGCGCCGCGAAGTCCGGGTACTGGGCGGGCGTCAGTCCGTACTTCTCGAAAACCTTCTCCGGGGTGAACCGGGTCAGCTCCGAGACGCCCTTCGTCGGGTAGAGCACCGTGGTGTGCTCGGTGACCAGCTGGAAGGAGTCCCGGTCGCCGGTGACGATCAGCACCTCGAAGCCCTCGGCCTCGGCCTGGGTGGCCAGCGTGGCGATGATGTCGTCGGCCTCGAACCCCTCCACGGCGAAGCGCTGGGCGTGCATCGCGTCGAGCAGCTCACCGATCAGCTCGACCTGCCCCTTGAACTCGTCCGGGGTCTTGGAGCGGTTCGCCTTGTACTCGGTGAACTGCTCGGAGCGCCAGGTCTTGCGGGAGACGTCGAAGGCCACCGCGAAGTGGGTCGGCGCCTCGTCACGCAGGGTGTTCGCCAGCATCGACGCGAAGCCGTAGATCGCGTTCGTCGGCTGACCGGTCGCGGTCGTGAAGTTCTCCGCGGGCAGCGCGAAGAACGCGCGGTAGGCCAGCGAGTGCCCGTCCATGAGCATCAGCCGGGGACGGGTGCCGCCGGGGGTCTTGTCGGTCTGCTTCGATGCTGTCTCTGCCACGCCCCCGATCCTGCCACGCCCCACTGACACTCCGGGCCGCGCGCCTCCGCCGGATGTGAGCCCCGGCACAGTGACCGGGGGCCGGGTGATCGCAGCACGGGCCCCGCACCGCACCGCGAGCATTGCTCGCGCTTCCCCCCACCTGCCGGGACTCACGGTTGTCAGCGGCTCATGGGAGGATCGGCGTCGTACTTCTCACACGCAGTCGAAGGGGACCGTGCGATGGCGACGAAGCCGCCCAAGGGTGATCCGGTTCAGGACGCGCCGCAGGTCGCGGAGCCGAAGCACGCGGCGGCGGGGTTGCCGGCCATCGGGCACACCCTGCGCATCGCCCAGCGGCAGATGGGCGTGAAGCGCACCGCACTGACGCTGCTGCGGGTGAACCAGAAGGACGGGTTCGACTGCCCGGGCTGCGCCTGGCCGGAGCCGGACCACCGGCACAAGGCGGAGTTCTGCGAGAACGGCGCGAAGGCGGTCGCCGAGGAGGCCACCCTGCGCCGGGTCACCCCGGAGTTCTTCGTCGAGCACTCCGTCGCCGACCTGGCGACCAGGAGCGGGTACTGGCTGGGACAGCAGGGCCGGCTCACGCACCCCCTGTATCTCCCCGAGGGAGCGGAGCACTACGAGCCGGTCACCTGGGAGCGGGCCTTCGGCATCGTCGCCGAGGAGATCGCCGCGCTCGGCTCCCCCGACGAAGCCGTGTTCTACACCTCCGGCCGGACCAGCAACGAGGCCGCGTTCCTGTACCAGCTCTTCGCGCGCGAGCTGGGCACGAACAACCTGCCGGACTGCTCGAACATGTGCCACGAGTCGTCCGGCTCGGCGCTCAGCGAGACCATCGGCATCGGCAAGGGCAGCGTCCTGCTGGAGGACCTGTACCGGGCGGACCTGATCATCGTCGCGGGCCAGAACCCCGGGACGAACCATCCGCGCATGCTCTCCGCGCTGGAGAAGGCGAAGGCGAACGGCGCGAAGGTGATCAGCGTCAATCCGCTGCCCGAGGCCGGTCTGGAGAGGTTCAAGAACCCGCAGACCCCGCAGGGCATGCTGAAGGGCGCCGCGCTCACCGACCTGTTCCTGCAGATCCGCATCGGCGGCGACCAGGCCCTCTTCCGCCTCCTCAACAAGCTCGTCCTCGAGACGGACGGGGCGGTCGACGAGGACTTCGTCCGCGAACACACCCACGGCTTCGAGGAGTTCGCCGACGCGGCCCGGGCGGCCGACTGGGACGAGACGCTGCGGGCGACCGGTCTGACGCGCGGGGAGATAGAGGAAGCCCTGCGCATGGTGCTCGCCTCGAAGCGGACCATCGTCTGCTGGGCGATGGGTCTCACCCAGCACAAGCACGCCGTCCCGACCATCCGCGAGGTGGTCAACTTCCTCCTGCTGCGCGGCAACATCGGCCGGCCGGGCGCGGGCGTGTGCCCGGTCCGCGGTCACTCCAACGTGCAGGGCGACCGCACGATGGGCATCTTCGAGCGGCCCGCCCCGGCCTTCCTGGACGCGCTGGAGAAGGAGTTCGGGTTCGCACCGCCGCGCGAGCACGGCTTCGACGTCGTACGGGCGATCCGCGCGCTGCGCGACGGCGAGGCGAAGGTGTTCTTCGCCATGGGCGGCAACTTCGTCGCCGCCTCCCCCGACACCGAGGTCACCGAGGCCGCGATACGGCGCGCGCGGCTGACCGTGCACGTGTCGACCAAGCTCAACCGCTCGCACGTCGTCACGGGCGCGCGTGCCCTGATCCTGCCCACGCTGGGGCGGACCGAGCGCGATCTGCAGGACGGCGGCGAGCAGTTCGTGACCGTCGAGGACTCGATGGGCATGGTGCACGCCTCGCGCGGACGGCTCGCGCCGGCGAGCCCGCACCTGCTGTCGGAGCCGGCGATCGTGTGCCGGATGGCGCGCCGGGTGCTCGGCGACAACAGCGTCGTGCCGTGGGAGGAGTTCGAGAAGGACTACGCGACGATCCGGGACCGCATCGCACGCGTGGTCCCCGGCTTCGACGACTTCAACGCGCGCGTGGCCCGCCCCGGCGGCTTCACGCTGCCGCACGCCCCGCGCGACGAGCGCCGCTTCCCGACCGCCACGGGCAAGGCGAACTTCACGGCCGCACCGGTGGAGTACCCCGAACTGCCCGAGGGCCGGTTGCTGTTGCAGACCCTGCGCTCGCACGACCAGTACAACACCACGATCTACGGCCTCGACGACCGCTACCGCGGCATCACGGGCGGACGCCGGGTGGTGCTGGTGAACCCCGAGGACGCACGGGCGCTCGGCACCGCCGAGGGCTCCTACGTCGACCTGGTGAGCGAGTGGAGGGACGGCGTGGAGCGGCGGGCACCCGGCTTCCGGGTGGTGCTCTACCCGACGGCCCGGGGGTGCGCGGCGGCGTACTACCCCGAGACGAACGTACTGGTCCCGCTGGACGCCACCGCCGACACCAGCAACACCCCGGCCAGCAAGTCCGTCGTCGTACGTCTCGAAGAGCACCTCCAGGACCACGAGGACCGCGCTCAGGACCGTCTGGAACAATCGGCAGCCGACTGAGCGTTCGCTCAGCGAAGAGACAGCTGGACGATGAACGGAGCCGGGCCGATGGGCGAGCAGCAGCGAGTGAAGTTCCCGCAGGAGATCATCGACGAGTACGCGGCGCTCGGTGTCGATTTGCCCGCCCTGTTCTCGGCCGGACACCTGGGCACGCGCATGGGTGTGCAGATCCTGGAGGCCTCCGCGGAGAAGGTCGTCGGGACCATGCCGGTGGAGGGCAACACCCAGCCGTACGGTCTGCTGCACGGCGGTGCCTCGGCGGTGCTGGCGGAGACCCTGGGCTCGGTCGGCTCCATGCTGCACGGCGGCAGCTCGAAGATCGCGGTCGGTGTGGACCTCAACTGCACGCACCACCGCGGGGTCCGCTCGGGGCTGGTGACCGGCGTGGCCACCCCCGTGCACCGGGGCCGGTCTACGGCGACGTACGAGATCGTGATCAGCGACGAGGAGGGCCGCCGGGTGTGCAGCGCCCGGCTGACCTGCCTGCTGCGGGACGTGAACAAGGACGACGCGGCCCGCGTCCAGGGCGAGCGCGCCTGACGGCGATGCGGCGGGGCCGCCCGGCCCCGCCGACCAACCGGCCGCTAGCCGCGGGCAGTTGGCACCCCGCCAGGACGCGCGGGGCTCTCATCTGGCCCGCCCGGCACACGGACACCCGGCCCCTGCCCCTCCCCCGTCCCGACGAGCGCGCCACTCTTCGCGCCCCCATGCGCCTCCCACCCCCGTGTGCACCCCCGCGTCCCGCACCCCCCGGCTCCCCCGCCCCGCCGTGCCCTTCGCGCCCCCGCCTCGCCGGCGCCCCGCCCCTCCGGCCCCGCCGCCGCACGCCTCCGGGGGGTCTCTCCCGGGCGGCACCCCTGCGGCGCGCGCCCCCATGCGGAAACGCGAGGGAGCTCCAAGGACTTGACTTCCTTTCCTCCGCGTAACTCAGCGTAATACGCGTGCAATATACATTCGTCGTTTCACCCCCTCCCTCCTGCTGCGTACAACTCCCCCCGGAGGGCCCGGAAGTAGCCCGCAGCAACGGTGAGGCGTAATCACCAAAACCCCCGAGACGCCTGAACGCATTGTCGTGAGTCCTGCAGGTTCTCAGAATGCGGACGGGGTGAATCGGCCTGAATTCCTGTTTTCCCCCCACGCTGCACCGCTCTGCATTACCGCGTGTCATAACAAGAGCGTCACAGCCTTGGTCAAGCACTCCTCCACGTTCCCCACACACGCTTAGAGTCACGGCCAGTCACCGCTCCATCGGGAGTTCGGTACCGGCGCGGCACCCGTCGTTCCCCACAGGGGGGCGAACGTGCCTGCGGAAAGGATCGATTGTGCGACAGCGTTCTCTGGTGATTCTTACCTCCGTGCTGACCACCGGAGCTCTGACCCTCACCGCGTGTGGCTCCCGCGACAAGGACAACAAGGGCGGCGACAGCGGCAACGTGACGGTCACGATCGGCGTCGATGCCCCGCTGACCGGCCAGAACTCCGCGACGGGCCTGGGCATTCAGTACGGCGCCCAGATCGCCGTCGACGATGCCAACAAGAACAAGACCGTCCCGGGCGTCACCTTCAAGATCAAGGCGCTGGACGACAAGGCGATCCCCGCCACCGGCCAGCAGAACGCCACCCAGCTCGTCCAGAACCCGAGCGTCCTCGGCGTCGTCGGCCCGCTCAACTCCGGTGTGGCCACACAGATGCAGCAGGTCTTCGCCACCGCGAACCTGGTGCAGATCTCCCCGTCCAACACCGCCCCCGAGCTGACCCAGGGCAAGAACTGGCAGACCAGCAAGTCCCGCCCGTTCAAGACCTACTTCCGCACCGCGACCACCGACGCCCTGCAGGGCGCCTACGCGGCGGACTACGCCTTCAACGGCATCCACAAGAAGAAGGCTTTCGTCGTCGACGACAAGCAGACCTACGGCGCGGGCCTCTCCAAGATCTTCAAGGAGCAGTTCGTCAAGCAGGGCGGCAAGATCGCCGGCACCGACCACGTCAACACCGGTGACCGCGACTTCTCCACGCTGGCCACCAAGATCAAGAACTCGGGCGCCGACATCCTCTACTACGGCGGCCAGTACGACGAGTCCGAGGTGCTGACCAAGCAGCTCAAGGACGCCGGCGCCAAGATCCCGCTCTTCGGCGGCGACGGCATGTTCACCCCGACCTACATCAAGACCGCCGGCAAGGCCGCCGAGGGCGACCTCGTGACCTCCATCGGCGTCCCGGTCGACACCCTGCCCGCCGCCAAGAACTTCGTGGACACCTACAAGGCCAAGAAGTACCCCGGCGACTACGGCACCTACGGCTCGTACTCCTACGACGCCACCACCGCCATCATCAAGGCCGTCGGCCAGATCGTGAAGGACGGCAAGCTCCCCGACGACGCCCGCGCCCAGGTCGTCGACGGCGTCCAGAAGACCTCCTTCGACGGCATCTCCGGCAAGATCTCGTTCGACGAGTACGGCGACACCACCAACAAGCAGCTGACCGTCTACCAGGTCACCAAGGGTGAGTGGAAGTCCGTCAAGAGCGGTACGGCCAACCCGAAGTAGACCCATCGCAGCACATCGCACCACCAGGGCCGCGCGGCGCAGACCACCGTCACCGCGCGGCCCGCTCTCTACCGCCCACCTTGACTCTCCCCACCACATGGAGGCCACGCGGTGAACACCTTGCCGCAGCAGCTGGCCAACGGGCTGTTCCTCGGCTCGATGTACGGGCTGATCGCCATCGGCTACACGATGGTGTACGGCATCGTCCAGCTCATCAACTTCGCCCACGGCGAGATCTTCATGACCGGAGGTTTCGGCGCCCTCACGGTCTACCTCGTCCTGCCGGACGGCATATCCATGTGGATAGCCCTGCCGGCGATGCTCATCGGCGGTGCACTGGTCGCCGTACTCATCGCCGTCGGCGCCGAGCGATTCGCCTACCGCCCCCTGCGCGGCGCGCCACGCCTCGCCCCGCTGATCACCGCGATCGGCCTGTCACTCGCCCTGCAGCAGGCCGTCTTCAACTGGTACCAGGTCGACGGCGACGCCAAGTCCGCCCGCGTCTTCCCGCAGCTGCCGTTCGGCCCGCTGCACCTCGGATCCGTGACCGTGCAGAGCGGTGACGTCTTCCTGATCATCGCCGCCCCCCTGTGCATGGCGGTCCTCGCCTTCTTCGTCCGCCTCTCCCGCACCGGCCGCGCCATGCAGGCCACCGCCCAGGACCCGGACACCGCCCAGCTGATGGGCATCGACACCAACCGCATCATCGTCATCGCCTTCGCCATCGGCGGCTTCTTCGCAGCCGTCGCCGGTGTCTCCTACGGCCTCAAGTACGGCTCGGTCTCCTACGACATGGGCTTCATCGCCGGCCTGAAGGCATTCACCGCGGCCGTCCTCGGCGGCATCGGCAACATCTACGGCGCCATGCTCGGCGGTCTCGTCCTCGGCGTCGCCGAGGCCATGGCCACCGCCTACATCTCCGACATCCCCGGCATGCACCAGCTCGGCGGCGGCAGCTGGGCCCCGGTGTGGGCCTTCGTCCTCCTCATCCTCGTACTCCTCTTCAGGCCACAAGGCCTGCTCGGCGAACGCGTCGCGGACAGGGCGTGAGCAGCATGACCGACACCACCACCGAGACGACCGCCACGTCCCCGGAACCAGCCGCACACGGGCCCGTCCCGCTCCCGCAGGCCGCCGCCCGCCTGCTCATCGTGACCGGCGCCATCGGCACCATCGCCAGCGCCTTCCTCAGCTGGACCTGGACCCCCGACTTCCCCGGCGACCTGACCGTCTACGGCTACCCCGCGGGCCTGCAGACCATCGCCCTCGTCGCCGGCGCCCTCACCCTGGTCTTCGGGCTCGGCCTGTGGAACGTACCCGGGCTGGGCTGGATCAACCCGGGCAGAGCCACCACCCCGGTGTTCCTGATCGCCCTCTCGGCCTTCGCCGTCTGCTGGTTCACCGGCATCGCCATCGCCGTGGACCTCGGCGGCCTGGTGAACCTGGACCCCGGCGCCTTCGTGGCCATGGCGGCCTCCGCACTCCCCGTCGTCGGCGCACTCGCGCTGCCCCACCCGGCCCCCGGCGCGGGCCTGCGCGGCTACCTCACCAAGCCCGACCAGCCACGCCCCGGCACCCTCTCACCGCTCGCCGAGCGCCTCGTCATCACCGTCGCCACCGCACTTGCCCTCGTCGTCTTCAGCTACGGCATCGGCATCAACGACGACGACAGCGAAACCTTCATCGGCTTCCTCCTCGTCCTCGTCTTCGGCGCCTGGGGCCTGCTCCACACCGGCCTCCTCGACCGGTACACGACGATGTCCACCCGGCACAAGGGCTTCGCGACCACCCTCGCCTTCGTCGCCGCCGCCCTCTTCCCCTTCACCCAGAACGACGACCACAACGCCAACATCGGCGTGAACATCCTCATCTTCGCCACCGTCGCCCTCGGCCTGAACATCGTCGTCGGCCTCACCGGCCTCCTCGACCTCGGATACGTCGCCTTCCTCGGCGTCGGTGCCTACGCGGCCGCCCTCGTCTCCGGATCCGAATACTCGCCCTACAACGTCCACTTCCCCTTCTGGGCCGCCGCCCTCACCGGCATGGCCGCCTCGCTGGTGTTCGGCGTCCTCATCGGCGGCCCCACACTGCGCCTGCGCGGCGACTACCTGGCCATCGTCACCCTCGGCTTCGGAGAGATCTTCCGCATCACCGTCAACAGCCTGGACGGCGACTCCGGACCCAACGTCACCCGCGGCCCCAACGGCATCACCCAGATCCCCGACATCCAGCTCTTCGGGTTCAACCTCGGCAACGCCCACGACGTGGCCGGATTCAGCCTCGGCCGCTTCGCCAACTACCTCATCCTGATGCTCGTCATCACGGCGATCGTCGTACTCGTCTTCACCCGCGCCGCCGACTCCCGCATCGGCCGCTCCTGGATCGCCATCCGCGAGGACGAGACCGCCGCCACCGCCATGGGCATCAACGGCTTCCGCGTCAAGCTGATCGCCTTCGCCCTCGGCGCCTCCCTCGCCGGCCTCGCCGGCACCGTGATGGCCCACGTCAACTACAGCGTCAACCCCCAGCCCTACCAGTTCGCCGGCGCCGCCCCGCCCAACTCCGCCTTCCTGCTCGCCGCCGTCGTCCTCGGCGGCATGGGCACCGTCAGCGGCCCGCTGCTCGGCGCGAGCGTCCTCTACCTGGTCCCCGAAAAGCTCCAGTTCCTGCAGAACTACGAGCTCTTCGCCTTCGGCCTCGCACTGATCCTGCTGATGCGCTTCCGGCCGGAGGGCATCATCGCCAACCGCCGCCGCCAGCTGGAATTCCACGAGACCGACCAGCTCGACGTACCGGCACAGAAAACGCTCACCGACGAACCGGCCGTCACCAAGGCAGGGGCGTAAGGAACCATGACGACACCTGTACTCGAAGCCCGTGACGTCACGATGCGCTTCGGCGGCCTGACCGCCGTCCGGTCCGTCGACTTCACCGTCAACAGCGGCGAGATCGTCGGTCTCATCGGCCCGAACGGCGCCGGCAAGACCACCTTCTTCAACTGCCTCACCGGCCTGTACGTCCCCACCGAGGGCACCGTCTCCTACCAGGGCAAGGTACTGCCGCCCAAGCCGCACCTGGTGACGCAGGCAGGCATCGCCCGCACCTTCCAGAACATCCGGCTCTTCGCCAACATGACCGTCCTGGAGAACGTCCTCGTGGGCCGCCACACGCGGACCAAGGAGGGCCTGTGGTCCGCGCTGCTGCGCGGCCCCGGCTTCCGCAAGGCCGAGAAGGAGTCCGAGGCGAAGGCCATGGAACTCCTGGAGTTCGTCGGCCTCGCCGCCAAGCGCGACCACCTCGCGCGCAACCTGCCCTACGGCGAGCAGCGCAAGCTGGAGATCGCCCGGGCACTGGCGAGCGAACCGGGTCTGCTGCTGCTCGACGAGCCGACGGCCGGCATGAACCCGCAGGAGACCCGGACCACCGAGGAACTGGTCTTCGCCATCCGGGACAAGGGCATCGCCGTCCTCGTCATCGAGCACGACATGCGCTTCATCTTCAACCTCTGCGACCGCGTCGCCGTACTCGTCCAGGGCGAGAAGCTCGTCGAGGGCACCTCCGAGGTCGTCCAGGCCGATGAGCGTGTCGTCGCCGCCTACCTCGGCGAGCCCTTCGAGGGCGACCCCGGCGAGGCGGAGGTCGCGGAGGTCGAGGCAGCGGAGGCCGCCGCCGAGGTCGCAGCCGACGCCGAGGCCGCCGCAGAGACCGCACCGGCCGCGGAGACGCAGCCCGCCACGGAGACGCAGCGCGCCACGGAGACGCAGCCCGCCGCGGAGACGGAGGCGGCCGACGAGACCGAGCCCGCCGCCGAGACCGAACCGGCCGCCGAGACCGAGCCCGCCGACGCGGAAAGCACCAGCGACTCGGAGACCCCCAGCGACCCGGAAGGCACCGCGGACGCGGAGAGCACCAGCACCACCAAGGGAGAGGCCCAGTGACCGCACTGCTGGAGGTCGAAGACCTCAGGGTCGCCTACGGCAAGATCGAAGCCGTCAAGGGCATCTCGTTCAGCGTCGAAGCCGGCCAGGTCGTCACCCTCATCGGCACCAACGGCGCCGGCAAGACGACGACCCTGCGCACCCTCTCGGGCCTGCTCAAGCCCACCTCCGGGAAGATCACCTTCGACGGCAAGCCACTCACCGGCGTCCCGGCACACAAGATCGTCGCCCTCGGACTCGCCCACTCCCCCGAAGGCCGGCACATCTTCCCGCGCCTCTCCATCGCCGAGAACCTCCAGCTCGGAGCCTTCCTCCGCAAGGACAAAGAAGGCATCGAGAAGGACATCCAGCGCGCCTACGACCTCTTCCCCATCCTCGGGGAACGCAGGAAGCAGGCCGCCGGCACCCTCTCCGGCGGCGAACAGCAGATGCTGGCCATGGGCAGAGCCCTCATGTCCCAGCCGAAGCTGCTGATGCTCGACGAGCCCTCGATGGGCCTCTCGCCGATCATGATGCAGAAGATCATGGCGACGATCGTCGAACTGAAGTCCCAGGGCACGACCATCCTGCTCGTCGAACAGAACGCCCAGGCGGCACTCTCCCTCGCCGACCAGGGCCACGTCATGGAGATCGGATCCATCGTCCTCTCCGGCAGCGGACAGGACCTGCTGCACGACGAGTCGGTACGCAAGGCCTACCTCGGCGAGGACTGAGCGCGGCTACGACAAGGCCCGCGCCCCCTTCTCCGGGGCGCGGGCCTCTCGTACACCTGCGGCACTCAGTCCTTCTTGGCCGCCTTCTTCTCCTCGCTGTCCGCGATGACCGCCTCCGCGACCTGCTGCATCGACATCCGGCGGTCCATCGACGTCTTCTGGATCCACCGGAACGCCGCCGGCTCGGTCAGCCCGTACTCCGTCTGCAGGATCGACTTCGCACGATCCACCAGCTTGCGGGTCTCCAGCCGCAGAGTGAGGTCGGCGACCTCCTTCTCCAGCTGCTTCAGCTCCGTGAAACGGGAGACGGCCATCTCGATCGCCGGAACCACGTCGCTCTTGCTGAACGGCTTCACCAGGTACGCCATGGCACCGGCGTCCCGGGCACGCTCGACGAGGTCGCGCTGCGAGAAGGCGGTCAGCATCAGGACCGGCGCGATGGACTCCTCGGCGATCTTCTCGGCCGCGGAGATGCCGTCCAGCTTGGGCATCTTCACATCGAGGATGACGAGGTCCGGGCGGTGCTCGCGGGCCAGCTCGACGGCCTGCTCACCGTCACCGGCCTCGCCGACGACGGAGTACCCCTCCTCCTCCAGCATCTCTTTGAGGTCGAGCCGGATCAGGGCCTCGTCCTCGGCGATGACGACACGGGTCGTCAGCGGAGGCACGTGCGACTTGTCGTCGTCGGGCGCGTCTACGGGCTGGGGCGACTCGGGGGTCACGGGGGGCTCCTCGTTCAGGGCAGGGGTACTGCTGACAAGAGCCTACCTAGCTGCGGTAAGGTGGACGCGCGGAGGGTCAGGGGAAACCTTTGATTCTGCGAGCCCCGGTAGCCCAATTGGCAGCAGGCAATGGATTCAAAACCCATACAGTGTCGGTTCGAGTCCGACCCGGGGCACTTTTCCTTGGATTCCAAGGTCGCGAGATGCAAGCGGAGGATCACGTTCGCGTGGTTCTCCGCTTTTTGCTGCGCGTAGCGCGAGTCAGCGGCTCAGAGTGACCACATATACGACATCAGCACGCGCAAGCGAGCGGTGGCGCTGGTAGCGCAGGGGCGCAGCCTGAGATCGGTGAGCCGGGAGACGGGGATATCCCGGTACGCGATCCGCTCGTGGCAGGCACGTATCGAGCCTGTCGAAGGCGCCGGTAAGCCCTGCCCTCGCTGCCAAGAGGACCCCGGTCCTCCTCAGAAAGCTCCCGGCTATGCCTACCTCCTCGGGTTGTACCTCGGCGACGGCTGCATCAATGCTCACCGCAGAGGCGTCTATTTCATGCGCGTCGTCTTGGACGCCGCCTGGCCAGGAATCATCGATGCGTGTGAGGCGGCACACTTCGCGCGGTGCGCCCGGACAACAGCGTCTTCCGCGTCCGGAGACAGGGTTGTGTAGTGGTCAGCAGCACCAGCAAACACTGGCCCTGCCTCTTCCCCCAGCACGGCCCCGGCAAGAAGCACGAGCGACCCATCGTCCTCGAGCCCTGGCAGCGAGCCATCGTCGACACCCACCCCTGGGAGTTCGTCCGAGGCCTCATCCACTCCGACGGGTGCCGCATCACGAACTGGACGACCCGCATGGTCGCCGGTGAGCGGAAGCGGTACGAGTATCCGCGTTACTTCTTCTCCAACAAGTCGGACGACATCCGGAAGCTCTTCACGGACGCCCTCGACCTGGTCGGTGTCGAGTGGACCACCCTGGCCCGCGGCAGCGACCCGTTCAACGTCTCCATCGCCCGCAAAGCCTCCGTAGCCCTCATGGACACCCACGTAGGCCCCAAGCACTGAACCGAAATGGGCCCCCAAGAGGGGCCCGTGGCCTTTACTTCGGGCTGTCGTCCTCGCCGATGTGGTGGACCCGGACCATGTTGGTCGAGCCGGAGACACCGGGGGGCGAGCCGGCGGTGATCACCACGACGTCGCCCTTCCGGCAGCGGCCGTACTTCAGCAGCAGTTCGTCCACCTGGTCGACCATCGCGTCCGTGGAGTCCACGTGCGGTCCGAGGAAGGTCTCGGCGCCCCAGGTGAGGCTGAGCTGGGAGCGGGTGGCCGGCTCCGGGGTGAAGGCGAGGAGGGGGATCGGGGAGCGGTAGCGCGAGAGGCGGCGGGCGGTGTCTCCCGACTGGGTGAACGCGACCAGGAACTTCGCGCCGAGGAAGTCGCCCATCTCTGCGGCGGCCCGGGCGACCGCGCCACCCTGGGTGCGGGGCTTGTTCCGTTCGGTCAGTGGCGGCAGCCCCTTGGCCAGCATGTCCTCCTCGGCGGCGGCGACGATCTTCGCCATGGTGCGCACGGTCTCGACCGGGTATTTGCCGACGCTGGTCTCGCCGGAGAGCATCACCGCGTCGGTGCCGTCGAGGACGGCGTTGGCCACGTCGGAGGCCTCGGCGCGGGTGGGCCGGGAGTTGTCGATCATGGAGTCGAGCATCTGGGTGGCGACGATGACGGGCTTGGCGTTGCGCTTGGCGAGCTTGACGGCGCGTTTCTGCACGATCGGCACCTGTTCGAGGGGCATCTCGACGCCGAGGTCGCCGCGGGCGACCATGAGGCCGTCGAAGGCGGCGACGATGTCGTCGAGGTTGGCGACGGCCTGGGGTTTTTCGATTTTGGCGATGACGGGGAGGCGGCGCCCTTCCTCGGCCATGATGCGGTGGACGGTTCTGGCGTCGTCGGCGCTGCGGACGAAGGAGAGGGCGATCACGTCGAAGCCGGTGTGCAGGGCCCAGCGGAGGTCGTCCTCGTCCTTCTCGGAGAGGGCGGGGACGGAGACGGCGACGCCGGGGAGGTTGAGGCCTTTGTGGTCGGAGACGACGCCGCCTTCGACGACCTCGGTGCGGACGCGGGGGCCGTCGACTTCGGTGACCTGCAGGCAGACCTTGCCGTCGTCGACGAGGATGCGTTCGCCGGGGCTCACGTCGGCGGCGAGGCCGGCGTAGGTGGTGCCGCAGCCGTGGCGGTCGCCTTGGGCGCCGTCCTCGACGGTGATGGTGAAGGTGTCTCCTCGTTCAAGGAGTACGGGGCCTTCGGCGAAGCGGCCGAGCCGGATCTTCGGGCCTTGAAGGTCGGCGAGGATTCCGACGCTGCGGCCGGTTGCGTCCGCGGCCTTTCGCACGTGCCGATATCGCTCCTCGTGTTCGGCGTGGGTGCCGTGGCTGAGATTGAATCGGGCGACGTCCATTCCGGCTTCGACCAGTGCTTTGATCTGGTCGTACGAGTCGGTGGCGGGTCCCAATGTACAGACGATCTTTGCTCGGCGCATGGGTCGAGCCTAGGGCTTACCCGCGGGTAGAGAATTGGCCGCCCATGACTACTCAACACACTTTGGGTGAAGGCTTATTAACAAGTGTTGAATTGTGCGACCACTCGCTCCGATGAGCGAATTCCCTTATTGATCTACGAGAGCGGGGTCAGTCGCTTCGCCTCGCGGGCTTGGGGCAGCCGGGTGCGGGGGTCGTCGAGGCCGAAGGTCGTGAAGGCTGTCCGGGCGGCGAGGGGGTACGTCTCCTTGCCGGTGAGCGAGTTGAGGATGGTGGCGCTGCGCCAGGCGGCGAGGCCGAGGTCGGGGGCGCCGATGCCGTGGGTGTGGAGCTCGGCGTTCTGGACGTAGATCGAGCCGGTGACGGAGGGGTCGAGGACGTACCGGAACTCTTCGTCGATGCGTGGGCGTTCGCTGCTGTCGCGGCGCAGGTAGGGGTCGAGTCCGGCGAGGAGGGGGCCGAGGGGGCGTTCGCGGTAGCCGGTGGCGAGGATGACGGCGTCGGTGATGAGGCGGGAGCGGCTGTCCTGCTGGAGGTGTTCGATGTGGAGTTCGACTCGGGTGGTGGCGATGCGGCCGGCGGTGCGGACCCGGACGCCGGGGGTGAGGACGACGTCGGGCCAGCCACCGTGCAGGGTGCGGCGGTAGAGCTCGTCGTGGATGGCGGCGAGGGTGTCGGCGTCGATGCCTTTGTGCAGCTGCCACTGGGTGGCGACGAGCCGGTCGCGGACGGGTTCGGTGAGGGCGTGGAAGTAGCGGGTGTAGTCGGGGGTGAAGTGTTCGAGGCCGAGTTTGGAGTACTCCATGGGGGCGAATGCCTCGGTGCGGCCGATCCAGTGGAGTTTTTCGCGGCCGGCCGGGCGGTGGCGCAGCAGGTCGAGGAAGACTTCGGCGCCGGACTGTCCGGAGCCGACGACGGTGACGTGGTCGGCGGTGAGGACGGTGGCGCGGTGGTCGAGGTAGTCGGCGGCGTGGATGACGGGTACGCCGGGGGTGTCGACCAGTGGTTGGAGGGGGCCGGGCACGTGGGGGACGGTGCCGACGCCGAGGACGATGTTGCGGGTGTAGGTGCGGCCGAGGGCTTCGGCTTCGCCTTCTGTGTCGAGTTGGGTGTAGTCGACTTCGAACACGTCGCGTTCGGGGTTCCAGCGGACGGCGTCGACCTGGTGGCGGAAGTGCAGTCCGGGCAGGTTCTGGGCGACCCAGCGGCAGTAGGCGTCGTATTCGGTGCGCTGGATGTGGAAGCGCTCGGAGAAGTAGAAGGGGAAGAGTCGCTCGGAGTTCTTGAGGTGGTTGAGGAAGCTCCAGGGGCTGGTGGGGTCGGCGAGGGTGACGAGGTCGGCGAGGAAGGGCACTTGGATGGTGGCGCCTTCGATGAGGAGGCCGGGGTGCCAGTCGAAGCCGGGGCGCTGTTCGTAGAAGACGGTGTCGAGTTCGGCGAGGGGGTGGGCGAGGGCGGCGAGGGAGAGGTTGGAGGGGCCGATGCCGATGCCGACCAGGTCGCGGGGGGTCTGGGGTTCGTGGTGTGGGGGGATGGTCATGCGGGGGTGCCTTCTTCTGCGAGTTTCAGGAGTCGGGCCAGGTCGTCGGGCCCGGTGTGGGGGTTGAGCAGGGTGGCTTTGAGCCAGAGGCGGCCGTCGAGTCGTGCTCGGCCGAGGACGGCGCGGCCTTCGTGCAGGAGCCTGCGGCGTACGGCGGCCACGGTGGTGTCGTCGGCGTCGGTGGGCCGGAACAGGACGGTGCTGATGACGGGTCGGTCGTACAGCTCGAAGCGGGGGTGTTCCTGGACCAGTGCGGCGAACTGCTGGGCGTGTGCGCAGACTTGGTCGACGAGGCTGCCGAGTCCGTTGCGGCCGAGGGTTTTGAGGGTGACGGCGGTCTTGAGGATGTCGGGGCGGCGGGTGGTGCGCAGGGAGCGGCCGAGCAGGTCGGGGAGGCCGGCTTCGGTGTCGTCGTCGGCGTTGAGGTAGTCGGCGTGTTGGTGGAGGACGGCGAGTTCGTGGGGGTGGGCGACGGCGAGGAGGCCGGCGGGTACCGGTTGCCAGCCGAGTTTGTGCAGGTCGAGGGTGACGGTGTGGGCGGCTTGGAGTCCGGTGAGTTTGGCGCGGTGGCGGTCGCTGAGGAGGAGGGCTCCGCCGTAGGCGGCGTCGATGTGCAGGCGGGTGCCGTGGGCGGTGCACAGTGCGGTGATGTCGGGGAGTGGGTCGATGAGTCCGGCGTCGGTGGTGCCTGCGGTGGCGGCGACCAGCAGGGGGCCGGTGAAGGTGGTGAGGACTTCGTCGAGGGCGGCGGGGTCGAGGGTGCCGCCGGGGGCGGGGACGACGATGGGGTCGGGGAGGCCGAGCAGCCAGGCGGCGCGGGGCAGGGAGTGGTGGGCGTTGGCTCCGCAGACGAGTTGGACGCTGCCGCCGTGGGCTTCGCGGGCGAGGAGGAGGGCGAGTTGGTTGGATTCGGTGCCGCCGGTGGTGACGAGGGCGTCGGCGAGGCCTGCGGTGTGGGCGAGTGCCCGGGTGACGGTGGCTTCGAGGGCGGAGGCGGCGGGGGCCTGGTCCCAGGAGTCGAGGGAGGGGTTGAGGGTGGTGACGGCGAGGTCGGCGGCGGTGGCCACGGCGAGTGGGGGGCAGTGCAGGTGGGCTGCGCAGAGCGGGTCGGCGGGGTCGGCGGCGCCTTCGGCGAGGGCGTGTACGAGGGTGCGGAGGGCGTCGGGGTCGCCGTCGGCGGGGAGTACGTCTCCGAGGGCGGCGGTGACCCGTGCGGCGACGTGTTCCGGCCCGCCGGCGGGCAGTGGTCCTCCGCGGGCTCTGCCGCCGGTGTCGAGGGCGTCGAGCACGGTGTCGATCAGTGGTCGCAGGGCGCGGGTTCCTGCGGGGCCGGAGGCGAGGGGTGGGCGTGCGGTGCCCGTGGGTTGTTCGCCGTTCGTGGGCGGGCGACCGGGGGTGGCTGATGCCTCGGTCATGGGCTCTCCTCCACTCATGGCTCTCCTCCGGGCGCGGGGCGGGCGGGTGCGGCGGGATTCCGGGGTGTGGATCTCCGGGCCGGTGCGTTCCGGCTGGGGGGGGTGGAGTTCCAGCTTGTACGGGAAGGGGGCCGTGTGTCCCGAAAGCCCAACGATCGGAACCCGAAAGTGGGTACTGCCGTGCGAGGGAGAGGTGGGGGTGGCCGGGTTGGCGTCGGCCAGGGCCGTTTCTCGACGGTGTCGGTGATCTCGGCTGGTACGCCGACGGTTTCCGCGAAGCTCTGCAGCAGGCGTCCGGGCATCTGTGGGGGCGCGTGCGGGAAAAGAACGGTGCCGGCGTCGTGCGGGTCGATCCCGGAGAAGGGCAGGTCCCTGCCGAGTGCCGCGCCGATCGCCGTGCTCCGGAGGAGGGCGGCGGGGTCGTCCGCCCGGAGGGTCACGGCCTCGGCTCGTTCGGGTAGCGCGGCCCGCCGTGGGTCGCGGGTCAGCGCCCGTCGTGTCTGACCGTTCGAGCCTGGGAAGGCCGGTGTCCCCGCCGCGTCATCGGCGGGGATGAGCCGCCGCGCCCTGCGTCGGCGGGCCGGGTCCGCCAGGGGGTTTCGTTCGGATCAGGTCGGATCGGGCCGCGGCGTCCGGTGCGGTGCATCGCACGGCGGAGGACCATCCGGGTGCCGGGCGTACTCGGGTGGTCCGACGACGCGGCGAGGTGCCGCGCCGGGCGTCGCGGACCCGGGCTGATCCGAACGAAGCCCCCTAGGCGTCCGGCCGGTCCTCGCGGACGCGCAGGGCACGGGAGAGGTCGTCCAGCCGGTCGGCCAGTGTGCGGCGCAGGGCAGGGGTGGGGTCGGCGTCGCTCAGGCAGGCCTCGCCGAGGCGCAGGTTCTCGGTGTCGACGGCATGGGCCGGGAAGGCCCAGCGGCCGGCGGCCTGGGCGATGGCGGGGCCGCGGCGGGCGGCTGTGGGGACCGCGTCCGCGTAGAACCGGGGCACGTACTCCCGTAGCAGGTCGGCCTGTTCCGGCTGCCAGAAGCCCTGTGCGGTGGCCGTGAACAGGTAGTTGGACAGGTCGTCGCCGGTGAACATGGCTTCCCAGGCTGCCCGCTTGGCCTCCGGGTCGGGCAGGGCGGCGCGGCAGCGGGCGGCGCCTTCCTGGCCGCTGGCGCTGGGGTCGCGTTCCAGTTCGGCGGCGATGGCCCTCTCGTCGGTGGCGCCGAGTACGGCGAGCCGGCCGAGGATGCGCCAGCGCAGCTCGGGGTCGAGTTCGGGGCCGCCGGGCACCGTGCCGTCGGCGAGCCAGGCGGCGATGGTGTCGGGGTGGGCGGCGACGCCGATCAGGTGGCGTACGGCGATCAGGCGGAGGCCGGGGTGGTCGCCGTCCTCGGTGCGGCGCAGCAGGTCGCGGCAGAGGGAGGTGAGGGTGGCCAGGGCGGCCGGGCGGTCCTGTGGCGGCAGGTACTGGTCGGCGATCTGGCCGGAGGCGAAGGCGAGGACGCCTTGGGTGACGGCGAGGTCGGTTTCGTGCGGGAGGTGGGTGCGGGCGGTGTCCAGGTAGGCGGCGGGCGGGAGTTCGCCGTCGCGTACGGCATCCCTGAGGGCGTTCCAGACGACCGCGCGGGTGAGCGGGTCGGGCAGGCCGGACAGCCGGGTGCGGACCGCCTCGGTGGAGCCGGCGTCGAAGCGGATCTTGGCGTAGGTGAGGTCGCCGTCGTTGAGGAGGACGAACGCGGGGCGGGGCCCGGTGGCGTTCAGCTCGGCGTCTGCGTCGGCGGGGATGTCCACCTCCACGCGGTCGCGTGGCATCAGTGCGCGTTCGTCGTGCAGGTCGTGGTCGTAGATGCCGACGTTGATGCGGTGCGGGCGGCCGGTCGTGGCCGCGGCGCCGCCTTCGTGCCGGATGTCGAGGTGCCAGGTGCCGTTGTCGGCCCGGATCTCGGGGCGGAGGGTGTCGACGCCGGTGGTGCGCAGCCAGCTGTCGGCCCAGGCGGGCACGTCGCGGTCGGTGGCGGAGGCGAGGGAGTCGATGAAGTCGGCGAGGGTGGCGTTGGCGAACCGGTGCCGTTTGAAGTGGGTGTTGATGCCGGCGAGGAAGTCCTTCTCGCCGAGCCAGGCGGCCAGCTGGCGCAGGGCGGAGGCGCCCTTGGCGTAGGAGATGCCGTCGAAGTTGAGCAGGGCGGAGGCGGTGTCGTCGACGTTCTCGGGGGCGACGGGGTGGGTGGTGGGGCGCTGGTCGGCGTCGTAGCCCCAGGCTTTGCGGGTGACGCCGAACTCGGTCCAGGGGTCGGTGAAGCGGGTGGCTTCGGCGGTGGTCCGGTAACCCATGTATTCGGCGAAGGACTCGTTCAGCCAGATGTCGTCCCACCACTTGAGGGTGACGAGGTCGCCGAACCACATGTGGGCCATCTCGTGTGCGATGACCATGGCACGGGTCTGCCGCTCGGTGTCGGTGACGGCGGAGCGGTAGACGAACTCGTCGCGGAAGGTGACCAGGCCCGGGTTCTCCATGGCGCCCGCGTTGAATTCGGGGACGAACGCCTGGTCGTAGGAGTCGAAGGGGTAGGGCTCCTCGAACTTCTCGTGGTAGCGGTCGAAGCACGCGCGCGTGATGTCGAAGATCTCCTCGGCGTCGGTGTCGAGGTGGGGCGCGAGGGAGCGGCGGCAGTGGATGCCGAAGGGCAGTCCGCGGTGTTCGGTGCGCACCGAGTGCCAGGGGCCGGCGGCGACGGCGACGAGGTAGGTGGAGATCAGCGGGGTGGGCGCGGCCTGCCAGCGGCCGTCGCCGCGGTGCTCGGTGACGCCGTTGGCGAGGACGGTCCAGCCTTCGGGGGCCCGTACGGAGACCTCGAAGACGGCCTTCAGGTCGGGCTGGTCGAAGGCGGCGAAGACACGCTGGACGTCGTCCATGAACATCTGCGTGTAGACGTACGTCTCGTCGTCGCTGGGGTCGGTGAAGCGGTGCATGCCCTCGCCGGTGCGGGAGTAGCGCATGACCGCGTCCACGTGCAGTTCGTGTTCGCCGGCGGTGAGGTTCTTCAGCGGCAGCCGGCCGTCGTGCAGCGACTCGGGGTCGAGGGGCTGTCCGTCGAGCGTGACGGTGCGCAGCTCGGCGGGCTTCAGCTCGACGAACGTGTCCCCCGTGGTACGGGCGGTGAACCGGATCACGGTGCGGGAGTCGAAGGTCTCGTCCCCGGTGGTGAGGTCCAGTTCGACCGTGTAGCGGTGGACGTCGAGGAGCTGTGCTCGGTGCTGCGCTTCGTCGCGCGTGAGTACGGACATGCAGGCCATGCTGCCTGATGGGACCGACAGCGCACAGGGGCGGATCGGTACACGGCTTATGTCCGGTACGGCGCGGGGTCTCGGGTGCGCGCCCCTGGCGCCCTCTTGACGCCGGTCGTCCGCCGCTGCCCGGCGTCAGTCCTCGGCCGGTTGTCCGTTGGCGGTGTCCTCGGCGATGCGCTCGTGGTGCCGGATCACCTCGGCGATGATGAAGTTCAGGAATTTCTCGGCGAAGGCCGGGTCGAGTTTGGCGTTCTCGGCGAGGCGGCGCAGCCGGTCGATCTGGCGGCCCTCGCGCGCGGGGTCGGCGGGCGGCAGCTGGTGCACCGCCTTGAGCCGGCCGACCTGCTGGGTGGCCTTGAAACGCTCGGCGAGCATGTGGACGACGGCCGCGTCGATGTTGTCGATGCTGTCGCGCAGCCGCTCCAGTTCCTGGCGGACCTCGGGGTCCACGTCACCGGTGCCGGTGTTGCTGGTGCTCATGGGGGTCAAGCCTATGTGTTCGCGGGGCGGCGTCCACGCGGTGTCCGGAGAGTGGATCATCGGTGGATCGTGGGGGTCGGGGACGCGGTCGCTCCAGCCGCCGGGGACGGTGCGGCCCTGCTGGGCGCGGAAGCGGACCGGGGCGAGTCCGACGCGGCGGGTGAACAGCCGGGAGAAGTAGGCGGGGTCTTCGTAGCCGACGCGCCGGGCGACGGCCGCGACGGGCAGTTCGGTGCCGGCGAGGAGTTCCTTGGCGCGGCCGAGGCGGATGCCGAGGAGGTAGTCCTTGGGGCTGCATCCGGCGGCCCGGCGGACGGCGCCGCGCAGTTCGGCGGGGGTCATGCCGTGCACGCGCGCGTGGTCGGCGACGCTCATCGGGGTGCAGGCGTCTCGCGCGAGCGCCTCGAGGACCTGGTCGCCGTCCGGGGCGAGGTCGGCGCGGGCACGGCGCAGGGCGACCAGGAGTTCGTGCACGGCGGCGCCGGTCTCCACCTCCAGCAGGGGGTTGCCGCGGCGGGCGGCTCGGGCGATGCGGGCGATGACCGCCCGGGGTGCGGAGGCGTCGGAGAGCGGGACGACGGGCCGCTCGGGCTCGATGTAGCCGAGTTCGGTGTAGGTGCCGGCGGCGGGCCCGGCGAAGTCGACGAATCCCTCGTCCCAGCCGGTGCCGGTGTCGGGCGCGTAGTGGTGGGGGACGTCCGGGGTGAGCCACAGCAGTGCGGGCGCGGTGACGGTCGTACGGCGGCCGTCGGCGCCCCGGTACCAGCCGCCGCCCGCGCTGATCACGACGGCCACGTGGTGGTCGAGGGTGCGCGGGCCGACCGTGGGCAGCGCACCGTGCTGGAGGCCGACGCCGAGGCAGACCAGGCCGAGGCGGTGGTGGGCGGGGCCGGGGCTGAAGAACCGCATCCAGGTCTGGTACATCGTCGCTCCTGACGGGCCTGCTCCACGGCGGACTTCTGTCCAAGCAGCGCCGATCTTCGTCCATGGTGCTGATCACCGGAAGAGGCGAGGCTGGGGCGCATGAGTGAGTTCACGGTGGGGGAATCCGACTTCTTGCTGGACGGCCGGCCGGTGCGGCTGCTGTCCGGGGCGCTGCACTACTTCCGGGTGCACGAGGGTCACTGGCGGCACCGGCTGGCGATGCTGCGGGCGATGGGCCTGAACTGCGTGGAGACGTACGTGCCGTGGAACCTGCACCGGCCGGCCCCGGGTGGCAACCGGGACGTGCAGGCGCTCGGCCGTTTCCTGGACGCGGTCCGGGAGGCCGGTCTGTGGGCGATCGTGCGGCCGGGCCCGTACATCTGCGCCGAGTGGGAGAACGGCGGTCTGCCGCCCTGGGTGACGGGTGAGGCGGGCACGCGTGTGCGTACGCGTGACGAGCGCTATCTGTCGCCCGTGCGCAGCTGGTTCCACCACCTGATGCACGAGGTCGTGCCCCGGCAGGTCGACCGCGGTGGTCCGGTGGTCCTGGTGCAGGTCGAGAACGAGTACGGCAGTTACGGCAGCGACACCGGCTATCTGCAGGAGCTGGCCGGTCTGCTGCGCGCCGAGGGGGTCACGGTCCCGTTGTGCACCTCGGACGGCCCCGAGGACCACATGCTGACCGGCGGCTCGCTGCCCGGCGTGCTCGCCACGGTGAACTTCGGCTCGCACGCGCGTGAGGCGTTCGCCACGCTGCGCCGGCACCGCCCCCAGGGCCCGCTGATGTGCATGGAGTTCTGGTGCGGCTGGTTCGACCACTGGGCCGGTGAGCACGTCGTACGAGACCCCGAGGAGGCGGCGGGGGCGCTGCGCGAGATCCTGGAGTGCGGGGCGTCGGTGAACCTCTACATGGCGCACGGCGGCACCAGTTTCGGCGGCTGGGCGGGCGCCAACCGGGGCGGCGGCGAGCTGCACGAGGGCCCGCTGGAGCCGGACGTGACGTCGTACGACTACGACGCCCCGGTGGACGAGTACGGCCGTCCCACGGAGAAGTTCTGGCGCTTCCGCGAGGTGCTGGCCGAGTACCACGCCGAGCCGCTGCCCGGACTGCCGCCGCCGCCCGCCCGGTTGAGCGTCCCGGCGGAGGTGGCCTTCGACGGCTGGTCGTCCCTGGGGGAGGTTCTGGAGGCGCTGGGCGGCGAGGAGAGGGCCGCCCCGGTGCCGCCCACCTTCGAGGACCTGCACGTCACCCGGGGCCTGGTGCGCTACGAGGTGGACGTCCCAGGACCGCGGCAGCCGTACCCGCTGACGCTGCGCGGCCTGCGCGACCTCGCGGTGGTGTACGTCGACGGCGAGCGGGCCGGGGTGGTCACCGAGGAGGAGCCGCGTCTGAAGGAGCCCGTCGGGGGGCCCGCGCGCGTGGAGGTGTGGGTGGAATCCCTCGGCCGGGTGAACTACGGGCCGCGTTTCGGCGAGACCAAGGGGATCACCGGCGGCATCCTGCACGAGCGGCAGTATCTGCACGGAGTACGCGCGCGTGGGCTGGATCTGGACGCCTTGCCCGAGGGCGGGTCCGCGGTGCCGTTCGGTGAGCTGCCCGGGGAGGGCGCGCCCGGCCTGTACCGGGGCGCCGTCGTGGTCCGCGGGGCGGGGGACGCGCGGCTGGAGCTGCCCGGCTGGACCCGCGGCTTCGTCTGGGTCAACGGCTTCGGACTGGGCCGCTACTGGTCGGTGGGCCCCCAGCGGTCCCTGTACGTGCCCGGCCCGGTGCTGCGGGAGGGGCGGAACGAGGTGTGGGTGCTGGAGCTGCAGGAGACGGACCGGGACCGCCCTGCGCCCCGTCTCCTGCCCGTGTGACGGGTGGCCCGCCGCGCCTACAGTGGAGAGGAGTTCCGGCGTCTTTGGGGGTGCGGACGTGGCGAACGGCGGACCGGTCCAGCACGGCTTCCCGCACCTGGAGACGGTGCGGGCGGCCGTCACCGCGCTCTACAAGCGTCTGTCCCGCGACACCGTCCAGACGTTCGCGACCAGCGTGGCCCCCGCCGACGTGGCCTTCTGCGACACCGACGACCTGCATCTGGGCGCGCAGCGGGTGGCCCACGAGATCGTGCGGCACTTCCGGCTGCCGGACGCGCGGCTGATCGTCGGCTTCCGGGAGATGACCCATGCGGCGAACGTCGAACTGGCGGCGGGACCCGAGTACTTCGTCGAACTGAACGACCGTTTTCGCACCCATCGCAGGGACATCGGCGCGGCGCTCGCCCACGAGGTGGCCCATGTCTATCTGCACCGCCTCGACCTCGCTTTCCCGACGACGGCGGAGAACGAGATCCTCACGGACACCGTGACCACCTATCTCGGCGCCGGGTGGCTGCTCCTGGACGCCTACCGGGAGGACGCGGTCTCCTCCCAGAAGCTCGGCTATCTCACCCCGGAGGAGTTCGGCTACGTCCTCGCCAAGCGTGCCCTGCTGTTCGGTGAAGACCCGTCGGTGTGGTTCACCAGCCCGCAGGCCCATCCCGCCTACGTCAAGGGGATGGCCCAGGCCCGCCGGGACGAGCAGCAGCCCCCACTGACCGCGGCCGGCTGGGCGGGGCGGCGCCGCTACGCCCACGACCGCCGGCACGCGCCCGCTGTGCAGCCGGCGGCCCCCTACACCTTCAGCCCCGACCCCTCCGGTCACCTCCGTGTCTCCTTCCCCTGCCCCACCTGCCACCAGCGGATCAGGGTGCCGGTACGGGGGCGCGTCCGCGCGCGGTGCGGGTTGTGCCGGAGGGTGCTGGAGTGCGACACGTAGGTTCACGGCGCGGCGCCGGGGGCTCCGGCCCCAGGGGGGCCGGCGGGTCGGCCGAGCTGGTCGGCCGCCCCCCTCGAGACGTCCCGGCGACCGCAAGTCCTTAGTTCGATCGAACGAAACATTTCGGTAGTCTGAGCCCATGGCCGAGGACGATCCACAGCGCGCCGAGAGCGTGCAGCAGCTCATGGAGGTGGTCCGGGCCCACAGCGCAGTCACGGTGATGTTCCACGCGGCGGTCGCCGCCAGGCAGGGGCTGAACGCGACGGAGGAGAAGACCCTCGACCACCTCCAGCGGCAGGGCCCGCTCACCGCGAAGGACCTCGCCGAACTGACCGGCCTCGCCCCCGCCTCCGTCACCGGCCTGCTCGACCGGCTGGAGAACAAGGGCTTCGTGCGCCGGGTCAAGCACCCGACGGACAAGCGCCGGGTGCTGGTCGAGCTGAACGAGGAGAAGCTCGCCGAACTGACCGTGTTCTTCGACGACTGGGCGCGCGACGTCATGGAGGCCTGCGAGGAGTTCGGCACGGCGGAGCTGAGCACCGTGATCCGCTTCCTGACCGTCGTGGGTGAGCGGCAGCGCGCGGCCGCCGCCCGCCTGTCGTCGTAGGACACCCCTCACGACGCGGGCGGCCCTCCCGATCAGGACGGGCGCACGATGCCCGCGGCGCGCGCGGCCGCCAGCCACTGCGGGAACTCGGCGACGAGACGGTCGTACAGCTCGGTGTCGGAGACCCGGCGCGGGTCCTCGCCGGCATGGAAGAAGCCGGCGTTGTCCACGATCCGCTTGCCGGGCACGGCCAGGTCGTCCAGTTTGCGCAGGAACTCGAACTGCCGGCTGTGCGGGTCGCCGAAGCCGACGAACTGCCAGAACAACGGGAGTTTCGCCGCCTTGCACAGATAGCGCTCCGCGGCGAGCTTGTTGATCGGACCGCCGTCGGTCTGGAAGACGACCAGGGCGGGGGCGGTGGCGCCGCTGTCCAGGTAGTGGTCGATGACGGCGTCCATGGCCAGGTGGTAGCTGGTTCTTCCCATGTGCCCGAGCCCGGCCACGATCCGCTCGATGCGGCCCTCGTGACCGTCGAGGGCGATGTCGGTGACCGCGTCGACGTCCGTGGAGAAGAAGACCACGGGCACGCGTCCGTCGTCGTCCAGGTGAGCGGACAGGCCCAGCACCCGGTCGGCGAGCGCCTGCACACTGCCGTCCCGGTAGTAGGGCTTCATCGAGCCGGAGTGGTCGACCACCAGGTAGACGGCGGCGCGCAGCCCGTCCAGGCCGTGCTTGGTGAGCGACACCCCGGCCGACCGGTAGGCGCCGACCAGCGCGGGCGCGGTCTCCTCCATCTTGCGCAGACTGATCGCGGCCATGGCTCCCCCTCGACGTGCGGACATGCAACGACGCCTGCCCGGGTCCGGTCGGGGACGGGGCAGGCGTCGTCAGTGTTCCGTACGCCGTTGTACGGGACGTTCTCGGGTGCCGTCAGACCGCCAGGGCGCGGTCCGTCGGGCGGATCGGGGCCGGCAGTTCGCTGGCACCGGTCAGGAACCGGTCGACGCCGCGGGCGGCCGAGCGCCCCTCTGCGATCGCCCACACGATGAGCGACTGGCCGCGGCCGGCGTCACCGGCGACGAACACACCCGGCACGTTGGTCTGGAAGTCGGCGTCGCGGGCGATGTTACCGCGTTCGTCGAGGTCCAGGCCGAACTGCTCCACCAGGCCGTTGTCCCGGTCGGTGCCGGTGAAGCCCATGGCGAGGGTGACCAGCTGGGCCGGGATCTTGCGCTCGGTGCCCGGCTTGGAGGTCAACTTGCCGTCGACGAACTCCACTTCGGCCAGGTGCAGCCACTGGACGTTGCCGTCCTCGTCGCCCTCGAAGTGGGTGGTGG
Organism: Streptomyces sp. NPDC052301; assembly: GCF_044593395.1. Lineage (NCBI taxonomy): Bacteria > Bacillati > Actinomycetota > Actinomycetes > Kitasatosporales > Streptomycetaceae > Streptomyces > Streptomyces sp. NPDC052301. Next base: position 465,420 of record NZ_JBIUBE010000004.1, on the reverse strand, counting down.
AGGCGGAGTAGATCCGCTCGCCGCCCTCCTCGTGGGCCGAGGTGACCTTGTACAGGACCGGGAAGGTCGGCCAGGGCTGGCTGGTCGGGTGCCGCTCGTCGTTCGGGCGGGGCATGATCTCCAGCTGGGTGACGGAGGCCGCGCCCTGGCGGTGGGCGGTGCCCACGCAGTCCGCGCCGGTGTCGCCGCCGCCGATGACGACGACGTGCTTGCCCTCGGCCGAGATCGGGGGCGCCACGTAGTCGCCCTCCTGGACCTTGTTGGCCAGCGGCAGGTACTCCATCGCCTGGTAGACGCCCTTGAGCTCGCGGCCGGGGACCGGCAGGTCACGGGCGGTCGTCGCACCGGCGGCGACGACGATCGCGTCGTAGCGCTTCTTCAGGTCGCGGGCGCCCAGGTCGCGGCCGATCTCGATGCCGGTGCGGAAGCGGGTGCCCTCCGCGCGCATCTGCTCGATACGGCGGTTGATGTGCCGCTTCTCCATCTTGAACTCGGGGATGCCGTACCGCAGGAGGCCTCCGATGCGGTCCGCGCGCTCGTAGACGGCGACCGTGTGGCCGGCCCGGGTCAGCTGCTGGGCGGCGGCGAGACCCGCCGGGCCCGAGCCGATGACCGCGACCGTCTTGCCGGACAGGCGCTCGGGGACCTGCGGGGCGACGTCCCCGGTCTCCCACGCCTTGTCGATGATCGAGACCTCGACGTTCTTGATGGTGACCGGCTGCTGGTTGATGCCGAGCACGCACGCCGACTCGCAGGGGGCCGGGCAGAGGCGACCGGTGAACTCCGGGAAGTTGTTGGTCGCGTGCAGGCGCTCCTGGGCGGCCGCCCAGTCCTCGCGGTAGGCGTAGTCGTTCCACTCGGGGATCAGGTTCCCCAGCGGACAGCCGTTGTGGCAGAACGGGATGCCGCAGTCCATGCACCGGCTGGCCTGCTTGCTGATGATCGGCAGCAGGGAGCCGGGGACGTAGACCTCGTTCCAGTCCTTGACGCGCTCACCGACGGGACGGGACTTGGCGACCTCACGGCCGTGGTTCAGGAAGCCCTTCGGGTCAGCCATTGATCGCCGCCTCCATCATCTTCTCGGTGATCTCGGTCTCGGTCAGACCGGCTCGCTCGGCGGCGTCCTTGGCGGCGAGCACTGCCTTGTACGTGCTGGGGATGATCTTGCTGAACCGCTGCACGGCCGCGTCCCAGTCGGCGAGCAGCTTCTCGGCGACCGTCGAGCCGGTCTCCTCGGCGTGGCGGCGTACCACGTCGTGCAGCCACTGCTTGTCCGTGTCGTCCAGCGCCTCGACCGCGCCGGCGTTGCCGGCGTTGACGTTGTCGCGGTCGAGGTCGATGACGTAGGCGATGCCGCCGGACATGCCCGCCGCGAAGTTGCGGCCGGTCGGGCCGAGGACGACCGCGTGACCGCCGGTCATGTACTCGCAGCCGTGGTCGCCCACGCCCTCGGAGACGACCAGCGCGCCGGAGTTGCGGACGCAGAACCGCTCACCGGTACGGCCGCGCAGGAACAGCTCGCCGCCGGTGGCGCCGTAGCCGATGGTGTTGCCCGCGATGGTCGAGTACTCGGCGAGGTGGTCTGCCGCGCGGTCCGGGCGGACGACGATCCGGCCGCCGGACAGGCCCTTGCCGACGTAGTCGTTGGCGTCGCCCTCCAGGCGCAGCGTGACACCGCGCGGCAGGAACGCGCCGAAGGACTGGCCGGCGGAGCCGGTGAAGGTGATGTCGATGGTGTCGTCGGGCAGGCCCGCGCCACCGAACTTCTTCGTCACCTCGTGGCCGAGCATGGTGCCGACCGTGCGGTTGATGTTGCGGATGGCGACCTGGGCGCGCACCGGCTGGGCCTCGGTCGCGTCGTTCGCGGCCAGGGCGTCGGCGGCGAGCTTGACCAGCTCGTTGTCCAGGGCCTTCTCCAGGCCGTGGTCCTGGGCGATCAGCTGGTGGCGGACGGCGCCCTCGGGCAGGTCCGGCACGTGGAACAGCGGCTCCAGGTCCAGGCCCTGCGCCTTCCAGTGGTCCACCGCGCGCTCGACGTCCAGCACCTCGGCGTGGCCGACGGCCTCCTCGATGGAGCGGAAGCCCAGCTCGGCCAGCAGCTCGCGGACCTCTTCGGCGATGAACTGGAAGAAGTTCACCACGTACTCGGCCTTGCCCGCGAAGCGCTCGCGCAGGACCGGGTTCTGGGTGGCGATGCCGACCGGGCAGGTGTCCAGGTGGCAGACGCGCATCATGATGCAGCCGGAGACGACGAGCGGCGCGGTCGCGAAACCGAACTCCTCGGCACCGAGCAGCGCGGCGATGATCACGTCGCGGCCGGTCTTCAGCTGGCCGTCGGTCTGCACGACGATGCGGTCGCGCAGGCCGTTGAGCAGCAGGGTCTGCTGGGTCTCGGCGAGACCCAGCTCCCAGGGGCCGCCGGCGTGCTTCAGCGAGGTGAGCGGCGAGGCGCCCGTACCGCCGTCGTGACCGGAGATCAGGACGACGTCCGCGTGCGCCTTGGAGACACCCGCTGCGACCGTGCCGACGCCGACCTCGGAGACCAGCTTGACGTGGATCCGCGCCTGCGGGTTCGCGTTCTTGAGGTCGTGGATCAGCTGGGCCAGGTCTTCGATGGAGTAGATGTCGTGGTGCGGCGGCGGGGAGATCAGGCCGACACCCGGCGTCGAGTGACGCGTCTTCGCGACCCACGGGTAGACCTTGTGGCCGGGCAGCTGGCCGCCCTCGCCGGGCTTGGCGCCCTGGGCCATCTTGATCTGGATGTCGTCCGCGTTGACGAGGTATTCGCTCGTCACACCGAAGCGGCCGGACGCGACCTGCTTGATGGCGGACCGGCGGGCCGGGTCGTACAGGCGGTCCGGGTCCTCACCGCCCTCACCGGTGTTGGACTTGCCGCCCAGCTGGTTCATGGCGATGGCGAGGGTCTCGTGCGCCTCCTTGGAGATGGAGCCGTACGACATGGCGCCCGTCGAGAAGCGCTTGACGATCTCGCTCGCCGGCTCGACCTCGTCGATGGAGATCGGGGCACGGCCGGACTTGAAGCCGAACAGGCCGCGCAGCGTCATCAGGCGCTCGGACTGCTCGTTCACACGGGACGTGTACTTCTTGAAGATGTCGTAGCGGCCGGTGCGCGTGGAGTGCTGCAGGCGGAAGACCGTGTCCGGGTCGAACAGGTGCGGCTCGCCCTCGCGGCGCCACTGGTACTCGCCGCCGATCTCCAGCGCGCGGTGCGCCGGGGCGATGCCGGAGGCCGGGTAGGCCTTGGCGTGGCGGGCGGCGACCTCCTCGGCGATGACGTCGATGCCGACGCCGCCGATCTTGGTGGCGGTGCCGTTGAAGTACTTCTCGACGAAGGCCTCGTCCAGGCCGACGGCCTCGAAGACCTGGGCGCCGCGGTAGGAGGCGACGGTGGAGATGCCCATCTTGGACATGACCTTCAGCACGCCCTTGCCGAGGGCGTAGATCAGGTTGCGGATGGCCTTCTCGGGCTCCATGCCCGGCAGGAAGGTGCCCGCGCGGACCAGGTCCTCGACGGACTCCATCGCCAGGTACGGGTTGACGGCCGCGGCGCCGAAGCCGATGAGCAGGGCGACGTGGTGGACCTCGCGGACGTCACCGGCCTCGACCAGCAGACCCACCTGGGTGCGCTGCTTGGTGCGGATGAGGTGGTGGTGGACGGCCGCGGTGAGCAGCAGCGACGGGATCGGCGCGTGCTCGGCGTCCGAGTGGCGGTCCGACAGGACGATCAGGCGGGCGCCGTTCTCGATGGCCGCGTCGGCCTCGGCGCAGATCTCGTCGATGCGCGCGGCGAGGGCGTCGCCGCCGCCGGAGACCCGGTACAGGCCGGAGAGGGTCGCGGCCTTGAAGCCGGGCATGTCGCCGTCGGCGTTGATGTGGATGAGCTTGGCCAGCTCGTCGTTGTCGATCACCGGGAAGGGCAGGGTGACCGAGCGGCAGGAGGCGGCCGTCGGCTCCAGCAGGTTGCCCTCGGGGCCCAGCGAGCTGCGCAGGGAGGTCACCAGCTCCTCGCGGATCGCGTCCAGCGGCGGGTTGGTGACCTGCGCGAACAGCTGGGTGAAGTAGTCGAAGAGCAGCCGCGGGCGCTCGGACAGGGCCGCGATCGGCGAGTCGGTGCCCATGGAGCCGATCGGCTCGGCGCCGGCCTTGGCCATCGGCGCCAGGATGATGCGCAGCTCTTCCTCGGTGTAGCCGAAGGTCTGCTGGCGGCGGGTGACCGAGGCGTGGGTGTGGACGATGTGCTCGCGCTCGGGCAGGTCGCCCAGCTCGATCTCGCCGGCCTCCAGCCATTCGGCGTACGGCTGCTCGGCGGCGAGGGACGCCTTGATCTCGTCGTCCTCGATGATGCGGTGCTCGGCGGTGTCGACGAGGAACATCTTGCCGGGCTGGAGGCGGCCCTTGCGGACGACCTTGGCCGGGTCGATGTCGAGGACGCCGACCTCGGAGCCGAGGACGACGAGACCGTCGTCGGTGACCCAGTAGCGGCCCGGGCGCAGGCCGTTGCGGTCGAGCACGGCGCCGACCTGGGTGCCGTCGGTGAAGGTGACGCAGGCGGGGCCGTCCCAGGGCTCCATCATCGTGGAGTGGAACTGGTAGAAGGCGCGCCGGGCCGGGTCCATGGACTCGTGGTTCTCCCACGCCTCCGGGATCATCATCAGCACCGAGTGCGGCAGGGAACGGCCGCCCAGGTGCAGCAGCTCCAGCACCTCGTCGAAGGACGCCGAGTCGGAGGCGTCGGGCGTGCACACCGGGAAGATGCGCTCCAGCGCCTTGTCCTCGGAGCCGAACAGGTCGGAGACCAGCTGGGACTCGCGGGCGACCATCCAGTTGCGGTTGCCCTTGACGGTGTTGATCTCGCCGTTGTGCGCGACGAACCGGTACGGGTGCGCGAGCGGCCACGACGGGAAGGTGTTCGTGGAGAACCGGGAGTGCACGAGCGCGACCGCGGAGGCGAAGCGGCGGTCGGACAGGTCCGGGAAGAAGGGCTCGAGCTGGCCGGTGGTCAGCATGCCCTTGTACACGATCGTGCGCGCGGAGAGCGACGGGAAGTAGACACCGGCCTCGCGCTCGGCGCGCTTGCGCAGCACGAAGGCCTTGCGGTCCAGCGCGATGCCCTCGCTGGCGCCGTCGGTCACGAAGATCTGCCGGAACACCGGCATGGTGGAGCGGGCGGTGGCGCCGAGCAGCTCGGGCGCGACCGGCACCTCACGCCAGCCGAGGAGCGTGAGGTCCTCCTCGGCGGCGATCGTCTCGATCTTCGAGACGGCGTCGGCGGTCTCGTCCTCCGGCAGGAAGGCGATACCGACGGCGTACGAACCCGCGGCGGGGAGTTCGAATCCGGCCACCTCGCGGAGGAAGGCGTCGGGCACCTGACAGAGCAGACCCGCACCGTCACCCGAGTCCGGCTCGGAGCCGGTGGCACCGCGGTGCTCCAGGTTACGCAGCACGGTGAGCGCCTGCTCGACCAGCGTGTGGGACGCCTCGCCGGTAAGGGTGGCGACGAAACCGACGCCACAGGCGTCGTGTTCGTTGCGGGGGTCGTACATACCCTGCGCAGCAGGGCGAGCATCCATGAACGACCAGTTCTGGCCATTCGCGGAATGCTGGGACGGCTGGCGCGGCGTACGCATCGGCTCTCCCGTCGTCGTCATGAGGCATGTGGCAGGTGCCGAGGGACGACGTTGGCCCTCTGCGAATGTGGCGAAATTTCGTGCAGGTTACATGATGGAGGGATTCCCGGGAAGCGGATACTCCGTTCCAACATGCGGACGCCACGGGGTCCGTGGCAACGGTGCCGCACGGTCCGCGGCGGGGTGCCGCACGGGGCGGCGGGGTGCCGCACGGGGCGGCGGAGGTGCCACGCGAGGGCGGCGGGTGCCGCGCCCGGCGGCAGACGTGTGTGCGGGGCCGTCGCGGACAAGATCGGTCGGATCGGCGTCCGGCGGCCCGAAGGGGGCGGGAAGAGTGTCTTCCACTCTCCCCGAGGGGTGCGGCAGGCGTCATTGCCTGCGGCGCTTACGGCTCATGCCCGGTGGTCACGCATCTGAAACCAGCGAGTAACGGCTACTTATGCGGCCCGTCGCATAAGTACCGGCGGCGCTATCCTACGGCCGTTCCGAACAGAGTGCCCAGGGCGTACGTCACACCGGCCGCCGCGCCACCGAGAGCGAGCTGCCGGAGGCCGCTGAACCACCAGCTCCGCGCGGTCACCTTGGCCACCACGGCGCCGCAGCCGAAGAGCCCGGCGAGGGCGAGCAGCACGGCGGGCCACAGGGCGGTCGCGCCGAGCAGGTACGGCAGCAGGGGCAGAAGGGCTCCGAGGGCGAAGGACCCGAACGACGACACGGCCGCGACCAGCGGCGACGGCAGATCGCCGGGGTCGATGCCCAGCTCTTCGCGGGCGTGGATCTCCAGGGCCTGCTCGGGGTCCCGGGACAGCTGCCGGGCGACTTCGCGGGCCAGGTCGGGTTCGACCCCGCGGGCCACGTAAAGTGCCGCCAGCTCGTTCTCCTCGTCCTGCGGGTGCTTGCGCAGCTCCCTCCGCTCGACGTCGAGCTCGGCCTCGACGAGTTCGCGCTGGGAGGCGACGGAGGTGTACTCGCCGGCCGCCATGGAGAAGGCACCGGCGGCGAGCCCCGCCAGGCCGGTGATCACCATGGTCTGGTGGCTGACCGACCCGCCGGCCACACCGGTCATCAGGGCGAGGTTGGAGACCAGGCCGTCCATCGCACCGAAGACGGCGGGGCGCAGCCAGCCGCCGTTGACGTCGCGGTGCGTGTGGTTGTCACGGTGCGCCTCGTGCAGCGCGGCCTCGGTTTCGATGATGGCCATGCGGGCCCCCCGGATAGCTTAGCCAAAGCTAACTTTGGACGAGATCTACTTTTCGACACCACTGAACCTACGCTCATCATTTCTTCTCCGCCAGCAAGGAAAGGCTGGGCTAACCTGCGGTTTTCGGTTGTGTCGCTCCTTCGTGCGAATGCCCGCTCAGTTGCCGAGCGGGTGACTCCGCAGCGGGGCAGGCTCCCGTCGGCGCTTCCCGTGGGACACATCAGGTCTCGCCGCATTCGTGCTCCGCCGAAGGAGGCCGCCCATGGCATCGATCGCCTGCACTCCCCCGGTCCCGGCGGCCGCAGGCGCCGGCGGACTCCGCGACCGGGCCCGTGGCGCGCTGCTGGGCCTCGCCGTCGGCGACGCGCTGGGAGCCCCCGCCGAGAACCTGAAGCCCTCCGAGATCCGCGCCCGCTGGGGCCGCATCACGGGCTACCTCACCGAGCGTCCCTCCGGCACGGACGACACGGAATACGCGATCTTCTCCGGTCTGCTGCTGGCCCGGCACGGATCGGCGCTGACCCCGGCCCACGTCGAGACGGCCTGGCACGAGTGGATCGCGGACCGGGCGGAGGGCCCCTTCCGGGGCGCGGGCTTCAGTGAACGCGGCACCCTGGAGAACCTCCGCCGGGGCCTGGCCGCGCCCATCTCCGCGCAGCACCGGCACGCCTGGAGCGACGGTCTGGCGATGCGGGCGGCGCCCTTCGGGGTCTTCGCGGCGGGCAGGCCGGCCGAGGCGGCCCGCCTGGTGGCGATCGACGGCTCGGTCAGCCACGAGGGCGAGGGCATCTACGGCGGCCAGGCGGTCGCGGCCGGGGTGGCGGCCGCGATGAGCGGAGCGGCACCGCCGGTGGTGATCGCCTCCGCCCTCGCGGTCGTCCCCGAGGACTCCTGGACGGCCCGCTCCCTGCGCCGCGCGGTGACCGTGGCCCACCGGGGCGAACGCGCGGTCCGCTCCGCGGTCGTCATCGGCGGCTATCCCTGGACCGACCTGGCCCCGGAGGCGGTCGCCCTCGCCTTCGGCGCGTACGCGGCGGCGGACGGCGACTTCAAGGACGCCGTTCTGACGGCCGTCAACATGGGCCGCGACGCCGACACGACGGCGGCGGTGGCGGGCGCCCTGGCCGGCGCCACCCAGGGCATCTCCGCCATCCCGGCCGCCTGGGCCTCGGCCATCGGCCCGGCCCGCGGCCGCTGCCTGCCGTCCATGGCGGGCCACCACGTCCTGGACGTGGCCGAACTCCTGGTACCGGAGGAGGGCGGGAAGTGGGGGGCGGGGGTGGTGCTGCCCGGCGTCGTACCGGAGCCGTTGCGGGAGCTTCCGCCGGCGCTTCACCAGGAACTCACCGGGCGGGTCGTATCGAAGACGACGGCGCCGGCGGTCGTCCCGGCGGAGCCGTCCCCGCCGGTCCCGTCCACCTCCGGGCCCGCCGAGCCGACCGGGCCCACGGATGAGCCGAACCCCCTGGTCGGGGCCGGGAACACCGGGCATCAGCACAGCGAGGGGCGCCCGTGACGCGGCACAACACCCCGGCGCGCCGGATCGAGGGGCTCCTGCTCGGCCTCGCCGCGGGCGACGCCGCCGGCTGGCCCGCCGCACGGCACCGTGCCGCCCGGATGCCCGAGTGGACCCGCCGGCTGACCCGGGAGCTGGACACCTTCGCGGAGCAGAACGCCACCACCACCCTCCCCGTCCCCATCGCCCTCAACCAGCCCCCCGAGCCGCTCCGCCTCGGCCCCTCCGACGACGCCGAGTGGGCCGTCTTCGCCGCGGAGGCGGTGCTGCGGGCCGGCGACGACGACGCCCTCGGCGACCTCAGCCGGGACCGCCGTATGCGCGCCGCCATCGACCTCACCTGGACCGCCGTGGCCGTCGAGGTCGCCGCGGCGGCGGAGCGGGCACCGGAGATCGAGTCCGCCGTACTCCCCCTGCGCGCCCGCATCTCGGTCCGCGCCGGCCTCGGCAACCTCGCCGCCGGCCTGCGGCCGCCCGCCACCGGCCACGACAACCCGCACTACTTCGACGACGCGGCCTGCGTCCGCGCCTGCGTCCTCGCCGTGGCCCACCCGGGCGAGCCCGAACGCGCCGCGGCCCTCGCCGAGTTCGACGCCCGCTACACCCAGGACGGTGACGGCGTGCACGGCGCGCGGGCCATGGCGGCGGCCCTGTCCCTCGCCCTCGCGGACGCGGACCCCGACGCCTGCGTACAGGCCGCCCTCGCCCAGCTCCCCGCCGACACGGAGATCGGCCGCAACACCCGCCACGCCCTCGCCCTCACCGAGGGCGGCGAGTCCGCCTTCGCCCTGGTCCCGCTGCTCGAGCACCAGATCGTCGACCACGTCTACAGCTACGGCATCGCCGCCGCCGAGACCGTACCCGTCGCCCTCGCCCTGGCCACGGCCGCCCGGGGCCGGATCGCCGAGGCCGTGCCCGCCGCCGTCTGTCTGTCCCGGGTCGCCGACTCCGCCCCCGCCCTGGTGGGCGCCCTCACCGGGGCCCTCGGCGGCGGCGCCGCCGTCCCGCGGACCTGGCGGGACGCCTGCCGCACGCTGCCCGGCTGCGCCCTGCCCCGCCTCACCGGCACCGACCTGGTGGAACTCGCCGGACTCCTGGAATCCGCACAACCGGCCCCTGCGGGGGGATGATTCGGGACATGACGCCCGAAGAACCCAACCGACCTGAAGCCCCCGAGCAGTCCGGGGAACCGGGTCCGCACACCCTCGACGAACGGATCACCGGCGCCCTGGTCGGCGCCGCCGTCGGTGACGCCCTCGGCGGCCCGGTCGAGGGCTACTCCCCCGACCAGATCGCCGAGCGCCACGGCGGCCGGGTCCACGGTGTCGTCGGCCCCTGGCACGGCGACGCCTGGCGCACCGCCCGCCCCATCGCGCCGTACCACAAGGGCGACGGCCACGTCACCGACGACACCCTGATGACCCACGCCCTGGTCCGGGTGTACGCCCGGGTCCGCGACCACCTCGACGCGTACGCCGTCGCCGACCACCTGGTCCCGGACCTGATGACCCGGCCCCGCTGGATCCCGGAACTGGAGGCCGAGGCGCTGCCCCTGCAGCGCCTCTTCCTCGCCGAGAAGTGGCTGGTGGCCCGGCTGGCCTACGGCCATGCCGATCCCCGGGAGGCGGGCGTCGGCAACATCGTCAACTGTGGTGCGGCGATGTACATGGCCCCCGTCGGCCTGGTCAACGCCGCCCATCCGGCCGCCGCGTACGCCGAGGCGCTGGACGTCGCGGGCGCGCACCAGTCGTCGTACGGCCGGGAGGCGGCCGGCGTCCTCGCCGCGGCCGTCGCCGCCGCCACCGCCCCGGGCGCGACCCCGGACTCCGTCGTCACCGCCTGTCTGTCCCTGGCCAAGGACGGCACCCGCACGGCGATCGAGAAGGTCTGCGAAGTGGCTTCACGGTACCGGGACTTCGAGTCGGCGCTCGGCCCGCTGCGCGCGGCGGTCGCGCCGTACGACACGGTCGGCCCGGACTACCGCGCCCCCTCGCTGGGCGCCCGCCGCCCCTCCCGCCTGCACTCGATCGAGGAACTGCCCGTAGCCCTGGGCATGGTGCTGCTCGCCGGCGGCGACTACCGGCACGCCGTCCTCGGCTCGGTCAACTACGGCCGCGACTGCGACTCGATCGCCACGATGGCCGGCGCCGTCACCGGCGCCCTCGGCTCGCCCGTCCCCGAGGACTGGTCGAAGACGGTCGCGGAGGCCAGCCGCCTCGACCTGTGGGAACCGGCCCGCACGCTCGCCGGGGTCGCGCGCGAGGTGTTCGCAGGGGACGTGGACCGCCGCCGCGCGCACGAGCAGGCGTTCACCGCGCTCGGAGGCACCGCATGCTCCGCCTGACCTGGGTGCAGCCGGAGGACCTGCTCGGCCACGAGCTGCGCCAGGCCCGCCTCGACGGCCGGGAACCGTCGGCGATCGAGGCGCGCTGGCGGGTGGCGGGCGGCCCGGACGCCCCGGAGCGGGCGGGGGCCTCCCCGCACCCGGTGTCCCGCTATCTGCGGCTGCTGGCGGAGGACCTGCTGGACGAACTCGCGGACCTGCCCAGCGCCCTGTCCGAGGACGAGCCGACCGGCCTGGCCCGCATCACGTCCCTGTGCGGGGACTGGCCGGCGCCGCCGGGCCGCGGGCAGCGGGCGTCGTGCCCCCCGGCCGCCCTGGAAGCGGCCTGGCTGGGCCGGGCCGTCGGCTGCCTCCTCGGCAAACCCGTGGAGAAACTGCCCCTCGACGGCATCCGCGCCCTGGCCGGGGCGGCCGGGAACTGGCCGCTGAGCACCTGGTTCACCGCCAGGGGAGTCCCGGCGGACCTCCTCGCCGCACATCCCTGGAACCGCCGCTCGGCCCCCACCTCCCTCGCCGAGAACATCGACGGGATGCCCGAGGACGACGACCTCGACTACCCCCTGCTCAACCTGCTCCTGCTGCAGCGTCACGGACGGTCGTTCAGCACCACGGACGTGGCCCGGCTCTGGCTGGACGAGCTCCCGCCCGGCCGCACCTTCACCGCCGAGCGCATCGCCTGCCGCAACCTCCTCACCGGCATCGAACCCCCGCGGACGGCCCGCCACCGCAACCCCTTCCGCGAGTGGATCGGCGCCCTGATCCGCGCCGACATGCACGGCTGGACCAACCCGGGCGACCCGGCCGCCGCCGCCGGACAGGCGCACCGCGACGCGGTCCTCACCCACACCGCCAACGGCGTCTACGCGGCGATGTTCACGGCCGCCGCGATCGCCACCGCCGCCACCGGGACCCACGACGTGCACGCCTGCCTCGACGCCGGACGCCGGGTGATCCCGCCCCGCTCCCGCCTCGCGAGGGCGATCGACCACGCCCGCGAACTGGCCGCGCACCACCAGGACTTCGACGACGTCGTGGACGCGCTCCACGCCGTCCACGCCCCCGCCCACCACTGGGTCCACGCCATCCCCAACACCGCGCTGATCGCCGCCGCCCTCGCCCACGCGGACGGCGACTTCACCGGCTCCGTCTGCCGTGCCGTGTCGGGCGGCTGGGACACCGACTCGAACGGCGCCACCGCCGGAAGCATCGCCGGGCTGCTCGCGGGCACCCCGGACGCGCTCCCCGAGCGCTGGCGGGCCCCGCTGAAGAACCGGCTGGCCACCACCGTCGCCGACTTCGACGGCATCGGCTTCGACACCCTCGCCCACCTCACCCACCGGGAGACGACCCGCCCATGATCCCCCTCAGCCCCGTGGAGGCGACCCGACCATGACCCATATCGCCGTCCTCGGCAGCACGAACATGGATCTCGTCACCTATGTCGCGAAGGCCCCGCAGCGCGGGGAGACCGTGACGGGCCGGGAGTTCCGTACGATCCCCGGCGGCAAGGGCGCCAACCAGGCGATCGCCGCGGCCCGTGCCGGCGCCACCGTCTCGATGATCGGCGCGGTCGGCAACGACGCCTTCGGCGTGCGCCAGCGCGACGCCCTCGAACACTCCGGGGTGGACACCGACTCGCTGCGCACGGTCGACGGCCCGTCCGGCACCGCGCACATCGTGGTCGACGACGAGGGCGGCAACTCCATCGTCGTCGTCCCCGGCGCGAACGGCACCGTCGACCACCTCTCCCCCGGTGACGAAGGGGTGATCGCCTCCGCCGACGCCCTGCTGCTGCAACTGGAGATCCCGACGGCCGCGGTCCTCGCGGGCGCGCAGGCCGCCCACCGGCACGGTGTCCGTACGGTCCTCACCCCGTCCCCCGCCCAGCCGCTGCCCCCCGAACTCCTCGCCGCCGTAGACCTGTTGGTGCCCAACGAGTACGAGGCGGTCACCCTGTCCGGCCGCACCGACCCCCGGGAGGCCGCCGCCGCCCTGCTCGATCTGGTGCCCGAGGTCGCCGTCACCCTGGGCGCGGCGGGCATCCTGTACCTGGCCCGGGGTGCCGAGCCGCTCGTGGTGGCCGCCCCCCAGGTGACCGCGGTGGACACCACCGGCGCGGGCGACACCTTCGTCGGCGCGCTCGCCGTGGCCCTGGCCGAGGAGAAACCGGTGCGCGAGGCCCTGTCCTGGGCCGCCGCCGCGGCGGCGATCTCCGTACAGCGGGAAGGGGCGTCGGCGTCGATGCCGTACCGCCCGGAGATCGACGCCCAGTGCACCGCATGAGCACGGCGCACCGCATGAGCACGACGACACCGCCGCTGTCGGGTCTGCGCGTGCTGGACCTGGCGACCCTGTTCGCCGGGCCGATGGCCGCCACGCTGCTCGGTGACTTCGGCGCCGAAGTGATCAAGGTCGAGCATCCGCGGCGCCCGGACCCGTCCCGGGGTCACGGCCCGGCCAAGCACGGCATCGGCCTGTGGTGGAAGGTGCTCGGCCGCAACAAGCGGACCGTCACCCTCGATCTGTCGGCGCCCGGCGGCCGCGCCACCCTGCTCCGGCTCGCCGCCACCGCCGACGTGGTGGTCGAGAACTTCCGCCCCGGCACGCTGGAGAAGTGGGAGCTGGGCTGGCCGGAGCTGTCCGCGGCCAACCCGCAGCTGGTCCTCGCCCGGGTCACCGCCTTCGGACAGTTCGGCCCGTCCGCGCACCGCCCGGGCTTCGGCACCCTCGCCGAGGCGCTGAGCGGCTTCGCCGCGATCACCGGCGAACCGGACGCACCCCCGACGCTGCCCCCGTTCGGGCTCGCGGACTCGATCGCGGGACTGGCGACCGCGTACGCCGTGCTGACGGCGCTGGCCGCACGCGAGCGCACCGGTGCCGGGCAGGTCGTGGACATGGCCATCATCGAGCCGATCCTGTCGGTGCTCGGCCCGCATCCGACCTGGTACGACCAGCTCGACTACGTGCAGGAACGCACCGGGAACCGGTCCGCGAACAACGCCCCCCGCAACACCTACCGCACCGCCGACGGCGCCTGGGTGGCCGTCTCCACCTCCGCGCAGTCGGTCGCGGAGCGGGTGATGCGCCTGGTGGGCCGCCCCGATCTGATCGCCGAACCCTGGTTCGCCACGGGCGCCGACCGGGCCGCGCACGCCGACGTGCTGGACGCGGCGGTCGGCTCCTGGATCGCCGCCCGCCCGCGCACCGAGGTGCTGGCGGCGTTCGAGAAGGCGGAGGCCGCGGCGGCCCCCGTCCAGGACGTCCGGGACGTCCTGGAGGACCCCCAGTACCAGGCCCTGGACACGATCACCACGGTCCCCGACCCCGAGCTGGGCCCGCTGCGCATGCAGAACGTCCTCTTCCGCCTCTCGGAGACCCCCGGCGCGATCCGCTGGGCCGGCCGCCCGCACGGTGCCGACACGGACGCCGTGCTCACCGAGCTGGGCCTCACCGCGGCCGACATCGCGGCCCTGCGCGCGGAGGGCGCCCTGTGACCGGCACCCCGCTCACCTGGCTCTACGTCCCCGGCGACCGCCCGCCCGTGGTCGCCAAGGCGCTGGCCGCGGGCGCCGACGTCGTGGTGATCGACCTGGAGGACGCGGTCGCCCCGGCTCGCAAGGAGTACGCCCGCGCGGCCACCGCCGAGCTGCTCCGCACCCGCCAGCCGGTCCCGGTGCACGTCCGGATCAACGCCCTGGAAAGCCCCTGGGCCGCCGCCGACCTGACCGCCCTGGCCACGCTGCCGGGCCTGTCGGGCCTGCGCCTGCCGAAGGTCACGGCCCCGGGCACGATCAGGCAGGTCGCCGCGGTCACCCCGCTGCCCCTGTACGCCCTGCTGGAGACGGCCCTCGCCGTCGAGCACGCCCACGCCATCGCCACCGCCCACCCCGCCCTGCGGGGCATCTCCCTCGGCGAGGCGGACCTCCGGGCCGACCTGGGGGTACGGGCCGACGCGGGCCTCGACTGGCCGCGCTCCCGGGTGGTCGTCGCCGCCCGCGCGGCCGGCCTCGCCCCACCGCCCCAGTCGGTCCACCCCGACATCCGCGACCTGGACGGCCTCGCCGCCTCCTGCACCCACGGCCGCGCCCTGGGCTTCCTGGGCCGCGCGGCCATCCATCCCCGCCAGCTCCCGGTGATCGAACGGGCCTACCTCCCGACCCCTGCGGAGATCGAACACGCCGAGACGATCATCAAGGCGGCGGCTACGGAGGAAGGCGCCCAGGCCCTCCCCGACGGCCGCTTCATCGACGCGGCGGTGGTGGCGACAGCCCGGCGGATCCTGTCGTTGGCGAGCCGGAACTGACGGCTCCGTACCGCCGTGGTCGCCCCCACGCACCGCGAGGGCGCCCGGAAGAGTCTCCGGGCGCCCTCGGTGCCGTACAGCCGGCCGTCAGCTCTTCTTCGTCGCCGACTCGGGCTCGTCCTTCGCCTCGACGGCATCCGCCTCGGCCTCGTCCCCGGCCCGGTCCTCGGCCTGGAGTCCGGCCTTGCCCTCGGGCTCGCCGTCGGCCTTGTCCTCCGCCTCGGCAGCCGCGCCGGCACCCTGCTCGTCACCGGGTGCCTCGTCCGCGGCCCCGGGCTCGACGACGGCTTCACGTCCGGGCCGCTTCTTCGACGACACCACGATGTACGCCACGGCCAGCAGGAAGACGATCAGCGCGGTCCAGTCGTTGAGACGGAGACCGAGGATGTGGTGGGCGTCGTCCACGCGCATGTACTCGATCCAGCCGCGGCCCACGCAGTAGGCGGCGACGTACAGGGCGAACGCCCGGCCGTGGCCCAGCGTGAAGCGGCGGTCGGCCCAGATGACCAGCAGGCCCACGCCGAGGCACCACAGCGACTCGTACAGGAAGGTCGGGTGGTAGTAGCCCGGCACCCGGCCGCCCTCGGCGGAGGTGATGTGCAGCGCCCACGGAACGTGCGTCTCGCGGCCGTACAGCTCCTGGTTGAACCAGTTGCCCCAGCGGCCGATGGCCTGGGCGAAGGCGATGCCGGGCGCGACGGCGTCGGCGTACGCGGGCATCGGGATGCCCCGGCGCCGCGCGCCGATCCACGCACCGAGCGCGCCCAGCGCGATCGCGCCCCAGATGCCGAGACCGCCCTCCCACACCTTGAAGGCGTCCACCCAGTCACGGCCCGGGCTGAAGTACAGCTCGTAGTCCGTGATCACGTGGTAGAGCCGCCCGCCGACCAGGCCGAACGGGACGGCCCAGACGGCGATGTCGGCGACCGTGCCGGCCCGCCCGCCGCGGGCGACCCAGCGCCTGTTGCCGAGCCAGACGGCGACGAAGACGCCGATGATGATGCAGAAGGCATAGCCGCGCAGCGGGATGGGGCCGAGGTACAGCACCCCGCGCGACGGGCTGGGAATGTAGGCAAGTTCCATGGCAGGTCCGACGCTACCGTGCCGGGCCGTGGGGACGGCAAGCAGCCCGGCTACGGGTCCATAACAGGGGCGTGAGAAATGCCTACCCCTGGTTCGCCGCCTCCACCATCTGCTTGAGCTTGGCCGGGGTCATCGTCTGGTCCTCGTAGATGTTCTTGCCGCCCAGCAGGACCGTGGGCGTGCCGCTGAAGCTGCCGCTCTGGAAGGCCTTGTGGGACTTGTTCACCCAGCTGTCGTGGGTGCCGTCGTCGACGCACTTGCGGAAGGCGGGGGTGTCCAGGCCGTTGACCTTGCCGGCCAGCGCGATCAGCTTGGCGTTGTCGCCGAAGGCGTCGTCGGTCTCCTTCGGCTGGTTCCCGTACAGCACGTCGTGGAAGTCGCGGAACTTTCCGGCGTCCTGGGCACAGGCCGCGGCGTTGGCCGCGCGCAGGGAGCCGCTGCCGCCCAGATTGCCGTCGATCAGGCGGACCAGGTGGTACTCGATTCTGAGCTTGCCGGCATCGACCAGTTCGTGCAGCGTCGGCCGGTACGCCGCCTCGAAGGCCTGACAGGCCGGGCAGCGGAAGTCCTCCCAGACGGTGAGCGTCGACTTCGCGCCGTCCTTGCCGACCGGGATCGCGAGGCTGTCCTTGCCCTGCGCGCCCGAGGGCGCGACGACCGGGCCCGCGCTCTGGCTGCTCTTGCCCTTGTTCTTGCCGGAGTTCGCGGCAAGGACGCCGATCACCGCCGCCAGGGCGAGGACGCAGACGACGCTCCCGCCCACGATCAACGTGCGCCGTCGCTTCTCCGCGGCCTTCTGCTTGTCGCGCTCGACCGCCAGCCGCTCCCGGGCCGTGCGCTTTCCGTCACGGTTCTTCTCGCTCACACCCCAGAAACGAACCGGGGAGGCGCAGCGCGCCTCCCCGGCCCGAGGTCCACCCGTTCGAGTGACCGAGTGTTCTGATACGGAAAGTGACCTGCGGTTACGCCTGTCCGCGCACGCCCTTCGCCAGCTCGCCCGCCAGCTCACGGACCGCCTCGAGGCCTGAGGCGTGGTCCGGGGCCTCCAGCATCCGCTTCACGAAGGCCGAGCCGACGATCACGCCGTCGGCGAAGCCCGCGACCTCGGCGGCCTGGGTCGCGTCGGAGACGCCGAGCCCGACGCAGACGGGCAGGCCGGTGCCGGTGGCGCGGGTGCGCTCGACCAGGTTCTGGGCCTGCGCCCCGACGGACTCGCGGGTGCCGGTGACGCCCATCAGGGAGGCCGCGTAGACGAAGCCGCTGCCCGCCGCGGTGATCTGGGCGAGCCGCTCGTCCTTGCTGCTGGGCGCCACGACGAAGACCGTTGCGAGGCCGTGCTTCTCGGCGTGCTCCCGCCACAGGGCCGACTCCTGGACCGGCAGGTCGGGCAGGATGCAGCCCGCGCCGCCCGCCTCGGCCAGCTCGGCGGTGAACCGCTCCACGCCGTACCGGTCGATCGGGTTCCAGTACGTCATGACCAGCACGGGCTTGCCGGTGGCCGCGAAGGCCTCCTTGACCGTGCGCATGACGTCGGCGATCTTCACACCGCCGCGCAGGGCGATGTCGTCGGCGGTCTGGATGACGGGGCCGTCGAGGACCGGGTCGCTGTGCGGCAGCCCCACCTCGACGACGTCCGCCCCGCCGTCGAACACGGCCCTGATCGCCTCGATGCCGCCGTCCACGGTCGGGAAGCCGGCCGGGAGGTAGGCGATGAGCGCGGAGCGTCCTTCGGCCTTCACGGCGGCGAGGGTGTCCGACAGCAACTGGATCTTCCCGCTCACTTGGCGTCCCCCTCGATCTCGGCGGTGTCGGCCGCGTCGGCGGCGACCTCGGCGTCGGTGTCGTACAGGCCGAAGTAGCGGGCGGCGGTGTCCATGTCCTTGTCGCCCCGGCCGGACAGGTTGACGACGATCAGGCCGTCCCCGCCCAGTTCCCGGCCGACCTCCAGGGCGCCGGCGAGGGCGTGGGCGCTCTCGATGGCCGGGATGATCCCTTCGGTCTGCGACAGCAGGCGCAGGGCCTGCATGGCGGCGTCGTCGGTGACCGCGCGGTACTCGCCGCGGCCCGAGTCCTTCAGGTAGGAGTGCTCGGGGCCGATGCCCGGGTAGTCCAGACCGGCCGAGATCGAGTACGGCTCGGTGATCTGGCCCTCCTCGTCCTGCAGGACGTACGACCGGGAGCCGTGCAGGATGCCCGGCTCGCCCGCGGTCAGGGTGGCCGCGTGCTCACCGGTCTCGATGCCGTGCCCCGCGGGCTCGCATCCGATGAGCCGGACGCCCTCGTCGGGGATGAAGGCGTGGAAGAGGCCGATGGCGTTGGAGCCGCCGCCGACGCAGGCGACGGCGGCGTCGGGGAGCCGTCCGGCGCGCTCCAGCAGCTGGCGCCGGGCCTCCACGCCGATCACCCGGTGGAAGTCGCGCACCATCGCCGGGAAGGGGTGCGGCCCGGCGACGGTGCCGAAGAGGTAGTGGGTGTGGTCGACGTTGGCGACCCAGTCGCGGAACGCCTCGTTGATGGCGTCCTTCAGGGTGCGGCTGCCGGACTTCACGGCGACGACCTCGGCGCCGAGCATGCGCATGCGGGCCACGTTCAGGGCCTGGCGCCGGGTGTCGATCTCGCCCATGTAGATGGTGCAGTCGAGGCCGAAGAGGGCGCAGGCGGTGGCGGTCGCGACGCCGTGCTGGCCGGCGCCGGTCTCGGCGATGACCCGGGTCTTGCCCATGCGCTTGGTGAGCAGGGCCTGACCGAGCACGTTGTTGATCTTGTGGGAGCCGGTGTGGTTGAGGTCTTCCCGCTTGAGGAAGATCCTCGCGCCGCCGGCGTGCTCGGCGAACCTCGGCACCTCGGTCAGCGCGCTGGGCCGGCCGGTGTAGTGGACGAGCAGGTCGTCGAGTTCGCGGGCGAACTCGGGGTCGGCCTTGGCCTTGTCGTACTCGACGGCGACCTCGTCCACGGCGGCGACGAGGGCCTCCGGGATGAACTTGCCGCCGAACGCGCCGAAGTAGCCCTCGGCACTGGGCACCTGGCCGGTGGGGTCAGGGATGAAGAACTCGCTGGGCATACGAATACCTCGCAGGGGCTCGGGCCCCGGATAGCTGGTCTTGGGGTACGGATACGCGTGCGCTGCCCTCGAGGGTGTTTCCGGCCCGCCGTCACGCCGGCAGGAGCGGCCCGCGGAAGACGGGACCGCGGAACGACCGGCGCTCACGAAGGGAACGTCGGTTCAGCTCACCGCAGGTGTCGCGCACGCAGGGCGACGCCATCGCATGCCGTTCACCTGACCGGGCTCGTCACCGATCACATAGCGGACCCGCCGCCCGTGCACCCGTCGGGCGGGCGCACGGCAGCCTCGGGGTCGGCAGCCACGGGCGAGGCGGGCATACGGGTCCCGCGTCGCCGGGGTGATCGGAAGCATCATCGTGCCTCAGCTTAGCGGGGGATCAGCCGCGCCCGTGCCGCAGAGCGGGGTGTTCGCCCGCGGCGACCAGGTCGGAGACGGCGGCCTTCGGGTCCCGCCCGGTGACGAGGGACTCGCCGACCAGCACCGCGTCGGCACCGGCGTTGGCGTAGGCGATCAGGTCGTGCGGGCCACGGACGCCGGACTCGGCGACCTTCACGAGGTGGTCGGGGATCTCCGGGGCGATCCGCTCGAACGTGCCGCGGTCGACCTCCAGGGTCTTCAGGTTGCGCGCGTTGACGCCGATGATCTTGGCGCCCGCGTCCACGGCCCGCTCCACCTCGTCCTCGTCGTGCACCTCGACGAGGGGCGTCAGACCGATGGAGACCGCGCGCTCGATCAGGGACTCCAGGGCCGACTGCTCCAGGGCGGCCACGATCAGCAGCGCGAGGTCGGCGCCGTACGCGCGGGCCTCCCACAGCTGGTACGACGTGACGATGAAGTCCTTGCGCAGGACCGGGATGTCCACGCGCGCCCGGACGGCCTCCAGGTCGGCCAGCGAGCCGCCGAAGCGGCGCTGTTCGGTGAGGACGGAGATGACGGCCGCGCCGCCCGCCTCGTAGTCCGCCGCGAGCCCGGCCGGGTCGGCGATCGCGGCCAGCGCGCCCTTGGAGGGGCTGGAGCGCTTGACCTCGCAGATCACCTTGACGCCTTCGCCCTTGAGTGCGGCGACCCCGTCCTTGGCGGCGGGGGCCTTGGCCGCACGCTCCTTGAGCTCGTCGAGGCTGACGCGCGCCTGCCGCTCCGCGAGGTCGGCACGGACTCCGTCGATGATCTCGTCGAGCACACTCACGCGAGCGGCCCCCTTCCTGCCGGTGGTTCCTTCAGGTTTTGAAAACCCGTGGTCATTGCGATGGTATCCGGAGGAACGCGCAGGTCTCGCATCCGGTGGAAGGCGGTCCCACTACCTGGACGTTCACCCCGTGATCAAGGATGCAGCCAGCCTCCGAACGGCAGGTTCCGGACAACGGTGAACACCAGCAGCAGCGCGCCGATCCCGTACAGCTGCGCCGGCCCGAGGTCGAGCCGGAGCGGTCGGCCCCGTACGGCGCGGACCGTCCATACGGTCCACAGGAGGACGAAGCCCAGGTAGGCGGCCACGGCCGGGGCGTTGTCGTGCAGGGCGGTGAGGAGGTCACCGTGGACGAAGGCGTGCGCACTGCGCAGTCCGCCGCAGCCCGGGCAGTACAGGCCGGTGATCCGGTACAGGGGGCAGACCGGGTAGTGCCCGGGCTCGTCGGGGTCGACGGCACCGACGTACGCGAAGGCCCCGGCGACACCGGCCAGCACCCCGGCGGGAACGGCGAGCCGCCGCCACGGCGGGACGGCGGCGGGGCCGGGCTCGGCCGCGTACGGGACGGCCCGGGGGGGCGTCGGCGGGGCCGGGTGGCTGTCGGCGTTCACACGAACATTCTCTCCCGAGAACCGGCCGGACCGCGCGCCCGTGGGTACGGCCGCGTACGGCGAGGGGCGGCCGGCACCCTCTCGGGATGCCCGGCCGCCCCTCGCACGGAAACGGTCGGCTCAGCCCTCGACGCTCGCCGGCTCGCGGGTCGCGGCCGAGACGGAGGGCTGGAAGGCGTGGGTCTGCTTCGGCTGGCCGAGGCCCATGGCGCGCATGATGCCGCCGACGACCGCGCCGCCGAGGATCAGGACCATGCCGGCCCAGAAGCCGACGGGCTCGGCCATCACCATGAAGGCGCCCGCGACGCAGAAACCGATGAAGGAAATGATGACACCGGTCCAGGCGGCCGGGGTGTGACCGTGGCCGTGGCTGCTGCCCGCCATGTCTGTGCTCCTCGTTGCTGTATACGTGTCCCAGGAGAGCGGCGTACGAGTCGTACGCTCTCCGCGCCCGCCCGTCACTGTCCGAGCCGGCCGCTCATCGTCCATTGTCCCGTACGCACACGCGTGCCGGACGCGGGGGTGGCGTCTGGTTCGCCACACCGCCGCGCAGGAATACGGCGTCAGGTTCCCGTCGGATCCTCGCCCCTGTCCAGGGCCTTCCAGATCTCCTCGGGCCGCTCCGGGTCGACCGGCCGGGCCTTGCGCCGCGGGCGGTCGGTGCCGCGCTCGTAGCGGCCGGACATGGCGGGCCACAGGCTGCCGTAACGCAGGGCCAGCAGACCGGCGAGCAGGATGAGGACGCCGCCGGCGGCCGCGACGTAGGGCCAGCCGGTGTGACTGAGCGCGGCGACCGTGGCGGAGGTGTCGCCGCTGGCCTGGGCGGCCTTCTCGTCCAGCGCGGAGCTGTCGGAGGCGGTCACCAGGGCGGCGGCCACGATGCCGGCGCCGGAGAGCGCGAGCAGAGCGGCGACGACGACGCGGCCGGCCCTGCGGACGGCGAAGACGGCGACGAGCGCGGCCAGGCCCACTATGGCGAGGGCCGCGGGGACACCCGTGACGTCGCTGCCCTTGGCGGTCATCGGGAAGGCGCCGCCGGCCACCGTCGCGGTGCCCTCCGCCCAGCGCTGCCGGGTCGCGAGCAGCGCCACGGCCGCGCCGAGCGCACCGCACAGGAGGGCCACGGCGAGGCTCCGCCGGCCGGACCGGGCGGGTGCGGCGGCTTCGGAAAGAGGGTGAGGTGCAGCAGTCACGTACTCCACTATCGCCTGAACCCCGGGCGAACCGTCACCCGGGGCTCATATGACGAGCGACCCACAGGCCGGGAAGCGCCCTATCCGCCCAGTCGGTTGGCCGTGTGCACCGCCCGCAGGACCGCCGCCGCCTTGTTGCGGCACTCCTGGTCCTCCGCCACCGGGTCGGAGTCGGCGACGATGCCGGCGCCCGCCTGGACGTAGGCCGTGCCGTCCCGCAGCAGGGCCGTACGGATGGCGATGGCGGTGTCGGAGTCGCCCGCGAAGTCCAGATAGCCGACGCAACCGCCGTACAGGCCGCGGCGGGACGGCTCCAGTTCGTCGATGATCTGCATCGCGCGCGGCTTGGGGGCGCCGGAGAGCGTGCCCGCCGGGAAGCACGCCGTGAGCACGTCGAAGGCCGTGCGGCCCTCGGCCACCTTGCCGGTGACCGTGGAGACGATGTGCATCACGTGCGAGTAGCGCTCGATGGACATGAAGTCGACCACCTCGACCGAGCCGGGTTCGCAGACCCGGCCCAGGTCGTTGCGCCCGAGGTCGACCAGCATCAGGTGCTCGGCGCGCTCCTTGGGGTCGGCGAGCAGTTCGTCGGCGAGCGCCTGGTCCTCCTGCGGGGTGGCGCCGCGGTGCCGGGTGCCGGCGATGGGGTGCACCATGGCCCGGCCGTCCTCGACCTTCACCAGGGCTTCCGGGGAGGAGCCGACGACGTCGAAGCCGTCGAAGCGGAACAGGTACATGTACGGGGACGGGTTGGTCGCCCTGAGGACCCGGTAGACGTCGAGCGCGCTCGCCGTGCACGGCGTCTCGAAGCGCTGGGAGGGTACGACCTGGAAGGCCTCGCCCGCGCGGATGCGCTCCTTGATGTCCTCGACGGCCCCCCGGAAGTCCGGGCCGCCCCACAGCGCGGTGTACTCGGGCAGCTCGGAGGGCGGCAGCACGGCCGGGGGCTGGGCCACCGCGCGCGTGAGGTCGGCCTCCATGGCGTCGAGGCGGGCCACGGCGTCCGCGTAGGCCTCGTCCACGCCCGTGTCGAGGTCGTTGTGGTTGATCGCGTTGGCGATCAGCAGGACCGAGCCCTCCCAGTGGTCCATCACGGCGAGGTCGCTGGTCAGGAGCATGGTCAGCTCGGGCAGCCGCAGGTCGTCGCGCTCGCCGGGGCCGATCTTCTCCAGACGGCGGACGATGTCGTAGCCGAGGTAGCCGACCATGCCGCCGGTGAAGGGCGGCAGACCCTCCTGGTGGGGGGTGTGCAGGGCCTGGATGGTGGCGCGCAGGGCCTTCAGGGGGTCGCCGTCGGCCGGGACGCCGACCGGCGGGGTGCCGAGCCAGTGGGCCTGCCCGTCCCGCGCGGTGAGCGTGGCGGCGCTGCGGACGCCGACGAAGGAGTAACGGGACCAGGAGCGGCCGTTCTCCGCGGACTCCAGCAGGAAGGTGCCGGGGCGCTCGGCGGCGAGCTTGCGGTAGAGCGCGACCGGGGTGTCGCCGTCGGCGAGGAGCTTGCGCGTGACCGGGATGACGCGCCGGTCGGTGGCCAGCTTGCGGAAGGTCTCGAGGTCCATGGCGGCAGACCTTACTGATCGGAGGCCGGAGCGGCGGAATCGGCGTCCTCGAGGAGCACGTCCTCGTCGAAGCAGGTGCGCGCGCCGGTGTGGCAGGCGGCGCCCACCTGGTCGACCTTGACCAGGACGGTGTCGGCGTCGCAGTCGAGCGCGACGGACTTCACCCACTGGAAGTGGCCCGAGGTGTCGCCCTTGACCCAGTACTCCTGGCGGCTGCGCGACCAGTAGGTGCAGCGGCCGGTGGTCAGCGTGCGGTGCAGCGCCTCGTCGTCCATCCAGCCGAGCATGAGTACCTCGCCGGTGTCGAACTGCTGGGCGATGGCGGGCACGAGGCCGTCTGCGCTGCGCCTGAGGCGCGCGGCGATCTCCGGGTCGAGGCTGCTGGGGGGAACGCTGTGGTGCGAAGCGCCTCGATCAGGGGCGGTGCTCGGGTGGCGGGCGGGAGTACCGGTCGTCCTGGTCATGGGTGCCATTGTGCCGCGCGGGACCGACGGCGCCGGTGCCGTGTCCACTGCGCGGACTGGGCGGCTGGTCGTAGGCTGACCCCATGTCGACCTTCGCCAAGCGTGAACGGCTCCTGCTCGCCGACCTCTTGGAAACCGTGGGTCCGGACGCCGAGACCCTCTGCGAGGGCTGGCGGACCCGGGACCTGGCCGCGCACGTGGTGGTGCGCGAGCGCCGGCCGGACGCCGCCGGGGGCGCGCTGCTCAAACCCCTCGCGCCGCGCCTCGAGAAGGTGATGGCCGAGTACACCGCGAAGCCGTACGAGGAGCTGATCCAGCTGATCCGTACCGGCCCCCCGCGCTTCTCGCCCTTCCAGCTCAAGCAGATCGACGAGGCCGCCAACGTCGTGGAGTTCTACATCCACACGGAGGACGTCCGCCGCGCCCAGCCGGACTGGACCTCGCGGGAGCTGGACCCCGTCTTCCAGGACGCGCTGTGGTCCCGGCTGGAGCGCACCGCGCGGCTGGTGGGCCGGGGTGTGCCGACGGGTCTGGTGCTGCGCCGCCCGGACGGTCAGACGGCGGTGGCGCACCGGGGCGCTCCGGTGGTGACGGTGACGGGTGAGCCGTCCGAGCTGCTGATGTTCGCCTTCGGCCGACAGGACGCGGCCGAGGTGGAGGTGGACGGCGAGACGGACGCGATCGCCACGCTGCACGAGTCCAGGCAACTGGGCATCTGAGAGGGGCGCTCGTGATCAAGGTCGCCATGACCGGGGTGTACGTGGACGACGTGGCGCGCGCCCACGCCTTCTACACGGACGTCCTCGGCTTCGAGACTCGCCTGCACATGGACCTGGGCGACGACACGCTGTTCGTCACGGTGGGCGCGCCCGACGGCGCGCAGCCGGACCTCCAGCTCCTGCTGGAGCCCGGCCAGGGGCCCATCGCGGAGCCGTACCGCCGGGCGCTGTACGAGGCGGGCATCCCGTGCATCGTCTTCTCGGTGGACGACCTCCCGGCGGAGTACGAGCGCCTGACCGGCCTCGGCGTCCGCTTCACGCACGAACCGCGGGAACAGGGCCCCGTCCTGGCGGCGGTGTTCGACGACACGGTCGGCAATCTCGTGCAGCTGGTCCAGCCGAAGGAGTGAGGCGTGGTCAGCCGGGGAGTTCCGCGCGGCGCCGGGCCGGTACGGCGAGGGCGACGACCCCGCCCAGGCCGCAGACGGCCGCCGGCCTGATCAGCCTCGTAGCTGACCAGGGAGACCGCCTCGTCGACCTGTTCGGCGAGCTGGGAGGCGGTGGCCGCCTCGGCGACGAACAGCAGCCGGTAGAGCTTCATGCGCAGGGGATGCGCGAGCGCCTTCAGGGTGCCCACGTCCGTGATCCGGCGCTCCTCGTCGCGAGCCATGCCCCGAACCCAGATGCGAAAGAAAAATTGCACAACAGATTTTGCGCAACTTTCCTTTCGCATCTCGTCACGTGCGTCAGCGCACCGGGTGGCCCGCCTCGCGCAGGGTCTGCTTCACCTCGCCGATGCGCAGGTCGCCGAAGTGGAAGACCGAGGCGGCCAGGACCGCGTCCGCGCCGGCGGCGATCGCCGGGGGGAAGTCGTGCAGCTTGCCCGCGCCGCCCGAGGCGATCACCGGGACCGTCACGTGCTTGCGGACGGCGGCGATCATCTCCAGGTCGTAGCCGTCCTTGGTGCCGTCCGCGTCCATGGAGTTCAGCAGGATCTCACCCGCCCCCAGCTCGGCCGCCCGGTGCGCCCACTCCACGGCGTCGATGCCGGTGCCGTGCCGGCCGCCGTGCGTGGTCACCTCGAAGGAGCCCGACTCGGTGCGGCGCGCGTCCACCGACAGCACCAGCACCTGCCGGCCGAACCGCTCGGCGATCTCACGGATCAGCTCGGGACGGGCGATCGCGGCGGTGTTCACGCCCACCTTGTCGGCGCCCGCCCGCAGCAGCTTGTCCACGTCCTCGGCCGTACGGACGCCACCGCCGACGGTCAGCGGGATGAACACCTGCTCGGCGGTGCGGCGCACCACGTCGTACGTCGTCTCCCGGTTGCCCGAGGACGCGGTGATGTCCAGGAACGTCAGCTCGTCCGCGCCCTCGGCGTCGTACACCTTCGCCATCTCGACGGGGTCACCCGCGTCGCGCAGGTTCTGGAAGTTGACGCCCTTGACGACCCGGCCGTTGTCCACGTCCAGGCAGGGGATGACTCGGACCGCCAGGGTCATGACTGCTCAGGCTCCTCTGAATGCTTCGAGTTCCACTTCGACCAGGATGCGCGGATCGACGAATCCCTCCACCACCAGGAGGGTCGAGACCGGGCGCACGGAGTCGAAGATCTCCTTGTGGGCCCGGCCCACGGCGTCCACGTCCCGCACATGGGTCAGGTACATCCGCGTGACGATCACGGACCCGATGCCGAGCCCGAACTCGCCGATCGCCTCGACGGCGCTGGTGAAGGCCACCTTGGCCTGTTCGTACGGGTCGCCCTCGCCGTAGAGCACATCGCCCCGGAAGGACGTCGTCCCCGCCACCAGCACACGGTCGCCCGCCGCGACGGCGCGCGCGAAACCGAAACTCTCTTCCCAGGGACTTCCGCTCTGCACGCGCCGCACGGCATCGCTCATGACGACACAGCCTCCAAGGCCTCTTCCAGGGTGAACGCCTTCGCGTACAGGGCCTTCCCGACGATGGAGCCCTCGACACCGAGGGGTACCAGCTCGGCGATGGCACGGAGGTCGTCCAGGGACGACACGCCGCCGGAGGCCACGACCGGGCGGTCGGTGGCCGCGCACACGTTCCGCAGCAGCTCCAGGTTCGGACCCTGCAGGGTGCCGTCCTTGGCGATGTCGGTGACGACGTAACGGGCGCAGCCCTCCTTGTCGAGGCGCGCCAGCGTCTCGTAGAGGTCGCCGCCGTCGCGGGTCCAGCCGCGGCCGCGCAGGGTGGTGCCGCGCACGTCCAGGCCGACGGCGATCTTGTCACCGTGCTCGGCGATGACCTTGGCGACCCACTCGGGGGTCTCCAGGGCGGCCGTGCCGAGGTTGACCCGGGTGCAGCCGGTGGCGAGGGCGGCGGCGAGGGTGTCGTCGTCGCGGATGCCGCCGGACAGCTCCACCTTGATGTCCATGGCCTTGGCGACCTCGGCGATCAGCTCCCGGTTGTCGCCCGTGCCGAAGGCGGCGTCGAGGTCGACCAGGTGCAGCCACTCGGCGCCGGAACGCTGCCAGGCGAGGGCCGCCTCCAGCGGGGAGCCGTAGGACGTCTCGGTCCCGGACTCGCCGTGCACGAGGCGTACGGCCTGGCCGTCGCGGACGTCGACGGCGGGGAGGAGTTCGAGCTTGGCCATGGTCTACAGGCTTCCGATCCAGTTGGTGAGGAGCTGGGCGCCGGCGTCGCCGGACTTCTCGGGGTGGAACTGGGTGGCCCACAGGGCGCCGTTCTCCACGGCGGCCACGAAGGGCTTGCCGTGCGTCGACCAGGTCACCTTGGGGGCGGCGATCAATGGGTTGTGGCTCTCCAGGGTCCAGTCGTGGACGGCGTAGGAGTGCACGAAGTAGAAGCGGGCGTCGGCGTCGAGGCCGGCGAACAGCTCCGAGTCGGCGGGGGCCTCGACGGTGTTCCAGCCCATGTGGGGTACGACGTCGGCCTGCAGCGGCGCCACCGTGCCGGGCCACTCGTCCAGCCCCTCGGCCTCCACGCCGTGCTCGATGCCGCGCGCGAACAGGATCTGCATGCCCACGCAGATGCCCATGACCGGGCGCCCGCCGGACAGCCGGCGGTCGACGACCCAGTCACCCCGGGCGTCACGCAGGCCCTGCATGCAGGCGGCGAAGGCGCCGACGCCCGGCACGAGCAGGCCGTCGGCGTTCATGGCCTTGTCGAAGTCGCGCGTGATCTCGACCTCGGCACCCACGCGCGCGAGGGCACGTTCGGCGGAGCGGACGTTGCCGAAGCCGTAGTCGAAGACGACGACCTTCTTCGCAGCAGCGCTCAATTCCACACCTCCAGCCGCATGACACCCGCGACGAGGCACAGGCCCGCGCCGATCGAGAGCAGCACGACGAGGCTCGTGGGCATCTTCTGCTTGACGAAGGAGATGATGCCGCCGACCAGGAACAGACCGACGACGATCAGCAGGGTGGACAGGCTGTTCACAGGGCGCCCTTCGTGGAGGGAAGAATGCCGGCCGCGCGCGGGTCGCGCTCGGAGGCGTAACGGAGCGCCCGGGCCAGCGCCTTGAACTGGCACTCCACGATGTGGTGCGCGTTGCGCCCGTACGGCACGTGCACGTGCAGCGCGATCTGCGCCTGGGCGACGAAGGACTCCAGGATGTGCCGGGTCATCGTCGTGTCGTACTCGCCGATCATCGGCGCCATGTTCTCGGGCTCGGTGTGCACGAGGTAGGGGCGGCCGGAGAGGTCGACGGTGACCTGGGCGAGGGACTCGTCCAGCGGGACCGTGCAGTTGCCGAAGCGGTAGATGCCCACCTTGTCGCCGAGCGCCTGCTTGAAGGCGGCGCCGAGCGCGAGGGCGGTGTCCTCGATGGTGTGGTGGGAGTCGATGTGCAGGTCGCCGTCGGTCTTCACGGTCAGGTCGAACAGGCCGTGCCGGCCGAGCTGGTCGAGCATGTGGTCGTAGAAGCCGACGCCGGTGGCGATGTCGGTCCGTCCGGTGCCGTCGAGATCGATCTCGACCAGCACCGAGGTCTCCTTCGTGGTGCGCTCTATGCGTCCAACGCGGCTCATGCCTCAAGCTCCTTCTTCACTTCACGTACCGCGTCCAGGAACGCGTCGTTCTCCTCCGGGGTACCGGCGGACACCCGCAGCCACCCCGGTACGCCGTTGTCCCGGACCAGGACGCCCCGGTCGAGGATCCTCTGCCACGCGGTGTGGGCGTCCGCGAACCGGCCGAACTGCACGAAGTTCGCGTCGGACTCCGTGACCTCGTAGCCGATCGCGCGCAGCTCGGCGACCAGCCGGTCGCGCTCCGACTTCAGCTGCTCGACGTAGCCCAGCAGCGTGTCCGTGTGCTCCAGGGCGGCCAGGGCGGTCGCCTGGGTGATCGCCGACAGGTGGTACGGCAGCCGGACGAGCTGGACGGCGTCCACGACCGCCGGGTCGGCGGCGAGGTAGCCGAGACGCAGGCCCGCCGCGCCGAACGCCTTCGACATGGTGCGGGAGATCACCAGGCGCGGGCGGCCCGCCAGCAGCGGCAGCAGCGACTCGCCGTGGCTGAACTCGACATAGGCCTCGTCCACGACGACCATCGACGGCCTGGCCGCCTGCGCGGCCTCGTACAGCGCGAGGACCGTCTCGGGCGGGACCGCGTTGCCCGTGGGGTTGTTGGGGGTGGTGATGAAGACGACGTCCGGCCTGTGCTCCGCGATCGCCCGCCCGGCGGCGGCGAGGTCGATCGTGAAGTCCTCGGTGCGCGGCCCGGAGATCCAGCCCGTGCCGGTGCCGCGCGCGATGAGCGCGTGCATCGAGTACGACGGCTCGAAGCCGATCGCGGTACGGCCCGGTCCGCCGAAGGTCTGCAGCAGCTGCTGGATGACCTCGTTGGAGCCGTTCGCCGCCCACACGTTCTCGATGCCGAGCGGGTACTTGCCGGTCCTCGTCAGGTACTTGGCCAGCTCGGTGCGCAGCTGGACCGCGTCCCGGTCGGGGTAGCGGTTCAGGTCACGGGCGGCCTCCCGCACCCGCTCCGTGATCCGCTCGACCAGCGGCTCGGGCAGCGGGTAGGGGTTCTCGTTCGTGTTCAGCCGCACGGGCACGTCCAACTGGGGCGCGCCGTAAGGGGACTTGCCGCGCAGCTCGTCCCGTACGGGGAGATCGTCGATGCCGGTCACTTGCTCGTCGGAACCTTCCACCCGAAACGTGCCTTGATCGCCGCGCCGTGCGCGGGCAGGTCCTCCGCCTCCGCCAGCGTCACCACGTGGTGCGCGACCTCGGCCAGCGCGTCCTTCGTGTAGTCGACGATGTGGATCCCGCGCAGGAAGGACTGCACGGACAGGCCCGAGGAGTGGCAGGCGCAGCCGCCGGTGGGCAGGACGTGGTTGGACCCGGCCGCGTAGTCGCCGAGCGAGACGGGGGCCCAGGGGCCGATGAAGATCGCGCCCGCGTTCTTCACCCGGTCCGCCACGGCCGCCGCGTCGGCGGTCTGGATCTCCAGGTGCTCGGCGCCGTAGGCGTCGACGACCCGCAGGCCCTCCTCGACACCGTCGACCAGCACGATCGCGGACTGCCGGCCCCTGAGGGCGGGCACGATCCGGTCCTCGATGTGCTTGGTGGCCGTGACCTGCGGCTCCAGCTCCTTCTCCACCGCCTCCGCCAGCTCGACGGAGTCGGTGACCAGGACGGCCGCCGCGAGCGGGTCGTGCTCGGCCTGACTGATCAGGTCCGAGGCCACGTGCACCGGGTCGGCGGTGGAGTCCGCGAGGATCGCGATCTCGGTCGGGCCGGCCTCGGCGTCGATGCCGATCCGGCCGGTGAAGAAGCGCTTGGCGGCGGCGACCCAGATGTTGCCGGGGCCGGTGACCATGTTGGCGGGCGGGCAGGACTCGGTGCCGTAGGCGAACATCGCGACGGCGGTGGCACCACCGGCCGCGTAGACCTCGTCGACGCCGAGCAGCGCGCAGGCGGCGAGGATCGTCGGGTGCGGGAGCCCGCCGAACTCGGCCTGCGGCGGGGAGGCGAGCGCGATCGACTCGACCCCGGCCTCCTGCGCCGGCACCGCGTTCATGATCACGGACGAGGGGTAGACGGACCGGCCGCCCGGGGCGTACAGCCCGACGCGCTCGACCGGCACCCACTTCTCGGTCACCGAGCCGCCGGGCACCACCTGGGTGGTGTGCGTGCCGCGACGCTGCTCGCGGTGGACCAGGCGGGCGCGGCGGATGGACTCCTCCAGCGCGGCGCGCACGGCCGGGTCGAGGGCGTCCAGCGCGTCGGCGAGCGCCTGGGCCGGCACACGGACGGATTCCAGCCGTACTCCGTCGAACTTCTCCGCGAAGTCGATCAGCGCCGCGTCGCCACGATGATGCACGGCCTCGCAGATCGGACGCACCTTCTCCAGGGCGGCCGAGACGTCGAAGTCGGCTCGGGGCAGCAGGTCGCGCAGGGCGGGGCCCTCGGGAAGGGCGTCGCCGCGCAGATCGATTCGGGAAATCACAGTCCCAATTCTCTCAGACCTCTCACGGGAGCCGTCCGCGCGTATCAATGGCTGATACAGAACGTGGCCGGAACCCGGAAGATCGCGTTCACCTCTAGTGTTCCAGCAGTCACTCAGCGGGCATGAACGGCCGTACGAACGTCCTGGACAGCGTAGGGAGAAGGAACAGCGGTGACCGAGGTGACCGGCATCCTCGCAGGGGACCTGCCGGACGACCTGACCGCGGCCGAGGCGGGCATGTGGCAGGCCTTCCGCAACGGCAGCGTGTACGACCTGAGCAGCGGGGACGCCGCGGTGGACGATCCGCACGGCGGGCACCCCTGGGGTCCCGAGCGGGCCGTGCGGGCCCGCATCGTGTGCTGGCTGCTGCTGGACGGCCCGCCCGCGCTCGCCGGCCGGGTGTCCGCGCTGAAGCTCACCGGCGTCCGGATCACCGGGACGCTGGACCTCGCGGGCGGCACGGTGACGCCGTACGTCGAGCTGCGCGGCTGCCGCTTCGACGACGAGGTGCGGCTGCCGGAGGCCCGGTTCACCACCGTGCGCCTGGTGGACTGCGCGCTCCCCCGTCTGGAGGCGGCCCGGGTGAACACCGAGGGCGACCTGCATCTGCCGCGCTGCCGCATCCAGAACGGCGTCCGGCTGACCGACGCGCACATCGGCACCGATCTGCTGCTCAACCAGGCGATCGTGTACCGCGACCGCAGCGGGCGGTCCATCGCGGCGGACGGCATGACCGTCGGCCAGGACCTCCAGGCGGAGTTGCTGGAGTCGCACGGCGAGCTGAGTCTGCGCGGCGCGCAGATCGGGGTCTCGCTCAGTCTGCGCGGCGCGCGGCTCGCCAACCCCTACTCCCGGTACGCCCTGAACGCCCCCCAGCTGACCGTCAACCGCACCCTGTACCTGACCCCGGCGGGCGTCGGCAGCCCGTTGCTGAGCGGCACCACGCCGGCGCGCGGCACCCGCATCCAGCGCTTCGAGTGCCGGGGCGGGGTACGGCTGGACGACGGGCGGTTCGGCGACGCCGTGGACCTGGAGCGGGCCCGGTACGACCTCACCGACGACCAGGAGCTGTCGCTGCGCCGGGTGCAGACGCCCGAGCTGCGCTTCCTCGGCGACAAGCCGCAGCGCGGCCGGGTGGTGCTGTCCGGCGCGCGGATCGTCAACCTGGTGGACCGGGCGACCAGTTGGCCGGACGCCGGCCGGCTGCACATGGCCGGGTTCGCCTACGAGAACCTGGTCCCGCAGGGTCCCTTCCCGCTCACCCGGCGCCTGGACTGGGTGGCGGCGGCCACCGCCGAGTACGCCCCTGAGCCGTACGAGCGGCTGGCGGCCGTGCTGCGCTCGGCCGGGGAGGACGAGGACGCGCGCGAGGCGCTGCTGGCCAAGCAGCGCCGGCGCCGCGAGACGCTGCCGCCGGCCGCCAAGGTCTGGGGGTTCGTGCAGGACTGGACCGTGGCCTACGGCTACCGGCCGGGGCGGGCCGCGGTGTGGATGGCGGTGCTGTGGGCGGCGGGCACGCTCGCGTTCGCGCACGCCGACCATCCGCCGATGAACCACGACGGGCATCCGTACTGGAGTCCGGCCCTGTTCACCCTGGACCTGCTGCTGCCGGTGATCGACCTCGGCCAGGTGGGCGAGTGGCAGCTGCGCGGCGGCTGGCAGTGGCTGGCGGCGGCCATGGTCCTGCTGGGCTGGATCCTGGCGACGACCGTGGCGGCGGGGGCGACGCGCCTGCTGCGGCGGAACTGACCGCCGAAGCGTGCCCCGATCACCCCATCGGCCACAAAGGCCGCACCCATGCCTTTACTGGTCCTTGACCGTCGGCCGTACAACTTTCCATGACTTGCCCGAACCCTCTGGCGCACTCCCGACCTGCGGACTTTCAATGGTCGACACCATGGCTCTGCTGCCCTCGTTCATCCGCCCCACTCGGATGACCAGACGCTCCGCACGCCTCGCCGGCCGGCCGCCGGCCGGGGACGAGGTCGTGCTCGACGCGCCCGACGACCGTCTCTCCCCGGCGCTGGTCGCGGCCGGCCGGGGCGAGTACGCCACCGCGGCCGGTCTGCTGGCCGCCACGCGCGCCGCCGCCGCGTGGGAGAACCACGACCGGTACGTGCGGCGCCTGGCCGGCTTCGCCCGCTCCCGCCCCGAGTGGTTCGAGGCGTGGCGTGCCGCCGCGCCGGAGGATCCCGGCGCCCTGCTGGTCGGGGCGCAGCTGGCGGTGGACCGCGCCTGGCCGTCGCCGGGCCGCACCGAGTTGCTGCGCGAGGCGAGCCCGCTCGTCACCGCCGCCGCCCGCGCCGACGACCGCGACCCGGTGCCCTGGCGGATCGCGCTCGACCACGCGCGCGGCTCCCGGGCCGGGCACCGGTACTTCGGGGAGCTGTGGGAGGCGGCCGTCCGCCGCGCCCCGCACCACTACGGCTGCCATGTGGCCGCCCTGCGCTATCTGGCCGCCTTCTGCTGTGTCGTGTGGGGGGACACCCCGCACACCTCGGACGGCTCGCACCGCGAGTGCTTCGACTTCGCCGAGCGGGCCGCGCAGGACGCGCCCGCCGACTCGCTCGTCCAGGCGCTGCCGGCCCGGGCGGCCTTCGGCTATCTGACCGACGGCTGCGGCCCCGAGATGCCCCGCGAGCGGCTGCACGCGGCGGCCGACCGGGCGATCGCCCTGTCCGCGCGCTTCCCGGCCGCGGACGCCTGGCCCGCCGAGGTGCGCAACAAGCTGCTCTACGTCCTCATGCGGTTGGACCGCTGGGAGGAGGCCCGCACCCAGCTGCGCCTGATCGGCCCGTACGCCACGTCCTTCCCCTGGGACCGGTTCTCGGACGATCCGCTCGGCCACTTCCTCGGCCTGCGCGAGCACCTGCTGGCGGCGGGCCCGCGGCCCCTCCCGGCGGGGCTGGCCCCGGCCCCCGCGGGCCCTCTCGGCGAGCACCGCGGACACGTCCGCGCCGGCGACCACTAGGCTGGGGCGTCGTGACCACCGCCCGCCTCCCGCTCTTCCCGCTGAACACGGTGCTGTTCCCGGGGCTCGTGCTGCCGCTGAACGTCTTCGAGGAGCGGTATCGCGCCATGATGCGCGAGCTGCTGAAGACCCCGGAGGACGAGCCGCGCCGGTTCGCCGTCGTCGCCATCCGCGACGGCCACGAGGTCGCGCCGAGCGCCCCGGGCATGCCCGATCCCACGGCACAGCCCGAGCGGGGCCCGGCCGCCGGCTTCGGCCCGGATCCCGTCAAGGCCTTCCACGGGGTGGCCTGTGTGGCGGACGCGGCGACGATCCGCGAGCGCGCCGACGGCACGTTCGAGGTGCTGGCGACGGGCACGACCCGGGTCCGCCTGGTGTCGGTCGACGCCTCGGGCCCTTTTCTGACGGCGGAGCTGGAGGAGCTGTCGGAGGAGCCCGGCGACGAGGCCGGCGCGCTGGCCGAGGGGGTGCTGCGGTCCTTCCGTCAGTACCAGAAGCGCCTCGCGGGCGCCCGCGAGCGCTCGCTGTCCACGGGCGCGGAGCTGCCGGACGACCCGAGCGTGGTGTCGTACCTGGTGGCCGCGGCGATGGTGCACGACACACCCACCAAGCAGCGTCTGCTGCAGGCTCCCGACACCGCCTCCCGCCTGCGGGACGAGCTGAAACTGCTTCGCTCCGAGACGGCCATCATCCGTAGTCTGCCGTCGTTGCCCGCGTTCGAGCTGACGCGGACGCCGACGAGTCTGAACTGAGGAACCCACACCCCTGATGGCGAAGAAGCCGAAGAAGCAGCAGCAGTCCGGGGGCACGCCCGCGACGGTGGCCCTGACCGCGGCGGGCGTGGACTTCACCGTCCACTCCTACGACCACGACCCGAACCACCCCTCCTACGGCGAGGAGGCTGCCCAGGCGATGGGCGTATCCCCCGACCGCGTCTTCAAGACCCTGGTGGCCGACGTCGACGGCTCCCTGGTGGTCGGCGTGGTCCCGGTGGCGGGCTCGCTGGACCTGAAGGCGCTGGCGGCGGCGGTCGGCGGCAAGCGGGCGGCCATGGCCGACCCGGCCCTCGCCGAGCGCACCACCGGCTACGTCCGGGGCGGCATCTCCCCGCTCGGCCAGCGCAAGAGGCTCCCGACGGTCCTGGACGACTCGGCCGGGGGCCACGCGACGATCTGCGTCTCGGCGGGGCGACGGGGGCTGGAGGTGGAGCTGGCGCCGGTGGACCTGGCGAAGCTGACGGGGGCGGTGCTGGCGCCGATCGGCAGGGGCTGAGACGGCGGCCTGTCTCCCGGCCGCCCCGTTTCCCAGCCGCCCCGCTGCTCACCGCCTCCCGGTCGGCCGCTCCGCGTGGGCGCTACGGCTGCTGCGGATACGCCGTCTCGGGATCCCGGGGCCCGAACAGCGCGGTCAGCCCCAGATGCACCAGCAATGCGGCGAGCGGCCAGGCCAGCAGAGCGCCTCGCGCCGAGAGCTTCAGCGGCGCCGAGAAGGTGACGCCCTTGCCCACGGCCTTCGCGTGCGCCAGCACGTCGGACTCCGGTCCGAGCCACACCCCGAGCCGCCACGCCAGCAGGGACCCGAGCAGCCCGCCGACGCCGAGCGCCACCACCAGCGGCACGCCCCCGCGCCGACGCAGCAGGAAGACGGCGACCGCGCTGACGAGACCGAAGGCCAGCGCCAGCAGAGTGAACGTTCCGTCCACCCCGATGGCCTGTTCTCCCTCGCTGTCCTTCAGATAGACGACCCAGCTCTTGTCGACCTCGTCGCCGACCAGCGGCACATGCGGTGCCAGCCACCACCACAGCAGCCCCAGCAGCACCCCGCCCAGCGCCACGGCCACCGTGATCACAGCGGCCTCCCGCACTTCGGTCTTCATCCCGGGGCCGTCCTGTTCGTCTGCACCCCCGGCCGGCCCCTCGGCGGGCGGCGGAGCCTGCCAGACCTGGTGCGAGGAGTCGTTGTGCGGTGGCGTCGGTGGCGTCAGCGGTGCGGTCACCCTGCCATCGTGCCAGGTCGCGCCGTGCGCCGCGTCACCGGACGGCGGCCCTGCGGTACGCCCAGGTCGCCACGGCCAGTGAGACGACTCCGACACCGGCACACACCCCCAGGTCAACGAGAACGACGGCCCAGTCCGGGTGTGCCCCGAACGTCCCGGCGTACGCCTCCACGCCGTAGGTCGACGGCAGCAGGTCCCGGGCCAGCCGGACGATCTCCGGCATCCGGTCGGCCGGCAGCACGCCGAGCAGCAGCGCCGCCGACATGCCCAGCTGCCCGAGCAGCGTGGCCAGTTCCTGCCGAGGCGCGAGCAGGCCGCAGGCGGCGCCGAGCCCGGAGAGCGCGGCCCCGGCGAGCGGGATGACGGCCAGCAGGACCCACAGGTTGGACAGCGGCAGCCCGAACAGCACGCACCCGAAGACGGCGGTCACCAGGGTTCCCGGCACGGTGAACGAGGCGTACGCCGCCGCCGCGCCCAGCACCACCGCGGCCGGCGGCACCGGCAGCGTGGCGTAGTGGTCGAGCCCGCCGCTGGCCCGCAGCTGCCCGAAGTACTGCGAGAGCAGATTCAGCGCCACGTACGCCACGACGAGCACCGAGGAGCCCGCCACCACCGACTGGGCCTCGGAGCCGCTGTCGACGACACCGCGCATCATCACGGCGATGCCTACGGACTGGAAGGTGGCCACGAACAGCAGCGGGATGCGGGCCACCCGGGCCCGGGACAGCTGCGCCCGGTACACGGCCGTCAGCGACGGCCACAGCCGCGCGGGCGGTCCGAGTTCGGCCGCGCCCCGTGCCGGCTCCGGCACGGCCGGGGCTCCGCCCGACAGGACCTCCGCGGGTACGACACTCACGTCGAGCTGCTCCTCTTCCCTACGGCAGGCGTGTGGACCGGCGTACAGACCCCTACGCATCGCCCGGCCACCGCGTTCACGCCTTCACCAGCCCCTGCCGGGCCGCCCCGCCGAGCGCCAGGTAGACGTCCTCCAGGCTGGGCGTGGCGAGCGTGAAGTCGTCCAGGGCGGCGAAGGCGGCCCCGCCGGTCACCGTGGCGACGGCGGCGCGGGCCTCCTCGGGGGCGAGCCGCAGCGTCCAGCGCCGGCCGGACTCCACGGCGCGCTCGCGCAAGCCGGCGACCTCGGGCACCTCCAGCGGCGCCCGCTCCCGCCAGACCAGCTCCACCCGCACCTCGCCGGCGACCTGTTCCTTCAGTCCGGCCGGGGAGTCGCAGGCGATGACCCGGCCCCGGTCGAGGACGGCGACCCGGTCCAGCACGGTCTCGGCCTCGATGACGTTGTGGGTGACCAGCAGCACGGTCGTACCGCGCTCGGCCCGCCGCCGGTCCACGGCGGCCCACACCGCGCGCCGGGCCACCGGGTCCATGCCGGTGGTCGGTTCGTCCAGCACGAGCAGCGGGCGCTCGCCGACGAGCGCGGCGGCGAGGCAGGCGAGCCTGCGCTGCCCGCCGGACAGCTTCTTCAGCGCCCGCCCGGCGATCGGGGTGAGGCCCAGCTCCTCCAGCACGGCGTCCCGCTCGGCCCGCGCCCGCGGCACGTCCAGGCCGCGCAGGCGTCCGGTGGTCTCGGCGGCCAGGGAGACGGTCAGCTCGTCCAGGGCGGAGGACTCCTGACCCAGGTACGCGAGGAGCCGGGCGGCCCGCTCGGGGTGCCTGACGATGTCGTGGCCGAGGATCTCGACGCTGCCCGCGTCCGGCCGCAGCAGCCCGGTCAGCTGCCGTACGAGGGTGGACTTGCCGGCACCGTTCGGTCCGAGCAGCCCGAAGATCTCGCCGCGGCGCACGTCCAGCTCGACCGCGTCGGTGGCCCGAACCTCGGGGGTGCCGGGTGCCCCGCGCCTGCTCTTGACGGCCGGGTAGGTCTTGCCGAGCCCGCGCACGCGTACGACCGCGTCATGCCGAAGTGCCTGTGCCGCGCGCGTACTCACAAGGGACGAGGGTACGGGGTCGGGGGCCTTTACTCGCCTTTGGGGCCACTTCTGTACGGAGACCGGTGAGGGATCACTCTCCGGTACCGGCGTGCTCGGCGGCGGCCGGAACATCGACTTCCCGCCAGAAGCCCGCCCGGATGGCGTAACGGTCGTGCTCGTCGATCTGGTCGTCCTTGTGGGCCAGCAGTCCGAACCGGGCCGCGTACCGCAGCAGCTCCCCGTCGATCCGGTGCGGGATGCGCGGGTACATCTGGGACAGCTTCTGCAGATTGTTCTGGTCGCCGAGCCGGGACATCCAGCGGCGGGCGAAGACCTGTCCGACCTCGTACGGGTCGCCGCCGACGGTGGTGATGTCCTCCTCGCGGTCGGCCCACCGCTGCTCGGCCGTCGTGAGCTGGGCCAGCGTCGGCATGGAGGCGACGTCGGGCGGCTCGGTGACCACGCCCGGCCGGTCCACCCAGCCCTTGTCGGACGACCAGCGCAGGGTCGCGGTGGCGGGGTGCTGGGCGGACTGGGTGCCGGGGGCGCGCAGCGCGGCGAGGTCCTTGGGGGTGGGGACGCCCTTGGGGGCGGGGGCCCGCTCCTGGGCGCCGTTCCCGGTCGCGCCGGCCGTCGGCGCGACGGGTTCTGCGGGCTGCTCCGCCGCCGAGCCGAGCGAGGACTCGGGCAGCGGCGCGGAGAGGATCGCGGCGATCTCGGGGCGCGGCGCGGGCGGCGGCGCGCAGACGCCGGTCAGCTCCTTGACGCGGACGGCCTGGGTGATCCAGGCGCGGTCGAGGACACG
The DNA here is from genome assembly GCF_044593395.1 of Streptomyces sp. NPDC052301. Classification (NCBI taxonomy): domain Bacteria; kingdom Bacillati; phylum Actinomycetota; class Actinomycetes; order Kitasatosporales; family Streptomycetaceae; genus Streptomyces; species Streptomyces sp. NPDC052301. Next base: position 426,382 of record NZ_JBIUBE010000004.1, on the reverse strand, counting down.
CCGCTCGTCGGCCTCGGCGACCAGGTCCTCGGACTGGTTGTAGTCGCCGTCGGCGGCCTGGACGGCCCACAGGTGGACGGCGACGCCGTGCTCCTTGGCGGCCATCATGCCGGGCAGCAGATCGCCGTCGCCGGTGACCAGGACGATGTCGGAGCAGGCGCGGTTGCGGGCCAGCTCGGTCAGCTCGGCGTGCATGGCGGCGTCCACGCCCTTCTGTGCCCAGCGCCCGTCGCTGCGGGTGAGGGCGCCGAGCCGGACGGTGACCCGGGGCATCACGCGCAGCCGGCGATGCTCCGGCTGGGGGACGCGGTCGGGCGCGCCGTCGAACCAGTAGATGCGCAGCAGGGGACACTCGGTCTCCGACTCCGCACGGTCGCGCAGCGCCTGGATCAGCGCGGTGTGATCGACGGTGATCCGGGACCGCGAGGGCTCGCCGGCGAGGAGGCTGGCGGCGGCGCCCAGCAGATACCCGGCGTCCACCAGGACGATGCAGCGGTCCACGCGACTCACCCTCTTCCCGGGAGGCTTTGCTTCGGACTTCCTTCGAGTCTGCCCGACCACGCGGGGGTTAACGGCCCGAACTCGATCTTCGGCGTGGCGTTTGCGGATCCCGCTCGCCCACCACCCCTGTCACACACGGTAATTGTCCGACATGCGCCTGGTGTCAGCATATGTGAATCTGGTCGCGGCCCTGGCCCCTAGATCCCCCACAGGAGGCAGATCACCATGGCCAAGAACAAGAACCGCAAGCAGGGTGGCCCGCAGAACCGCGCTCCGCAGGCCGAGCAGGCACACGAGCGCGCCCCGCGTCCGTCGGAGGAGCACGAGGCTTCGATGCACGCTCCGGGCAACCCCTCGGATGTTGCTCGTAAGAAGCAGAAGAGCTTCGGCCACAACTAAAGGGCATGTGAAGCCCGTCAAGGGCATGTGAAGCCCAGGCACGCAGGAGGGGCGCACCCGTCACGGGTGCGCCCCTTCGCGCATGGGCGGTTCAGCCGGCCAGGCAGGACGGGCCGAGCAGCACCTTCAGATCGCCGAAGAGCGCCGGGTCGGGCTTGACCCGGTGCCGGTCCAGGCGCAGCACGGTGGTCTTGCGCGGGCCCTGGAGCTTGATCCGGACCTCGCTGTCGCCCTTGTGGTGGCTGAGGATCTCGCCGAGCCGGCTGACCATGGGCGGAGTGACCCTGGTGGCCGGGATGGTGAGGACCACGGGCGCGTTGGTGCCCGCGTTGGACAGGTCCGGGACCATCAGCTCCATGGCGACGAGCCGGGGCACGTCCTCGCGCTTGTCGAGCCGGCCCTTGACGAACACCACCGCGTCCTCGACGAGTTGGGTCGACACCAGCTGGTAGGTCGCCGGGAAGAACATGCACTCGATGGAACCCGCGAGGTCCTCGACGGTGGCGATCGCCCAGGCGTTGCCCTGCTTGGTCATCTTGCGCTGCAGGCCCGAGATGATGCCGCCGATGGTGACGACCGCGCCGTCCGCGTGCTCACCGCCGGTCAGCTGGGCGATACCCGCGTCGGCCTTGTCGGACAGCACGTGCTCCAGGCCGAAGAGCGGGTGGTCGGAGACGTACAGACCGAGCATCTCCCGCTCCTGGGCGAGCAGATAGGTCTTGTCCCACTCCTCGTCGGTGAACTGCACGTCGAGCCCGAAGCCCGGCTCGCTGCTGGTCTCCTCGCCCATGCCGCCGAACAGGTCGAACTGTCCCTCGGCCTCCTTGCGCTTGACCGCGACCACGTTGTCGATCATCGGCTCGTACTGCGCCGTGAGCCCCTTGCGGGTGTGGCCCATGGTGTCGAAGGCGCCGGCCTTGATCAGCGACTCGGTGGTGCGCTTGTTGCACGCGACCGCGTCGACCTTGTCGAGGTAGTCGGGGAAGGAGGCGTACTTGCCCTTCGCCTTGCGGCTCTTGATGATCGACTCGACCACGTTGGTGCCGACGTTGCGCACGGCTTCGAGGCCGAAGAGGATCACGTCGTCGCCCTGGGCGGCGAAGTTGTGCACCGACTCGTTGACGTTCGGCGGAAGCACCTTGATGCCCATGCGGCGGCACTCGTTGAGGTAGATCGCCGACTTGTCCTTGTCGTCCTTCACGGAGGTCAGCAACGCGGCCATGTACTCGGCGGGGTAGTTCGCCTTGAGGTACGCCGTCCAGTACGAGACCAGGCCGTACGCGGCGGAGTGGGCCTTGTTGAAGGCGTAGCCGGCGAACGGGACCAGCACGTCCCAGAGCGCCTGGATGGCTTCGTCGCTGTAGCCGTTCTTGCGGGCGCCGGCCTGGAAGATGGTGAAGTTCTTCGCCAGCTCGTCGGGCTTCTTCTTGCCCATCACACGGCGGAGGATGTCGGCCTCGCCGAGCGAGTACCCGGCGATGATCTGGGCGGCCTTCTGCACCTGCTCCTGGTAGACGATCAGGCCGTAGGTGACGGCCAGGACCTCTTCGAGAGGCTCCTCCAGCTCCTTGTGGATCGGCGTGATCTCCTGCTGCTTGTTCTTGCGCAGCGCGTAGTTCGTGTGGGAGTTCATGCCCATCGGGCCCGGGCGGTACAGGGCCGACACGGCGGAGATGTCTTCGAAGTTGTCGGGCTTCATCAGCCGCAGCAGCGAGCGCATGGGGCCGCCGTCGAACTGGAAGACGCCGAGGGTGTCGCCGCGCTGGAGCAGCTCGAAGGTCTTGGGGTCGTCGAGCGGGAGGCTCAGGAGGTCGATGTCGACCCCCTTGTTGGCCTTCACCATCTTGACGGCGTCGTCCATGATCGTGAGGTTGCGCAGGCCCAGGAAGTCCATCTTCAGCAGGCCGAGCGACTCACAGCTCGGGTAGTCCCACTGGGTGATGGTCACGCCGTCGGTGTGCCTGACCCAGACCGGGACGTGCTCGGTGATGGTCTCGCTGGACATGATCACGCCGGCGGCGTGCACGCCCATCTGCCTCACCAGGCCCTCCACGCCGCGCGCGGTGTCGATGACCTTCTTCACGTCCGGCTCGTTCTCGTACATCCCGCGGACCTCGCCGGCCTCGCTGTAGCGCGGGTGCTGCGGGTCGGTGATCCCGGACAGCGGGATGCCCTTGCCGAGGACGTCGGCGGGCATGGCCTTGGTGATGCGGTCGCCCATCGCGTACGGATAGCCCAGCACGCGCGCGGAGTCCTTGATCGCGTTCTTGGCCTTGATGGTGCCGTACGTGCCGATCATGGCGACCTTGTCGGCGCCGTACTTCTCGGTCACGTAGCGGATCACCTCGACGCGCCTGCGCTCGTCGAAGTCGATGTCGACATCGGGCATCGAGATGCGCTCGGGGTTGAGGAACCGCTCGAAGATCAGACCGTGCGGGATCGGGTCGAGGTCGGTGATGCCCATGGCGTAGGCGACGATCGAACCGGCCGCGGAGCCTCGGCCGGGGCCGACGGCGATGCCGTTGTTCTTGGCCCACATGATGAAGTCGGCGACCACGAGGAAGTAGCCGGGGAAGCCCATCGAGATGATGACGTCCATCTCGTAGTCGGCCTGCTTCTGGCGGTCCTCGGGGATGCCGCCGGGGAAGCGGCGCTCCATGCCGCGGCGCACCTCCTCCTTGAACCAGGTGACCTCGGTGTAGCCCTCGGGGATGTCGAACTTGGGCATGAGGTCGCGCTTCTCGAACATGCCGGTGGTGTCGACCATCTCGGCGACGAGGAGCGTGTTGGCGCAGCCCTCCTGCCAGGCGTCCGAGGAGTCGATGGCGTACATCTCGTCCGTGGACTTCAGGTAGTAGCCGGTGCCGTCGAACTTGAAGCGGTCCGGGTCGGAGAGGTTCTTGCCGGTCTGGATGCACAGCAGGGCGTCGTGCGCCCCCGCCTCGTGCGCGTACGTGTAGTGCGAGTCGTTGGTGACCAGCGGGGGGATGCCGAGCTTCTTGCCGATCTCCAGCAGGCCGTCGCGGACCCGGCGCTCGATCTCGATGCCGTGGTCCATCAGCTCCAGGAAGTACCGGTCCTTGCCGAAGATGTCCTGGTAGTCGGCGGCGGCCTTGAGGGCCTCGTCGAAGTGGCCGAGGCGCAGCCGGGTCTGCACCTCGCCGGAGGGGCAGCCTGTGGAGGCGACGATGCCCTCGGACCACTGGGCGATGGTCTCCTTGTCCATCCGGGGCCACTTCTGCAGCCAGCCCTCGGCGTAGGCGTCCGAGGAGAGCCGGAAGAGGTTGTGCAGGCCGGTCCTGTTCACGGCCCACATCGTCTTGTGGGTGTAACCACCCGAACCGGAGATGTCGTCCCGCTTCTGGTGCGGCTGGCCCCAGAGGATCTTGCGCTTGTTGCGCCGGGACTCGGGGGCGACGTACGCCTCGATCCCGATGATCGGGGTGACCCCGGCCTTCTTCGCGGAGTGGAAGAAGTCGTACGCCCCGTGGAGGTTGCCGTGGTCGGACATGGCGATGTGCGTCATGCCCATCTCGTTGCACGCGTTGAACATGTCCTTGAGCCGCGCGGCACCGTCCAGCAGCGAGTACTGGGTGTGGACGTGCAGGTGCGTGAAGGGCGGCTTTGACACGGTATGGCCTCCAACGGAAACACTGGGCGACGGGGCGGCGGACAGTTCTGGGGTCAGCGTCGAAGTCTATGCCTCGGGACTGACACCCGACGGGCACTCCCACGTACCTTCGTGCGTTGGGTACGGCAGAAACGCTGTCGTACAGGAAAAGCACCAGGAGGCACCCCGCGATGCCGGTCCCCCAGCTCAACGACGAGCAGCGCGGCGAGGAGATCCTCGCCGTCTTCGACACCGCCTTCGGCCGGCTCCTGGCCGCCGACCCGGCCGCCTTCCGGGTCAAGTTCCGCAAGATGGCTGCCTCGGCCTTCGCGTTCTACCGGGGTACGGCGTGCCTCTTCTACCACGACCTCGACGCGGAGAAGCGCGGTGGCCCTTTCCTGGACGAGCGCACCTCGCGGGTGTGGATCCACGGCGACCTGCACGCGGAGAACTTCGGCACGTACATGGACTCCAACGGCCGGCTGGTCTTCAACGTCAACGACTTCGACGAGGCCTACGTCGGCCCCTTCACCTGGGACCTCAAGCGCTTCTCGGCCTCCGTCGCGCTCATCGGGTACGCGAAGGCGCTCAGCGACGAGCAGATCAGCGAGCTGGTGACGGTCTACGCGGCGGCCTACCGCGAGCGCATCCACGCGCTGGCCACGGGCGCCAAGAGCGACGAGGTGCCGCCCTTCACCCTGGACACCGCCGAGGGCCCGCTGCTGGGCGCCCTGCGGGCCGCCCGCTCGCTGACCCGGTTCGAGCTGCTGGAGTCGATGACCGAGATCCGCGACTTCGAGCGCCGCTTCGCGCCGGGCGGCGGCTCCATCGAGCTGGACGCGGCGACCCGCTACAAGGTGCTGGCGGCCTTCGACGGCTACCTGGAGACGCTGCCGGACTCGTCCCTGGCCCGCCCGGACTCCTACCGGGTGAAGGACGTCGTCGGCCGCCGGGGCATCGGCATCGGCTCGGCGGGCCTGCCGTCGTACAACATCCTCCTGGAGGGTCACAGCGACGCCCTGGAGAACGACGTCGTGATCTACATCAAGCAGGCCCAGACCCCGGCCGTCTCCCGGCACATCACGGACCCGGCGATCGCCGGCTACTTCCGGCACGAGGGCCACCGCACGGTGATCTCCCAGCGCGCCCTGCAGGCGCACGCCGACCCGTGGCTGGGCTGGACCGAGCTGGACGGATCCGGCCAGCTGGTCGCCGAGGTCTCGCCGTACGCCGTCGACCTCGACTGGGGCGACATCGACGACCCGGAGGAGATCGCGGCCGTCGTCGCCGACCTGGGCCGGGCCACCGCCACCATGCACGCGGCGGCGGACGACACCTCCGGGGAGTCCCTGGTGCCGTTCTCGACCGAGCGGGCCATCGACGCGGCCCTCGCGGCCGACGAGGAGAGCTTCGCGCCGCTCCTGGTGGACTTCGCGCACAGCTACGGCGCACGCGCGCGTGCGGACCACCAGATCTTCGTCGACCTGTTCCGCAACGGCCGGATTCCGGGGCTGTGACCTTCGCACCGCACAGGGACCCTTTAGGGGTCCCTTACCCGCCTACGTGACAGACTCTCCCTTCGCTATGGACATATCCGGGACCCAGCTCAGAACCGTGCGCGCGGTGCTGTTCACGGCCTTCGTCGTGACGCTCAGCACCGCGTCGCACGTGCTGCTGTCCCGGGCCCCGCTGCCGGCGGCGACCGTGAGCGCGGTCGCCGCCGGGGTCTTCGTCACCGCGTACGCGCTGGCGGGCCGCGAGCGCGGCTTCGGCCGGATCGCCGCCCTGCTCGTCCCGCTGGAGCTGGCCGCCGACACGGTGTTCACCACGGGCCAGCACGCCTGCTACGGCCGCGCGGGCGGCCCGGTCGCCGGCCCGCTGCACGCCTTCGGCTTCAAGGTGCTGTGCGAGGGCGGCGCGGTCGGCACGCCGCTGGCCCAGGTGACCGGGGCGCCCGGCCGCCCCGAGGCGTTCCTCGTGCACGCCAGTCCGGCCGCTGCCTGGCTGCTGCTCGCCGGGCACGTCGGCGTGGGCCTGCTCGCAGCCGCCTGGCTGCGCCGGGGCGAGCGGGCGCTGACCCAGCTGCTGCGCGCGGTCGCCGCCACCACCTTCCGGCCGCTGCTGCTCGCCGCGGCCGTGGTCGCCGTGACGCCGGCCCCGGTGCGCCCGGCGGCGCGCCCGGCGCCGCGCCCCTCCGCAGCCCGCGGCCGGCTTCTCGTGCACTCCCTGGGACGGCGTGGACCGCCGTGCTCGCCCGCTCTCGCCGCCGGCTGAGCGGCGAGGCCTGAGCACCTCCAGTCCCCCTTACGTATTCCGCGTACGACGTGTGCGCGTCCCCCATGGAGATCACCCCTATGAGCAAGCGGAACAGCCAGACGGCGAAGACGGCGGCCCGGGAGCGGCTGCGCCAGGAGCGCGAGCGGCAGGCCAAGCGCGACAAGACCAAGCGGACTGTCATCGTGGCGGCCTCGGCGGCGGCCGTCCTGGCCGCCGCCTTCGGCATCAGCTACGCGGTCATCCAGATGAACAAGCCGACCGGTTGGGACGCCGCGAAGACCAAGCCTCTGGTCAAGCCGGCCCACACCACCGGGGCGGACGGCACGATCGTCGTCATCGGCAAGAGCACCGCCAAGAAGACCCTCACCATCTACGAGGACCCGCGCTGCCCGGTCTGCGCCGCGTTCGAGCAGAGCGTCGGCTCGACGGTGAAGAAGGACATCGACAACGGCACCTTCAAGCTCCAGTACGTCGGCGCCACCTTCCTCGACAGGAACCTGCCCGGCGTGGGTTCCAAGAACGCGCTCAGCGCCCTCGGCGCCGCGCTCGACGTCAGCCCGGAGGCGTTCCTCGAGTACAAGTCGGCGATGTACTCGGCGAAGTGGCACCCCGCCGAGACCGACGACAAGTTCAAGGACGACGCCTACCTGCTCAAGATCGCCGACACGGTCCCCGCGCTGAAGAGCAACGCGGCGTTCCGGAAGGCCGTGAAGGACGGCACCTACGACAGGTGGGCGCTGGAGGAGTCCAAGATCTTCGACAAGGACGGCATCCAGGGCACCCCGACCCTGAAGATGGACGGCAAGACGCTGACGGGCGCCGACGGCAAGAACGCGCCGTCGAACCCGGCCGAGTTCAACAAGGCCCTCGACGCGGTCCTCAAGGGCTGACGGCCCCTCATAAGCCGGACCCGGCGTGAAGAGCGGGCGAACTTTCGGAGTTCGCCCGCTCTGGCTCAATACCGATCAGTAACCTGATCGGTCGTGACCAGTCGATACAGATCATCCAAGGCTTCCCAGGGCCTCGACTCCCTTTCTCCCCGGCGCCGTACGGTCGTCAAGGCCGCGGCGGCGACCGCTGTCCTGGCCGGCCCGCTGGCCGCCGCGCTGCCGGCCCGCGCCGCCACGGACACCCCCTCCTTCCTGCACGGCGTCGCCTCCGGCGACCCGCTGCCCGACGGGATCCTGCTGTGGACCCGAGTGACCCCGACCGCGGAGGCGATACCTGGCTCGGGGCTCGGCCCGGACACCGAGGTGAGCTGGGTCGTCGCCAAGGACAAGGCCTTCACCACCGTCGTCGCCAAGGGCTCCACCACCGCGACGGCCACCTCCGACCACACCGTGAAGGCCGACATCCGCGGCCTGGAGCCGGCCACCGACTACTGGTTCCGTTTCTCGGCCGGCGGCACCGACTCCCCGGTGGCGCGCACCCGCACCGCGCCGGCGGCGAACGCGGACGTCAGCGGCCTCCGCTTCGGCGTGGTCTCCTGCGCCAACTGGGAGGGCGGCTACTTCTCCGCCTACCGCCACCTCGCGGCCCGCAACGACCTGGACGGCTGGCTGCACCTCGGCGACTACATCTACGAGTACAAGTCCGGCGAGTACGCGGCCCGCGGCACGGTCGTCCGCCCGCACGCGCCCGCGAACGAGATCATCACGCTCGCCGACTACCGGACCCGGCACGCCAAGTACAAGACCGACCCCGACCTGCAGGCGCTGCACCTGAAGGCACCGGTCATCGCGATCTGGGACGACCACGAGTTCGCCGACAACGCCTGGTCGGGCGGCGCGGTCAACCACACCGAGGGCGCCGAGGGCACCTGGACGGCCCGCAAGGCGGCCGCCAAGCAGGCCTACTTCGAGTGGATGCCCGTGCGCCCGGCCGTCGAGGGCACCACCTACCGGCGGCTGCGCTTCGGCAAGCTCGCCGACCTGTCGCTGCTGGACCTGCGTTCCTTCCGCTCCCAGCAGGCCTCCACGGCCAGCGGCTCGGTGGACGACGCGAACCGGACCATCACCGGGCGCGCGCAACTCGACTGGCTCAAGGCGGGGTTGAAGGCCTCCGACACCAAGTGGCGGCTGGTGGGCAATTCGGTGATGATCGCGCCGTTCGTCATCGGCTCCCTCACCGCCGACCTACTCAAGCCGCTGGCCAAGCTGCTCGGCCTGCCGCAGGACGGCATCGGCATCAACACCGACCAGTGGGACGGCTACACGCACGACCGCCGCGAACTCCTGGACCACCTGCGCTCGAACGCCATCGGCAACACCGTCTTCCTGACCGGTGACATCCACATGGCGTGGGCCAACGACGTGCCGGTGGACGCGGGTACCTACCCGCTGTCGGCGTCGGCCGCCACCGAGTTCGTGGTGACCTCGGTGACCTCCGACAACCTCGACGACATCGTGAAGGTCCCCGAGGGCACGGTCTCCGCGGTCACCGCGCCCGTCATCGAGGCCGCGAACCGGCACGTCCACTGGGTGGACACCGACCGGCACGGCTACGGCGTGCTGGACATCACCACCGCCCGGGCGCAGATGGACTACTACGTCCTGTCCGACCGCACCGACCCGAACGCGACCTCCAAGTGGGTGCGGTCCTACCGCACCCGCAGCGGCACGCAGAAGGTCGAGCGGACGTACGACCCGGTGTAGCCGGACTCTCCGGCGCCGGCCGAGGCAACCCGCACCAGGTTTCCTACGTCAGACGGCTTAGGTGACGGATCGTCGTCACCATGACCCCGATAGGAGACACATGGCCACCCCCCAAGGTGCCTTGAAGAAAACCGCGACGATCGCGGCCGCGATGGCCTTCGCCGGGCTCGCCTCCGTCGCGACGGCGCCGGAGGCCTCGGCGGCGCCGGCCTTCGTCAACCTGACCGTGTGGGACGTCCACGGCGCTCCCATCTACAGCGAGCCCAGGGACTCGTCCCACAGAAGCCATGTGGAGCCGTACAAGGCGACCCTGCGGATCGCGTGCTCGACCAGCAAGACCCCCTCGGGGGCCCTGTGGTTCAGGATCTACGACTCCCAGCCGCCGGCCTGGGTCTGGTCCGGCCACTTCCAGTCGCTGGTGCACCCGCCCAAGGAGTGCTACCCGGGCTGACATGTCCCTGACCGTCGGTCAGGCGGTCTGCAGCCCTTCGAGGAAGCCGAGCGCCACCCGCCAGGTGGCCTCGGCGGCCTCGCGGTCGTAGTCCGGCAGGTCGGGGTCGGTGTAGAGGTGGCCGGCCCCGGCGTACCGGTAGACCTCCACGTCGGCGCCGGCCCGGCCCATCTGCAGGTACCAGGCGGTCAGCCAGTCGTCCGTCTCGAACGGGTCCGGCTCCGCCACATGCAGCTGCACCGGCAGCTCGTCCACGTGCGCCGTCGGCGCGATGTCCGAGGTGCCGTGCAGGAGCAGCAGCCCGCGGGCCTTGTCGTCACCGAGTGCCAGGGTCTGGGCGATGGAGGCGCCGAGCGAGAACCCGGCGTACACCAGCCCGCGGTCGGAGTACGGCGCCGCCGCGAGCACGGCCCGCTTCAGCAGCTCCTCCTTGCCGACCTCGTCCTTGAACTCCATGCCCTCCTCGACGGTGTCGAACGTGCGCCCCTCGAAGAGATCCGGCGTCCACACCTCGTGGCCCGCCGCGCGCAGCCGGTCCGCTGCGTCGCGCACCGCGGGCCTGAGCCCGTAGGTCGAGTGAAAAAGCATGATGTTCATGAGGCCATGGTGCCAGCCGGGTACGACAGTGCCGGTGCCGCCGTACCCAGGAACGCGCCGAACTCACATGTTCATGGCCGCCGCGCGCCGGTTAGGAGCGCAGGCATGGAAGCCGTACTACGCCCCCTGATCGTGCTCGGCGGCTCGGTGCTGCTGACCCTGGCCATCGGCTGGGGCACCGACCGGCTGCTGTGCAAGGCCGACGCACGCGACCACGACACCCCCCTGTGGGGGCTGCTGCGCCGTGCCCGCATCCCTTACCAGCTCGTGCTGTGCGCCGCCCTGCTGCGCGGCTCGTACGACCAGGCGAAGCTGCTGGAGCGGCACCAGGTCGGCATCGGCCGGACGCTGACGCTGACGCTCATCGGGTCGGCCGCCTGGCTGGTGATCCGGATCGCCGCGGCGATCGTCGAGACGACCTACACGCGATACGCGCGCGCCCATCGCGACGCGGCCCGGGTGCGCCGGGTGCGCACCCAGGTGGAGCTGATCATGCGGGTCGTGTCCGCGATCGTCATCGTCGTGGCCGCCGCCTCGATGCTGCTGACGTTCCCGGCGATGCGCGCGGCCGGTGCCTCGCTGCTGGCGTCGGCCGGCATCCTCGGCATCGTGGCCGGTGTCGCCGCCCAGTCGACGCTGTCGAACATGTTCGCGGGGCTGCAGATCGCCTTCGGTGACATGGTGCGCATAGGCGACACCGTCGTGGTCGACGGCGAGTGGGGCACCGTCGAGGAGATCACCCTCACCTTCCTGACGGTACGGACCTGGGACGAGCGGCGGATCACCATGCCGGTGTCGTACTTCACCTCCAAGCCGTTCGAGAACTGGTCCCGCGGCACGCCGCAGATGACGGGCATCGTCTACTGGCACCTGGACCACAGCGCACCGATCGAGGCGATGAGGGAGAAGCTGCGCGACATCCTGCGCCAGTGCCCGGCCTGGGACGGCCGCGCCTACGGCCTGGTGGTGACGGACACCACACCGAACACCCTCCAGGTGCGCGCCCTGGTGACCGCGAAGGACGCCGACGACATCTGGACGGTGCGGGTCACGGTCCGCGAACAGATGATCACCTGGCTGTCGACGGAACACCCCTACGCCCTCCCCCGGGTCAACACCACGGAGGCCGTACACCCGCCGACCCGCATCCCGCCCCCCGACGGCACCTCACTGCGCAAGGCCTACGACTTCCCCCGCACGGGCCGCGGCTGACAGCGCACGCCGTGGGAGATCACCGCAGGCTGCGCACGTCGAGATGGCGCAGCACCCGGTCCACGATCTCCGGGTCCGCACCCGACTCGCTCCGCGCGGCCAGCACCGCGTGCCGGGCGGCACTCAGCATCTCCGCCTGGATGCGCCGCACCCGCTTCAGCCGCCTGACCCGTTGGTGCTGCGCCTCTCGCCGCTCCTCCTCCCCCATGTCCGGGCTGATGCGGATCCCGATCTCGAAGGCCCGCCGCAGCATCTGCTCGGACAGCTCGTCGGGCAGCTCCTCGACCTGTTCGATCTCCCGCAGCCGCCGCTTCGCGGCCTTCGCCGCCCGCACCGCCAGCTCCTTCTCGAACTCCTTCTCCCGCTCGGAGTCGGCCCGCACCCCCAGCCGCCGCACCAGCCAGGGCAGCGTCAGCCCCTGCAGCACCAGGGTGACGATGATCACCCCGAAGGCGATGAAGACGAGGACGTCCCGCTGCGGGAACGGCGCCCCGGCATCGGTCCGCAGCGGGATCGCGAGGACCAGCGCCACCGAGGCCACCCCGCGCATCCCGGACCACCACATCACCACGGTCTCCCGCCAGCTCACCGGGATCTCCTCGTCGTAGTCCCGGCGGGCGTGCAGCCGCTTGGTCAGCCAGGTCGCGGGCAGCAGCCACAGCAGCCGTACGACGATCACCACGCCCACCACGACGGCGGCCCAGCCGAGCAGCTGGCCCCAGCGTCCCTGCGCCGTGCGGATGGCGTTGTGCAGCTCGAGGCCGATGAGCCCGAAGGCGACGCCCGTGACGAGCGTGTCGATGATGTCCCAGAAGGTGTGCCCGGCCAGCCGGGTCATCACGTCGTCGGCGTCGGTGGCGTACTCGGCGAGGAAGAGTGCCGTGGTGAGCACCGCGAGCACCCCGGAGCCGTGCAGCTTCTCGGCGAGCACGTAGGAGGCGTACGGCACCAGCAGGGTCATGCCGATCTGCAGGGTCGGGTCGCCCAGCAGATCCATCAGTTTGTTGGCGCCCCAGCCCAGCGCCAGGCCGACGACCAGCGCGACGACGGCGGACAGCACGAGGTCGAGGCCCGCCTGCCACGGCGAGAACGTACCGCTGAGGGCCGCGGCGATCGCGACGTGGTAGAGCACGATGGCCGTGACGTCGTTGAACAGCCCTTCGCCCTCCAGGATCGACACCAGCCGGCGGGGCAGCCCGAGCTGCCCGGCGACGCTGGTCGCGGCGACCGGGTCGGGCGGGGCGATCAGCGCACCGAGCGCGACGGCGGCGGCGACCGGCAGCCCGGGCACGATCGCCTGGGCGACGGCGGCCACGCACACCGTCGTCACGAACACCAGGGCGACGGCCAGCAGGAAGATCGGACGGACGTTGGCCGCGAACTGCCGCCAGGAGGTGCGCCGTACGGCGGCGTAGAGCAGCGGCGGCAGCAGCGCGGGCAGGATCAGCTCGGGCGGGATGTCCACGTCGGGCACGAAGTCGGCCACCGCCAGCACCCCGCCGAACAGCGTCATCAGCACCGGCGCCGGCACCCCGAACCGGTCACCCACCGGGACGCTCACCAGGGCCCCGAGCAGCAGGGCGAACAACAGGGCCAACTGGTCCACGGCCGGCGCTCCGGGGGTCGACGATCACGGCAGGCCTCAAGCCTGCCACGGGCTCCGCCGGGGAAGCGTGCTGCTAGAGGGCGCGGCGCATCGCCCGGTGCGGTATGCCCGCGTCCGGGAACTGCGGGCCGTAGGCCACGTAGCCGAGACGCTCGTAGAAGCCCAGGGCGTGAGTCTGCGCGTGCAGGTCCACGGCCGTGAGGCCACGCGCGCGGGCCGCGTCCTCGATGGCCCGCACCAGGGCCGCACCGACTCCGAGGCCGCGCGCGTCCCGGGAAACGGCGAGCCGTCCCAGGGAGCCCACCATCGGGTCCCCGCCGGTCTTCCCGGCCGCCGCCTCGCCGTGCAGCAGCCGCCCGGTGCCGAGCGGCACGCCGTCCTCGCGGACCGCCAGCACATGCACGGCGACCGCGTCGTAGGCGTCGTACTCGATGTCCTCGGCGACGCCCTGCTCCACGACGAAGACCTCCTTGCGGACCGCGAAACAGGCCTCGCGGTCGGCCGGGTCCTCGGCGGTCCGGACGGTGTACGGCCCGCTCACGCCCAGGTCTCCTCGCGGACCTGGTCCAGGGCCTGCTGCAGGTCCTCGGGGTAGACGCTCTCGAACTCCACCCACTGGCCGTCGCCCGGGTGCTCGAAGCCGAGCCGGACGGCGTGCAGCCACTGGCGGGTCAGGCGCAGCCGCTTGGCCAGGGTGGGGTCGGCGCCGTAGGTGAGGTCACCGACGCAGGGATGGCGGTGGGCTGCCATGTGGACGCGGATCTGGTGGGTGCGGCCGGTCTCCAGCTTCACGTCCAGCAGGGAGGCGGCGCGGAACGCCTCGACGAGGTCGTAGTGCGTCACGGAGGGCTTGCCCTCGGCCGTGACCGCCCACTTGTAGTCGTGGTTCGGGTGGCGGCCGATGGGCGCGTCGATGGTGCCGCTCGTCGGGTCCGGGTGGCCCTGGACCAGGGTGTGGTAACGCTTGTCGACCGTGCGCTCCTTGAACTGGCGCTTGAGCGAGGTGTACGCGCGTTCCGACTTGGCGACCACCATCAGGCCCGAGGTGCCGACGTCGAGGCGGTGCACGATGCCCTGGCGCTCGGCGGCGCCGGAGGTGGAGATCCGGTAGCCGGCGGCGGCGAGACCGCCGATGACGGTGGGACCGCTCCAGCCCGGCGACGGGTGCGCCGCCACGCCGACCGGCTTGACGATCACGACCACGTCCTCGTCGTCGTGCACGATCTCCATGCCCTCGACCGGTTCGGCGACCACCTGCACCGGCGCGGGCGCCTGCGGCATCTCGACCTCGAGCCAGGCACCGCCGCGCACCCGCTCGGACTTGCCGACCACAGCGCCGTCGACCTGCACCTTGCCTGCCGCGGCCAGCTCGGCCGCCTTCGTACGGGAGAAGCCGAACATGCGGGAGATGGCGGCGTCGACGCGCTCGCCCTCCAGGCCGTCGGGCACGGGCAGGGTACGGATCTCGGGAACTGTGCTCACCCGTCGAGTATGCCGGACGGCTCCGACACCCCCGCACGAGCCTGTGGACAAGTGACCCGCGGCTCAGTCCTTGTGGACCGTGCCGTCCGGGTCCAGGCCGCGGAAGGACAGCAGCACGATCAGGATTCCGCCGCACACGATCGCCGAGTCGGCGAGGTTGAACACCGCGAAGCCCTTGGGCGCGATGAAGTCCACGACCTCGCCCTCGAAGACGCCGGGCGCCCGGAAGACGCGGTCGGTGAGGTTGCCGAGCGCGCCGCCGAGGAGCAGCCCGAGCGCGATCGCCCACGGGAAGCTGTAGAGCTTGCGGGCCAGCCGGATGATCACCACGATCACGGCCGCGGCGATCAGCGTGAAGATCACCGTGAAGGCGGCACCGAAGCCGAAGGCCGCGCCCGGGTTGCGGATGGCGTGCAGCTCGAGCCACTCGCCGACCAGCCTGATCGGCGCGTGGCCCTCCAGCTCGGCGACCACGAGCGTCTTGCTGATGAGGTCGAGGGCGTACGCGAACGCGGCCACCGCGAACAGCACGGCGATCCGGCGCCCGCGGCCAGCGGGCCGCTGCGCCGGGGCCTGCTGCTCGCCGCTGTCGTCCGGGGTGTCCGGCGTACCGATGATGCGCTCCGCCTCTGCCACGTGAGTCCCTCAACCTAGGTGCCTGACTGAGGACGAGGGTACGGCACGCCCCGGCGGACGCTCACGCTCAGGAGCGACGTTCCTGCTTCTGTTTGCACTCCACGCACAGGGTGGCCCTCGGGAAGGCCTGCATCCGCGCCTTGCCGATGGGGTTGCCGCAGTTCTCGCACAGGCCGTAGGTGCCCGCGTCCAGCCGTTCCAGGGCGCGCTCGGTCTGGGTCAGCATCTCGCGCGCGTTGGCGGCCAGCGCCAGCTCGTGCTCGCGCGTGATGTTCTTGGTGCCGGTGTCGGCCTGGTCGTCGCCCGCGCCGTCCCCGGAGTCCCGCATGAGGCCGACCAGGGACGCCTCCGAGGAGCTGATCTCCTCCCGCAGCCGCTCCATCTCGGACTGCAGCTCCGCGCGGGCCTCGCCGACCTCTTCCACGGTCCACGGATCCTCGCCGGGGCGCACCGCCAGTTCGCCGGGGTCCGCCGCGCCGACCCGTGCCTTGGGGACGGCGGTCTTGGCCGTGGCCGTGCCAGGAGTCTTCTTCGCAACCACTGTCGTGGCTCCCGTCTGCTTCGCGGCCCGCGCCGCGCCCGCTTTCTTGGCCGTGCTCTTGCCGGCCGCCTCCGAGGCGACGGCTTCACCGGCCGGCGTCCCACCGCCGGCCCTGTTCGCGACTGCCTTTCTGACCGCTGCCTTCCTGGCCGCTGCCTTCCTGGCCGGTTTCGCGGCGGCCGCCTTCTTGGCGGCCGTCTTCCCCGTGGCGGCCGTCTTCCCCGTGGCCGCCTTCCCCGCCGTGCCCGCGTGCTGCGCTGCCGCCTCCTCGACGGCCGTCTCCTCGGTCACCGCCCTCTTCTCCTGAACCTTCTTCGCCGGGATCTTCTTCTCCGCCGCTTCCTCGGCCGCATGCCGGTCGGCGGGCGCCCTCCCGACCGGCGCCTCCCGCGGTGCCGTCTCCCCGGCGGCGGTCTTCCCGGCGGCCGTGTCCTTCGAAGCGGTCCGCCCGGCGATCGTCTTCCCGGCGTCGGTGTTCCGGGTGACCGCCTCCTTCGTGGCGGTCTTCTTCGCGGCCGTCTTCCTGACAGCCATGTTCTTGACAGCCGTGTTCTTGACAGCCGTGTTCCTGACGGCCGTCTCCTTCGCGGCCCTCTCCTTCGCGGCCCTCTCCTTCGCGGCCCTCTCCTTCGCGGCCGTCTTCTTCGCGGCCCCCGCGCGCGTGCTCTTCGTCCCGGCCGCTCCCTCGGCCTCGCCACCGGGGGCAGCCGCGTCGCCGGAGGCGGCCGCGCCCCTGGGCCGACCGGTCGCCGGCTGCTGTACGGCGGTCCTCTTCGCCACCATGGCCGCGGCCCCTTCACATATTGTGATCTTGCTCGCGAATCGCGTGCTGGGACGATAAATCGACTTGAGTCCCGCGGCAACGGGGCACACCGCCCGATTCGCCCGCCCGCACCCCCCGCGCAGCGGGCCTGCATCCGTTGTGCCCAGCTCCCCGCCGGGTAATCCGCCGGGCGGCGCCTCCCCGGATCCGAGCGCCCGCGCCCTGGCCATTCGGGTCATCGCGGCCGGTCACCCGGGGCCCGCGCCCGGCGCACCGAAAACCGGTCAGCCACTGTCCGCGCGGCGCCGTACACTGGGCGGAGCGAAAAGCGTGGATGGGGACGAGTAGCGGCGTAGGCAGCCCAGAGCGACCCGGGGACGGTGTGAGCCCGGGGGCGAGCGCGTCGTGAAGATCACCCCGGAGCCGCCGGAAGAAAGCCGCAGCCGCGAGGCCGGGGCGAGTAGAGCCGGCTTCGCGACCCCAATGAGGGGGCTCACCGGCGTGTACGGCGCGGCGGAGGGCCAAGGAGGGTGGTACCGCGGGAGCGCGCCGCACACGGCGTGGACAGGATCGAAGGCTCTCGTCCCTCCGACGGAAGACAGCAAGTCCGTTGGAGGATGCTCGCAGATGACAGCGCCGACGTACCGCCAGGTGCCCGCACAGGTCGACCTGCCCGCTCTTGAGCACGCCGTGCTCGACTTCTGGCGCGACCAGAAGATCTTCACCAAGAGCCTGGAGCAGTCCGAGGGCCGCCCCGAGTGGGTGTTCTACGAGGGTCCGCCCACGGCGAACGGCATGCCCGGCGCCCACCACATCGAGGCGCGCGTCTTCAAGGACGTCTTCCCCCGCTTCCGCACCATGCGCGGCTACCACGTGGCCCGCAAGGCCGGCTGGGACTGCCACGGCCTCCCGGTGGAGCTGGCCGTCGAGAAGGAGCTGGGCTTCTCCGGCAAGCAGGACATCGAGGCGTACGGCATCGCCGAGTTCAACGCCAAGTGCCGCGAGTCCGTGACCCGGCACACCGACGCCTTCGCCGACCTGACGACCCGCATGGGCTACTGGGTCGACCTGGACGACGCCTACCGCACCATGGACCCCGAGTACGTGGAGTCGGTCTGGTGGTCCCTGAAGGAGATCTTCGGCAAGGGCCTGCTGGTCCAGGATCACCGCGTCGCCCCCTGGTGCCCGCGCTGCGGCACCGGCCTGTCCGACCACGAGCTGGCGCAGGGCTACGAGACGGTCGTCGACCCGTCCGTGTACGTCCGTTTCCCGCTCACCTCCGGTCCGCTCGCCGGCGAGGCCGCGCTCCTGGTGTGGACTACGACCCCCTGGACCCTGGTGTCCAACACGGCGGTCGCCGCGCACCCCGAGGTCACCTACGTCGTCGCGACCGACGGCCAGGAGAAGATCGTCGTCGCCGAGCCGCTGGTCGCCAAGGCGCTCGGCGAAGGCTGGGAGACCACCGGCCAGTCCTTCACCGGCGCCGAGATGGAGCGCTGGACCTACCGGCGTCCCTTCGAGCTCGTGGAGTTCCCGGAGCCGGCCCACTACGTGGTCAACGCCGACTACGTGACCACCGAGGACGGTACGGGTCTGGTCCACCAGTCCCCCGCCTTCGGTGAGGACGACCTGAAGGTCTGCCGCTCCTACGGCCTGCCCGTGGTCAACCCGGTCCGCCCGGACGGCACCTTCGAGGAGGACGTCCCGCTGGTCGGCGGCGTCTTCTTCAAGAAGGCCGACGAAAAGCTCACCGAGGATCTGCAGCAGCGCGGCCTCCTCTTCAAGCACCTGCCGTACGAACACAGCTACCCGCACTGCTGGCGCTGCCACACCGCGCTGCTCTACTACGCGCAGCCCTCCTGGTACATCCGTACGACGGCGATCAAGGACCGCCTCATCCAGGAGAACGAGGGGACCAACTGGTTCCCGGAGACGGTCAAGCACGGCCGGTTCGGCGACTGGCTGAACAACAACATCGACTGGGCGCTCTCCCGCAACCGCTACTGGGGCACCCCGCTGCCGATCTGGCACTGCGAGGACGACCACCTCACCTGCGTCGGCTCCCGCGCGGAGCTGACCGAGCTGACGGGCACCGACCAGTCGGGCCTCGACCCGCACCGCCCGTACATCGACGAGGTCACCTTCGCCTGCCCGCACGAGGGCTGCGGCAGGACCGCCACGCGCGTGCCGGAGGTGATCGACGCCTGGTACGACTCGGGTTCGATGCCGTTCGCGCAGTGGGGCTACCCGCACAAGAACAAGGAGCTGTTCGAGAGCCGGTACCCGGCGCAGTTCATCTCCGAGGCGATCGACCAGACCCGCGGCTGGTTCTACACGCTGATGGCCGTCGGCACGCTCGTCTTCGACAAGTCGTCGTACGAGAACGTCGTCTGCCTCGGCCACATCCTCGCCGAGGACGGCCGCAAGATGTCCAAGCACCTGGGCAACACCCTGGACCCGATCCCGCTCATGGACCGGCACGGCGCGGACGCGGTGCGCTGGTTCATGGCGGCCGGCGGTTCCCCGTGGGCGGCCCGCCGGGTCGGTCACGGCACCATCCAGGAGGTCGTCCGCAAGACCCTGCTGACGTACTGGAACACGGTCGCCTTCCAGGCGCTGTACGCCCGTACCTCCGAGTGGGCGCCGAGCGCGGCCGACCCGGCCCCGGCCGACCGCCCGCTGATCGACCGCTGGCTGCTGTCCGAGCTGCACGCACTCACCGACCAGGTGACCCAGGCGCTGGAGGCTTACGACACCCAGCGCGCCGGCAAGCTGCTGTCCGCGTTCGTCGACGACCTCTCCAACTGGTACGTCCGCCGCTCGCGGCGTCGCTTCTGGCAGGGCGACAAGGCCGCGCTGCGCACGCTGCACGAGGTGCTGGAGACGGTCACCAAGCTGATGGCGCCGATCACCCCGTTCATCACCGAGCGGGTGTGGCAGGACCTGGTCGTGCCGGTGACCCCGGGCGCCCCGGACTCGGTCCACCTGGCCGCCTGGCCGGAGGCCGACCTCTCCGCCATCGATCCGGAGCTGTCGAAGCAGATGGTCCTCGTCCGCCGGCTGGTGGAGCTGGGCCGCGCCACGCGCGCGGAGTCGGGCGTGAAGACCCGTCAGCCGCTGTCCCGCGCGCTGATCGCCGCGAGCGGCTTCGAGACCCTGGACCCCGAGCTGCACACGCAGATCACCGAGGAGCTGAACGTGTCCTCGCTGGCGTCGCTGAGCGAGGTCGGCGGCTCCCTGGTGGACACCACCGCCAAGGCCAACTTCCGTGCGCTGGGCAAGCGGTTCGGCAAGCGGGTCCAGGACGTGGCCAAGGCGATCGCGAACGCGGACGCCGCCGCACTGTCCCTCGCCCTGCGTGAGGGCACGGCGTCGGTGGAGGTCGACGGTGAGACGGTCACGCTCGCCCCGGACGAGGTGATCATCACCGAGACCCCGCGCGAGGGCTGGTCGGTGGCCTCCGACTCCGGTGCCACGGTCGCCCTGGACCTGGAGATCACCGAGGAGCTGCGGCAGGCGGGCCTGGCCCGTGACGCGATCCGGCTGATCCAGGAGGCCCGCAAGAACAGTGGGCTGGATGTGGCCGACCGGATCGCTCTGCGGTGGACCTCGACGGATGCCGCGGTGGTCGCCGCGCTGACCGAGCACGCGGAACTGATCGCCGAGGAGGTCCTGTCGACGGACTTCCAGCAGGGCGACGCCGACGACACCTTCGGTGAGACGTTCACCGACGAGGGGCTGTCCCTCGCGTTCCGGCTGCGCAAGGCGTAGGCGCCGAGCGGTTCGAGAGGGCCCGGTCTCCGCTGCGGAGGCCGGGCCCTTCTCGCGTCAACCCGCGTAAAAAGGGCGGGGCCCCCGGACCGATGTCCAGGGGCCCCGCCCTTGTTGAGCGCTGCCGACGCCGTTGTCGTACTAGTGCCCGGTGATCAGTTGTCGTCCTCGTCGATCAGGAACCCGCGCATCGGCGAGGGCGCCTGACCCATCGGGGACGGACCCTGCGGACGGACCGGGGCCATGGGCTGGGTCATGGCCGGGGTCATCTGCTGCTGGCCGCCGTAGGACGGGGCGGACGGGGCGGGGTTGCCGCCCATCGTCTGGTTGCCGCCGTAGGACGGGGCGCTCGCGCCGGCCGGGGCCATGGAAGGCGCCGGGGACGGCGGCAGCGACGCGGTGGCCGGGGTGCGCGGCGGGGCCAGGGAGTCGTCGGCCTGGGTCTCCAGCTGGCGCAGCTGGGACTCGAGGTACGACTTCAGGCGCGTGCGGTACTCGCGCTCGAAGCCGCGCAGGTCCTCGACCTTGCGCTCCAGCGTGGCGCGGGCGGACTCCAGGGAGCCCATCGCGACGCGGTGCTTCTCCTGCGCGTCCCGCTCCAGGGCGTCGGCCTTGGCACGGGCGTCACGCTCCAGACCCTCGGCGCGGCTGCGGGCCTCACCGACGATCTTGTTGGCCTCGGAGCGGGCCTCGGCGATCGCCTGGTCGGCGGTCTGCTGGGCCAGCGAGAGGACACGGGCGGCGCTGTCGCCACCGGGGCCCTGACCGTGGCCGCCCATCGGACCGCCCATGGGGCCGCCCATCGGGCCACCCATCTGCTGCTGCATGGGCGGCTGGCCGCCCATCGGGCCCTGACCCATCGGACCCTGGCCCATCGGGCCGGGACCCTGCGGGCCGCCCTGACCACCGGGACCGGCGGGCAGCTGCGGGGCACCGCTCGGCAGCTGGGGCGGCCCACCCATGGGGCCACCCATCTGCTGCTGCGGCGGGCCCGATATGCCGGCGGGCACCGGCGCGCCGGGACCTCGCATGCCCTGCTGCTGCGGGTGCTGCTGCTGGTCCTGCTCCGGAGGCTTGCGCATGTTCTGCTGGTTCTGGGCAGCAGCGCGCGTGGCCGCGGCCAGCTTGGCGCGCAGGTCCTCGTTCTCGCGGAGCAGACGGGTCAGTTCGGCTTCGACCTCGTCGAGGAAGGCATCGACCTCGTCCTCGTCATAGCCTTCTCGGAGGCGGACGGTCGTGAACTGCTTGTTCCGCACGTCCTCGGGGGTCAACGGCATCTCTTCACCTCAACGTAGTCATCGGCAGTCGGCAAGACCGTATCGTCCACCCTCATCTCGCGAAGCTCTGCACGATGGAGATGAGAATGTAGACGATGATCATCAGTACGAAGAAGGACAGGTCGAGCGCCACGCCCCCGAGACGCAGCGGCGGGATGAACCGCCGCAGAAGCTTCAGCGGTGGATCGGTGACAGTGTAGGTGGCCTCCAGTACGACCACCATCGCCTTGCCGGGTTGCCACGAGCGGGCGAACTGGAAGACGTAGTCCATGACCAGCCGGAAGATGAGCACGACGAGGAACACCATCAGCGCGATGTAGATCACCTGCGCGAACACGCTCATGGCCTGCGCTTCCCTCTCCCCTGTTTCCGTGCTTTTTCCGTGCTTCGATCGGGTCGTGCGTCTCAGCTCTGGTTGAAGAACCCGCCCTCTGCGATGCGGGCCTTGTCCTCCGCCGTGACATCGACGTTAGCAGGAGACAACAGGAACACCTTCTGCGTCACCCGCTCGATGCTGCCGTGAAGACCAAACACCAAACCGGCCGCAAAGTCGACAAGTCGCTTCGCGTCTGTGTCATCCATCTCAGTCAGATTCATGATCACCGGGGTGCCCTCACGGAAGTGTTCCCCGATGGTACGGGCCTCGTTGTAGGTCCGGGGGTGGAGCGTGGTGATCCGGTAAGGCTCTCGTTCGGACACGACCTTGGGCATGATCACCGGTGCGTTCTTCTCCAGGGACTGACGTTCTTGTGTGATGGACGCCACGGGCGCGATCCGCGCCGGGCGCCCGGATTCCGCGGGTAGCGAAGCGGAATGCGACACCGGTTCGCGGGGTGCCGGAGGCTGCACCACTCGCACCGAATCGTCTCTTTGCGACTGATGTGCGTTGTGCGACTGATGTGGCGATTCGTGTCGTCGGTGGTCCCGCTCGGGCTCCGGGTCCAGTTCGGGCTCGAAGTCGTCGTCGGGGTCGAATCCGCGGCCGTCGTACCCATCGTCCTCCACGAGGCCGAGGTAGACCGCCATCTTGCGCATCGCGCCGGCCATGCTCTGAGTCCTCCGCTCTGTGGTGGATCGACTGACGACTGCCAAGTGCCCGCGATCCACGTGGTCGTTGTGCCCAACTTCACGGGCATTGACCATATTTTCTGCTGTGGTCCGACTTCCTGGCGACGTTACCCGAGCCTGGGGCGGACTCCGAGTACCGCGGTACCGACGCGCACATGTGTCGCACCGGCGGCCACGGCCTGTTCGAGGTCCGCACTCATCCCTGCGGACACCATGGTTGCAGCCGGATGGGCTCGGCGCAGGTCAGTCGACAAATCCATGAGCCGCTGGAACGCCGCCTGTTCGCGTCCCGCGTACTCCCCGGTGAGCGGGGCGACGGTCATCAGTCCGTCGAGCCGCAGCCCGGGCGACCCGGCGACGAGGTCGGCCAACTCTTCGATTCCGCCCGGGGCCACGCCACCGCGCTCGCCCCTGCCGCTCGCACCGGCGTCCAGCGCGACCTGGATCAGACAGCCCACCTCGCGCTCCGCCCGCACCGCCTCCTTGGAGAGCGCGGTGACGAGCCGGGACCGGTCGACGGACTGCACGACATCGGCGTAACCGACCACGGAACGCACCTTGTTGGTCTGCAGCTGGCCGACAAAGTGCCACTTCAGGGGCAGATCCGCACAGGCCGCGGCCTTCGGTGCCGCGTCCTGGTCACGGTTCTCGGCGACATGGCGCACCCCGAGCTCCGACAGGATCCGCACATCGCTCGCCGGGTAGGTCTTGGTGACCACGATCAGGGTCACCTCCTCCCGCTCGCGCCCCGCCGCCACGCACGCGTCGGTGATGCGCTGCTCCACATTCGCCAGATTTGCGGCGAGTTCGGTCTTACGGTCCGTCATGCCCCATCAGTCCAGCCAGACGTAGCTCGCGAGCCGCCCGGTGGTGCGGTCGCGGCGGTAGGAGAAATGATCGCCCGACTCCAGCGTGCACACCGGCGACTGCGCCCGGTCGCACACCCCGAGCCGGTCGAGCTGCGCGTGCACCCCGGCGCTCACGTCGACCGCCGGCGTGCCCCAGCTCGTTTCGGCGTGCGCCGCCGGCTCGACCGCCGCCACCTCGGCGCGCATCGGCCCCGGCACCTCGTAGCACCGGCCGCAGACGGCCGGTCCGGTGCGGGCGACGATCCGGCCCGGTTCGGCACCGAGTCCGACCATGGCCCGTACGGCGGCGGGCACGACACCCTTGACCATGCCGGGCCGGCCCGCGTGGGCCGCCGCGACGACCCCGGCGACGGGGTCGGCCAGCAGCACCGGCACGCAGTCGGCGGTGAGGACGGCGAGGGCGAGGCCGCGGCGGGCGGTGACGATCGCGTCGACCTCCGGCACCGGGCGCTCCCCCCACGGCTCGTCCACCACGGCCACGTCGGCGCCGTGCACCTGGTTCATCCAGACGACCAGCCCGGGGTCCACACCGAGCGACTTGGCGGCGATGTCCCGGTTGGTGCGCACGGCCTGCGGGTCGTCGCCGACCGCGCCGCCGAGGTTGAGCTCCTCATACGGAGCGGCGCTCACCCCGCCCCACCGGTCGGTGAAGGCGAAGTGCGCGCCGCTCACGCTCTCGCGCCGTCCTATCACTTGAGGAAGTCCGGGACGTCCAGCTCCTCGGCCGCGCTGTCGGCGTAGGTGCGGGGGGCCGGCGGGGCCGGGGTGACCGGGATGTCGGCCACCGGCTCGGGCGCCGGCTCCGGGTCCTCCTTCGGCTTCACGCTGCCGAGCGAGCCGAAGGACGGGCGGCTGGGCTCGGCCGGCCGTACCGGAGCGGGCTCGTCGCGGCGGGCGGACGTCGACGCGGACGTCGAGCCGAGGACGTTGTCCCGGCGCGCCGGCGGCTGGCCGCCGTCGAAGCCGGCCGCGATCACGGTGACCCGGACCTCGTCGCCGAGGGCGTCGTCGATGACCGCGCCGAAGATGATGTTGGCCTCGGGGTGGGCGGCCTCGCTGACCAGCTGGGCGGCCTCGTTGATTTCGAACAGGCCGAGGTCGGAGCCGCCGGAGATGGAGAGCAGCACGCCCCGGGCGCCGTCGATGGACGCCTCGAGGAGCGGCGAGGAGATCGCCATCTCGGCGGCGGCCACCGCGCGGTCGTCGCCGCGGGCCGAGCCGATGCCCATGAGGGCCGAACCGGCCTCGGACATGACCGACTTCACGTCGGCGAAGTCGAGGTTGATCAGGCCGGGCGTGGTGATGAGGTCGGTGATGCCCTGGACACCGGAGAGCAGGACCTGGTCGGCGGACTTGAAGGCGTCCAGGACCGAGACCTGGCGGTCCGAGATGGACAGCAGCCGGTCGTTGGGGATGACGATGAGGGTGTCGACCTCTTCGCGCAGCTCGGCGATGCCGTCCTCGGCCTGGTTCGCGCGGCGCCGTCCCTCGAAGGTGAACGGGCGCGTGACCACGCCGATGGTGAGGGCGCCCAGCGAACGCGCGATGTTGGCCACGACGGGCGCGCCGCCGGTGCCGGTGCCGCCGCCTTCACCGGCCGTCACGAAGACCATGTCGGCCCCCTTGAGGACCTCCTCGATCTCCTCGCGGTGGTCCTCGGCGGCCTTGCGGCCGACGGCCGGGTTGGCTCCGGCGCCGAGTCCGCGGGTGAGTTCACGGCCGACGTCGAGCTTGACGTCGGCGTCGCTCATCAACAGCGCCTGTGCGTCGGTGTTGATGGCGATGAACTCGACGCCCTTGAGACCGACCTCGATCATCCGGTTGATGGCATTGACACCACCGCCGCCGACACCGATGACCTTGATGACTGCGAGGTAGTTCTGCGGTGCTGCCACGTCGAAGGCCTCTCGCCTCGAATTACGTTGTCGCCGCCGGGCGGTTCCCCGCACCGGGACGACGGATGCCGAATGGGACGGTCCGTAGCGCCGACCCGAACCCTAACCCTGAAGTTTAGGGTTACCAGTGTGTCTGTTCCCTGGAGTCTTCTGAACAGGACACTAAGTCGACAAGTGGCGCCCGTTCAACGAACACGCCGAACCTCCCGTTTTTCTTTTCACCCTATGTGATCAGCCGTAGCAGTGCCCAACCAGGGTGCTGGCCTGCGCTGATGTGCGTCAACTCGCCGATGACGCAGGGGCGGTGGGCACGCTGACATCGAAGTGCCGGGCGCCCGGAGCTGCTTTCATGAGTGCTGTGAGGGCCCGTGCCTTCGCGCGGCCGTTCTCGCCGCTGCCCCATGCGACCGTACGGCCGTCGCCCAGCTGCAGCGAGATGGCGTCGTAGGAACGGACTTGGACGTTCCGGGTGACCTGCGCGACGGTGTCCGGCAGTTCGCCGGCCACCCGGACCGCCTCGCGCACCAGCCGGTCGGTGCCGAAGCGCCTGAGGCTCGCGGCGGCCGAATCCGACCGGGAAACGGACAATTCCAGCATCGGAACGCCTTTCGGTGCCTGTGAAACCGTGGCGAACCGGACACCTTCGTCGTCGACTTCGACGAAGTCCCGGCCCTTTGCGACCAGCAGAACCGGAGTGCGCTCGGTCACTTTCAGGCCGATTCCACGGGGCCAGGAACGGACCACGTCCACGGTGTCAATTCGGGGCAATTTCCGGCGAAGTCTTGCCTCGATGGTGTCCGTGTCGACGGAAATCATCGGCGCCCCGACCGGCACGGCGGCGGCCTCCCGCACCTCGACGGGGGTCAGCACGCGCGTGCCGGACACCGAGACGTGCTGCACGCGCAGCCACTGCGAGCCGTACAACACCCAGACGCCACCGGCCCCGAGGAGCACGACGACCCCGGCCAGGATGACGATCGTACGAAGGCGCAGGCGTCCCCACCTGCGGGCGGGCGGCGGGCCGGACGACTCCTGCTGGCGTTCCCCGCGCTCGGCGGTCGTCGGTCCGGCCACGCTCACTGCCCTTTCGTCATACGGTCCTAACGGTGCGAGGCAATCGCCTCGTACACCATGCCGACGAGCAGGTCGTCGGCGTCCCGGCGGCCGAACTCGCTTGCCGCACGGGACATCTCGTACAACCGGTGCGGATCGGCGAGCACGGGCAGCACGTTCTGCTGCACCCACTCGGGCGTCAGCTCCGCGTCGTCGACGAGGAGGCCGCCGCCGGCCTTGACCACCGGCTGGGCGTTGAGCCGCTGTTCGCCGTTGCCGATGGGCAGCGGGACGTAGGCGGCCGGGAGCCCGACGGCGGAGAGTTCGGCGACGGTCATCGCGCCCGCGCGGCAGAGCATCATGTCGGCCGCGGCGTACGCGAGGTCCATCCGGTCCAGGTAACTTACCGGGATATAGGGGGGCATTCCCGGCATCTGGTGCACCTGCGGCAGTTCGTTCTTCGGGCCGACCGCGTGCAGGATCTGGATACCGGCCTGCTGGAGCCACGGCGCGACCTGCTGGACGACCTCGTTGAGGCGACGTGCGCCCTGGGAACCGCCGGAGACGAGCAGCGTGGGCAGGTTGGGGTCGAGGCCGAAGCGGTGGCGCGCCTCGGGGCGGACCGCTGCGCGGTCCAGGGTGGCGATGGACCGGCGCAGCGGGATGCCGATGTAGCGCGCGTTGCGGAGCTTGCTGTCCGGCGTGGAGACGGCGACCTGGGCGGCGTACCGGGAACCGATCTTGTTGGCCAGGCCCGGGCGGGCGTTGGCCTCGTGGATCACGATGGGCACACCGAGGCGCTTGGCGGCCAGGTAGCCGGGCAGGGCGACGTAACCGCCGAAGCCGACCACGGCGTCCGCCTTGGTGCGCTCCAGGATCTGCTCGGCCGCCTTGATCGTGCCGCGCAGCCGTCCCGGGACGGTGATCAGCTCCGGCGTGGGCTTGCGGGGCAGCGGCACCGCCGGGATCAGCGCGAGCTCGTAGCCGCGCTCCGGGACGAGCCGGGTCTCCAGGCCGCGCTCCGTGCCCAGGGCCGTGATCCCCACGGTCGGGTCCTGCCTGCGCAGGGCGTCCGCGAGGGCGAGCGCGGGCTCGATGTGGCCGGCGGTCCCCCCACCGGCGAGTACGACATGCACCGAAATTCACCGCTCTCCGGACGAACGCGCCACCGAGGCACGCCGTCGCATCGTGTTCCATCTCCGAGGCCCCCGCTCGGCACCGGAGCCTCCTGCCCGCTTTCTACCAAAGCGAGGTTGCCGCATCGCAAGCGCCGCCCGCACAGCGGGCTCGTCGCGCGCGAAGGCGATCAACAGCCCGATGGCGAACATGGTCGGCAGCAGGGCGGACCCTCCGTAGGAGAACAGCGGGAGAGGGACACCGGCGATCGGCAGCAGGCCGAGCACCGCACCGATGTTGATCACCGCCTGGGCGGTGATCCAGGTCGTCACGCCTCCCGCGGCGTACCTCACGAAGGGGTCCTCCGTGCGTCCGGCCACGCGGATACCCGCATAGCCTAGAGCCGCGAACAGGGCGAGCACCGACAGTGTCCCCGCCAGGCCCAGTTCCTCACCGGTGACGGCAAAGATGAAGTCGGTGTGCGCCTCGGGGAGTTGGCCCCATTTTTCCACACTCGCACCCAGGCCGGATCCGAAGAGTCCGCCGGAGGCGAGCGCGTAGATCCCGTGCACGGCCTGCCAGCAGTCGGCGACCCCGGCCTTGGGCTCGGTGGCGCCGATGCAGGCGAGCCGGGCCATGCGGTTGGGGCTGGTCTTGATGAGGACCCCGCCGATCAGGGCCGCGATGGTCAGCACCCCGGCGAACAGCCGGGTGGGCGCTCCCGCGAGCCACAGCAGGCCGAACAGGATCGCCGTGAGAATGATCGCGGTGCCCATGTCGCCGCCGAGCATGATCAGCCCGAGCAGCAGGAAGGTGACGGGCACCAGCGGCACCAGCATGTGCTTCCACTGGTTCAGCAGCTTCCTCTCCTGCTTGCGCGCGATCAGGTCCGCGCCCCACAGCACCAGGGCGAGCTTGCCGAACTCGCTGGGCTGGATCTGGAAGGAGCCGCCGAGGGAGATCCAGTTCTGGTTGCCGTTGACCGCCATCCCTATCCCGGGCACCTGCACCAGGGCCATGAAGAACACGGCGACGGCGAGAATCGGGTAGGCGAGCGCCCGGTGCAGCTTCACCGGCATGCGGGAGGCCGCGAACAGCAGTACGCCGCCCAGCACGGCGGCCAGCAGCTGTTTGCGGAAGAAGTACGACCCCGGCAGCGACATCTGCAGCGCGGTGATCTGGGAGGCCGAGTAGACCATCACCAGCCCCAGCACGATGATCAGCACGCTGCCGCCGGCGATCAGGTAGTAGGCGGTCAGCGGGCGGTCCCAGGCCTTGCGCGCACGCGTGAAGAACCGTTGGACGGGGTTCTCGCGCCTGGGCCGGGCGGCCGCGGGACGACGGGACGCCCGCTGCGCGGGCGGCCGGCCGGTACGGCTACTGGGCATCGGCGCCTCCACTGAACGTCGACCGTCCCACGCGTCCCTCCCAAGTTCCGCCCGGCAGGCGGCCGGGGTCAGGCTTCGAGTTCGCGGACCGCCGCCGCGAACGCGTCACCGCGCTGGTTGTAGTTGGTGAACATGTCCATGGAGGCACAGGCCGGGGCCAGCAGCACCGTGTCGCCGGGCTGAGCCAGCCGCTTCGCTTCCGTCACCGCCTGGAGCATCGCCCCAGTGTCGGTCCGGTCGAGGTCGACCACGGGTACTTCTGGGGCGTGTCGCGCGAGGGCGTCGCGGATCAGGCCGCGATCGGCACCGAACAGGACGGCACCGCGAAGCCGCTGCGCCGACTTGGCGACCAACTCGTCGAAGGTCGCACCCTTCGCCAGACCGCCCGCAATCCATACGATCGGTTCATATGCCGCCAACGAGGCTTCCGCGGCATGGGTGTTGGTCGCCTTGGAGTCGTCGATGTACGCGACCCCGTCGACGTCCGCCACGTGCTCGATGCGGTGCGCGTCGGGGCGGAAGGCCCGCAGGCCGTCGCGTACGGCCGTGGCGGGCACCCCGAAGGCACGCGCGAGGGCCGCCGCGGCAAGGGCGTTGGCGATGTTGTGCGGGGCCGGCGGGTTGACGTCGGAGACCTCGGCGAGCTCCTGCGCGTTCTTGTGCCGGTTCTCGACGAAGGCGCGGTCGACCAGGATGCCGTCCACGACGCCGAGTTGGGAGGGGCCGGGGGTGCCGAGGGTGAACCCGACGGCCCGGCAGCCCTCTTCGACGTCGGCCTCGCGGACCAGGTCCTCGGTGAGCTTGTCGGCCACGTTGTAGACGCAGGCGACCCGGTTGCCCTCGTAGATGCGGCCCTTGTCGGCGGCGTACGCCTCCATGGAGCCGTGCCAGTCGAGGTGGTCCGGGGCGAGGTTGAGGACGACCGCCGAGTGGGCGCGCAGGGAGGGCGCCCAGTGCAGCTGGTAGCTGGACAGTTCCACGGCGAGCACGTCGTACGGCTCGTCGCCGAGGACCGCGTCCAGCAGCGAGACGCCGATGTTGCCGACGGCGGCCGTGCGCAGGCCCGCCGCCTTCAGGATCGACGCCAGCATCTGCACCGTCGTGGTCTTGCCGTTGGTGCCCGTGACGGCCAGCCAGGGAGCCGCGTCGGGGCCCCGCAGGCGCCAGGCCAGCTCGACGTCGCCCCACACGGGCACGCCCGCCCGCTCGGCCGCCAGGAACAGCGGCTTGTCGGGCTTCCAGCCGGGCGCGGTGACGATCAGCTCGGTGCCCTCCGGCAGGGTCGCGCCGTCACCGAGGCGCACGGTGATGCCGAGCGCCTCCAGTTCCGCGGCCTGCTCACGCGCGCGTGCGTCGTCGCCGTCGTTGACGACCGTGACGATCGCCCCGCGCGCGTGCAGCACCTTGGCCGCCGGGACGCCGGAGACACCGAGCCCGGCGACGGTGACGTGCGTGCCCTGGAAGTCGGAGGACACCGAGGAGGTGGTCACTTGTCCGCTGCCCATCCTGCGTAGAAGAGGCCCAGTCCGACGATCACACAGATGCCCTGGATGATCCAGAACCGGACCACCACCAGGACTTCGGACCAGCCCTTGAGTTCGAAGTGGTGCTGCAGTGGTGCCATCCGGAAGACGCGCTTGCCGGTGAGCCGGAAGGAGCCGACCTGGATGACGACCGACATGGTGATGAGGACGAACAGGCCGCCCATGATGGCGAGCAGCAGCTCCGTGCGGGAGAGGATGGCCAGACCCGTGAGGACACCGCCGAGGGCGAGCGAGCCGGTGTCGCCCATGAAGATCTTCGCCGGCGAGGTGTTCCACCACAGGAAGCCGAGGCAGGCACCCATCAGCGCGGAGGCGATCACCGCGAGGTCGAGCGGGTCGCGCACCTCGTAGCAGGCGGCCGGGTTGGTCAGGGTCAGCGCGTTGGCGCAGGACTCCTGGAACTGCCAGACGCCGATGAACGTGTAGGCGCCGAAGACGAGCACGGAGGCGCCGGTGGCCAGGCCGTCCAGACCGTCGGTGAGGTTCACGCCGTTCGACATCGCGAGGATCATGAACAGCGCCCAGACGACGAACAGCACCGGGCCGATCGTCCAGCCGAAGTCGGTGATGAACGACAGCTTGGTGGAGGCCGGGGTGTTGCCGCGCGCGTCGGAGAACATCAGCGACAGCACGGCGAAGGAGATGCCGACGATCAGCTGCCCGGCCATCTTCGCCTTGGCCCGCAGACCCAGCGAACGCCGCTTGACGATCTTGATGTAGTCGTCGAGGAAGCCGACCAGGCCCATGCCGAACATCAGGCCGAGGACCAGCAGCCCGGAGTAGGTGGGCGGGTAACCGGTGATGAGCTTGCTCAGGAAGTACGCGGCGATCGTCGCCAGGATGAACGCGATACCGCCCATCGTCGGCGTACCGCGCTTGCTGGCGTGCTCGCGCGGGCCGTCGTCACGGATGTACTGGCCGTAGCCCTTGCGGGCCAGCAGCTTGATCAGCAGCGGGGTGCCGACCAGCGTCAGGAAGAGGCCAATGACTCCCGAGAACAGGATCTGCTTCATCATCGGGCGGCAACCTCACCCTCGGCACCGGTCTCGAGCAGCGCCTGGGCAACGCTCTCGAGCCCCACCGAACGGGACGCCTTCACGAGCACGACGTCCCCCGGGCGCAACTCGCTGCGCAACAGGTCGACCGCCGCCTGTGCGTCGGACACGTGCACCGACTCCTCACCCCACGAACCCTCGTTATATGCGCCCAGTTGCAGCCAGGAGGCCTCAATCCCCCCGACGGCGACGAGCTTGCTGACGTTGAGCCGGACGGCGAGCCGTCCGACGGCGTCGTGCTCGGCGAGCGCCTCGTCCCCCAGCTCGGCCATCTTGCCGAGCACCGCCCACGTACGCCGTCCGTTGCCCATGGCCGCGAGCGCCCTCAGGGCGGCCCGCATGGACTCGGGGTTGGCGTTGTAAGCGTCGTTGACGATGGTCACGCCGTCCGGGCGCTCGGTGACCTCCATGCGCCAGCGGGAGAGGGAGCCCGCCTCCGAGAGCGCGAGGGCGATCTCTTCCGCGGACATGCCCAGCTCATGGGCGACGGCGGCCGCGGCGAGCGCGTTCGACACGTGATGCTCACCGTACAGGCGCATGGTCACATCACATGCACCGGAGGGTGTGTGAAGCCTGAAGGCCGGCTGTCCACTGTCCGTGAGTCGTACGTTCTCGGCGCGTACGTCCGCTTCGGCCGACTCTCCGAAAAGGACCACCTTCGCCTTGGTACGGGAGGCCATGGCGCGGACCAGCGGGTCGTCGGCGTTGAGGATCGCGGCCCCGTCCTCCGGAAGCGCCTCCACCAGTTCGCCCTTGGCCTGGGCGATCTGCTCGCGGCCGCCGAACTCCCCGATGTGGGCGGTGCCGACGTTGAGGACCAGGCCGATCCTCGGCGGGGTCAGCTCGGTGAGGTAACGGATGTGCCCGATGCCCCGGGCGCCCATCTCCAGGACGAGGAACCGGGTTTCCGCGGTCGCGGACAGGGCGGTCAGCGGCAGCCCGATCTCGTTGTTGAGCGAGCCGGGCGTGAACACCGTCGGCGCCTTGCGCCGGAGCACCTGCGCGATCAGGTCCTTGGTGCTGGTCTTGCCCGCCGAGCCGGTCAGGGCGACGAGGGTCGCGCCGAGCCGGCGTACGACGTGGCGGGCGAGGGCGCCGAGGGCGGTCTGCACGTCCTCGACCACGATCGCGGGCACGCCGACCGGGCGCGACGCCAGTACGGCGACCGCGCCCGCCTCGACGACCTGCGGTGCGTAGTCGTGGCCGTCCACGCGTTCGCCGACGAAGGCGGCGAACAGGCTGCCGGGCACCACTTCGCGGGAGTCCCGGACGACCGGACCCGTCACCTGGACGGACGGATCCGGTATGTCGTGCGTCTGCCCGCCGACGACTGCTGCGATCTCGGCGAGGGAGAGGGCGATCACAAGTTCATCCCCTGGGTCTTCTGGATTTTCATCCCTGGGTCTTCTGGATGGCTTCGCGGAGCACCTGGCGGTCGTCGAAGGGACGGACCACGCCGGCGATGTCCTGGCCCTGCTCGTGGCCCTTGCCCGCGACCAGCACGGTGTCACCGGCCTGGGCGCGGCCCACGGCAGCGGCGATGGCGGCGGCCCGGTCCTCGAACAGGAGCACCTCGCCGCGCTCGTGCGCGGGCACGGAGGCCGCGCCCTGGAGCATGGTCGCGAGGATCGCGAGCGGGTCCTCGGAACGGGGGTTGTCGGAGGTCAGTACGGCCGTGTCGGAGAGGCGGGCCGCGGCGGCGCCCATCGGGGCGCGCTTGGTCCGGTCGCGGTCGCCGCCGCAGCCGAGGACGATGTGCAGCCGGCCCTTGGTGACCTTGCGCAGCGCCTTGAGCACGGACTCGACGGCGTCGGTCTTGTGGGCGTAGTCCACGACCGCGAGGTAGGGCTGTCCCGCGTCGACCCGTTCGAGGCGGCCGGGGACGCCCGGTACGGCGGCGATGCCGTCCGCGGCGGCCTGCGGGTCGAGACCGGCCGCGGCGAGGGCGACGACGGCGGCGAGGGTGTTCGCCACGTTGAACGGGCCGGCGATCGGTGACCTGGCGTGGATCCGCTCGCCGTTCGGGCCGACGACGGTGAACGTCGAGTCCATCGGGCCGACCTCGACGTGCTCGGCACGCCAGTCGGCGTCGGGGTGGCCCTCGGCGGAGAAGGTGACGACCGGGACGGTGGCCTCCGCGGCGAGCCGGCGGCCGTACTCGTCGTCGGCGTTGACCACGCCGAGTCTGCTGCGTTCCGGCGTGAACAGCTGCGCCTTGGCCCGGAAGTAGTCCTCCATGTCGGAGTGGAACTCCATGTGCTCCGGGCTGAGGTTGGTGAACACGGCGATGTCGAAGACGCAGCCGTCGACCCGGCCGAGGACCAGGGCGTGGCTGGAGACCTCCATGGCGACCGCCTCGACACCGCGTTCGCGCATGACGGCGAACAGGGCCTGGAGGTCGGTGGCCTCGGGGGTGGTGCGCTCGGACTTGATGCGCTCGTCGCCGATGCGCATCTCGACGGTGCCGACGAGGCCCGTGGCCTTCGCGGTCCGCAGGCCGCCCTCGACGAGGTAGGCGGTGGTGGTCTTGCCGGAGGTGCCGGTGATGCCGATCTGCAGCAGGTCGTGGCCCGGGTGGCCGTAGATGCCGGCCGCGAGTTCGCCCATCCGTGCGCGCGGGTCGTCCACGACGAGGACCGGCAGTCCGCTCGCGGCGGCGCGCTCGGCGCCCGTCGGGTCGGTGAGCACGGCGACCGCGCCGAGCCCGGCGGCCTGGGTGACGAAGTCGGCACCGTGCAGGCGGGCGCCCGGGAGGGCGGCGTACAGGTCGCCGGGGCGGACGGCGCGCGAGTCGTGGGTGATCCCCGTGACCTCGGCGGAGCCGGCCGGAGCGGCGGCACCCAGCTGATCGGCCAGTTCCGCGAGGGGTGTGGCGGAGACCTCGACCGGTCGCGGCGGTCCCGGGTATGTCACGGAAGCGCCCTTCTGGGTGGTTTGGGACTGATCAGCGTGTGGCACGGCGGTGAGCGTACCGGGCGTACCCGCTCCGGAGCGAAGTGAGGGGCTGGCGGAGCCCTGGTTCCCGGGGTCGGGGGTGATCGTTGTCACGAGTGCGTTCCTGGTGTTCCGGTGTGCTGATCAGGGCTTGTAGTCGACGGGAAGGTTCGCGGGCCGCGCGCCGGTCGGCGGGACCTGGAGGGTCTTCAGAGCGAACTCCATCACCTGCTTGTAGATGGGGCCGCAGATCTGGCCGCCGAAGTAGCTGCCGGCGGTGGCGTTCTGGATGGCGCAGTAGACCGTGATGCGGGGGTTGTCCGCGGGGGCGAAGCCGGCGAACGACGAGGTGTAGCCGCGGTACCGGCCGGTGGCCGGATCCACACGGTTGGCCGTGCCGGTCTTGCCCGCGACCCGGTACCCGGGGATGCGGGCCTTGATGCCGGTGCCCTGCTCGTCGTCCACGACGGACTCCAGCATCTGGGCGACCGCTTTGGCGGTCTTCGCGCTGACGACCCGGCTCTGCTCGGGCTTCGGGGCCGGGGTGAAGCGGCCGTCGGCGCCCTTGCTGCCGCGCACCAGAGTGGGCTGGACGCGCACGCCGCCGTTGGCGATGGTCGAGTACACGGAGGCGGCCTGCATCGCGCTGAGGGAGAAGCCCTGGCCGAAAGGGATCGTGTACTGCTGCGAGGTGGACCACTTCTGGTAGGGCGCGAGGATGCCCCGGGTCTCGCCGGGGAAGCCGAGGCCGGTGTAGCTGCCGATGCCGAACTTGCGCAGGTACGAGTACAGGACCTTGTTGACCTCGGGCTGGGTCCTGCCGAGCTGCCCGGTGGCGAGGATGGTGCCGATGTTGCTGGACTTCGCGAGCACGCCGTTGAGCGTGAGGTACCAGGTGGCGTGGTCCACGTCGTCCGAGAAGAGCCGGTCGCCGCGGTGCAGCCGGTTGGGTACGACGACGTGGGTGAGCGGGGTCGCGGCGTGCTGCTCCAGCACGGCCGCCATGGACATCACCTTGGCGGTGGAGCCGGGCTCGTAGGCGTCCTGCACGGCCGCGTTGCCCATGGCGTCGCCGTCGGCCTTCGACAGGTCGTTCGGGTCGAAGCCGGGCGAGTTGGCCATCGCGAGGATCTGGCCGGTGCGGGTGTCCTGGACGACGACGTAACCGCGGTCCGCCCTGGACTTCCTCACCTGCTCGCTGATCGCGTTCTGCGCCGCCCACTGGATGTCGCGGTCGATGGTCAGCTCGACGTCGGAGCCGGGCACGGCGGGGGTCTCCGTGGACCCCACGGTCGGCACCTCACGCCCGCCGGACTGGGCGTAGCGGATCTTGCCGTCCTTGCCGGACAGCTGCTTGTCCAGCGCCTGCTCGATGCCGCCGCCGCCCTTGCCGTCGGCGTTGACCCAGCCCAGTATCCCGGCGGCGAGGTCGCCGTTGGGGTACACGCGCTGGCTGCTGGGGTCGGCGAAGACGCCGGCGAGCACGTTGGCGGTGTTCCTGTCGGTCTCGGCCTTCTTGGCGAGCGCGTTCTTCAGGTCCTTGATCTGCTTCCAGACCTGCGGGGTCTGCCGGATGGCGAGCCGGGCGTACCGGGAGTTGCCGTTCTTCGGGCGCAGCTTCTTCACGAGCGCGGCCTGGTCCTGCCCGAGGATCGGCGCGAGCAGCGCGGCGGCCTGCTCGGGACCGTTGTCGATCTTCAGCTGCTTCTTGTTGAACATCGTCGGGTCGGCGGTGATGTCGTACGCGTCCTCGCTGATGGCGAGGGCCACACCGTTGCGGTCGGTGATCCCGCCGCGGGCGGCGGCCAGCGTGTGCACGACATACCGGTTCTGTTCGGCCCGCGCCGCGTAGGCGCTGGCATCGACGGCCTGCACCTGGAGCAGCCGTACGACGAAGGCGATCAGCACCAGGGTCAGGGCGAGGCTGACCATGCGCAGCCGGGGCCGCGGGCTGCCGAGCCGGAGCGGGCGCGGCGGCATGGGCCGGCCCCCGCTCGGCCGACGGGCGGGCCGAGCGCCGGGCCCGGGCTGCCGCCGCACGGCACTGCGCGGCCGAGGAGGCTTCGCGGGCGCGGGCACTCGGCGGCGCGGCGGTTCCCTGTCGGACACTTCCGTCACCTGCCGGGGGTCGGGGTGGGGGCGGGCTGGGGGGTGGTCGCCGCGAAGGGGGCGGCGGTGGGGACGGCTGCTGCGGTGTCGGCTGCGGTGGGGAGGCTCCGGGCCGGGGACGGTACGGCGGTGAGGGGCGTCGCGGGCGCCGTGGCAGCCGGGGGTGCGAGGAGCGGGACGGCGGGGTCGGCCGGGGACTCGGGGGCCGTGAGCGCCGCCGGGTCGGGGGTGGCGGCGCCCGGGACGCCCTTCACCCTGCCGTCGGGGGCGAGGAATGCCGGGTCGCCGCCGGGGATCATGCCGAGCGCCTGCGCGCGGCGCTGGAGGGCGTCGGGGGCGGAGTAGGCGTCGATGTCGCGCTGCAGGGCCTGCTCCTCGTCGGTGAGGCTCTTGGTCTGCTTCTGCAGGTCGGCGAGTTTGAACGAGCCTTCGCTGAGCGCGGAGTTGAGCACCAGCAGCCCGATGAGACCGCCGCCGAGGAGCAGGACGACGAGCAGGACGAACGGGGTGCGGGCCGCACGGGCACGGCCGGCCGGGAGGAGCCGGGCGAGCCGGGCGGCCCTTCCCTTCAGTTGGGGTTTCCTACTCACGCCGCCCCCCGTGAGTTCGGGAATCCAACCGACCCGTCTCGGTCACTCGACGTCCTCCCTGATCCGCTCGGCGCCACGCAACCTGGCCGGTGCGGCCCGGCGGTTCTCGGCGACCTCTTCCTCGGTGGGAAGTTCGGCACCGCGCGTGAGCAGCTTGAGCCGCGGCTGGTAACGCTCGGGCACGACGGGCAGCCCGGGCGGCGCGGTGGACGTGGCACCGGCCGCGAACACCTGCTTGACCAGCCGGTCCTCCAGCGACTGGTACGACAGCACGGCGACACGCCCGCCGACGTCGAGCGCCTTCACGGCGGCCGGGATCGCCCGCTCCAGCACGGACAGTTCGCCGTTGACCTCGATGCGCAGCGCCTGGAAGGTGCGCTTGGCCGGGTTGCCGCCGGTGCGCTTGGCGGCCTGCGGCAGGGCGTCCCGGATCAGCTCGACCAGGCGCGCGCTGTTGCTGAAGGGCTCCTTCTCGCGCTCGCGGACGATCGCCGCGACGATCCGCTTGGCCTGCTTCTCCTCGCCGTACGCGCGCAGGATGCGCACGAGTTCGCCCGCCGGGTAGGTGTTGAGGACCTCGGCGGCGCTGATGCCGGTCGTCTGGTCCATGCGCATGTCGAGGGGCGCGTCCTGGGCGTAGGCGAAGCCCCGGTCGGCCTCGTCCAGTTGCATCGAGGAGACCCCGAGGTCGAACAGCACGCCCTGCACGCGCGCGATGCCGAGCCTGCGCAGGACGTCGGGCAGCTCGTCGTAGACGGCGTGCACCAGGGTGGCGCGCTCGCCGAACGGCGCCAGCCGCTCGCCGGACAGGCGCAGCGCCTCCTTGTCCCGGTCGAGGCCGATCAGCCGCGCCTCGGGGAACCGGGCGAGCAGCGCCTCGCTGTGGCCGCCGAGACCGAGGGTGCAGTCGACGACCACCGCTCCCGGGCGCTCCAGCGCGGGCGCCAGCAGATCCAGGCACCGCTGGAGCATCACCGGGACGTGTCGACTCTGGCTCAAGGGGGCCTCTCAGTTCCGGCGGGCCGCACGCACCGCCGGGCCCCCGCCTGCTCGTGAACGGGGGACGGGCCGGCGCCGGAAGCGTCAGCCGACCGGGAGCGGGAGGAGGCCGAGCCGTACGTACGCGCCGCGCACGCGGGGAGACGGTCCGGGCGGGTGCCGGGTCTCCGGGGTTTCACCAGCAGGGAGAGCCACGCCTCCCGCTTCGCGCCACTTTAGTCCACCCTGTCTCGCGGTCAATCAACCGGCCTGCGCGTCGCGCACCGCCGCACGAGGGAAGCCGCGATTCGAACGGATTCACCCGTCCGGCCCAGGTTTTCCCTCCGTGTGGGTTCGCTCACAACAAGCCACGATGACGTTCTTTGTCCCGTCTCACAGCGGGCCGGGCCGCCCGGTGACCAGTAACGTCGTCGGCATGACGACTTCTGCAGCTGCTCCCACCGGACCCGAAGACGCCATATCCACCGGCGGCGCCGTCACGGACCGCCTGGTGGAGGCCAACCAGCGGTACGCCGCCGAGTTCTCCGACCCCGGAATGGATGCCAAGCCCGTCCTCAAGGTCGCCGTCGTGGCCTGCATGGACGCCCGTCTCGACCTGCACAAGGCGCTCGGCCTGCAGCTCGGCGACTGCCACACCATCCGCAACGCCGGCGGTGTCGTCACCGACGACGTGATCCGTTCCCTGACCATCAGCCAGCGGGCGCTCGGCACCCGCAGCGTGGTGCTCATCCACCACACCGGCTGCGGCATGGAGACCATCACCGAGGACTTCCGGCACGACCTGGAGATGGAGGTCGGCCAGCGCCCGGCATGGGCGGTGGAGTCCTTCCGGGACGTCGACCAGGACGTCCGCCAGTCGATGCAGCGGGTGCGCACCTCGCCGTTCCTGCTGCACACCGACGACGTGCGCGGCTTCGTCTTCGACGTGCGCACCGGCTCGCTCCGCGAGGTCGACCCGGCCTGACGGGACGCACCGGCCGGCCGCCCCGACGGCATCCCGCCCTCCATGCCCCGCTCTCTATCGAAAACACGGCCGAAAAGGCCGTAAGACCGACATCGTGCGGGCAGTTGTCCACAGGCGAGTGACACGAATCGGTAACGGCAGCAAGAATGCGGGGTGTGGCATCACGCGGAACTGTTTCCGCGTGGTGTCCGTGTTTCGGGGTGGGCCGGTTTCGCACGGATGCGTCGGCCCGGAAAGAACGGGCCGAGGAGGGCCGGGTGACGACCTATGACGATCGAGCGAGCCTCACTGATCTGACCGCCACGGTGGAGCGGGTACGCGGTTCGGTGGAGGGCGTGATCGAGGGCAAGCCCGAGGTCGTACGGCTCGCGCTGACCGTGTTGCTCGCCGAGGGCCACCTGCTGATCGAGGACGTCCCCGGGGTGGGCAAGACGATGCTCGCCAAGGCGTTGGCGAGGTCCATCGACTGCTCGGTGCGGCGCATCCAGTTCACGCCGGACCTGCTGCCCTCGGACATCACCGGCGTGTCCATCTGGGACCAGCAGCGCAGGGACTTCGAGTTCAAGCCGGGCGCCATCTTCGCGCAGATCGTGATCGGCGACGAGATCAACCGCGCCTCGCCCAAGACCCAGTCGGCGCTGCTGGAGTCCATGGAGGAGCGGCAGGTCACCATCGACGGGCAGACGTACGAACTGCCCAGCCCCTTCATGGTGGTGGCCACGCAGAACCCGGTCGAGATGGAGGGCACCTACCCGCTGCCCGAGGCCCAGCGCGACCGCTTCATGGCGCGCGTCTCCGTCGGCTACCCGAGCGTGGAGGCCGAGCTGCAGATGCTCGACATCCACGGTGGGATCAGCCCGCTGGAGGATCTGCAACCGGTGGCGCACGCGCACGAGATCGTGAAGCTGATCGAGGCGGTGCGCGGGGTGCACGTCGCCGAGCCGGTGCGGCGGTACGCTGTGGAGCTGGTCGCCGCCACGCGCTCGCACCCCGACCTCAGACTCGGCGCCTCCCCGCGCGCGACGCTGCATCTGCTGCGCGCGGCGAAGGCGTCCGCGGCCCTCGCCGGCCGGGAGTACGCGCTGCCGGACGACGTCCAGGCGCTGGCCGTGGCCGTCCTCGCGCACCGCCTGCTGCCCACGGCGCAGGCGCAGCTGAACCGCCGTACGGCCGAGCAGGTGGTGCAGGAGATCCTGCACCACACCCCGGTGCCCGCGGAGCCGGGCCGACAGAGCGGATTCGGCGGCCTGGGCCGGAACATCCCGGGCTATCCGCAGCAGCCGCCGCGAGGTCTGTGATGAGCGCCGGGGGGACCGGGCAGCCGGAGGCGGACCGCGGGGACGCGGGCGGCCTCCGTACGGCCCTAGCGGGGCTGACCACCCGTGGCCGCTCCTTCCTGGCGGCCGGGATCGCCGCCGCGATCTGCGCCTACGTACTGGGCCAGAGCGATCTGCTCCGGGTCGGCCTGCTGCTGGCCGCGCTGCCGCTGATCTGCGCGACCGTGCTGTACCGCACCCGCTACCGGGTGGCCGGCACCCGCCGGCTCTCCCCCGCACGCGTGCCGGCCGGCAGCGAGGCCCGGGTGCATCTGCGGATGAACAACGTCTCCCGGCTGCCCACCGGCCTGCTGATGCTGCAGGACCGGGTGCCCTACGTGCTCGGGCCGCGCCCCCGCTTCGTCCTGGACCGGGTGGAGCCGGGCGGCCACCGCGAGGTGTCCTACCGGGTCCGCTCCGACCTGCGCGGCCGGTATCCGCTGGG
The DNA here is from genome assembly GCF_044593395.1 of Streptomyces sp. NPDC052301. Taxonomy (NCBI): domain Bacteria; kingdom Bacillati; phylum Actinomycetota; class Actinomycetes; order Kitasatosporales; family Streptomycetaceae; genus Streptomyces; species Streptomyces sp. NPDC052301. The sequence goes on along the minus strand of NZ_JBIUBE010000004.1, from coordinate 385,260 downwards.
CCCGCTCCAGCTGCGCCTGACGGATCCCTTCGGGATGTGCGAACTGACCCGCTCCTTCTCGGCGTACGACACCCTGACGGTCATCCCGCGCGTGGAGCCGCTGGCACCGGTCCGCTTCAGCGGTGAGGCCAAGGGCTACGGCGACGGACGGCAGCGCTCGCTGGCCCTCGCCGGCGAGGACGACGTGATCCCGCGCGGCTACCGCCACGGCGACGACCTGCGCCGGGTGCACTGGCGGTCCACCGCGCGCTACGGCGAGCTGATGGTGCGCCGGGAGGAGCAGCCGCGGCGCTCCCGCTGCACCGTCCTGCTGGACACCCGGGCCGTCGGCTACGAGGGCGCGGGCCCCGACTCGGCCTTCGAGTGGGCCGTCTCCGGCGCCGCCTCGGCGCTGGTGCACATGCTGGAACGGGGCTTCTCGGTCCGGCTGCTGACCGACAGCGGCAGCGCGGTGCCCGGCGAGGGCGGCGACGGGTTCGCGGGCACCGGCCAGGAGACCGCGGACGCGGCCGGGCTGATGATGGACACCCTCGCGGTGATCGACCACTCCGACGGCACGGGCCTGTCCCGGGCGTACGACGTGCTGCGCGGCGGGAACGAGGGACTGCTGATCGCCTTCCTGGGCGATCTCGACGAGGAGCAGGCCGCGACGGTCGCCAAGATGAGCCGGCGCAGCGGCGGCGCCGTCGCCTTCCTGCTGGACCCGGACACCTGGGTGCGGGAGCCGACCGACGCACCGCGGCCGGGGGACCGGCACGGCGAGCGGTTGCGGATGCTGCGCGAGGCGGGCTGGACGGCGCTGAGCGTGCCGCGCGGCGCCGCACTGAACGCACGGTGGCAGCAGGCGGACCGGGAACGCTCGGGCCTGGCCGGCGTGAGCGGGGAGGCAGCGGTATGAGCGGGCGGGCACGACTGGCCCTGTGTGCCGCCGCGGCCACGCTGATGGCCTCGTGCGCTCTGCTGCCGCTGGTGGCCGAGCCGACCTGGCTGCTGCAGCTGATCCCGCTGGTGGCCGTGCAGACGGGGGTGGGCGCGGCCGCCCGGCGGGTGCCGCTCGGCCGGCCGCTGACCGTGGCGGTGCAGGCGCTGGTGACCCTGATGCTGCTGACCCTGGTCTTCGCCCGGCAGCAGGCGATCGTCGGACTGATCCCCGGTCCGGACGCCTTCCGGCACATCGCCGACCTGTTCCGGCAGGGCTCGGACGACATCAGCGTGTACGCGATTCCGGCGCCGCTCACCGACGGCATCAAGCTGATGCTGATCGGGGGCGCGCTGCTGATCGGGCTGCTGGTGGACACGCTCGCGGTGACCTTCCGCAGCGCGGCCCCTGCCGGGCTGCCCCTGCTCGCGCTGTACTCGGTGGCCGCGGGGCTGTCCGACGGCGGGGCCGACTGGCTGTGGTTCCTGGTGGCGGCGGCCGGTTATCTGATGCTGCTGCTCGCGGAGGGCCGGGACCGCCTCGCCCAGTGGGGCCGGGTCTTCGGCGGCGCGCCCCGCTCCCCTGGCGCTTCCCCGGACCCCGGTGCCGTGGCACCCGTACGTGCCGGACGCCGCATCGGCGCGGTCGCCCTCGGGGTGGCCCTGGTGGTGCCGCTCGCCCTGCCCGCGATGCAGGGCGGCCTGCTGGAGGCGGCCGGCACCGGCGTCGGGGCCGGCAACGGCAACGGGGGCACGATCTCCGCGGTCAACCCGCTGGTCTCGCTGCGCGACAGCCTGAACACGGACAACGACCGCCAGGTGCTGTCCCTGCGGACCAGCACGAGCGACCTGTCCGACATGTACCTGCGGATCGTCTCGCTGGACGACTTCGACGGCACCACCTGGAAGCCCGCCCAGCGGCACATCATGGGCGTGCCGGACGTACTGCCCACCCCCCTCGGGCTGAGCGGCGACGTCAAGCGCAGCAAGGTGCGCACGACGGTCACGGCGGCGCAGTGGTACGCCCAGGACTGGCTGCCGATGCCCTACCCGCCGAGTGAGGTGAGGATCAGCGGCCGCTGGCGGTACGAGCCCGTCGGCATGACCCTCGTCGGCGACCACGGCCAGACCACGCGGGGCGAGACCTACCAGGTGACCAGCCTGGACGTGCAGCCCACCGCGCAGCAGCTGGCTGCCGCGCCGCAGCCGGCGGCGGCCCTGAGACGCCAGTACACCAAGGTGCCGGCCACGCTGCCCAAGGTGGTGGCCAGGACCGCCGAGGAGATCACCGCGGGCGCCCACAGCCACTACGAGGAGGCCGTGAAGCTCCAGGACTGGTTCGCCGTCAGCGGCGGCTTCCAGTACGACACCCAGGTGGAGGTCGGCACCGGCCCCCAGGCCATCGCGAACTTCCTGAAGCGGAAGGAGGGTTTCTGCGTCCACTTCTCCTTCGCGATGGCGGCGATGGCCCGCACCCTCGGCATCCCGGCCCGGGTCGCGGTCGGCTTCGCGCCCGGCACCCCGCAGTCCGACGGCACGGTCGCGGTGAACCAGAAGGACGCCCATGCCTGGCCCGAGCTGTACTTCGAGGGCGTGGGCTGGACCCGCTTCGAGCCCACCCCGACCCGTGGCACCACACCTTCGTACACCCTTTCGGACACGCCCGGCACCTCGCTGCCGGACCCGGCCCTGCCGTCCAGGAACGCGTCCTCGGCGCCCTCGGCGGCGCCCTCGGCCAGCGAGAGCTGCACGAGCGAGCTGCGCAGGGTGCAGGGTTGCGACAGCCCGTCCGCGGCGGCGGCCCCGCACAGCGGCGGCAGCGGCAGCGGCCCGTGGTGGTATCTGCTGGCCGGACTGGGCGGGCTCGTGGTGCTGGCGCTGCCGCTGTCGCCGCTGCTGTGGCGGGCGCGGGTGCGCTCGGTGCGGCTGGGCGGGTACGCGCGGACCGAGGCGGGCGCGGTGGCGCACACCCTGGCCGCCTGGCAGGAGCTGACGGACAGCGCCTGGGACCACGGCATCGCGCCGGACGAGTCGCTGACCCCGCGCGGGGCCGCCGCCCGGATCGTCCGGCTCGGTCACCTCGACCCGGAGGCCGGGGCCGCGGTGCACCGGGTGGCGGACGCGGTGGAGCAGGTGCTGTACGCGCCCCGGCCGCGGCCCGCGACCGGAGCGGCCGGGGACGTGCGCCGGGTGATCGAGGGGCTGCGGGCCGCGGTGGGCACCGGTACCCGGCTGCGGGCGCTGTTCCTGCCACGCTCGTCGGTGCAGGTGCTGTGGGCGCTGTCGGCACGCTGGTCGGCGCTCCGGGCCCGGCTGGCGGCGGCCCTGCCGACGCTGCGCAAGCCGTCGCAGCAGCAGGGCTGAGACGGCCGCGGAGACACATGTGAGGGGCGGACACCATCCGGTGTCCGCCCCTCACTGAAGTCTGCCGTGTGCTCCGCCGCGGCCCGGGAGATGCCGGCCGGGGCAGCGGGTCAGTGGCCCTGTTCGTCCCGGCGGCGCTGCCAGCGCTGTTCGATCCGGTCCATCATGGAGCGCTTGGGCCGCACCTGGCGGCGGACGGCGACCGCCGGCTGCTCACCCGGTTTCGGGGTCTTGCGCCAGCCCGTGACGGCGAGCACGGCGCAGCCCAGCATGACGAGGAAACCCACCACGCTGACCCAGATCAGCTGCGCGACCATTCCGGCCATGAGGAGCGCGATACCCACGAGGAAGCCCGCGACCGCCTGGTAGACCCGCCGCCGGGTGTACGTCCGCAGCCCACTTCCCTCAAGCGCTGACGCGAACTTGGGATCTTCGGCGTACAGCGCTCGCTCCATCTGCTCGAGCATGCGCTGCTCGTGCTCCGAGAGCGGCACGGAGTCCTCCTCATCGTGCAGTCGCCGGGGCGACCCGGGGGGTCCCTTCAGGATAGGCAGGGAATCGCCCCCGTGAAACCCGCCCCTCTACGCCAATCGGCCAACCGAACTCCGTCATGGCCGTCCCGGCTCGCTGAGGCTTCCATTCCCCGGCGGCCGACCCGTCATGCCGGGTGGTGTACCTCGATCATACGGCGCAAACCCCTCGATCGGGGGTCTTGTGGCGTACTCCATCCGCCGCCGAGCCGCTGATCAGCGGCTCGTCCCGGCAGTGTGCTCAGGCCTCGGCGGCACCCGGCGTCTCTCCGAGCACGTGCAGCTGCGTGGCCACGGAGTGGAACGCGGGCAACTCGGCCGCCGCGGCCTCCAGCTTCAGCAGGGCGTCGAGGGCGCCGGGCTCGGTGTCCACCAGGACGCCGGGCACGAGGTCGGCGAAGACCCGCACGCCGTGCACCGCGCCGACCGCCAGCCCCGCGCCCTCGACGAGCGCGGTGAGCTGCTCGGCGGTGAACCGGTGCGGCACCGGGTCGCCGTCGCCCCAGCGGCCGTCGGGGTCCCGCAGCGCCTGCCGGGCCTCGGTGAAGTGGCCGGCCAGGGCGCGGGCGAGCACGGCACCGCCGAGCCCTGCGGCCAGCAGGCTGAGGACACCTTCGGAGCGCAGCGCGGCGACCGCGTTGCGCACGCCCTCGGCCGGGTCGTCCACGTATTCCAGGACGCCGTGGCAGAGCACGGCGTCGAAGCCGCCGCGCTCGACCACGTCGAACAGGCCGTGCGCGTCGCCCTGCACGCCCGTGACCCGGTCGGCGACGCCGGCCTCGGCGGCGCGGCGCTCCAGCGCGAAGAGCGCGTTGGGGCTGGGGTCGACCACCGTGACGCGGTGGCCGAGGCGGGCGAGGGGCACGGCGAAGTTGCCGCTGCCGCCTCCGGTGTCGAGGACGTCCAGCGACTCCCGTCCCGTGGCCTTGACCCGGCGGTCGAGAGCGTCCTGGAGGATCTCCCAGACCACGGCGGTACGCAGGGAGGCGCGGGGGCGGCTCGGGTCCGACACGGCAGTTGACTCCTCGGCAGGGCAGAAGGCTTCAGGCGAACTCCACCCTATTGCCTCCGCCGCCGTACCTGGTCACCGCGGCGGGGAACGGCCGTGTCCGTCTCGCTCGGCGGACCCGCCGGTGCTCAGCCCGCGTCCGGGAGGTCACCCCGGGCGCCCGGGCCGTCCCGCTCCTCCGGGTCCTGACGGGGCTGGGGCAGGACCGGCTGGAGGACCAGCATCCGCTCCACGAGGCGGATGAACATCGCCACGTCGCGTATCAGGTCGTCGGCGTCGCGCTGTCCGGCCGCGCCACGGATGCCGGCCTCGGCGCGGGCGCGGCGGGCGGCTCCGGAGGCGAACAGCGCGCTCCACTCGGTCAGTTCGGGGGCGATCTCGGGGAGCACCTCCCAGGCGCTGCGGATCCGGGCCCGGGGGCGCGGGGCGGTCTCGGGGCGACCCCGGGCGGCGAGCACGGCGGCGGCGGTGCGCAGGGCGGCGAGATGGGCCGTCGCATAGCGCTCGTTCGGCGTTTCCAGGACGGCGGCTTCCTCCAGTCCGGCGCGGGCCTGGGCGAGCAGGTCGAGGGCGGCGGGCGGGGCCGTGGTCCGGCGGAGCACGGGGTGCACGTCGCTCGCCGGGCCGGTCAGTGAGGGGGCAGGGCCGGTGGCGCGGCGCCGACGGGCGGCGGCTGCGGACGGGTTGGCCATGACGAACCTCCTGTCGTCTGGGTGACGGCACGGGTGCCGTATGTGCCCATCGTGAGGTATGGCACTGACAATCCGTTCTGACCTGCGCCTTTGCCTCGATCGTAGGTTCGGGCGTATTTTTGCACTGACCAGTCAGTTCAAATACGGCAAGCAGGCAGGGGAGCTTGTGGACGGCGCGCACGTCACGGCCGAGGGCCTCGGGCTCAGGGGTCCCCGGGGGTGGGCCTTCAGCGGCATCACCTTCGACGCGGAGCCCGGCTCGCTGATCGCGATCGAGGGACCGTCCGGCTCCGGCCGCACGTCCCTGCTGCTCGCGCTCACGGGACGGATGAAACCCACTCAAGGGGTTGCCACAGTCGGCGAGTTCAAACTCCCCCGGCACATGGCGGGGCTGCGCCGCGTCGCGGCGGTGGCCGCCGTGGCCGGGGTGACCGACCTGGAGCCGGCCCTGACCGTCGGCGAGCACCTGCGCGAACGGTCGCTGCTGCAGCGCCGGTTCGGCGACTCCCTGCGCGAGGTGCTGCGGCCCCGCGCCCAGCGCAGGCACGAGGCACGGCTGCGCGTCGACGCGGCCCTGGCCGCCGCCGGGCTGGACCTGGAGACGCTTCCCAAGGGCTCCCGGACGGCCGTGCGCGACCTGGAGCGGATCCAGGAGTTGCGTCTGTCCCTCGCGCTCGCCCTCCTCGGCCGGCCCCGGCTGCTCGGCGTGGACGACATCGACGTGAAGCTCTCGGACGCCGAGCGCGCCCAGGTCTGGGACCAGTTGCGCTCGCTCACGCGCGCGGGGACGACGGTCGTGGCCGTGTGCCGGACCGCCCCCGAGGACTGCGTCGCGGTGCGGACCGGGGATGCGGCCGCATCGGGCGAACGGCACTCCGCGGAGCGGCAGGACACGGAACAGCAGGACACGGAAGAGCCGGACACGGATCGGAAGGAGGAAGCCGGCGATGCGCTCACCGAAGCTGGCCGCGCTTGAGCTGAGGCGCTTCGGGCGGGGCAAGCTGCCGCGCGCCGCCCTCGTCGCGCTGCTCGTCCTGCCGCTGCTGTACGGCGCCCTGTACCTGTGGTCCTTCTGGGACCCCTACGGCCGTCTGGACCGGATCCCGGTGGCCCTGGTGAACGACGACAAGGGCGCCACGGCGAGCGGGAAGAAGATCTCCGCCGGCGACGACATCGTGGCCGGACTGCGCGACAGCCGCACCTTCGAGTGGCACGAGGTCAGTGACGCGGAGGCGCGCGAGGGCGTCGAGAACGGCACCTACTACCTGTCGCTGACCATGCCGGCCGACTTCAGCCGGCGCATCGCCTCCAGCTCGGGTGGCTCCCCTCAGGCCGGCGCCCTGAAGGTGCGCACCAACGACGCGAACAACTACATCGTCGGCCAGATCTCCCGCACCGTCTTCAACGAGGTGCGCTCGGCCGCGTCCAGCAAGGCCTCACGGACCTTCCTGGACAAGATCTTCGTCTCCTTCTCCGACATCCACGACAAGACCGTCACGGCCGCCGACGGCGCCGACAAGCTCAACGGCGGCATCGGAAAGGCGGAGAAGGGCTCCAAGGACCTCGCCGACGGGCTGAAGGACGCCAAGAGCGGCAGCGGCAAGCTGGCCAAGGGCCTGAAGAAGCTCGACGGCGGCGCCGACGACCTGGAGAAGGGCTCCCGGCAGGTCGCCGACGGCACGCAGCAGCTCGCCGACGACGTCAACGGCGTCTACGGCCAGGCCGGCCCGTTCCTGAAGGGCAACGAGAAGACCATCGGGGACACCGCCGAGCTGGTCGCCGACTCGGCCAAGACGGTCGAGGACAACCTGGACGTCCTGGTGAAGCTCGCGCCGGGAGCCGCCAGAACCGCCCACGCCTCCTCGGCCGTCCTGGACGACGTCTACAAGGCGCGCTGCGAGACGGCCACGATCCCCGACCCGGCCTGCCCGGAGCTGAAGAAGGCCGAGCAGGCCGCGGCCGACGTGGCCGCCGTCGCCGACGACCTCAACACGCTGATCGCCGACCAGGACGGCGACCTGAAGACGATGCGGGACAACCTCGGCACGCTCCAGAAGCAGGCCAAGGCCCTGGAGAAGCGCGCGCCGCACCTCTCCGAGGACGTCACCGACGCCGTCAAGAAGATCAACAAGCTCAACGACGGCGCGCACAAGGTCGCCGACGGAGCCGAGAAGCTGCACACCGGCCTCGGCACCGCCAAGTCCGGCGCGACCGCGCTGGACAAGGGCATCGGCACGGCCCGGACGGGCGCCCAGACCCTGAACGGCGGCCTGTACAAGCTGGCCGACGGATCCGGGAAGCTCGCCGGCGGGCTGCACGACGGCGCGAAGAAGATCCCGGACTACGACAAGCAGGACCGCGACAAGCGGACCGGCGTGATGGCCGACCCGGTCCAGCTGGCCTCGCACGACCTGCACAAGGCGCCGAACTACGGCACCGGGTTCGCCCCGTACTTCATCCCGCTGTCCCTGTGGGTGGGCGCGATGGTCGCCTACATGCTGATTCCGCCCCTCAACCGGCGTGCCCTCGCGGCCGGTTCGCCGGCCTGGCGGATCGCGCTGGCCGGCTGGCTGCCGGTGGTCGCCGTGGGCGTGCTGCAGGTGGTGGCGCTGATGGCCGTGCTGCACTGGGCGATCGGGCTGCAGATGCTGCGGGCGGCCGGCACGATCGGCTTCCTGTTCCTGGTCGCGGCGTGCTTCGGGGCGATCGTGCAGTGGCTGAACGCCCGATTCGGCGCGGCCGGCCGGATCCTCGTGCTGGCGCTGCTGATGCTCCAGCTGACCTCGGCGGGCGGCACCTACCCCGTGCAGACCAGCCCGGGCTTCTTCAACGCCATCCACCCGTTCCTGCCGATGAGCTACATCGTGGAGGCGCTGCGCCGGCTGATCACGGGCGGCGGGCTCGGCCCGGTCTGGCAGGCGTGCGGTGTGCTGGCCGCGTTCACCGCGGGCGCGCTCGCGCTGACCGCGCTCGCGGCACGGCGCCGCCAGGTGTGGACGCTGGACCGGCTGCACCCCGAGCTGAGCCTGTGATCTCCGGGAGGACCCCGCACACGCGCGTACCTGTGAGAATCGGGGCCATGGAAAGCAGCAGCACCAGGTCCGGCGGCAGCACGCGCCGCGAGGCCACCCGCCAGAAGCTCTACGAGGCGGCCGTCACGCTCATCGCCGAGCAGGGCTTCTCCGCGACCACGGTGGACGAGATCGCCGAGCGGGCCGGGGTCGCGAAGGGCACGGTCTACTACAACTTCGCGAGCAAGTCGGTCCTCTTCGAGGAGCTGCTGCGACACGGCGTGGGCCTGCTCACGGCCTCCCTGAGGGAGGCGGCCGAGCGGACGGCGGCCGAGGGCGGCAACAAGGTGGACGCACTGGACGCGATGGTCCGCGCGGGGCTGGTCTTCATCGACCGCTACCCGGCATTCACCCAGCTGTACGTGGCCGAACTGTGGCGCACCAACCGGGCCTGGCAGTCCACGCTGATGGTGGTCCGGCAGGAGGCCGTCGCGGTGGTCGAGGGAGTGCTGCGCGAGGGCGTGGCGGCCGGGGAGTTCAGCGACGAGATCGACGTGCAGCTGACGGCTGCGGCGCTGGTCGGCATGGTCCTGGTGGCCGCCCTGGACTGGAAGTCCTTCCAGCCGGAGCGGTCCCTGGACGACGTCCACGCGGCCCTGTCCCGGCTGCTCCAGGGCCGGGTGAGCGGCAAGGCCTGACCGGGCCTGGGCACGAGCGCACGGGAAGGGCGCCGGTCCGCTGCCGGGCCGCCGCCCTTCCCGCTCCCCGTACTCCCCCGTACGGTCTTCCCCCGTCGGTCCCCCGTGGGTGGTCGTCCCCCGGGTCCCCCGGCTCGCTTCCGCCGACGGATCGGCGGAAGGAGCGGCCGGCGGGCGGGCACCGTTCCGCCGCCCCGTGTCGGCGGTGCCGGGCCGCGCCCCCTGGCCTGCCCCCACTCTGCCGTCCGGGCGGCCCGTCCCCCATCCGCGCACGTACTCATCTCGCGTTCTGAGTACGGATACTCAGCCGCCCGCACGCGGACCCGCACCGCGAGACGGCCCGGGCGGCCGCCCGCGGGCAGGATGGTCGGTGGCGGTCGATAAAGTCGCAGGCATGGCACGGATTGCGGTGATCGGCGCCGGGATGGGCGCGATGGCGGCCGCTGCCCGGCTGGCCGTCGCGGGCCACCGGGTGGCGGTGTACGAGCGGACCAGGACGTACGGCGGTGCGGTGCGCCGTCTCGAGCGGGACGGGTTCGCCTTCGACACCGGCCCGGGGCTGCTGACGCTGCCCGCGGTGTACCGCGATCTGTTCGTGAAGACCGGCAAGCAGCCGCTGGAGGACTGCGTCGAGCTGGTCCAGGTCGACCCGTCGTCGCGGCACGTCTTCGCGGACGGCACCGAGGTGTCCCTGCCGAACGCCTCGCGCGCGGGCGTGGTCGCGGCGCTGGACGAGGCACTGGGCGCGGGGGCGGGCGAGCGCTGGGGAGACTTCCTGGTGCGGGCCCGCGAGGCCTGGGACCGCACGCGTCGCCCGCTGCTGGAGGAGCCGCTGTGGCCGAACTGGCAGGTGCTGGACGAGAAGGAGCCGTATCCGGGTGTTCCGCACAAGCGGCTCTGGCGCACGCGGCGCGCGATCAAGCTGCATGAGATCGGCTCCTGGGAGCTGCGCGACGCACGGCTGGCCCAGCTGTTGAACGACTGCGCGCTCGCGTACGGCGTCGATCCCGGGACCGCTCCGGCGAGCGCGGCCGTACTGCCCTACATGGAGCACGCCTTCGGCACCTGGTATGTACGCGGCGGGATCCGGGAGTTGGCGCGCGCGGTGTACGAGCGGTGTCTGCAACGGCGGGTGGAGTTCGTCTTCGACGCCGAGGTCGTCCGGGTGCTGGAGAAGGACGGCCGGGTGTCCGGCGTGGAGCTGGCCGGGGGCACGGTGGCCGAGGCCGACTTCGTCGTCGGCACCGGACCCTGGCGGCTGGGCGGCCTGGTCCCTGGCAGGGAGCTGTACGGCGCGCAGGACGTGCCTCCGGAACGCGAGGACCGCTACCCGGGCCGCATGGTGGTGTGCCTGGCGCTGCGCGGCGCGCGCGGGAGCGACGCCGTGCACCGCACGGTGGTGCACTCGGCCGACGGCGAAGGTGATCTCGACCTGTTCCGGCACGGGACGCCGCCCGAGCTGCCGACGGTGGTCGTCGACCGCCCGGACGACCCGGCGCTGCGTCCCGACGGGGAGCACGAGTCGATGGTGCTGACGTCGACGGTGCCGGCCGCGACGGAGTACGACTGGGCCGCACCGGGCGCCGCCGACGCGTTCGCGGACCGGATGACCGCAGCGGCCGAGCGTGCCGTGCCGGGGCTGCGCGAGCGCGTGCTGTGGCGGGAGGTCCGCACGCCCCTGGACACCGAGCGGGAGACGGGCGCGACGGGCGGTGCCGTCCCGCCGCCGGCCCTGGCCGCTCCGGAGGGTGTGCTGCACCCGGCCAACAGCACGGCGGTGCCGGGTCTTTTCACCGCAGGCGGCTGGTCACACCCCGGCGGCGGTCTGCCGCACGCGGGCATGTCGGGAGCGCTGGTGGCGGGGCTGATCGTGGAGGGCCCGGGTTTCCGGGGCTCGCGGTGATCCCGGGCTGAGGCTCAGAAGCGGTACTGCTCGTCGTACCCGGCGGTCCCGGGCTGCGGGTGCTGCGCGGGCCCCTGGGCCTGACCCTGGTAGGGGTACGGCTGCTCCTGCGGGAGTTCGCCGCCGTAGGTCTCGTCGGTGCGCTGCTGGGGCACCCACACCCCGCCGGCCGGGGTCTCGCCGTAGCCGCCGGTGGCGTACGGATCCTGTCCGTAGCCCTGCTGGCCGTACTGCTGGGCGTAACCCTGGTCATAGGACGCCCCGCCGTAGGACTGGCTGCCGATGTACGGGTCGGAGTAGTTGGCGTAGCCCTGGCCGCCGGCGTCGTAACCGTAGCCCTGCTGCTGGCCGTAGCCCGAGTAGTCGTAGGCGTAGCCCTGCTGCTCGCCGGCCTGGGGCTGGGCGGTGTGCGCGTAGGCGGTGTCGCCGTAGACGCCGTAGGAGCCGGTGTCCTCGGGCATGGGCTGGGGTTCGTAGACGGTGGTGGTCTCGGCGGCGCCCGGCTCGGGGCGGGCCGGGGTGAAGACGTCGTCGCGGTCGTAGTCGTCGTCGTACTCGCCCTGGCCGTAGGCGCCCTGGCCGGCGTCCTGGTCGTCGCCGGGGGCCGCGGGCTCCGGGCCGGAGTCCTCCAGGTCCTCGTCGCGCCGGTCGGCCTTGCCTCGGCGGCGCTTGCTGCCGCCGTCGGTCTCGGCGTCGGGGCGCTTGACCGCCCAGCCGGCGGCGAAGCCGCGGCGGAAGGACAGGGTGACGTACGTCTGACCGATCGCGAAGGCGATCGCGCCGACGCCGATCACGATCACGGAGGGCATCAGCACGCCGAGCACGACACCGAGGAAGCCGGCGAAGGCCAGCAGCCGCCAGCGCAGCCGCGCCTTGTACTGCAGCAGCACCTCGCCCAGCAGCCACAGTGCGACGACACCGAACGCGATGTAGAGGACCGTCCAGCCCATGTACGCCCCTCTCCCAGTGGCCGCTACGCAGTGTGTCGTATCGCGGGGCGGCCGGTCTAGGCCTGCGGGGGGTGGTGCAGGCCCAGGTTCTCGTAGATTTCCAGGGTCGCCGTGGAGTTGTTGAGCGTGATGAAGTGCAGTCCGGGCACTCCCTCGGCCAGCAGCCGTGCGCAGAACTCCGTGGCGAAGTCGATACCGATGGAGCGTACCGCCGCCGGATCGTCCTTCGCTGTGAGGATCCGCTCTTTCAGGGCGTCCGGGAAGTGGGCGTTGCTGAGCTTCGGCAACCGTTCCAGCATCTTCACGCTGGTGACGGGCAGGACCTCGGGGATGACCGGGGTGTCGCAGCCCGCGGCCACCACGCGGTCGCGCAGCCGGAGATACGACTCCGGCTGGAAGAACATCTGTGTGATGGCGTAGTCGGCGCCCGCACGGCACTTGTCCACGAAGTGGGCGACGTCGGAGTCCCAGTCGCTGGAGCGGGGGTGCATCTCGGGGAACGCGGCGACGCCCACGCAGAAGTCGCCCGACTCCTTGATGAGCCGGACGAGTTCGGCCGCGTAGGCGAGTCCCTTGGGGTGCGGGACCCACTCGCCCATCGGGTCGCCGGGCGGGTCGCCGCGCACGGCGAGCATGTTACGGATCCCGGCGTCCGCGTACTGGCCGATGATGTTGCGCAGCTCGGCGATGGAGTGGTCGACCGCGGTGAGGTGGGCGACCGGGGTGAGCGTGGTGTCGGCGACGATCTGCTGGGTCTCCTTGACCGTGCCCGCGCGGGTGGAGCCGCCGGCACCGTAGGTCACGGAGACGAAGTCGGGCGCGACCGCCTCGACCCGCCGGAGCGCGCTCCACAGGTTCCGCTCGCCCTTGGGGGTCTTCGGCGCCGAGAACTCGAACGAGTACGTCGTCTTGCCGGTGGCGAGGATGTCGCGCACGGTGCGTGCGCGATCAGTCCTGGTGGATGCGGTTCCGAGGGCCATACGGGCAGGTTAGCCAGGGGTGGGCGGTCCCCCAACCGGACGCCGGAAATTTGCCTGAATTGTCGGTATCCTGTCCACCCCTTGGACAGATTCCCGGACAGGGCCCCGAAAGAAGTTCCCTAGCCCTGCCGGAGCCGCTTGGCGAACTCCGCCGCGGCCGCACCCGGGTCGTCGGCCTCGGTGATCGCGCGGACGACGACCACCCTGCGGGCGCCCGCGTCCAGCACCTGGTCCAGGTTGGCGAGGTCGATGCCGCCGATGGCGAACCAGGGGCGGTCGGTGCCCAGCCCGGCCGTGTACCGGACCAGGTCCAGACCGGGCGCGTGCCGACCGGGCTTGGTGGGGGTGGGCCAGCAGGGGCCGGTGCAGAAGTAGTCCACGCCGTCCTGGACGGCGGCCGCGGCGGCCTCCGACTCCGCGTGCGTGGAACGGCCGACCAGCACCCCGTCGCCGAGGATCGCGCGGGCCGCGGGGACCGGCAGGTCGCCCTGGCCGAGGTGCAGCACGTCGGCGCGGGCGGCGTGGGCGACGTCCGCCCGGTCGTTGACCGCGAGGAGCTTGCCGTGCCGGGCGCAGGCCTCGGCGAAGACCTCCAGGTGCTCCAGTTCCTCAGCGGCCTCCATGCCCTTGTCGCGCAGCTGCACGATGTCGACACCGCCGGCCAGGACCGCGTCCAGGAACTCCGGCAGATCGCCCTGGCGCCGCCGGGCGTCCGTGCAGAGGTACAGGCGGGCGTCGGCGAGTGCGGCGCGGGCGGTGTCGGACATGGTGAGGTCCCCCCGTGATCGGTGTCCCTGGCGGTCGGCGCGGGGGGGGGGGGGGGGGGGGGGGGGGGGGGGGGCCCCCCCGGGGGGGGGGGGGGGGGGGCCGGCGCCGGGCGCCCCGGCCCCCCCCCCCCCCGGCGACGGTCAGCTGAGGGCCGACGCGCAGGTGGTGGCGGTGGCGTGGGCCGGGTCGAGCG